>JANOPO010000053.1:0-47624 GCA_031422015.1 Flavobacterium sp. | reverse complement strand
AAATAAAAGGAAAATATCTTCAATTATACCTGAATGAGTTCGTTTACAAGTTAAATAGAAGATATTTTGAAGAAAAATTATTCGATAGGCTAGTAATAGCGGGGATTACAGGGTTATGACAACAAACGGACAATCAATAATTGTTTTAAAGAAATAACAAAAATTGTTTTTAAGGTTAAAGAATGTCAACTATGAAAATAATATTAATATCAATATTTATCTTTTTTTTAAATAATTCATTAGAAATTGAAAATAATAATAAAAATTCAATTCAATCAAATAGTGTTGTACAAAAAAATGAAGTTTATACAAAAATAGAACTTATTTCTTTTTATATAAAAAAAGGATATAAACCTATTTATAACAAGAAACATAAAAGTAAAGACTGTAATAATCATTTCTTCATTTTCGAACAAGAAATAAAGGGCATGAATTTCAAACAAAATAGAGTTTTAATTTTTGTAAGTTCAATATCAAAAAAAAAGTATAAAATTATATCAGTTCTGGATGATCTTATTTATTTTAAAAATAGCACAATAACATGTTATTCAGGGGATAATAAAGAGACTTTTAATAAAATTGTTACTAAAGGAAATTTTATCACAATCGAACAAAATAGGTGTACAAGCAATCATGAGGAGATTCTTCACGAATATTTTACTTTTAAATTTGATAAAGATTCTAATGATTATTTTTTAACTAAATTTAGTTGTGTTTTAGAGCAAACTAAAATAGGAGACAGTTTTTTGTTTTCAACATTTTCAGAGAAAGATTTTGGAAAAATCAACCTCTCTGATTTTTCAAATAAAGAGTTTGACAAAGTTAAATTATGAGAAATATTCAAGCTACAAGTTGGCCCGATAGCATGGATTTGCAATCCGTGCCCATTCCAATTGGAAAGCTACAATTATTTTTAGAACAACAATTTAATTTTTTCAAATAACGTGATATGCTTTTATTATTTCTTTTTTATTCTCTTTGCGGGCACGGATTGCAAATCCGCGCTATCGGGGTGAAGTACCTGTTTTTAGCGTATCAAAAACTGATGATTGTAATGTAGATTTAACATTTGAAGACATTAAAGAAATATGGACAGATGCAAGTGATGAAAAGATACAAAGTATTGTAGATGAATTTAACAAATCATATATTAACAATAAAGGTGAAAGAAAAAAAATTTATGAGATTTTTGAATTAGATTCTTGCCTGAGGAGATGTCATTTTTTTGCACAAGCTTTTGTAGAAAGTGGATCTGGATTGTCAGGAGCATTTAATGGAGAAAGTTTAAATTATACAGTGAAAAAATTAAAGTCTGGAGATCCATTTAAAACATTTTTAAAAGAGCCTTACAAATCAGAGGCTGAGAAAATAGGAAGAAAAGAATCAATTAATAAAGTTACTAAAAAGAAAGTTATTACACAATATGCTGATCAAAAAGGTATTGCAAATATTGCTTACGCAGATAAAAATAGGAGTAAGAATTATAAATTAGGTAATATAAATGAAGGTGATGGTTGGAATTTTAGAGGTCGAGGTTTATTACAAATTACAGGAAGAACTAATTATACTGAAATTCAAAAAATGATTGATAAATTAGTCCCAGAGAGCTATGTAGATTTAAGTTTAGGCAAAGATACTTTTACTGCCAAAGAAGCTGTTTTTGCGGGATTAGGGGATTGGGTATATAGAAAATCTTCAAGAGAAGCTGATAAAGGATACAATCCAGAAAATGTTGATGCAATAACAATACTTATAAATAAAAAAACAAGCTCTTATTCAGATAGAAAAAATACCTTCGAAAGAATTAGAAAAACGTTCAATTTATAGTTGTAATATGAAAAAATTAATAATCGGTATTTCGTTACTGTTTTTAGACAATTTATACTGTCAAATTAATCAGAAAGAAGTTCAAAAGTTTTTAAATTATATTCCTGAAAATTTTGAAATTGATACATTAGTTTCAGGCAAATTTGATAATGATAAATTATTAGATTATCTCTTAATTTTAAGCCATAAAGAAGAAAGGGAATCATATTTATTGGACAACAGAGATTTACTTACAAAGAGGAAAGTAATTATATTGAAAGGATTGACAAATAGGAAGTATTTAAAAGTGTTTGATAATGATAATGTTGTTCCTTGCAGAGAATGTGGTGGGAAAAGTGATAATTTATATAGCTCGTTATCTATAAAAAATCGCATCTTTATTTACAAAACTTGTGAAGCTCCGTTTGCTCAAGAATCTTATAAAATAAAAAAGTATGAATTAGAATTAATAAATAATAATTTTAGAATAATTAGCTATCACGAAGAGTATTATAAAAGTCCTGAAGAGGACGAAGAGATAATTATTAATTTTCAAAAGAAGAAATTGGTGGGAAAAATTATTATCCATTTAATTATTTCAAATGGGATTGGACTTCAGATGATGATATTATTATTAATAAAAATAATGTAAAGAAGATAAATGATTTTGCTTACAGTTTATATAAATCAAAAAATTATAATTATTCTATTTCATTATTAGAGAATATAATATCTAAATTTCCTAAACGAATAGTTGCTTATCTTAATATAGCCGATTGTTATTGGGAAACCAATGAAAAAGAAAAAGCAAAAGAAAATTACAAAAAGTACATTCAACTAATGAAAGACCAGAAAAAGGATTTAAAAAGAATTCCAAAGTATATTTTAGAGAGAATAAAATAATAAGCTATGGACAAACCAACCCAAGATCCCCCGCTACCGCACGAATCCTTTCGTGTGGCAAACAAGTTGAGATACAAGTTATAAATGATTGATATTGTAAAAGTTTGTATAAAATAAATTAAAGTTTATGAAGTTATTTTTTTAATACTTAAAAATTAGAAAACCACACGAAAGGATTCGTGCGCTAGCGGGGGAAAGGATTTGTGCGGTAGCGGGGGTTACATTTGAAGAATTAAAGCAAATTTTTAATACTGCTAATGATGATTTAATTAATCAAGTTGTAGAAGCGTTTAATGAAGGTGTTGATTTTTTTGAAATTAATAATTGTTTGAGAAAAGCACATTTTTTTGCTCAATCATTGAAAGAAGTAGGTTCAGGTTTTTATATTAAACTTCCAGAAAGTTTAAACTATCCGACAGACGGGCTTAAAAATGGATATTGGTATTCTAAAGGGCAAAATTGGCAAAAAGGAAGTATAGAGAAAAAAGTAGGTGGCTATTTTAAGAACGGAACAAAAAAAGGAACAATAAATTTTTCTATTACAAAAAAGAACCCGATCGCTCGGATATTAAAACATTCTCGTAATCGATAGCGCGGAAATTTTTTCCGTGCCCGCTAACACTTGTAAACTAGTTGTAATTTCTTAAAGTAATTCAACAAAAAAATCAATATCCCAAAAACTATGGACACACCCACCCAAACCCGCATTGCCAATTTACACCCAAGCGTAATAGCTGAAGTAACCACAATAATTCAGGATTGCGACCAAGCACTAACTGGTAAAGCCAAAGTACGCATAACGCAAGCCTTGCGAAGCTTCAAAGAGCAAGACGACTTGTTTGCATTAGGTCGCACCAAAGTGAACCCTAACGGCAAAACGACCAAAAAACCACTAGGACACATTGTGACCAATGCCCGAGCTGGCAAATCGGTACATAATTATGGCTTTGCGGTAGATATTTGCCTAATTATTGATGGCAAAGTAGCAAGCTTTGATCACAAAAAAGATTGGGACAACGACACGGTAGCCGACTGGTTTGAGTGCGTCAAGATATTTATAAAAAACGGCTGGGATTACTTCGTCAGTTCGCTCTTTCAGGCTCGGGTGGGGCGGCAACTGGAAAAGCTTTAAAGATATTCCGCATTTTGACAAGCAAGGTCGTAACAAATGGCGCCAACTAGAAAAACTAAAACGAGACAAAAATGATTATGTCATCATCTAGTAAAATATTTAAGAATTTACAAAAAATAACTTCTAATCCATTACCTAATACCAAATAACTTTTTTTATGCCCAAAAAAATAAGAATATTAGCCATCGACGGCGGCGGAATTCGCGGTATTATTTCCTGTGTAATATTGAAGTTTATAGAAGAACAATTACAAAAACTAGATAACCCCGATGCTAAACTTGGCGATTATTTTGACATGATTGCTGGCAGCAGCACGGGTGGAATTTTAGCATCAATTTTATTATTTCCAGACGATAAAGGCAAAGCCAAATTCTCAGTACAAGAAGCACTCGATTTGTACGCACAACGAGGCGAAACGATTTTTGATGTTTCGTTTTGGCGACAAATTATCAATCCGTTTGGATTGCTCAACGAAAAAATATCCGAAACCAATCTCGAAAAACAATTGGAAGAAGTTTTTGGTGACCTACAACTTAAAGATTTTATAAAACCTTCCTTAATAACATCGTACGATATTTCGGCACGTCGTGCTAAATTTTTTACGAGTTATGATGCTAGAACTTCTGAACTAGAAAATTTTTATATAAAAGATGCTTGTCGGGCAACAGCAGCTGCACCAACCTACTTTGAACCAGCCAAAATAAAATCATTGTACAATCAAGAATTTACACTTATAGATGGTGGCGTTTATGCCAATAATCCGTCGCTTTGTGCTTATGCCGAAGCACGAAAAATACCGTTTTCAGATTTACTAAATAATCCAGAAAAAAAGAATTATCCGAGTATAAACGATATGATAATCGTTTCGGTTGGAACAGGAACAGTTTTGAAATCGTACAAATTTGAAGATTTTGACAATGCAGGAAAACTCAAATGGATAACACCTTTAATAGATATTTTACTTTCGTCGAATGTTGAAACTGTCGATTATCATTTACGCAAAATGTACGAGACGCTGGGCGTAACTAATTATCAAAATTATCATCGCTTGATGCCAGCACTCAAAGATGCTTCGCCCGAAATGGATGATACTACCAAGAAAAACATTCAAAATTTGATTCAAGCAGGATTGGCGTATGTCGATGAAAACCAGGAAAATTTGATAGTAATTGCCAAAAAATTGATGAGAAATAAATAATTTCGAAAAATATAGATTTTCAATTATTTTATTATATTTACAAAACAAAACTGAAATAAACTTTAAAAAAATAAAATCATGGCAAAAAGTCAAGACGCAAAAAAAACAGTAAAAAAAGAACCGCTAAAAACCGCAAAAGAAAAGAAGGAAGAAAAGCGCGAAAAGAAAAACGCACCAAAAAGAGATTAAGTTTCAATTACGAATTAGAAATTACGAATTTCGATTGAAACAATAGCACAATAATCATCTTTGATAGTTGAATTTTATTTTAAAGCCGTAATCTAAAAATTTAGATTTCGGTTTTTTTTGGTTTAATCTGGAAAAATCTTGCCCGGATTCATAATGTTGTTTGGGTCAAAAACAAACTTGATGCGCTCCATGAGCTCCAGATGTGTTTTAGAAAAAGCAATGTCCATATAGTTTTTTTGCACCAATCCAATACCGTGCTCGCCAGATAAGGTTCCTTTTAAAGAAACTGTCAATTCGAAAATTTCTCGAATTCCAAGTGGGACTTGCGTTTGCCAATTGTCGTCTGTCATTTCGCCTTTTATGATGTTTACATGCAAATTTCCGTCGCCAGCATGACCATAACACACCGATTTGAATCCGTACTTCTGACCTACCGCTTTTATGCCAGCTAATAATTTTGGTAGTTCGTAGCGTGGCACAACAGTATCTTCTTCTTTATACACCGAATTTGCTTTTACGGCTTCTGCAACCGAACGTCGGAGTTTCCATAAGGCATTTTTTTGGTCTTCAGTATCTGCAAAAAGCACCTCATCGATTTCAAATTGCTCGACAACCGTCATAATTTTTTCGGCTTCTTGCATCAAAATATCTGGATAATTGCCATCGACCTCAACAAGCAAATGCGCTTTTACGGCATCTTTTACAATAACATTACTATTGTTGTTATATTTTAGAGTCCAATCAATAGCATCACGTTCCATAAATTCCAATGCGCTTGGCACAATACCAGCTCTAAAAATGTCCGAAACAGCTTTGCAAGCTTCTTCTGCTTTATAAAAAGGAACCAACATCAAGACATTATGGTTTACTTTTGGAAGTAACTTCATCACGATTTTGGTAATTACACCAATAGTGCCTTCGCTACCAACCATCAATTGTGTTAAGTTATATCCTGTTGAATTTTTGAGTGTATTGGCTCCTGTCCAAATGATTTCGCCCGACGGCAACACAACTTCGAGGTTCAAAACATAATCTTTGGTTACGCCATACTTTACGGCTCGTGCACCGCCAGCGTTTTCGGCAACATTACCACCTATCCAACAACTGCCTTGGCTGCTTGGATCGGGTGGATAAAACAACCCTTTTTCGGCAACAGCTTCGCGCAACACTTGGGTGATAACAGCTGGTTCAACAATAACTTGCAGATTTTGCTCGTCGATAGTCAGAATTTTGTTTAATCGCTCGGTCGAAAGTCCAATGCCTTTGTATATTGAAAGTGATCCGCCACTCAATCCTGTTCTTGCTCCTATTGGCGTTACTGGAATTTTATATTTGTTGGCTACTTGAAGAATTTTTGATATTTCTTGAGCATTTGCAGGTTTCAGTACTACATGCGGCGGAAAAACAAAATCTTCGGTTTCGTCTTGACCATAATAGTTACAGGTTTCTTGATCGGTAAAAATGAATTTTGTACCAACAATAGTTTCTAATTCTTGAAGTATTTCTGACGAAAGTTGTGCTTGCATTTCTATTTATTTGAGTTGTAAAAATACGAAAATAATTGAACGATTTAATAGCTTTTCAAACACAAAATTTTGCTTCTTTATAGCCCTGATGGAACGGAAAATCCTCTTGTCGTTTCTCAAAACGACAAGAGATTTGGGATGACAGCAGGTAGAAAGTCTCGGGTTGACAAAAGGCATTATGCTCCTGATAAAAAAACCTGAATTTCGTGGTATAATTCTTCTTGATGAAGGCTATGTCCAAATCCTTTTGTGGTTATAAATCGAGCATTTGTATAAGATTTTGCTATCTTCTTGCCTTCAGAAAACGAAACAATTTTGTCTTTGAGATCATGCGCAATTATTGCTTCAGTTTGAATTTCTTTGCAGAAAATTTCGCCCGAAAAATCATTGAGTTGCAACTGAAATTTAGTGATAAAAAAGTTTTCTAAGGCTTTTTCCATTTTGAAATTCAAACTCAAAAGCGAAACATAATTTTTGAAAATTACACGCAAATTGGAAGGTGCGCCAAGCAAAACTAGTTTCTGTATTTTTGGATTTTGATGCTTGTATTGGTAATAATAGCTGGACATGCCGCCAACCGAATGACCAATAATAGCATTTGGCTGAAATGTATCGACGGCAACTTTTACAAACTCGGAATATAAAATTGCATTGAATTCTGAGCCGCTAGAAAGACCATGAGCTGGCGCATCTATGGCGATAATGGTGCTTCCAGTTTTCTGGAGATAAGGAAAAAGTTTTTTCCAACGCGTCGAGTTACTTTCCCAACCGTGCACCAACAAAATTACATTTTGATTGCCTTTCCAAGTATAGGTTTGAATTTTATGGTGTTGATAATCAAGTATTCTGCTTTTCGCCTTTTCTAAAAAATCTGGAATCGCCAAAGGATTGAGTTTTCCGATTCGAGGCTGACTAAATAGTTTATAGGCTATTTTCGACGCTTTTTTTGGAAAAAATACTCCGATAGTATTGATATAAAAACCTATAGATTTTGTGAGAATTAGATACTGAATTTTTTTTATTTTCAAAGGAAATAACTTTAGTTTGGAATTTTAAATAAAAAAATCCCGAAGTATCGGGATTTCAAAAATTATATCGTGGCAAATAATTTATCCATTTTTTCTTTTTCCTCTTCTGCAAGGGCAGTATCAACTAAGATTCGACCAGAATGCTCGTCGATAAGGATTTTTTTACGACCTGCAATTTCTACTTGTGTTTGCGGCGGAATTGTAAAAAACGAACCTGCTGATGCGCCACGCTCGATTGAAACTACTGCCAAACCATTACGGACGCTTCCACGGATACGTTTGTAAGCTTTCAATAAACGCTCTTCGATTAAAGCTTCAAACTCTGTAGATTTTTGAGATAAGAATTTTTCTTCTTTCTCGGTTTCTGACATGATATCGCTCAACTCGGCTTTTTTGTGCTTCAAGTGTGTTGATTTTTGCTCTAATTTATCTTTGGAGCTTGCAATCACTTCTTTTTTGTGCTCCATTGAGGCACGCAATTCTTTAATTTGCTTTTCAGCCAATTGAATTTCGAGTTCCTGAAACTCAACTTCTTTGGTCAACGAATTGAATTCGCGATTATTACGAACGGCATCTTGTTGTTTTGTATATTTTTTTATCGCATCGCCATGCTCATCAATAGCGTTTTTCTTCGCTTTTACAAGTTCTTCGATGGTTTCTAAATCTTGTTTTAGCTTTTCGTTTCGAGTGCTCAAACCTGCAACCTCATCTTCAAGATCTTCAACTTCTAAAGGAAGTTCTCCTCTTACATTACGGATTTCGTCAATTCGGGTGTCAATTAATTGTAAATCATACAATGCTCTTAACTTTTCTTCAACGGTTAATTCTTTTGTAGCTGCCATATTTTAAAAATGCTTAACTGGATTTGTATTTTCTTCTGATAAAACGATTGCAAAATTAGTGATTTTTTTCCTAAGAAAATCAACAATATAATTTTTTGTGAATCGCTCGCTTTCATAATGCCCAATATCTGCCATAAGTAATTGATTATCTGTTTGATAAAAATCGTGATACTTCAAATCGGCTGTTAAAAAAGCATCGGCTCCAGCTTGTTTGGCATTTGCAATTGCAAAGCTTCCCGATCCGCCAAGAACGGCGACTTTATTGATATTTTTGTTGAGAAATTGTGAATGTCGAATGCCTCCGCATTGCATTTGGGTTTTTACAAAATTTAGAAAATCGATTTCATTCATCGGCTTTTTTAACTCGCCAATCATTCCGAGCCCAATATTTTGATGCGCATTTTGAATTTCATAAACCTCGTAGGCCACTTCTTCATAACTATGATTCGCAAACAAAGCCTTCAAAATTTTGGATTGCAAATGCTTTTCGAAAGTAACTTCAATTTTAATTTCGTGTTCTTGCGATAGTTCATTTTTTGCACCATACACGGGATTACTATTGTCATTGCCTTTGTAAGTCCCGATTCCGGTAGACGAAAAACTACACTCGCTATAATTGCCAATTTGTCCTGCGCCAGCTTCAAAAAGGGCGTCTCTAATAACTTGTGCATTATCCGGAACAGTGTAGGTTATTAGTTTTTGAATGACATTGGATTTTGGAACTAATATTTTAGTATTAATCAATCCCAAAGCATCACAAAAAATCTTGTTAACGCCTTGCGGATGATTGTCTAAAGCGGTATGAACGGCATAAATTGCAATATCGTTTTTGATGGCTTTCATAACAACTCGCTCAACATAATTAGAACCTGTAATTTTCTTTAATCCCGAAAAAATTATTGGATGAAAACTAACTACCAAGTTGCAGTTTTTGTCGATGGCCTCGTCGATAACATTTTCTAATGCATCGTGGCAAACTAGAATTCCGGTTATAGTATTTTCAGCGTTTCCAACCAACAAACCAACATTATCAAAGTCTTCGGCATATGCAAGAGGTGCTAGTTGTTCAAAAATTGAAAAGAGTGCTTTTATTTTCATTTATTATTTTTTAAGTCGCCCACTTGTTTAAATATTCTTTAATAACCCAATTGCTATCTACTTTTTCTAGCAAAAGAATCACACCATTATTATGTTCAATATTTCGATAAAATGTAACTTTTACGAGTGCCAAATTACTTTTGGAATAATAAATGGGTTGACAAATAATTAGCAATCGTTGGTTGTTGAGATTTAGTTTTTTCGAAATGGTTTGATAACTTTCGAGATCGTGACACGTACCGATTTTCTGTTTTAATTTTGAAGTATCTTTAGCATAAATCGCATTCAAATTTGCTTGCCAATTGGTTTTTGAAACATCGTTTTTGAGTGCTGTTTTTATTTCGTTAAAAAAAACTTGTGGCAGTTTTTTATCTTTAATGGCTTCAAAAATTTCGGCAGTATTGTTAGCTTTATTGCAAAACAAATACAATAACTGACTTCGGTCTTTTACTACTATTTTTTCGTTTTTGTAATAATTGGTCAAGATAGTTTTTAAAATCAATTGATCGTTATCGAATTGCCCAAAACTAATTTGGAAAAAGAAAATAAAAAATAGTAGTGATTTCATTAGAGAATAAAATACAAAAATAGTGCTTTTTACATATATATTGAAAAAAATAAAAACGATTCGTTTTTTTGTATATTTGTATTTCTAAACATTTTAGGTTATGACAACACTTACTATTAAAATTAACGAACGCTCCAAAAAAGGAAAGGCTTTCTTGTCGTTTGCCAAAACGTTTTTTAATGGTGAAAAAGATGTTGAAATTATAGAAAGTGATGATAAGAAAACTTTTTATAGTACTGAATTTATTGAAAAAATAAAAAAAGCAGAACAAAATATAAAAAACGGAAAAACCACTCGATTAAATCCAAATGATATATGGGGAAGTATATTGTAGAGTTTGATCTTGAGGCAAAAAAGGATTTAAAAAATCATCACAAATCTGGTAATAAAGCATCAATAAAAAAAATTGAAAAAATACTTTTAGAACTCACAGAACATCCATTTTTTGGTGAGGGAAAACCCGAAGAATTAAAACATGATTTCGCTGGTTATTGGTCGAGAAGAATAAATCAAAAAGATAGAATAATTTATAGAGTAGAGCAAGAAATTGTTACTGTTTTTGTAGTTTCTGCAATGGGTTACTATACTGATAATTAAACTATGAACCTACTTCGCAAACTTCTATTTCCGTTTTCTCTTTTATATTGGTTGTTCATTGCTATTAGGAATTTTTGTTTTGATAACGGAATTTTGAAATCCTACCAATTTCACATTCCGATTGTTGCTGTTGGCAATTTGAGTGTTGGCGGCACTGGAAAATCGCCACAAATTGAATATTTAATTCGATTATTATCTTCTAATTATAAAATAGCCACGTTAAGTAGAGGTTACAAACGAAAATCGGAAGGTTTTATTTTGGCAAATCAAAATTCGAATGCCGATATTTTGGGCGACGAACCCTTTCAATTTTATAAAAAATTTCCTGAAATTCAAGTTGCCGTTGATGCCAATCGTAAAAATGGAATCGAACAATTAGTACATTCTGAAAACAAACCCGAAATAATTCTGCTGGATGATGCGTTTCAACATCGGAAAGTGAAAGCCGATTTTTATATTTTGCTGACCACTTATAATGACTTGTTTGTTGATGATTTTGTTTTGCCTGTAGGAAATTTGCGCGAAAGCAGCAATGGTGCAAAAAGAGCTTCGATAATCGTGGTTACAAAATGCCCGAAAGAATTGTCGGAAAATGAAATGAATCGGGTGAAGAAAAAATTATCCTTAGTAGAAAATCAGAAACTATTTTTCTCTTATATTAATTATGATTCTTTTGTTTTTTCTGAATTGAATAAAATTGCTGTTGCCGAAATAAAACAAAAATCAAAAATTTTATTAGCTGGAATTGCCAAACCAAAACCGTTTTTTGACTATTTGAATTCGGGAAATGATGTTATTTTGGAATTTCCCGATCATCATGATTTTTCTGATAAAGACATTGAAGAAATAAAAACAAAACCACAAAATAACTTGATTGTAACTACCGAAAAAGATTATGTACGTTTGAAAGGAAAATTACCGGAAAATCAATTGTTTTATCTACCAATAAAAAGTGATTTTATCGTTGATCGAAAAAATTTTGACAAAACCATTTTAGATTTTATAAAATCAAAAATCTAAAGTTGCGTTTCAGCCAAAAGCATTTTTTTAATCAAAACAATCTGTCCCAAATGATAGTAACTATGTTCTATCATAGCGTCAATATTCCGTTGATAGGTTCCGTATTTTTCATCAACGAAGGCTTCATTTAATTTTTCATCAGAAAAATCAGCAATAAAATTCGCAAACGTTTCGGCATCAATCCAAAGTTTTTCTAATATTTGTTTCCATTGTTCTTGATACGTAATTTCAGGAAAATCAAAACTAAATTTATCCTTAATATCTAAAGTTCCACCTTCAAAAACAGTATTTATTCCGGCAATATAATAATGAATATGCTGTGTCAAAATTGCAATTGGATTTAAAGTTCCAATTTTTGCCATCGCAAGTTCATAATTTATGTTTGACAATTGCTCTTTAAAATTGGTGTTTGCGATCCAAGTTCCGTATAAAATAACTTCTCTAAACCGAGTTGCATTATTAGTTTTTGAATCCATTTTTTTAACTATTTAGTTTCTTTTTCTATATAAATGATTAAATCAATAATCCGAGACGAATAGCCAATTTCATTATCGTACCAACCCACAACTTTGACCATTTTGTCGATTACAGAAGTGAGTTGCGCATCAAACAAACAGGAGTTTCTGTTTCCAATAATATCGACCGAAACAATTGGATCTTCGGTGTAGTCAAGAATTCCTTTAAGGTTGGTTTGTGATGCTTTTAAGAAAGCGGCATTAATTTCTTCAATCGTAACGGCTTTTTTGACATTGAACGTAATATCTGTTAACGAACCATCCGGAACGGGAACACGGATGCCGCAACCACCAATTTTGCCTTCCATTTCCGGGAAAATCTTAGTTAAAGCCTTTGCGGCTCCAGTTGTTGTTGGCACAATACTTTGGCTTGCACCGCGCGCGCGACGCAGATCTTGATGTGGCTGATCGTGCAAACTCTGATCGGTTGTGTAGGAATGAATCGTAGTAATATAAGCTTGCTCGATGCCGCAAAGTTTCTCAATGACTTTGATCATTGGCGCAGCATTATTGGTCGTGCAACTGGCATTAGAGATGATGGTTTCGGTTCCGTCAAGAATATGCTCGTTTACGCCAAGCACGACGCTTTTTATAGCGTCAACTTCTGATGGCGCCGACAAAATTACTTTTTTGGCTCCAGAAAGGATATGTTGGTTTATGGCTTCGAAAGTTTTGAATTTTCCGGTGGCTTCAATAACAATATCTATATCTAATTTTTTCCAATCAAGATTCGAAATTTCTTTTTCATGAAAAAATAAATAGGGTTTTGAATCAACAATAATCGATGTTTCGTTAAACGCACAGACACATGGCAAAATACCGTGAATACTGTCATACTTAACTAAATGTGCCATGGTTTTATTGTCGGCAATGTCATTTATAGCAACTACTTCAATCGTGGGATGATTGCGTAACAATCGAAAAAGATTTCGACCAATTCGCCCAAATCCGTTTATGGCTATTTTTGTTTTCAATCTAAAAAGTTTAGCGGTTTAGAAGTTTAGAAGTTTACAAAATTTTAAAACACAGAGATTTATAGATCTAAGCTTTGCTACGAAAGCTACGCTTTTGGATAGATTTTATAGTTTGAGGTTTGGAATTTTGAAAAATTGGAATTTTAAAGTATATGTTTCTCCGCATGATAACTCGATCGAACCAAAGCACCGCTTTCTACATGACGAAAACCCATTTCTTTGCCTAGTTTTTCGTATTTCTCGAATTGCTCTGGATGAATAAATTCTTTTACTGGCAAGTGTTTTTTACTTGGCTGCAAATATTGTCCAATCGTAACAATATCAACATTTGCTGTGCGCAAATCTTTCATGGTTTGGATTACTTCTTCTTCGGTTTCGCCAAGTCCGAGCATGATTCCCGATTTGGTTCGTTTTATTCCTTTTTCTTTTAAATATCTTAAAACCTCTAAACTTTGATCATATTTTGCTTGAATTCGAACTTCGCGAGTCAATCTACGAACGGTTTCTACATTATGCGAAACTACTTCTGGATTGGCTTCTACAATACGGTCAATATTTCGGGTATCACCACGAAAATCTCCTATTAACGTCTCTAAAGTTGTGGTCGGATTCATTCTGCGAATGGCTTTTACGGTTTCAATCCAAATAATTGAGCCACCATCTTTCAAATCGTCGCGATCTACGCTGGTTACAACGGCGTGTTTTATCTTCATTAGTTTTATAGAGCGGGCCACTTTTTCGGGTTCGTCCCAATCTACCGTTTCTGGCCGACCTGTTTTTACGCCACAAAATCCGCAAGAACGCGTACAAATATTTCCTAAAATCATGAATGTTGCCGTTCCTTCACCCCAACATTCGCCCATATTAGGGCAACTTCCAGAGGCGCAAATCGTATTCAATTTATATTTGTCGACCAGTCCGCGTAGTTCGGTATATTTTTCGCCAATAGGCAATTTTACCTTCAACCATTTTGGCTTTCCGACGGGTAATGTGTTTTCTAAAACCGATTCCATTTTTCAAAATTTAGAGATACAAAGATACAATGTAGAACTTACAATTTACGGTTTCAATTTTAAATTTTAAATCATTATACTGATATAAAAAATAAATTAAACTGATTACTTTATGTATTTTTAAGTTGCAACTTTTTGTTACAGTGGCTTTCAAGATTATTTTTGTTCTGTTAGCAGTGCAGCTCCAACTACTTTATCTGATAATTTATTAATAGAAGATGGAACATCAGAAGTAACTTTATTAATTTGGTGTGAATAAAAATGCCCCCAAATAGTGTCTAACTTTGTGGGGACAATCTAATTTAATGTAACAGTTTTTTTAATTAATAAAAATTAAACTATTTTTTTTGCAGCGACGTTGACATGTCTAATGAGATTGCAGAACGTTCCATTTTGAGTTTTCCTGACATTGTTTCGATGATTACTGTACTGTCTGCCAATTCAGCAATTTTGCCATGTATGCCGCTTTTAGTGATGATTTTATCCCCGACTTTCAGTGCGTTTTCAAATTCTTTTTCTTTTTTGGCTTTGTTTTGTTGCGGTTTGATCATGAAAAAATAAATCACGACGAACATCAATATAAAAGGTAAAACTTGTTGTAATTGTTGCATAATAAAGATTATTTAATTTTTGGGTTTTATATTTGATTTGACTCGAACTATTTGATAATGACCAGCGATATTAGCCGTTATTGTTACTGATTTTTCTTGCTTGCCTGATTTTCCTGCCGAGTTAAATGATACTTTGATCTTCCCTGATTCACTAGGTTTAATGATTTCTTTTGGATATTCTGGCACGGTGCAACCACATGATCCAGCAGCATTTGTAATTTGCAAATCGTTTTTGCCTGAATTGGTAAAAACAAAAGTGTAATTAACTACGTCACCAGCTGCTATCGTGCCAAAATCGTGTACATCTTTCTCGAACGTCATAGTAGTTTCTGGTAAATTTGATTTTACGGGTTGGACGGTACTTTCAGAAGTAGTAGCAGGCAACAATCCTGTATTTGGGTCTACACCTATTTGTTTTTGGCAAGACGTTAAACTTAAAAAAGTAATAACAGTTACTACTAAAATATTTTTTTTAATCATGATTTATTGCATTAATCCACGTCCTGTTTTTAATAATTTTCCGTTAAGCTGAAATTCTTTTACTAGGTTATCCAAAATTCCATTTATAAAAATACTGCTTTTTGGAGTTGAGTATTCTTTCGCAATTTCTAAATATTCATTGATTGTTACTTTTACAGGAATTGAAGGAAATTTTAAAAATTCGCAAATTGCCATTTTTAAAATAATGGTGTCAATTTCTGCGATGCGATCAATGTCCCAGTTTGGAGTTTTATCAACATATTCTTGTGCTAATTCTTTTTCGTTCAATACTGTTTTTCTGAAAAGATTACTCACATATTCTTTATCCTCAGTGTCTTTATATATTTTTGGAACTTTAAAATTGGTGTCTTTTTCAGATGTTATTGATCGCAGCTGTTTGACAATTTCAGTATTTACAACTGGTATGTCATCAACCCAAGTCAATTTTTTATCCTCCAGATAATCGTATAACTTTTCGTTAGGTGCAATTACTTCTTCGTAAATGGCAATAATAAAATCCTTATCATCTTGAAAAGTAGTAGCACGATTGCTCATATAATTTTTATACAAGTCGCTTGCTTTTATTGCTGCTAATAGTAACAGTATGTAATCGTTGTTTTGTGTCCAAGTATCGATTTTTCTGTCTTCTAAATCTTGTTTAATTGATTGGTTTTCAATCAAAATTTTAAAAAATTTATTATCAACAAATTTCTTATTTGGTTTTTTTTCTTCGGAAGTTGCAAGATGTTTCGCGGCTGACTTATCAAGAAAAATTATTTCGTTTTTCTGAATTTCAATAAGTGCTGCTATCATTGTTAGATATAAATCCTGAATATTTTCGATGCTAAAGACAAGAAATTTTTCTTCCTTTTCTAAATTATCAGAACCGTTTTGATGCATTGCATAAATAGATTGCATCACTTTAACTCGAATATGTCGTCTGTTTAGCACTTGTAAGAACTTTTTTATTTGATATTGCTTTTGCGAATATTAATAGCGCGGTGCAAAAATAACAATTATAATGAAATGCGATATTATTTTTGGTTTTCTTTTTTTCTAATTTCAATAACTTCTTCAGCCATTGCCAAAGCAGCTTGGTAAGTAGTTAAACCTTTGGAATTTGCTAAATCAAAAATTGATAAAGTTGTATTGTAAATGTTTTCGGTTCTTCGCATGGCCTCCGCTTTGTCGTATTTTGCAATTTCGCCATAAACATTAATTATTCCTCCAGCATTGATCAAAAAATCCGGAGCATATAAGATTCCTTTTTCTCTAAGAATTTGACCATGAACAACTTCATTTGCTAATTGATTGTTTGCTCCTCCAGCGATTATTTTAGCTTTTATTCTATTGATAGTATCATCATTAATAGTAGCGCCCAGCGCGCATGGTGAGTATATATCTACATCGGCGGCATATAAATCTTCACCAGTAAAAATCGAAACATTATATTTTTTGCTTACTTCGTCCAGTCTACTCTGATATAAATCGGCAATTTGAACCACAGCTCCTTCCTTGGTTAAATAATCAACCAACGTTTCTCCAACATTTCCAATTCCTTGAACTAAAATTTTCTTACCTTCTAGTTTTTCAGACCCAAATTGGTATTTTGCAGCTGCTTTCATTCCCATGTAGACGCCATATGCTGTAACTGGCGAGGGATTGCCAGATCCGCCAATAGCTTCCGAAACTCCTGTCACAAATGGTGTTGATTTTCTTATCAAATCCATATCAGGTGTTGTAGTTCCGACGTCTTCTGCAGTAATATATTTTCCGCTCAAACTGTTTATGAACTCTCCAAATTTGGATATTAATTCCGGTGTTTTATCAAGTTTAGCATCTCCAATAATAACAGCTTTGCCACCACCAAGATTTAATCCAGAAATTGCTGATTTATAGGTCATTCCTCTAGATAGTCGAAGCACATCGTTTAAGGCTTCCCACTCATTGGTGTATTTCCACATTCTAGTTCCTCCCAAAGCAGGTCCTAAAACCGTATTATGAATTCCAATTATTGCTTTTAAACCTGTATCTTTGTCATTGCAAAAAACGATTTGTTCATGATTATCAAATGATACTTGTCCGAAAACTGGATCAATTTTATGAAGTTCTTTTGCTGTAGTGATTTCAGTGGTCATACTTTAATTTTAAAATTTTGATGCTTTCTCAAAAACCTAGGGCAAAACTAAGATTAAAATCAAAATAACTCACTATTCTAATCAAAAAATAGTAATTTAATAACTTTAATGCCTTTTTTTGAGTAATTCTAAAATTTAATATTATGTTATTATTTAACAATAAAGTTGTCATAAAAAATTATTTTTATCCATTATAATGAAAGAATTACAGTATTTAAATAAATATTTTATAAAATATAAGTTAAGTTTTCTGTTTGGAATTCTTACAACGATCACAGCTCAGGTTTTTTCACTTTTTACTCCAAAATTAATTAGTAAATCTTTCAAAAGCATTGAAGAGTTTGCCAATAATGGCTCCTTAGAAATTGTGAAAAATGAACTCATAGCTAACGTGCTGCTAATTGTAGCCACAGCTATCATGGCAGGAATTTTAACTTTTGCTATGAGACAAGCCCTAATTGTTACCTCTAGACACATAGAATTTGACCTTAAAAATGAAATTTTTAAAAAATACGAAGATCTTTCACAAAAGTTTTATAAACAAAGTCGAACTGGAGATTTGATGAATCGTATAAGTGAAGATGTTGGCAAAGTTAGGATGTACGTTGGTCCAGCGGTTATGTACACGATCAATACATTTATACGTTTTGCTATCGTTATTGGCTACATGTATAATGTGTCGCCAAAATTAACTTTATACACCTTGTTGCCTTTGCCAATATTGTCGTATTTAATTTTTAAACTAAGTACCGAAATAAATATACGAAGTACAGTTTTTCAGGAATATTTGTCGAAAATTTCAAGTTTTACGCAAGAAATTTTTTCGGGTATACGAGTTATAAAAGCGTATTCCCTAGAAAATCAACAGCAGCTAAACTTAGTGAATCTATCAAATGAAAGTAAATCTAAAAGTATGAAACTGGCAAAAGTACAGTCAGTGTTTGGGCCTCTAATGCTCGCACTAATTGGAGTCAGCAATTTGATTGTAATTTATTTTGGTGGTATGATGTACATTGACGGAAGTATAAAAAGTATTGGTATAATTGCAGAATTTATTTTATATGTCAATATGCTTACATGGCCAGTTGCGTCCTTGGGATGGGTGTCGTCAATGGTTCAAGAAGCGGCTGCATCTCAAAAACGCATCAATGAGTTTTTGAAAATTCAACCAGATATTGTCAATAATCATCCTCAAAAATCAAGTATTAACGGATCGATAGAATTTAAAAATGTTTCATTTACTTTTGATGATACAAATATAAATGCATTAAAAGATATTTCATTCTCTGTAAATAAAGGCGAAACATTAGCAATTTTAGGTAAAACTGGCTCAGGCAAATCAACGATTCTTTCTCTTATAAGTAGGCTTTATGATGTGCAACATGGAGAAATATTGATAGATTCAATAAAAATAAATCAAATAAATTTATATGATTTACGAAATAATATCGGAATCGTGCCTCAAGATGCATTTCTTTTTTCGGATACTATTGAAAATAATATAAAATTTGGTAAAGAAAATGCAACGTTCCAAGAGGTTATTGAAGCAGCAAAAAAAGCAGATGTGCACGACAATATAATCAAATTTGCAAAAGAATATCAAACAATACTTGGCGAACGAGGTATAACGCTATCTGGAGGACAAAAACAACGCGTTTCAATAGCACGAGCAATAATCAAAAATCCACAAATTTTACTTCTCGATGATTGTCTATCTGCAGTTGACACCCAAACCGAAGAAACAATTTTGAATAATTTATTGGAAATATGTAAAAATAAAACAACAATAATTGTTAGCCATCGAGTATCGTCTGCAAAAAATGCAGACAAAATTATAATTTTGAATGGCGGACAAATTATTCAGCAAGGATCTCACAGTCAGTTAATTAAAATTGATGGCTATTATAAGGAACTATATTTAAAGCAACTCTCAGAAAAAGAATTGATTTAACAATTGGTTTATGATAGATTTTTTGATGAATTTTGAAAAAACTAAAATTCTACAGACTAAATAATGAAAAAAATACATCAATATTTCTAAAATTAATAATAAATAGAACTAATTTCTTGAGAACATCAATTCATAAAACAATTTCTGATCCAATAACATTTAAAAAAAATCTTTTGGCTTGGGCGCAAAACTATCGCGAAGTAGTATTTTTAGATTCAAATAGCCACAAAGATAAATTTTATAGCTATGATTGCGTGCTTGCAATAGATGCTTTTACATCTATAAAAACAGATTATGCAAATGCTTTTGAAGATTTAAAACAGTACCAGCAAACTACCAAAGATTGGCTGTTTGGTTACTTGTCATATGATCTAAAAAACAATATCGAAAATTTGAAATCTATGAATTTTGATGGTTTAAATTTTCCAGATTTATTTTTTTTTCAGCCTAAAAAATTATTTTTAATAAAGGATAGCGATATAGAAATATGTTATCTCAATATGTGTGATGACGAATTAGTATCTGATTTTGACGAAATAAATCGCATGGAGCATAAAGAAAAGGAACTTTTAATGTCATTTAGTTCGTTTCAAATTGAACAAAAAATATCAAAAGACAATTATTATTCTAAGATTTTAAAAATAATAGACCATATCCAAAAAGGTTGTATTTATGAAGTTAATTTTTGCATGGAATTTTTTGCTAAAAATGCAATGATAAATCCACTTGAAAAATATCATAATCTCAACCAAATTTCAAAAGCTCCTTTTTCGATTTTTTTTAAAAATAACAAGTACTTTTTACTTTCTGCATCGCCCGAACGCTATCTGAAAAAAGACGGCGAAAATTTGATCTCGCAGCCTATAAAAGGAACATCAAAACGGTTTTTGAATTACGACGAAGACCAAAAATCCAAATTAGATTTAGCTCAAAATCCGAAAGAGCGATCAGAAAATATTATGATTGCCGACTTGGTTCGCAATGATTTATCTAGGACAGCTCAAAAAGGATCCGTGCAAGTTGAAGAACTTTGCAAGGTGTATTCATTTTTGCAAGTTCATCAAATGATAACTACAATTTCATCTAAATTGAATCCCGATTATTCAGCAATTGACGCAATAAAAGCCTCTTTTCCGATGGGCAGCATGACTGGGGCTCCAAAGATTTCAGCTATGCAAATTATTGATGATTTGGAAGAAACTAAACGAGGTTTATACAGCGGATCTTTTGGATATTTTAAACCAAATGGTGATTTTGATTTTAACGTTGTTATTCGCAGTATTTTATTTAATCAAGAAGAAAAATACGTTTCTTTTTCTGTAGGTAGTGCCATCACATCGTTGTCAAATCCTGAGCAAGAATATAAGGAATGCCTACTAAAAGCAAAAGCTATGTTTGAAGTTTTGTCCTAATTTCAACTTTAATAATTATATTTGAAAATGATTCAGAAATTTAAATCACATCTTGCAGCTAAATTTCCTTTTTTAAAAAATAAAAATCTCCTTTTGGCCACAAGCGGCGGCATAGACAGCATGGTTATGGTTGACTTGTGCACTAAATTAGGGTATAATTTCGGAATGCTACATTGCAATTTTAAACTTCGTGGAGCAGAAAGTGATGCCGACATGAAATTTGTGATGGATCATGGCGACAAATTTTTAATTCCGTGGTCTGTTGGACATTTTGAAACAAAAAAATATGCCAAAGAAAATAAAGTTTCTATACAAGTGGCAGCCCGAGAACTGCGCTACGACTGGTTTGAAGAACAATTAATTGAAAAAGATTTTGACTATATACTCACAGCGCATCAGCTTGATGATTGTCTTGAAACTTTTTTCATCAATATTTCGAGAGGAACTGGTCTAGACGGCCTAGTTGGAATTCCTGCTCAAAATGATAAAATAATACGACCACTTTTGATATTTTCTCGCCAAGAAATCGAAGTTTATGCCAAAGAAAATCACATCAAATGGAGAGAAGATTCAAGCAATGCTAAAAATGATTATTTACGAAATAAAATTCGTCAGCACATTATTCCAGAATTGATTGAAATTAGCCCAACGTTTCTAAAATCTTTTCAAAAAACACAATCCTATTTGCAAGAGTCACAAGTTATGGTAGAAGATGCTACCGTTTTTTTTTATGAACAAATTGCCGAGCATATTAGCGACGAAATCCATTTTAATATAACCAAGCTGAGATTCTTACCCAATTACAAATCTTATTTATACCACTGGTTGAAAGAATATAATTTTAAATCATGGAACGATATTTATAATTTAATTGACGCGCAATCTGGTAAAAAAGTAGCATCAGATTTATATCAAATCATAAAAAATAGAGATTTTTTAATTTTATCGCTGTTGACAAATAAACAAGATAGCAACTCTTTTTTTATTGAAAAAAATCAATTTGAAGTTAAATTTCCTATAAATTTAGTACTATTGCCAATACAAGAAATCAAAGATACTGATCAAAACAGTATTTTTGTTGATCAAGATAAATTAACCTTTCCTCTAGAAATCAGAAATTGGCATGCCGGCGATAATTTTAAACCCTTCGGAATGGATGGGAAATCCAAAAAAGTTAGCAAGTTGTTTAAAGACGAAAAGTTATCAATTTTAGAAAAAAATAAAATTTGGATAGTAACATCTAATAATCAAATAGTTTGGATTATTGGGTATCGCCAGGATGAACGATTCAGAATAGATAAATCAACAAAAAATAAATTACAACTTATATTAAAATAATGAAAAAAATTCTGGTACTAATTAATTTGTGCTTTATAGCCACTGTTGCACATTCGCAAGTTTTGCAACCTGTAAAATGGACATCTAAAACCGAAAAAATTTCTGATACTGAATTTAATCTTGTCTTCAACGGAAAAATTGATCCAGAGTGGCATGTTTATTCCCAGTTTACGCCAGATGGCGGCTCATTACCAATGTTTTTAACTTTCGAAAATCAGAAATCAAACTATAAACTAGTTGGTCCAGCCAAAGAGTCACCCTACAAAAAAACATTTAATGAAACTTTTGAAGTGGATGAATATTACTTTGATAAAACAGTAACTGTAACTCAAAAAGTTAAAATTCTAAATCCAAAAACAAGTACAATTAAACTAATTTTAGAGTATCAAGTCTGCAAGCAGTCATGTATAAATGATAAAAAAACTTTCAATTTTGATATTCCTATTAGCAAAGTAGAAGAAGTTAGAAAATTACCAGCTTCCAAAAATGATTCTGATACTATTAAAAAAACCGTAGCAGTAAATTCTAAAATTCAAAAAAAAGTAGTTGCATCTCCAAAAGTTATTTCTAAGCAAAATTCAAATAAATCTGACGATAGAAGTCTATGGACAATTTTTATTTTGGCATTTCTCGGCGGATTTGCGGCATTGCTTACTCCATGCGTTTTTCCGATGATACCGATGACAGTTAGTTTTTTTACAAAACAAAGCAAAACTAAATCGCAAGGCATTTCTAACGCACTTATATATGGTATGTCAATAATTTTTATATATGTAGTTTTGGGCACTTTAATAACTTGGATATTTGGTGCAGATGCTCTAAATGCATTGTCGACCAATGTCTATTTTAACATTATATTTTTTCTGCTTTTAGTGTTTTTTGCAACATCTTTTTTGGGCGCCTTTGAAATTATGTTGCCAAATTCTTGGGCAAATAAGATCGATAAGCAAGCTGACCAAGGCGGTATTATCGGAATTTTATTCATGGCATTAGCACTGGCCATAGTGTCTTTCTCATGCACAGGTCCAATTGTTGGCACGTTATTGGTTGAAGCAGCATCAAAAGGCGGTATTGCACCAATCGTCGGAATGCTTGGTTTTTCTCTCGCATTAGCATTACCATTTATGTTATTTGCCATGTTTCCCGGTTGGTTAAACTCGTTACCCAAATCTGGAGGTTGGCTCAATACTGTAAAAGTAGTTTTAGGTTTTCTAGAACTCGCATTGGCATTCAAATTTTTATCAAATGCAGATTTAGTGATGCAAACACATTTCCTAGAAAGAGAAGTTTTCTTAGCTATTTGGATTGCAATTTTCGGATTGCTAGCCTTATATTTATTGGGCAAAATAACATTGCCTCACGATAGTCCAACCACATCAATTTCCGTTGGACGATTGTATTTAGGCATAGTAGTTTTAACTTTTACAGTTTATATGATTCCTGGACTTTGGGGTGCACCTCTGAAATTAATAAATGCGTTCCCACCACCGCAAACATACAGTGAAAGTCCAAAAGGACTACTGTCAGCAACTACTTCTGCAGAAAAATTGCCGGCTGGCGCAGAATCTGGACCGCACGGAATAATCGTTTTTACTGATTATCAAAAAGGTATCGATTATGCAAAGTCTATCAAAAAACCCATTTTATTAGATTTTACTGGATATGCTTGTGTAAACTGTCGTAAAATGGAAAATACAGTGTGGTCTGATGACAAAATTCTAAAAATTTTGAATAACGATGTAGTTCTGATTTCATTGTTTGTTGATGATAAAAGAGAAATGCCAATTAAAGATCAGTTTATCTCGAAAATATCTGGTTCTGAAATTGTTACTTTTGGTGATAAATGGACAGATTTTATGATAAATACATATAAAACAAATACACAACCACTTTATGTATTGATTGATACCGATGGTAATAATCTAAATTTTGAAACTCCTACAACTAGTTATAATCCCAATATTCAAACGTACGAGAATTGGCTACAAACAGGTATTGCAAATTTTAAATAATTTTTACTAATGATCATAAAATCTGTTTAAATTTGCCGTCTCAAAAAAAATTTGAGACGGTTTTTTTTTAAATTTTTTTCAAATAATTACAATTTATCAATTAGATTTATTTTTTTGAAATCATAAAAAAATAAGAAATAAGATCAATTAAAAGAGGTTTCATGATTTCTAAAATTCTAAAAAGGAACAAAAAAGATAAAATAAAAAACAAAAACACTATATAATAACAAAAATTTTCTATTTTTAACAAGTTCATTGTAACCTGTACAAAAAACACTAACAAAACTTATGGAAATCTTAAAAATACAAGCCCTTCGTGGACCAAATATCTGGAGCGTGCAACGCAAAAAATTAATTCAAATGCGTCTTGATCTTCAAGAAATGGAGCAATCACCAACCAATAAAATCAAAGGTTTTAGGCAACGTATAGAAGCCATGTTTCCTACAATGATAGAGCATCGCTGTTCAGAAGGCACTCGTGGTGGTTTTTTCTCTCGTATAGATCGTGGTACATGGATGGGTCATGTGATTGAGCATATTGCGTTAGAAATACAAACTCTTGCAGGCATGGAAACTGGTTTTGGACGTACTCGCGAAACCAAAACACCAGGGATTTACAATGTCGTTTTTAGTTATACCGAGGAAAATGTTGGAATGTTTGCTGCCGAAAGTGCCGTAGCGATTGCCGAAGCCTTGATTACAGGTACTGAATATGATCTAGAAGCGGATATTCAAAAAATGCGTGTTATTCGAGATCGCGTGCGCCTTGGACCAAGTACAGGAAGTATTGTTGAAGAAGCAGTTGCAAGAGATATTCCGTGGATTCGTCTCGGGACCAACTCTTTAGTGCAATTGGGTTACGGCATTAACCAAATGCGTTTTCAGGCAACAATTACTTGCAAAACTAGCAGTATTGCAGTAGATATAGCTTGCAATAAAGAACAAACAAAAAAAATGTTGGATGCTGCATCTATTCCTGTTGCAAACGGAGGAATATGCGTAGACGAAGAAGATTTGGACGAAGTGATTAGAAAAATTGGGTATCCAATCGTATTAAAACCATTGGACGGAAACCACGGAAAAGGCGCTTCAATCAATGTGAAAACCAGAGAAGCAGCAATTGAAGGTTTGGCATATGCCAAGAAATATAGCCATCGAATAATAGTAGAAAAATTTATAACAGGACATGATTTTCGAGTTTTGGTAATCGATAATAAACTGGTGGCTGCTGCCAAAAGAGAGCCCGCTCATGTTGTTGGAAATGGAAAAAATACCATTCAAGAATTGATTGTTGAAACCAATAAAGATCCTCGTCGTGGCTATGGCCATGAAAATGTATTGACCGAAATTGAGATTGATCGTGATACCGAAGATTTATTAGAAAAATTGAATTATACCGTCGATACTGTTCCTAGAAAAGACGAAATTGTTTACTTAAAATCGACTGCCAACTTAAGTACTGGTGGCACCTCAATTGATGTAACGGACATGATGCATCCTGAAAATATTTTTCTTTGCGAACGCATATCAAGAGTGATTGGTTTGGACATTTGTGGTGTAGATATTATGGCCGAAAATCTTACACAACCACTCAAAGAAAATGGCGGTTGTATACTCGAAGTCAATGCAGCTCCAGGTTTCCGTATGCATTTAGCACCCTCAGAAGGTTTGCCTAGAAACGTAGCTTCACCAGTAATCGATATGTTATATCCACCGGGAAAACCAAGTCGCATTCCAATAATTGCTGTTACAGGAACCAACGGAAAAACCACAACTACCCGACTTTTGGCGCATATTGTAAAAAATAATGGTTACAAAGTAGGTTTTACAACTTCTGACGGTATTTATGTTCAGAACCATATGATGGAAAAAGGCGATACGACGGGACCAGTTTCTGCTGAATATATTTTGAAAGATCCAACCGTGGAATTTGCTGTTCTTGAAACCGCTCGTGGCGGAATTTTGCGCTCAGGATTGGGTTTTAGTCGCTGTGATATTGCAATAGTTACGAATATTCAAGAAGACCATTTGGGCTTGAACGACATTAATACATTAGAAGATTTAGCACGTGTTAAAGCAACCGTTGTCAAAAGCGTAAAAAAAGACGGTTGGGCCATTTTAAATGCCGAAGACGAATATTGTGTGAAAATCGCCAACGAATTAAGCTGTAATATTGCCTATTTTTCTTTAGACGAAAATAATCCTTTAATTAAAAAATTATGTAAAGAAGGAAAAACCGTTGCTGTATATGAAAACGGATATATAACAGTCAAAAAAGGCGAATGGAAAATTCGTGTGGAGCGCGCTACACATGTGCCGCTGACTTTGGGCGGAAAAGCCAAATTTATGATTGCCAATGCTTTGGCAGCAACATTGGCCAGTTATTTGTATGGTTTTAAAACTGAAGATATTAGTTTGTCCTTGCAAACCTTCATTCCGAGTGTGGCACAAACACCAGGTAGAATGAATATTTTTGAGTTTAAGAAATTTAAAGTTTTGATTGATTTTGCACACAATCCAGCAGGTTATAGAGCTGTAGAAGGCTATCTAGAAAGTGTAGAAGCTACCAAAAAAATCGGAATTATTGCTGGTGTTGGCGACCGTCGTGATGAAGATATTAAAGAATGTGGCTTGATTGCAGGACGCATGTTTGATCATATTATTATCCGACAAGAAAAATACTTGCGTGGTCGTACCGAGCAAGAAATTATAGATTTGATTTTGGAAGGCGTTGCAGAAGCTGGCAAGAAAGTTACCCACGAAGTTATTCCGCTAGAAACCGAAGCCATCAAACACGCCATTGACCATGCGGCAGACGGCAGTTATATTACGGCGTTGAGTGATGTAGTGACCAATGCTATTAATATTGTACAAGAATATTTAGATAAAGAAAATGAGGAAGGGAATATTTAGGTTTTGAAATAATCAATTTAGAAACAAAAACAGAAGAAATTATTCAAGAGCGTTTTTCCATCTCAAGTGCGAGCTTTCACACTCGAAAGATAATGTTTAAGTTTTTAAATTTTTGTTGGCACGCGCGTGGACGCTCACGCTAGATGCTTGTAGTTGAATTATATACTTATAACATATTCCGAACAAAGGATACACTTTTGTAAAGTGATTGATACTAATAAGTAGAAGCCAATCCTGCTATACATTCCAATCTTACGTTCTGAAACCGTTTTTTCTAAGCCAAAAAACGAACTTCCGTTGGTCGTTGTTTTTCGACAAGAAAAAATCAGTTTCAGAACGCAAGTATTTCCATTTCTATCAAGGCTAAAAACCCAATTCAATAAAAATACTAGTCGTAATAAGGGTTATCTCTTAGCCTCAGGCATCATTTCATACAAAAAAATAGAAATTACAATAGACGTTTTAGATTTTTTAAATAGCTTTAAAAATACCGGACTTGTAAACCATCAAATATAGACGAAGTTTCAAAACAGCCTAAAATCAGATCGAGTTTACGTACAAATCAAAATAGAATTGTGCAATTTCAGCAGAAATAACACTATTGTTACTACCCAAAAGAATCTGAGATTTGGAAAAGAAATAATTTTTTACAAAAACAATACGAAAAACTAATGCTTTAGACTCCAGAAGAAGATTGGCTCCTTAAAATATTAAAAAAAATGAACTGCCTTTTTATATAAGTTAGTTATTATTAGAGAAACTAACCAATACCCATTTAAAACCGTCCCAAATAAAATGTGCCAAATCTTGCCCATTCATATTAAAAAAACCTGCACAATTAATATTTGAACTGTCCACAACAAGGCAACTTCCAACCGAATCGTCATATTGTATATATAAAAGTTGCCCTACAGACAAACCATTAGTTATACTAAGTTGTCCAATTCCTAATGTATTATTAATTTTTATATATGATCGGTCGCCTACGGTGATTAAATTAACTGCATTTTCGCTTTTCCCTATATTTTTTAAAGTAATTGCACCATTAATTTCTAGTTTAGTTTGAGGAAATAATTCTCCAACACCAATTTTTGAACTTGCAGAACCAATATCAGATCCATAAATAGTATTAGCAATGTTCATTTGATTACTATCCATATTGCTGGGTACATCTGTTTCATTACCAATCATTAAATTATTATTTCCCGAAAGTAAATTTTTTCCGGAACCTGCACCAATTGCTGTATTTTTATCGCCAGGATTATTAAGCAGAAAAAGTGATTCAAACCCAATAGCAACATTTGCGTTTCCTTTTGCAAAATACAAAGACAAAGGACCGATTGACAAATTTTCATTTCCCGCCAAACTTTCATACATTGCTGCAGTTCCTACTGCAACATTTCTTGAACCAGTTATGTTTTGCCGTAATGCAGATTTACCTATTGCAGTGTTTTGTTCGGCTGTAGAATTTCTATTTAAAGAGTAACTTCCAAAAGCTGAATTAAAAAGTCCTCTATTTGTTGCTTTTAAAGATTCTTCCCCAAACGATGTATTTGTTATTCCAATTAATCCAGCACGAACATTAAATCTCCTAAAAATAATATCTCTATCGTTAATTGTTCCTAAAAAATCTCTATTAGTAGTACTATTTCCATTTAAGCCCCATCCGACTTTGCCTCCCAACGGAATCCAAGAATTTGAAGAATTTTCCCAATAATAAAAACCAGGAGGATTACCCGAAAATAATGTTGTCAAATAAACCATCATTGAATTTTGTGCAATTGTGGGATTAACAATTGGAAAAGAACTTATTCGAGGAATCAAAATTCCGTCAATATTAGACGGTAAAGTTGGATTACTTGCTTTTATATCAAGTTGAGAAGCTGGTATTGTTGTGTTAATTTCTACTTGAGAAAAACCCAAAGTTGAAATAACAACTAATAAAATAACAATTAAATTATTCACTAAAATTAATTATAAAAAAGTTATTAAAAATAAAAAAATCTAATCCTATATATCTAGCAATATAATTTATTGTTTGAATTTAAAAAATTATGTTTTCTGCTTTTTCTTCTTCGCAGCAGGAAACAATATATTATTTAATATCAATCGAAAACCTGGCGAGTTAGGATGTAAGTCCAAAACTGTTGGCTCATCGCCTACTCGATGTTGATAATCTTCTGGATCGTGACCTCCATAAAAAGTAAAAAAACCTTTTCCCTTTTGACCATGAATATAACGTGCTTCTTCATTTATTTGATTTTCGCCCAAAACCAATACATTTGATTTTATTAATTGTCTTTCAAACGAAGTAGTTTGTCCCATAAACCCTTTTATTAACGAGGTATGATTTTGACATAACATAGTTGGTATTACATCCCATTTGGCCGAAAAATCCATTAAAGTGAAATAATCTTTCTCCATCGGAATGCTGCGTTTTTCGGTCATATCAATATTAGAAAACTCATAATGCTCTGGTTTTCGGTCTACAATATAATCTTTAAAGGCAAACGTTTTCGAATAATCAATACTAGCTTGATAATTGGGAGCACTGTTATCGCCGTCAAACATTGGTTCGCAAATATCAACGCCATCAGCAGAAAGTGCAATATCAAAACTATCGGTTGCAGAGCACATGGCAAACATAAAACCACCTCCAATAACAAAATCTCGTACTTTTTTGGCAACAGCTAACTTAGCTTCAGATACTTTGTTAAAACCAAGTTTGTTGGCTAGCGATTCTGCCTCAAGTTTCTGGCTTATGTACCAAGGTGCGTTGCGATATGCCGCATAAAATTTTCCGTACTGCCCGGTGAAATCTTCATGATGTAAATGCAACCAATCATAAAGTAATAATTGATCTGACATGACTTCTTCATCATAGACCTCAACATAAGGAATTTCAGCATATTTCAAGACCATCGTAACCGCATCATCCCAAGGTTGTTTTCCTTTAGGTGTATAAACTGCTACTTTTGGTGCTTTTTCCAGCGCTACAACTTCCATGTTTTGAGACGGACTAGCGATTTCTTCAAGAATTTGCATGGCTTCGGCATCAGAAATGGCTTCGAAACTTACGCCTCGAATTTGACATTCTTTTCTAATTTCTGGCGCATCTGCCAACATAAATGAGCCGCCTCTGTAGTTTAGCAACCAGCTAGCTTTATAGGCTTTATCTATTGCCCAATAGGTTACTCCGTAGGCCTTAAGATGGTTTTTTTGTGTAATATCATCCATTGGCAACAATATAAAACTTGCTTGACAAGGGATCATCCAAAAAAACGAAATACAAAATATTAGTTTATACAATGACACTTAAATTTATTTATTATTAAAATAATTATAACAAAACTCATGCCTAATATAACTAGATTACTCAGTTTACAAACTTTGAAAATCAAGAGATATTAAGTTATTCTCAAATGCTAATTCCTCAAGATTAATTATTTTATTTTGAATCGCAAATACGACCATACCAGCGATATTTTTGGAATTTGTTTTATTTAATAAATTAAAGCGATGATTTTCAACAGTTCTAGCACTTATTTCTAGTTTTTCTGCAATTTGAGTGCTGTTGAGCTGAAAACAAATTAATCGCAAAATTTCAATTTCTCGCCCTGAAATACTTAGTTCATCTTGATCAGAAAAATTTTTGCTGGGTGTAAATTTAATTTCATTGATAATATCCATGACGGCTTGGTTGTAAAAATAACCCTTTTTATAAACTTCATTTATGGTTTCAATAACCTCATTAGGTGTCGCATTTTTTATTAAATAGGCAACGGCACCAACTTGTATCATGTTGGCTATAAAACAACTGGTACTATAGCTTGTCAAGGCTATAATTTTTATATCTGGATATTTTTTTTGTATTTTTTTTGTGGCTTCTACCCCATTTAAATCGGGCATTTTTAGATCCATCAAAATAATATCAGGATGTTTTTTTCTTGTATCCAAATATTCTAAAATCTCTATTCCGCTAGAAGCTTCAAAAATTATACTGATATTATGTTCTTTTTGTAATAAAAAAGATATACTTTTTCGAAATAAAATTTCGTCATCGGCTAGTAGTATTTTTATATTTTTTTTCATTATTTTTAATCAAAATTCAAATTCAACTTCAATACCTTGGTTCAAAAAAGATTTTATTCTTAATTTTCCATTTAAAAAATTTACTCTACTTTCTATATTTTTCAATCCATAACCTTTTGTACTCGACAAATTTAATAAATCAAATCCAATTCCATCATCAGAATAAAAAAAAGTAAACGATTGCTGGTTTTTAGAAAAAAGTATTGTAATATTTTTAATCTTTCCGTGTCGAATAGAGTTGTTTATAAGCTCTTGCACAATTCTAAAAAGATGTAATTGCTTGTCTAAAGATACATCTTTAAAATTTACCTCACTTTTATAATATATCTGAACAGTTTTTGCGCTACTAAACTCGATACATAATTCTTCTATTCCGGCTGATAATCCAAAATTTTGAAGCACTGGCGGATATAAGTCATGTGCTATTCTGCGCGAGCTTTCGATAGCATTTTGCGTGTATGTTATTATTTTATTTGATATCTCTAAAATTTCTGATTTGCTAATATTTTTTGATTGAATTAAATAACTGTTTAGTGATATTACATTCAGTTTGGAACTAATATCATCATGCAGGTCTTGCGCAATTCTTACACGTTCGACTTCTTGAGTTGTCAAAACTGCATTTACTAAATCTTGTTGATGTTGCAAATCTGATATTCTATTTTCTTCACTCTTTTCAAAAATTTTCTTTCTCGAAAAATAAAAAAATAAAATTACAACAATTGCCAACATGACAAAAAAAACAGAATTGTATGCAATGATTTTATTTATTTCGTCTATTTGTTTTGTATTATCCATTTTGAGCTTTCGTGAGATAATAATTTCTCCATCCGATAAATGCAATTGCTTGTGTCACGATCCCTAGTATATTTATTAAATCAAATGTAAAAAGATTTATTTTTGGATTATGTGCTAAAAACAAATTTCCTGTTGAGTACAAGATTACTGTGCCTAATTGATACAATAAAATGGCAACACTGTTGTAAAAAAAATACTTTTCTACATTTAGCATATCATAAAAATGAAATAATACATAGACAATTATTAGAAATGAAATGGTGTAAATTTCGAATAAATTAAATTTATTTAACAATTCTGGGTGAAGTAAATACTGGATTATTAATAATATTGGCAGAATAATTTGTGTATAAAAAATAACTTTTTTTTGCAATTTGTCTCGCATTATTTTGGAATAAAAAGTGCTTAAGAAAAAAAATTGTCCGAAAAAGAAAATATGAGAAACAAAAAAACTGTGAATATTTTTTTGGTATGAAAACTTTAATAATACTACAAACAAGCATATAAAGCCCATATACAAACATATAATCTTAAAAGCATCACCCAATTTATTATAATTTAAAAAACAGAGAATGAAATTGACAAATATTAGAATAAAATTGACATTTAGGTATAAATTATCCATTGCTTGAATAAAGGTTAAAAAGGCACATCACTATCGTCATCAAAATTTGAACTACTACCAAAAGCCTCATTTGGCGATGGCAAATTTTTGGTCATAAATGGATTATCTTCTTGACCCGTATTCATAGTTGACGGCAAATAGTCATCGCTTGCTGAAAAATCTTCAAGATTATCAAACTTACCAAGATTTCCTATAAATTTTAGTCTGATGTTTTCTAACGAACCGTTTCGATGTTTTGCAATAATAAATTCTGCTTGACCAGCAGTTGGTGTTTGTTCATCATCATCCCACTCATCAATTTTGTAATATTCTGGCCGATAAATAAAGGATACAATATCGGCATCTTGCTCAATTGCTCCAGATTCACGGAGATCAGATAGCAAAGGTCTTTTACTCGATCCACGAGTTTCAACAGCACGAGATAATTGCGAAAGTGCTATTACTGGGATCGCTAATTCTTTGGCTAAGGCCTTCAAATTTCTAGAAATTGTAGAAATTTCTTGTTCTCTATTTCCCATTCCTTTACCGTTGTTTCCTCCGGCTGTCATTAATTGAAGATAATCAACGACAATTAATTTTATGCCGTATTGCGATGCTAATCGACGGGATTTTGCTCGCAAATCAAATATGGACAGTGATGGTGTATCATCGATATACAATGGAGCTTTCTCGAGATTTTTTACTTTTATGGAGAGTTGTTCCCACTCGTGTTTTTCAAGTTTCCCAGTACGCAATTTTTCAGATGAAAGTCCAGTTTCTGAAGAAATTAAACGTGTAATTAATTGTACCGATGACATTTCGAGTGAGAATAATGCTACAGGATGTCCAAAATCGATAGCGATATTTCGTGCCATTGAGAGTACGAACGCTGTCTTACCCATACCTGGTCTAGCTGCAATAATTATCAAATCGGAAGGTTGCCATCCCGAAGTAATTTTATCCAAACTATTAAAACCCGTCGCAACACCACTTAAACCTTCTTTTCCAGCGATTTCTTCGATTCGCTTCTTGGCTTGAATTACTAAACTCTGCGCCGTTTCAGAACTTCGTTTGATGTTTCCTTGAGTAACTTCATACAATTTAGATTCGGCTTTGTCCAGCAAATCAAATACATCAGTTGTTTCGTCATACGATTCTTCGATAATTTCTGATGAAATTCGTATTAAGCTTCGTTGTATGAATTTCTGCAGAATAATGCGAGAATGAAACTCAATATGTGCCGAGGATGATATTTTTTGGGTTAATTGAATTAAATAAAAATCGCCTCCAGCCAAATCAAGTTTAGCATTCTTTCTGAGTTGGGCAGAAACTGTTAATAAGTCAATAGGTTGCGTATCTGTGAATAACTGCACAATTGCTTCAAAAATGTGTTTGTGTGCCTCTTTATAAAATGCATCAGCTTGAAGAATATCTATCACATCATCAACTCCTTTTTTATCAATCATCATGGCGCCAAGAACTGCTTCTTCAAGATCGAGTACTTGTGGTGGGAGTTTGCCTTTTTCGAGATTGATAATTGTAGTTTTATCAATGCGAGTTGGGTTTATATTTTTGAGAAATTCCATTTTGCTAAAGTAGTTTTTTTAGTAAAAATAAAGAAATTGACTTATTAGTCAATTGCTTCTAAAAACTTGTTGATAAGGCATTTTTTTTGTTAATAAGTCAAAAAAAATCCGCCAAATCAATTGATAAGACGGATTGTACTGATTATAAGAATTTTACTCCTTGTGCTCCCCCATTTTGCTGTATTTGTCCATGCGTTGGGCTACTAAACTGGCTGTTGATAAGTCTTTGAGTTCGTTATAGGCTTTGGTGATGTATTGCTCGACTTTTTACGAAGTCTGCCGTCTTGTTTCTAAACCTTTATTTCGGCATAAACTTATAAAAGGTAAATTTTAAAATTGCTGCGAGGTCGGTAGACCATCGCCTTTACTTTGGTATTAGAAAAAAAACCCCCGCTGCCGCGCGAATCCTCCCGCTGCCGCGCGAATCCTTTCGCGTGGTTATTTTACAAACCAAAAAATTGAAAAACACAAATGTCATCTAACAACCCTTTTTCTCCTGAATAATCAGTTGCACTACTGTATTTATAATCTTCTGCTCGAAAAACAATTCCTTCTTCAACAGGATTATTATGAATATATGCTATTTTTTGTTGAATAACTTTATTACTCCAAAGTTCAATTGGCTTGCTGTCATGTCTCCAAAATTGATAATGCTTTACGTTTGAACTTTTATCTGCTTCTTTTTTAAAAAATTCAAGCAAAAATTCTTTTCTGCTTTCTCTTGGATTTTCTTGTATTGCTGTAATAATTTTATTACTTGTAAATCTTTTAAAATCACCTAATAAAAGTTCAGGATTTTGATCATTTATACTCCTAAAAATCAAATGTACATGATTGGTCATAATGCACCAAGCATGAATTTCCATACCTTTATTTTTTTGACAATATTGTAAACTTTCAACTAAAATATCTTTATAATCATTTCTCGTAAAAACATCAAGCCAGCCTACAACTGCAAAAGAAACAAAATATAAACCTTTTGGATTATGGAATTTATAATTTCTACTCACTTACCTTTTTTTATTACAATTGTAGAAAATTTGTTTTAATTTTATTTTACCACGCGAAAGGATTCGCGCGGCAGCGGGGGGCAGCTCCGCCACTTGTTAGCGTATTTGTGCCGAGGTTTGAAATTTGTCCATAACTGATTTCTGCAAGAGAGAATATAAATAGTAAAAAAAACACAACTAATTGCTTTCATGAAATTTTGATTTTAAAAATTAACAATTCAAATGTGGTAAAAATACTATTATATAGTGTACTTTATTTTAGAATACCTTAAAAAATACAATTTTTTGAACTTTGGAGCATGAAAAAAAGTGTTTCAACAATTGAAGAACCTGTATTTATCGTTATTGCAAATCGACTTAAAGATTTGCGAAAAAGTAAAGGATACTCCAATTATGAGCATATCGCTTTTGAACTAGGCATGAGCAGATCTGCCTATTGGCGTCTAGAAACTGGTGTGAATTTTGAACTAAAAACATTAATCAAAATTTGTATTTTATTAGAAATAACTTTAGAAGAATTTTTTGAAGGCATTAACCTACCAATAAAAAACTCTTGATTTAAAAAAAAAGACCTCAATATTTGAGGTCTTGGTAAAATAAAATTCTTTTAAAAATGTCTTATAACAAAGACTTTCCAGTCATAACAGCTGGTTTTTCTATTTGCATTAACTCCAAAATAGTAGGAGCAATGTCGCCCAAAACGCCATCGTGAATTGTTTTTAATTCTGGATCAACCAAAATAATCGGTACAGGATTGGTCGTATGCGCCGTGTTTGGGCTTCCGTCAGGATTGATCATCGTTTCGCAATTGCCATGATCGGCAATCACGATTGTGGTATAATTATTTGCCAAAGAAATTGTAATTACTTTTTCGACACATTTGTCAACTGCTTCGCAAGCTTTTATAGCGGCTTCCATGATGCCAGTATGACCAACCATATCGCCATTGGCAAAGTTGAGACAAACAAAATCGACTTCTCTTTTTTCAAGTTCAGGAACCAAAGCATCCGTAAGTTCGTAGGCACTCATTTCGGGTTGCAAGTCGTAAGTAGCTACCTTTGGAGAGTTTTTTAAAATTCTGGATTCGCCTTCAAAAGGTAATTCTCGTCCGCCCGAAAAGAAAAAAGTAACGTGCGGATATTTTTCGGTTTCGGCTATGCGGATTTGTTTTTTACCCGCTTTTTCTAAAACTTCCCCTAAAGTTTGGGTAATATTGTCTTTATTATAAACCACTTTTACGTTTTGATACGTTTCGTCATAATTGGTCAATGTTACATAATATAGGTTGATTTTGTGCATGTTTTGTTCATGAAAATCCTTTTGGGACAAAGCTTCGGTTAATTCGCGACCACGATCCGTTCGGAAATTAAAGAAAATAACCACATCGTTTTCTTGAATCGTTGCCAAAGGATTGTTATTTGAATCAACGGCTAGTAATGGATTTATAAATTCATCGGTTATCGCATTATTGTAACTTTCTTGAATACTTTCAGATAAATTTGTGGTTTTTTGGCCAATGCCGTTTACCAACAAATCGTAAGCTAGTTTAACACGTTCCCAGCGTTTGTCTCTATCCATGGCATAATAGCGACCAATTACTGAGGCAATATTTACGGATGTTTTTTGAATGTATTTTTCTAAGTCTTCTAGATATTTTTGCCCTGATTTTGGATCGACATCACGACCATCGGTAAAGGCATGGACAAAAACTTTTTTGAGGTTGTAGGTTTCTGTAGCATCGATAAGGCTTCGCAGGTGGCTAGTATGCGAGTGTACGCCGCCGTCTGACAGTAAACCTAATAAATGGACGTTTACATTTTTTGTTGCGGCATACTGAAAAGCGTCGATCAGCACTTGTTCGTTTTTCAAGGTGTTGTTTTGGACTGCTAGATTGATTTTTGCTAAATCTTGGTAGACAATTCGGCCAGCGCCAAGATTCATATGACCAACTTCAGAATTACCCATTTGACCTTCGGGTAATCCAACATGCAAGCCATCGGTGCGAAGTTGTGCGCTTGGATACTTTTTATATAACGAGTTTATAAACGGAATATTGGCATTATCGATGGCAGATACTTTTGGATCGGGCGATTTTCCCCAACCGTCAAGAATCATAAGGATTACTTTTTTATTCATTTTGCGATTTTTTAGCCCAGATAGTAACGGAAATCCTTTTCTTTTTTTCTTTAAAAAAAGAAAAGATTGAAGTGTTTAGCGGGAAATAGCTCCAAAAATAAACAATTATAACCAATTTTTGGTTTGATTATAGTCAATAAAATATCTAATACTTATTGATAAAGTATGACTTAAGGTTTGATTATTAAGAATTGTATCAATGTTTTTATTAAAATTTCGATTGATTGATTCGCTAAAAACGCCAGCCGTATTTCGATATAAAACTGACATTTGGCTTCCAGGTGCAAACCACCACGAATAATTTAAATCGAAATTCCAAACGCTAAAATCTTGATCTTGATTTGCAACTGGTGCGTTATAGTCAGACAATCTACCGTTATAATTTAGTAAATAAAATTGCTTATTTTCAGAATAAGACCAGTAATGGCGCACAGTAAGATTCAGATTCATGCGGCTGGTTAACGAATATTTGCCGTTAATAGTGTTTGTAAATTGTTTGAGATCGCGTTTAGAATAGATGATATCATTAGCGATTGATGTTGCATAAGCTTTATCGTTTTTTTCTTGGTCGTAATTAAAATTATAGTTTAATAATAATCGGTCGCTAAAGCGGTAGCGCGGACCAACTGAAAATCCGAAATTTGATCGTGATTTTTCAGTAGATAGATTAAAATACGGGTTGGCATCAAAAGCAAATTTGTTGTTATAATTTGTGGATATAAAAAACCAAGCTCCGTAACGACCTGGATTTATGGCATATCTACCTTGTGCTCTTGGTCCATAATAATCGTAAACTTCTAGCGGATTTAGGTTGATGCCCATACCCAAATAGTGGTTTTTTTTGGTAGATATATTTGTATTTATATTCAGATTATTGACTTTTAGTTGGCCAGTATTTTTCTGAAATTCGGTAAACAAATTGGTTCTAATAGAAAAACTATTAAATATTTTGGTTGGATTTAATATTCGATAATTGGCATTTCCATAAAAGTTGTAATAATTATTTTCGAATAATATTCCCAAATCATTGGTGTCAAAATCCTGACTAAAAACTTCAGAACCAACACCAAAACGGTATTTACCTGATAGTTTATTAAATTCTAGATTGCCGTTAAAACCATTTAGATCCTTTTCTTGGTTTATATAACTGTATTTTGCTGATCCTTGTAGACCATAGGTATTATCTTTTGTTTTTAGATCCCAAAGTAGTGCGGCCACATTTGCATCTCGGTAAGATCCATCTCGAATTACGTTTGTATTAATAAACGATACCGATGAATTTTTTCGAAAACGTTGGTCAAAAACCAATACATTATAGTTAGTTTGTGGATCAATTAGTGCTTTTCGTATTTCATCGGAAACTGTATCTTTGATGGTAGCGTAAGTGTTTTCGGTAACTGCGTTTAAAAACCCAATACCTAAGCCACTTTTTGTTCGTCCAGATATTTTTGTTGCATTGATTAAACTAGTTGCTGATGGTGTTTCTAGTTCAACTTCAGTGTTTGATAAATTGGCTTGGTATCGTGGGCGGCCGCCAATGCGCCTTGAATAAACCAATTCGCCTTTGTTAAATAAATCGGTACCTTCGGTAAAAAACGATCTATTTTCATTAAACTGCTGTTCAAAAGGACCAAGATTTAGTATTTTTTGATCAACAGCAGTTTGTCCGAAATCTGGAACTAAAATTGCGTCTAACGTAAACGCATCATTAATTCCGTATTTAATATCCATGCCGCCTTTTGCTGTACCTTTGGTTTTGTTTTCAGCATCAGCATTAAGATAAAATGATGTGTACGGCAATACGAAAAGACGCGTTGGTGTTTTAATATTTTCAATTCCTGTTAAAATTCCTGTTTGTTGTACAAAAGATCCAATTTTTGCATCAATAAAATTCCAAGAATATTTTTGGCGATCACGTCGAATTTCTCTAAAAAAATTTAATCCCCAAGTTTGTTTTTTTTCTGACGAAAATCGTAAGGCGGCATAGGGAATTTTCATTTCTACTACCCAACCAATATCTGTGATTTTTGCTTTACTTTGCCAAACGGCATCCCATGAAAAATCTTCGCCATTGGTGTCAGTGGCCTGACAGTCTGATTGATTATCTGCCGCCGTAACATAAAACTGAAAATCCTGTTGACCGTCGTTGAAACCATTAATAAAAACTCCAAAGAAGTCGGCAGTACCCGTTTCATCACGTTTGCTAAATTCTTTTAAAATTTTTAAAGGTTCGTCATCATATAAAGTTGCACCTACATATATAGCATCATTATCATAAAGTATTTTTACTTCCGTGCGTTTATTTTGTGCTATTGGTTTGCCATTATCTGGATTAAACATAACAAAATCTGTTGCGATTTCGGCTTTTGCCCAAGATCCTTCATCAAGTTTTGCATCTATGCTAATTTTCTCAGAAATAAATTTTGTTTGCAAGGTTTTTTTTTGACTAAAACAAAATAAACTAGTTAGAAAAAAAACGAAAATGATTTGATTTTTCATGTTTTTGATTTGATGATACGATTATTAAAAAAATGTAGAACAATCGGTGTACAAATAACAGACAATATTTTTTTTAAAATGTTACAGTTTTCTTAAATATAAAGTAAAATGGAAAACAGAAATAGAGACTTTTTTTTACAGATACTAAAAAAACAATTGGTACGTTTATTGTACTTATTTACTTGAATAGTGCTTGTGAAGGTTGTAAAAATTCACTTAAACGTTAAATTTTGCGTTTTATCGATAAATTTATGTTGAAAAGTTTGTTAATAAGAAATATGTTTCTACATTTGTCGTCCCAAAACTAATATTTAACCTATAAAATTAAATTATGTTACAGAAAAGTATCGTATTATTTTTATTTTGCTTGTTGACAATTACATCAAACGCAAAGTCGAGTTCTATGCCTTCAAAGGTTGTTTTGTCCTCTATGACTACAGATGACAAATTAGTTTTGATCGACCAACTGTATTATAACCTCAATGGAAACCACAATGCGTTGCCAAAAATTGAATGTTTCTCCAAAGGACTTTTAGGATTTTATAACCTTAAAGAAAGAGGAAAAGTAAAAAAAGATATACTTACTATCATTGACTATAGTATGCCATCTAACAAGAAACGACTTTGGGTTATTGATCTAGAAAACAATAAAGTTTTATTTAATACACTTGTTGCTCATGGAGTAAATTCTGGAACAACTTATGCGAGAAGATTTTCAAATAAATTAGAATCCAATCAAAGTAGTTTAGGTTTTTTCACAACAGGCGAAAGTTATATTGGAAAACATGGCTTATCTTTGAAGCTTGATGGATTAGAAAAAGGAATTAATAATAAAGCACGATTGAGAGATGTAGTGATGCATGGCGCGGATTATGTTTCTCCAGCATATATTAAAAGCAATAAATTATTAGGAAGAAGTCAAGGTTGTCCGGCGCTCCCTCATAAGTTCAGTAAAAAAATTATCAAAATAATCAAAAACAGATCGTGTTTGTTTATTTACAATCCTGATAAAACCTATTTCAGAAAAACCAAAATTGTTTAATCTGAATTTGAAATAATAAAAATGTGAACTTTTAAATTCTCATTTTTTTTTATAAATTGTATAGTTTTACTGCTTCCGCAATTTTACATACAACTCTTGATCCAAGCAATAAATATCTTCTCTAAACTGTAATTTTCCATTTTTTTCCCAAGCCGTCCAATACAATTGATGAATCTGAATTGGTTCTTTAATTGGAATAACAATTGTTTTTAATTCAGGATCTTTCAGTTTTTTTGGCGTTAAAACCAGCATTGGGTTTTTGGACATTAATTCATTATTTTTCTTATTCAACTCTTTTTCTTTTTCTCTTTTGAGTTTAAAATAATAGTTGATATCTGTCGTATCTTTAATTTTTTTCATTGGCCAGTTTATCGAATCGTTAAGAAGATAATGTGCCATTTCCAGTGGTTTTTCTAATCGAACACAACCTGAACTTAGGGATCTGTAATTGAGTTTGAAAAAATCTCTATGATTTGTATCATGCATATAAACGGAATACTTGTTAGGAAAGTTAATTTTCATTAAACCCAGCGCATTGTTTCTTCCTGGCATTTGAATGTATTGATATTTGTCGGCTTCCTCCATTTTCCATTCCGATGCGCTGATTTCTTTTTTCTTCCAATTATAGATTTTCAAACGTTGTTTTGCAAACGCACTTCTGCTTTTTAAAACATCTGGAAAAACATCTTCAGCAAGAATTGTTGGTGGTACGGTCCAATTTGGATTCAAATTGATATTAGAAATTTGAGATTCCAAAACAGGAGTTCTTCTCGATTCTTTACCTACCACAATACACTGAATTTGCATTGTATCTTTACCTTTTACTGCCATTAGTTTGTACTCAGGAATATTGGTCAAAATATAGTGTTGTCCAAAATCTCGAGCAAACCATCGCCAACGTTCCAAATTGGCAATGACTTGTTCAATACGTTTGTTTTTTGTGTAATTCATAGCGTCCAAAGTGCCTCGACCAATAGCACCATCGACTTTTAGACCATGTCTTGACTGAAATCTTTTTAAAGCGTCTGAAAGGTCTTTGTCTACTTTATCGGTTACAATTTCTGTCTGCTGCATATCGCCCCAAAAAATCAATCTTTCTTTGACCTTTAAGACAACTTTGGGCGATTTCCCAGAAACCACTGCTCTAGAGTAGATATCAAAAGTTTCAAAATTGGTATCTGGTAGATCACGAAGAATCCGTAAACTTCTTTTCAATTGGTCATAAACGGCATGGGTTGGTTTGCTGTTTTGAATGTTATCTTTAAAACTGCTAGTTTCTACACTATTGATTACAAGATTGTTAACGTTCTTTTGATTTTTCTTGATATCCCAATCAGTATACACTTTTTCGGGAAGAATTTTTCCATTATTCAAATGCGACAAATAATCATGTAGACTATTGGTTAGCATAATATCGTAATCAATTAAATCTTTCTCGGACAATCGATTATAGCTATTTTCGTAATTTTTCAGTTTCGAAAAATTATAATCTTCAACATCCAAACCATCTTCTAGCGAGTAGCTAATTTCATCAATAAGTGCCTGCCTATTTTCTAGTAGAAGCCAAACGGTTTCGTAATTAAATTTTCGATAAAATAGTTTTAAATCTTCGTTTTTTAAATCTATTATTTGTATTGAATCTATTTTGACACTAGTATCAAAAACAGAAAAATCAACCATAGAAGCTTCGTAGTTTTTCGAAACTTTTTCTGTGTTTTTTTTACAATTTGAAAAAACGATTAGTAGTAAGAGTAAGTAAAGTTTATTCATGGGCAACAACTGCTATTTGTTTAGTCATGCAATAATGCAATCCGATTTCTGCAATTTCAAAAGGTTGTCCAACTGTTGAATAACCCATTTTCGAATAAAATAAAACGGCATTTTCTCTTGCATTTAGCCATATTAAATGATTTATTTTTTTTATGAGATGTATTTCACATTTTCGAATTAATTGCTGTCCAAATCCTTTTTTTTGATGTGTTTCTAAAACAGCCATCCCTCGAATTTGAAATTGCAAATCTTGGTCAAAATTATCATTTTTATTTTGAAATATCGATACAATTCCGACACAATTTTCATCGTCAAACAAACCAAAATGGATTGTAGTTTCCAAATTATCGCCTTCAAAGTGGCACATTTCAATAGGTTTGCCTTTTCGTAGCACACAATTTCTAACAAAATAGGTTTCTTTGGCAGTTATTTTTTTGATAAATATCATAACTAAGTTGGTCTAACAATTGGCAAATGAATACATTAACTCATAAATAAATTAAAATTTTATTTTATTTAAAATAATTTTGGTTCAAACGAAAGTAATACTATATTTGCATCTGTATAATGCGAAAGTAGCTCAGTTGGTAGAGCTCCAGCCTTCCAAGCTGGTTGTCGCGAGTTCGAGCCTCGTCTTTCGCTCCAAGTCCTCAACCGAAAGGTTGGGGATTTTTTGTTTTCTATAAAAATACTAAATCTGTTTCTGTTGCAATTTCTTCAGGAATTTGATTTTTTCTAAACAGTCGTGCGGTTAAATTTCCTTTTAAAGTGATTTTACTGCCGTTAACTTCCAACCAACTTCCTTCGCGCAAGCCCAAAACGGCTGTTTCGTTAACAGCATGAAACTCTTTGATACGTGTTTCTCGAGTTTCGCCCATGTGTTTAGAATTGCTATCGGGATCCAGATAATGCGGATTCAAATTGAACGGAATAATTCTCAAAGTGTCAAAACTTGGCGGATAAACTATCGGCATATCGTTAGTTGTTTGCATCGAAACTCCTGTAATATTGCTTCCTGCGCTACAACCAAGATATGGCTTTCCGGCTATTATAGCATCAGATAAAACTGTCCTAATATTATTTTCATACAATTGCGAAACTAACAAAAACGTATTGCCGCCGCCAACAAATATTGCTTCGGCTTTTTGAATTGCTTCTATAGCGTTATCGTATTGATGGATTCCAGAAACGTCAATATTCAGTTTTGCAAATATTGTTTGAACTTTAGAAGTATAGTCATCATACGAAATTCCGCCTGGTTGTGCGTAGGGAATAAACAAAATGGTCTTGCATTTCTCAAAATGCTTTTTTAAAACAGGAAATAAATATTCAAGATAATCGCCTCCATGAAGCGTTGAGGTGCTTGCAATAATCGCTTTTGTCATTTTTTTGAAATTGAATTCAAATTTATAAAATATTGGTAGAATAAAATTTTTTCTTTCTCTTTTATTTAGAAGATGGTTAAGGCTAGGAATATTAACAAAATATTACAATTGTTTTGGCTCTTTATTTTGATTGCAATCTGATATTTTTACAAATACATTATACCAAACCAATTTGAAACTAGCCTACCCAATTACTGTTTTTACTTTTTTATTGTTTGCAAATTTTGCTCAAGCACAAAAAGGGGTAACCAAAAGGATGCTTGGTCGAATAATTACAAATAGCGTCGAAACTGAATCAATAAATATTAGTAATCAAACTTCAGAAAGAGCCACAGTATCAGATCTTAAAGGAAATTTTACACTTTTAGTTTCAGTTGGTGATTTACTTTTTTTTTCGGCAGTAAATCTAAAACCAATACATTATACGATTCAAAAAGAAGATTTTGAAAAAGAAATTTTTACCATCAAAATGTTTTCTAGAACCGAAGAGTTAGAAGAAGTTGTCATTGAAAAAAGTACTATAACCACTGAATCTGTTGGGATTATTCCAAAAGGAATAAAAACCTACACGCCAGCCGAAAGAAAACTTTTGACTGCTGGGGGAACACCAATTGATGCAATTTTAAATCATTTTTCTGGCAGAACAGAAATGCTTAAAAAAGAAATTGAAGTCGAGAAAAAAGAAAAATCTTTGTTTCGAACTGAATACATGTTGGAAAACAAATATTATATAGAAACCTTAAAAATCCCATCGGAATATATAAAAGGTTTTCAATATTATTGTGTTGAAGATGTTGCTTTTAGTAATGCATTACAAACTAAAAATAAAACATTGGCCAAATTCCTTTTGGTCGATTTGTCAAAAAAATACTTAGCTACAATTAATCCGAAATAATAAAAATGAAACAGTTTCTACAAATTTGGTTTTTCTTGTTTTCGATATTTTCGTTATCACAAACAAGTTCCGAAAAAATCCTGAACGGAAAAGTGAGCTCTGATTATGGAGATAATAACGGAATTTATGTCATCAATCTCAATCCCGAAGGGTCGGGACAAAAAGTTTCGATTACCGAAAAAGGTGGATTTTTTAATTTTCCAGCTGCAGTTGGAGATACAATTATGTTTTCATCGATAAATCATAAAGGTTTAAAAATTAAATTGGAAGAAAAAGATTTTCAGAAATCTTTGTTTTTTGTAAAATTATATCCAATCATGAATCAACTTAAAGAAGTTGTAGTTGTAAAATACAAACATATAAATGCCGAGGACATGGGAATCATTCCTCGCGGACAAAAAACGTTTACGCCTGCCGAACGAAAATTAAATGCTGCAGCAAATCCTTATCTGGCATTCAAATCGGGAATAACATTTTCGGCCGATCCATTAATAAACGCGCTTTCTGGTCGAACGGCAATGCTCGAAAAAATTGTAGCAATCGAGAAAAAGGAATTTTCTATTGCAAAAACCGATGCTTATTTTGAAGCAAGTTTTTTTACAAACAATCTTAAAATTCCATTAGAATACGTCAAAGGATTCCAGTTTTTCATTGTTGAAGATTCAGGATATTTAAACGCTATTAAAGCCAAAAATAAAACTTTAGCACAATTCAGAATGGGCGAGTTGGCATTAAAATATCTGGATTTGATTTCTGAAAAAAAATTCTAATTTTGACGAATGATGAAGTATTATAAATTTCTACTTTTTGTACTTATAGGATTGGTAATAATGTCGTTTACGATGCACAAATTTTATATTGCAATTTATAAAATTGATTTTAATCCTTCCAAAAAAAGAATCGAAATTACGACTCGAATTTTTTCTGAAGATTTGAATACTGCTATTTCTAAAAAATACAATAGAAAATCTACTATAAATTCAGATACAGAAACACCTGAAGATATCGAATTTCTGAAAAAATACCTTTCCGAAAAAATTATTTTGAAAGTAAATGGAAAACCAAAACCCATGCGTTTTTTGAGTAAAGAAGTGGATGAAAACGTTTTGATTTGCTACTTCAATTGCGACGATGTTTCGAAAATTACAACCTTCGAGATCACAAATGCAACCTTAACAGAACTCTTCGAAGAGCAACAAAACATTGTGCAACTCAGCATCAATTACAAAAAACAAACCCTTTTATTGACTTCGGAAACCATCAAAGGAATGTTAAAATAATTTCTACACCAGCTATCTAAATTAAAATAAGTACTTTTATAGCTTAAAACAAATCAATTTATGAAGAATTTCGGTTATTTAGTTTTCTTAGTATCGACAACTATTTGTGCACAAGAAACACCAAAACTCAAAAGCGAAAAAAATCTTGATAAATTCAAGCAAATGTACGATTTGTTGGCAACGCCAAATATGTATCGTACGGCTTCAGGAGCTCCAGGACCAGAATATTACCAGCAACAAGCTGACTATAAAATTGATATTGAACTCGATGATAAAAACAGCAAATTATATGGTTCTGAAACCATTACGTACACCAACAATGCAAAAGAATCATTAGATTATTTGTGGCTTCAACTGGATCAAAATCAAAATTCTAGAAAATCATTATCGCCGCTTATCGAAAATAAAACTACTGATCCTGCGTCGGCGCCAAAAAATTTTTCAAGAAAATATCTTGAAGCAGATTTCGATGGTGGTTTTAACCTCGATTATGTTAAAGATGCTTCTGGAAACATAATGAAATATACCATTAACCAAACCATGATGCGAATCGAGTTGCCAAAACAATTGAAGCATAAAGAAAAAGTTTCATTCGCTATAAAATGGTCGTACAACATTAATAATTACCGACTAGACGGCGGACGCTCTGGTTATGAGCAATTTGAAGATGGAAATAGATTGTACGTTATCGCGCAGTTTTATCCTCGAATGGTTGTATATAATGATGTTGAAGGCTGGCAAAACCAACAATTTTGGGGTTCGGGCGAGTTTGCATTGCCATTCGGAAATTTTGATGTAAACATTACAGTTCCAGCCGATCATATTTTGGAAGCTACAGGCGACTTGCTGAATAGAACTGAAGTTTTTACACCTGCGCAAGTGGCCCGATATGCATTGGCCGAAAAATCATTTGATAAACCTGTCATTGTGGTTACGCAAGCCGAAGCCGTTGCAGCCGAAAAATTATTTTCTACTAAGAAAAAAACGTGGAAATTTAGAGCCGAAAACGTGCGTGATTTTGGAATTTCGACCTCTCGAAAATTCATTTATGATGCCATGGCTGTAAAATTAGTTACAAGAAATACAATGGCAATTTCTCTTTATCCAAAAGAAGGAAATCCGTTATGGGAAGAATATTCTACACGAATGGTAGCGCATACTTTAAAAAGTTATTCCGATCACACGTTTGATTATCCCTATCCAAAAGCGATCTCAATAAATGCTGAAGATCAAGGAATGGAATATCCAATGATTTGTTGGAAT
>JANOPO010000052.1:0-7232 GCA_031422015.1 Flavobacterium sp. | reverse complement strand
CTTTCGAGAACGCCACTTTGTGTTGATAATGTTCCTTTTCCTTCTTTGAGATTTCCTTCCCAATGTGCTTTTGCTGTTCGTATCATTATAAACTATTTTAAATTTTTATTTCGTTTTCTAAAACTCGATTATCTTCAAAATCGGTAAAGTTTTTAATTGTTATTTTTGCGATTTCTGTTACTGCTTCTTGTGTGTAAAATGCTTGATGTGGTGTGATTAAAACATTATTAAATGATGATAATCGTCCAAAAACATCATCTTGAATAACTGTTTGTGATAAATCTTTAAAAAATAAATCACTTTCTTTTTCATAAACATCAATTCCCAAATACCCTATTTTTTCAGTTTTTAATGCATCTATTGCATCATTAGTATTGATAATTGCACCACGACTGGTATTAATAATCATAGTACTTTTTTTTATTTTATCAAATGCTTTTTTGTCAAATAAATGATTGGTTACTTGGTTCAATGGACAATGAATAGAGATAATGTCTGATTCTGAAAGCAATTCATCAAAGGTTTTAAAATGAACACCATTTCGTTTCATTTGTTCGTTTTCCTTGATGTCATAAGCAATAATTTTACAACCAAAACCCAACATAATTGAGCAAAAAGCACGACCAATTTTTCCTGTTCCTACAACTCCAATTGTTTTTCCGTAAAGATTAAAACCCATTAAATTTTGTAACGAAAAATTATTTTCACGTACCTGATTATAGGCTTTATGGGTTTTTCTATTCAAAGTCAAAATCAATGCAACTGCGTGCTCGGCTACTGCTTGTGGCGAATAGGATGGAACTCTCAAAACTTTGATGTTGTTTGCTTTTGCCGATTCGATATCGACATTATTGTATCCGGCACTTCGCAAATCGATTAGTTTTACACCTTGTTTTGCTAATTTTTCGATGCAAGTTTTATTAATTATATCGGTTACAAAAACGCAAACCCCTAAAAAACCTTTGGCTAAGTAGGCTGTTTCTGAATTCAAGGATTCATTAAAAAAAAACAACTCGTGTTTGTCACCAACATTGTATTTATTGAAGTATTCTTGCTCGTAAAATTGTGTCCCAAAAATGGCTATTTTCATTTTAATTCGTTTTATTTTTTGAATTCAACTTCCAATATTCTTTTCTTTTCGTTATATTCTACTTCTGTAATATGACCACCTGCATACCGTTTTTGCAAAATATCAAAAGCAGAATCTTTGCGACGTTTTTGTCCAGGAATATCGTATGGAATTGCAAAAATCCAAAACAAAAGGATTACCCAAATAACCCACCAAATAAAATTCATTCCCCAATAATAATTTTCGTAATACATAATAATTAGTTTTTAAATTGTTAACTCAAATATCTTCGTAAAATCCAAGCGATACTTTCGTGTTGCTGTAAAATTCCTGTTAGCAAGTCGGCACTTCCGACATCGTGACATTCGTCTGCGCAAACGTCTATATCTTTGCGCAATTCAGAAATTAACATTTCGTGATCGGACAAAAGTTCAGATATCATTGCTTTTTGAACTGGATATTTGTTTGGATGTTCCATAATTCTTGACAATAATGTAAACTCATTCATTGTACCTATGGTTTTGCCACCTAACTTGTTGATTCTTTCGGCAACTTCATCTATAATTATTTCTAATTCAGAATATTGCGCTTCGAAAAGTTTGTGCAACTCCATAAAACTTTCGCCTGCAACATTCCAATGAAATTTTCTGGTTTTGATGTACAAAGTCATTTCGTCTGACAAAATAACCGACATTAAATCGATGCTGCGCTGTAAATGAATTTCTGACATTCCTATTTTTGGTATCATAATGTTTTAATTTTTAATTGGTTGTTTTAATGATGTAAAAAGTGATTCTAAACGTTTCAAATGTTCTTGAGTGAATTTTAAATATTTAGTCAAACCGCTCGCTATTTTTGGAGTTCTTGCATTTAAAATCATTGTTGGTAACGAATTGTTTAGTTTTTTTTCTGCGTTATAAATTGACATCAATTCGTCAATAAAATTATTAGAATCATTGTCTAACTGATTATTATTTATGTTATCCATTATGTGTTCTTTAATTATCATTTTTTTCTAAATTTCATTTTCAATTGCTAATTCATTATTTACAGAAATAACCCCAATAGTATTCCAAGCAAGTTCTTCTATTTTATCTTTTTCATCATAAGAATTTACTATTCCTTGCAAAGTAACTTCTGAGCCTAAAACATTGATTTCTATATTATTAGTTATAGAATTTGCATCAAGGTTGTTTTCGAATTTTTCTTTTAAAATTGCGTTTGAATTCATTTTACAGACATTTTAAATTGAAGTACAAAGTTGGTTTATATTTAATGTTAATGCGTTATATAAAATTTATTGATTTTTATATAATTCTTATTTTTTATAAAAAAGCATTCCGAAAAAAATAATTAATGAAAAAAGAATAAATACAAATACCGAATAAATAAAAGCTTGGCTCATGCTATATCTTGCTTGAAGGTAATTGGCTGGATAAGAAATTATTTCAAAAATTGTAGCATTTAATTTCTTTTTAATGCCTTTTTCTTTGAACAAATACTCATCTCCATTATGCTTGTATGAATCGATTGTTGTACCAATATCTTCATTATTAGAAAGAATAATTACTTTGGTTTTTTCGTTAATATTCTTGATGAAATTTACGATTTTTGTTCCTTCTTCACCAAAATAGCCGTAATCCAAAACGATAACTCTTGTGTTTTGATCTACATGTGTCAAGGCTTGAACAGCATTTGTATAAGTGAAAATATTGTACATTGTTCCAAATCTTTTGTCAAGAAATTTGTGTAATTTCATTGCGTTTTCTTGATCGTCTTCAACAATAAAGAGGTTTTGGGTTTGGTTTGACATATTTTTTTTATTTATAGTGAATCATTATCTCCAAATTCATTCAACTTTTTTCGTAGGGTTTGTTTGGAACTATCCGATTTTGTTTTAGAGTTTGAAGCCTCTGTTTTTTTCTTAGCATCGCTCTTTTTTGGTGCGATTGTATGTTGTTTCTTAATTGCCATAATTTTCAATAATTATTACTTGATTTTTTATTTTTTTGTTAGAATAATTAGTTTTTATTTTGTTGTTGTTTTCAATTTTTATGAAATATTTTTCCATTGTTAATCTTGCCATTAAGTAACTAACTGTCGATTCCGCGCCTTGATTAAGGTTGATATAAGTATCTTCTAGACCATCATAACAACCGCCAGTACAAGGATTGTAAACAATTTGATGCAAGTGATTATTGCCAAGAAACCAACTAAATGCAATTTCCATTTTATGCAAATATTCTGCATCATTGAAAGTTTCGTAAAATTTGCTTAACGCTAAAGTTGTGTAGGCAATATCGATGGGTTGTTCGCCACCAATTTTTTCTGGCTGGTGCCTGTTGTTATTATGCAACCAACCTTTATTAGAGATTACTTTTATTGTATTATTTGTGAAAATTTTTGACAATAAAAAATCAAATGATGTTTGTGCAATTTCTTTATAAATCAGATTATTAGTTGCCAAATAAGCACACAACAACGCTTCTGGTAAAATGCTATTTCCATAAGTTAAATAGCTTTCGAACCAATGCCAATTATCATCTTTTTCGTGTTTGTACATTTGTACCAATTTGTCGGTAAGATGTTTCAAAACGCGAATATTATCATCAGAATAATGACATGTATTATTATAATATATTCCTTTTATAATAAATGCCATTGCCCTCGGTGAGTTTATTTTGCAAACATTTACTAATGATAATTGAAATGTTTTTAAAACTTCATCAGCCAAATCGTCTGGCAACAAATGACAAATTGACGACAAATATCCCAATGACCAAATGGCTCTTCCGTTAGAATCTGCTAGATTTTCGGAGTTTTGTTTTGTAAATTTTTTATCTACATCTACATAATTCAAAAAATAGCCTTCGGGTTGCAAACAAAACTTTATAAAATTGAAATATTTGTCAATATATTCTAAGTCATTTTCATCATTATTCAATTCGTAATGTTGGCACATTGCCACTAAAGCACGAGCATTATCGTCAAGCGTATACCCAGTGTTTATATCGGGTTGATTGATAATAGAAAACTGAATCATTGCAAAATCTGTGGTCAAATTTTTAAAATGATTTAGATTTATTTTTGGTATTTTATAATGCAATTCAATTCGTTCATCGCTTATTTTTTCGAATAATATAGCGTGAGCAATTGCAGAATTTTCCCAAGCAGTTGGAGCCAACTTATGAATTCCGTTTGATGATATTTCTTTTCGAAGTTGCTCGTTTTTTAACAAATGGTTAACTTGTTCTGCCAATTGTTTTGGGTTTTCGAAATCAATTATTATTCCTGTTCCGTTTTGCAAAACCTCGACAGCGTGCGGAATTGGAGTAGAAATAATTGGGCAACCACAACTTATTGCATATGAAAAAGTTCCTGAAACCGCTTGATTTCTATCTTTTGATGTAAACAAATAAATATCAGTCAATTGCAAATATTCTAGTAATTGTTCAAGCGGCAAATATTGATTAATAAATTTTACATATTTAGTCAACTTTAATGCTTTTATTTTTGCTTCAAGCGATTCTCTGTATTTTTCGCCATCAGTTTTTACTACATTTGGATGTGTTTTTCCGATAACCAGAAACAAAACTTCAGGATGTTTTTTGACAATTTGACGCAATGCATTTATTGATGTCTCGATGCATTTTCCTGAACTTAATAATCCGAATGTTGATATGATTTTTCGTCCTTCGAATTTGTATTTTTCTTTTAAGACATCTTTATTTGTGTGTTCTACCAAATGTGTTCCGTGCGGAATTACTGAAATTTTTTCGTTACTAATTGCGTAATCTTTAACTAATAATTTAGCCGAAGAATTCGTCATTACTATAAACGATTCTACTATTTTATCAATTTTTTGAACATTTTCTTTTAATAAATCATCAGGATTTGGCAAAACGGTATGAAATGCAACGCTAATTGGTTTGTTTAAAGATTTTAAGAATGCAATAAAATCTTGTTCATTAGATCTGAATAAACCAAATTCGTGTTGGATTAAAACCATAGAAATAGTATCATTTTCGTTAATATTTTCGGCTAATTCTATATACGAATTTTGATTGTCGGTTTCTAAAACAAAATCGACTTTTTCATTATAAATGTAATTGTCATTTTGATTTTCTAATGCACAAATTTTAATGTCGAATGATTTTCGAAATTTATTATTCAATGAAAAAATTAAATCTTGGGAATAAGTTGCAATGCCACATTCGCGGGGCGGATATGATGTAATAAATAAAATTTCAGGCAAAAGTTTTTTACTTTCGATGAAGTTAAATTTAGAGATTGCTGTTCTTTTGCGAATATTTCTAGTCGAAAAAATGTGATTGTTTTTAGTTGATGTTGTAGTTTGCATTTCATTTTTTATTTAGTGATAATTCTGATAATAATTCGGTCAAACTCATTGATGCACAAGCAATTCGCTCATCGGCTGCACCATAATAAATATATAATGTATCATTTTGAACAATTGCTCCAGTTGGAAAACAAACGTTGTTTACTTCGCCTTTAAGTTCCCAATCGAGTTCTGGTTTAAATAACGGATAAGGCAATCTTGCAAGTACAATTTCGGGTTTTTCTAAATCTAGCAATGCAGCACATGCGCAATAGACAAATCCTTTTATACTATCATAAACACCATGATAAATTATTATCCAACCTTCTTTGGTTTCGATAGGAGGACAGCCACCACCGATATAACTTATTTCGTGTTTCAGTCTCGGATAAAGCATTACATAATCTTTGAACCTCAATAAATAATTTTGCCAAAATTCTGGAGTTAATTCGCTCAAATCTTTTACACAAACTATTTGAATATCGGGTTTTATGCGGTGTAAAAAATGCAACATACCATTTATTCGACGCGGAAAAAAAACTACATTTTTATCCCAAACCAAAACTTTTTTTCCGTTTTTTTCTTTTATGCCTTCGTGTTCGTTGTAGCGATTGTATTTTTCGTTTAGTTTACTTTTGGTTCCAGCCAAACGTTTAAATTCGTCAAACATCATTTGAGGAACAATAATTCCGTGTTTTGTCCAAGTGATTAAATCTGGCGAAGTTGCTAATGCTCCAAGTGCATTTACACCATCAAAAGCACAATAAGAAAGATAAAATACTTCGTCAATTCTGACAATTCTGCCATCCTCAACGCCGTGTTCTTCGTATTCGAATTGCGGAAATATAATAGGTACATCCAATCTTTCAACAACTTCTAAAGGAGTTTTAAATTTTGCATATCCAATACTCGAATAATTGCCTTTTCCGACAGCCCGATAAAACATATGAATGTAATCACCATAATGAATAACGGCTGGATTTAAAACACCTTCTACTTCAAAACCTTGTTCAGATTTACTAAGAACAATACCTTCTTTTTTGACTTCTAACATAATTTCTAGTTTTTAGTTTGCCAGTTTTTAAATTCGTCAATTTCAAAAGATTGATCTTCTACAATACTTTTCGATAAATCAACCAATACATTTTGTGTGCCAAATTGTAATTGCATTTTTGCCATTGTAACTGCACTTTCGTGATGTGGAATCATCATTGCAACATAATCTTTATCAATATCATCAATCATTTTAACAGCGTTCATTTTGTCCATCATCGATTTCATTTCGGTTGCAATTTTGTAACTATTTGAGGTTTGATTATTCGTTTTAGTAATTTTATAATTTTGAATAAATTGTTGCATTTCTCTGATTTCGATTTCTTGCGCAACTACAATTCCTTTTGCCATATTTTTGATTGTTTGGTCACTGCCTTTTTCGATTTGAACACTGCTCATATCAATAGCCATTTGATGGTGCATTATCATTAGATTTGCAAAATCATAATCAAAATCACCATTCATTTTTGCGTTGTTCATTGTGGTTGTAGTTTTGTTCATTGATTGCATTAGTTCGTTTTCCATTGGCATTGAATTGTTCATTTTTGCATCTTCTTCAGAATCTATATTCTTGCAAGAATTTTGCGTTAAAAAACTAAAAAACAGTATTAGTATTGAAATTTTCATATTGATTTTATTAAGAAATTTAATTTTTATAAAGGTTGTAAAATACTGTAAATGAGTTGTTATATAACTATTTGTAAATGTTATAATATTCACAGATTATTTAAAATAAAATAGATTTTAGATAGTTGCCTAAAATAGAATTTT
>JANOPO010000051.1:0-4150 GCA_031422015.1 Flavobacterium sp. | reverse complement strand
GATTGCTTCACTTCACGACGAAAACAATCACATTACTATTCCAGGTTTTTACGATAAAGTAGAAGAATTAACAGCAGCCGAAAGAGCTGAAATGGCAAAAGCTCCTTTCATTTTAGACAACTACAAAAAAGCACTCGACATCGCCGATGTGTATGGCGAAGCAGGTTATGTTACCAACGAACGTAATTCTATTCGTCCTACATTAGACGTTAACGGAATTTGGGGAGGTTATACTGGCGAAGGCGCAAAAACAGTAATTGCAAGTAAAGCATTTGCCAAAATATCGATGCGTTTGGTTCCCAATCAAGATTGGAATGAAATTACCGACATGTTTACCAAACATTTTGAAAGTATCGGACCAAAATCGGTGAAAGTAAAAGTCACTCCGCATCACGGCGGACAAGGTTATGTAACGCCAATTGATAGTATTGGTTATCGCGCAGCTAACAAAGCATATACTGAAACGTTTGGTGTTCCCGCAATTCCAGTGCGTTCAGGAGGAAGCATTCCGATTGTAGCGCTTTTCGAAAAAGAACTAAAATCCAAAACGATTTTAATGGGATTTGGTTTGGATAGTGATGCAATTCACTCACCGAATGAGCATTTCGGAATTTTTAATTATCTAAAAGGCATTGAAACGATTCCGTTGTTTTATAAATATTTTGTGGAAATGAGTAAATAGTTTCGCCACAAAGACACTAAGAAAGCACAAAGTTCACAAATAAATTAATCCGTTTATTCAAATTGAGTAAACGGATTTTTTATGCAGCAATTTTTCATTTCGTCCTTTTGGGAGAAATCACATTAGTAAATAGAAGGTTAAGTGATTTCTCCTTTGTCGAAATGACAAAAAAAGAATAAAATGTTAAATTTTAACTCTACACTTGTAGAAGTGAAATTTTATTCTACATTTGTAGAGTTAATTCTAAAAATGTAGAACAATGCAATTATCCAATTCAGAAGAACAGTTAATGGAACACTTGTGGAAACTTGAAAAAGCTTTCATGAAAGATTTGCTGGAAGCATTTCCCGAACCAAAACCTGCAACAACAACAGTTGCTACTTTGTTAAAACGAATGATTGACAAGAAGTTTGTGGCTTACAACGAATTTGGAAATTCAAGAGAATATTATCCGTTAGTAAAAAAGGAAGATTATTTCTCTAAACATGTTAATGGATTGATTAAAAACTTCTTTAATGATTCGGCTTCGCAGTTTGCTTCGTTCTTTACAAGAGAAACCAATCTAACGGAAAAAGAATTGGAAGAATTAAAAAAAATCATCGATGTTGAACTTCAAAAAAAGAAAAAATGATCGACTTTTTAATCAAATCAACAATTAGTTTAACGGTTTTTCTTGGTTTCTATCATTTGGTTTTAGAACGAGAAAAAATGCATCAATTCAATCGATTTTATCTTTTGTTTTCGATTGTAATTTCATTTGTAATTCCGTTTTTAACTTTTCAAATCATCAAAATTGTTCCAATTGTTCAAAATATCGAATCTTTGAACACTGTCATAACTTCTTCAGTAATTCCTGAAAATGAAATTCAAGAAAACATTTTACAAATAGAAAAAAACATCAATTTCATTCCTTTCATTTTATGGAGTTTGTATGGAATAATTAGCTTCCTATTAATAGTGCGATTTGGAAAAAATATTTGGAAATTAATTTCAAAATCCAAATGCAATGCAACTGTAAAATTTAAAAAGGCTAATTTGATTTTGGTAGAAGAAAAAACGCTTCCACACACCTTTTTAAATTCGATTTTTATCAATTTTGAAGATTATAACAATCGCAATATTGAAGACGAGTTGTACACACACGAATTGGTTCATGTTACTCAAAAACACACCTTAGACATATTATTTATCGAATTCTTGAAAGTCGTTTTTTGGTTCAATCCAATTTTTATTTTATACAAAAAAGCAATTCAACTCAATCACGAATTTCTTGCCGATGAAGAAATTGTGAAAACCTATAACAATGTTCCGTTTTATCAAAATTTACTTTTACACAAAGGAAGCGGCAACCAAACTATTTACTTGGCCAGTAATTTGAATTATTCTATAACTAAAAAACGATTAATTATGATGACAAAAAGCACATCACAAAAAATAGCACTATTAAAAAAAGTAGCTATTGTTCCAATTCTTGCCGTATTAATTTACTTTTTCTGTATTGAAATTGTGGCACAAGAGGAAATAATAAATAGTATTGTACCAAAAAAAGTTAAACTCAATGGCAAAGATAAAATTAGAGACAGTTATTACCGTGGTGTTTATGTAAAAATTAGCGACGAAAGAACTAACAGAAAAAATGTAACGCTCTATGAAAGTCTATCATTGGAAGATAGAAGAAAATATTTAAACTATATTCCAGAAATGATGATTGAGAATGAAATCCCTGAGCCATTATTTGAAAATATGAAAATAAAAAATATGGCGATTTGGATAAATGGAAAAGTCAAAACCAAAGAAGAAATAAAAAAATACTACCGATCTGATTTCAGTTATTATACCTATAGTTTTATTCATAAAAATGCTAGATCGAAACGTTTTCCTCAAGAATATCAATATTCACTTTATACAAAAAAGTATTTTGATGAAAATTTAAAAAACAGTCATTTGCATTTTAGTGGAGACACTATTAAAATAGTATATACTTCTTATAAATCTGCAATAAAAAATGCTTTTATACAAAATTCAAAAGCAGATACGACAGTATCTTATACAGTAGGAAAAGACGGTTATAATTTATATGTGAACGACCATAAAAACAAAAAAACTATTGTAATTGATGCAGGTCATGGAGGAAATGATTTTGGTGCAACTAAAGATGATTTGAATGAAAAAAATTTAACATCTGCAATAACAAAAAAAATTAAAGCGTTGTATTCTGATTCTGATGTTTCCATTCTTTTTACAAGAACAGAAGATGAATTTATAGGTTTGAAAGACAGAACAGATTTTATTACTACTAATAAAGCTGATTTAGTGATTTCACTTCACATAAATAACAGCATAAATAGCAACACAAACGGATTTGAAATATTTGTAACAGAAAAGCCTGATTTATTTGAAAAGACAAAAAATTTTGCAGAAAAACTTTCCGAAAAACTATCTAAAACACAACTAAAAAACAGAGGTTTGAAAATAGCTCCTTTTTGGATTTTAAAAAAGTCTAACTGTCCATCAATGATTGTTGAACTCGGATTTATTTCAAACGAAAATGATAGAAAATTTATTGAAAGTGAAAAAGGTCAAACAGAAATTGCAAAAACCATTTTAGAGTTTATTTCTGACATTAAATAAGCAACTATGTTTGAACATTTCAAAATTCAAAAATCCGTTTATTCTAATTGAGTAAACGGATTTTTTATGTTCAAAGTTGTCATTTTGAAAAAGTAGACTCGAGCGATAACGAACAGACAAAAACTAAACTAACTTTCAACCTTTTACAACATTCCTAAATTTTTGGCGTTAAATTTGTATTACATCATCAAATCAAAATCAATCATCATGTTAAAACGTTTCTTCCTTCTGTGTTCTGGTGTCGATAGTGACATTGTGAACGGTTGTTCCAACGGCGAACAAAACAAATACGCCGGAATTGGAGCCACAGTTTTCTTTACCGCAATTATGGCTTTTATTGCTAGTAGTTATGCGCTATTTACCGTTTTTGATAATGTGTATACTGCTATTTTCTTCGGATTAGTTTGGGGATTTTTAATCTTCAACCTCGATCGATTTATCGTTTCAACTATCAAAAAAAGAGACAGTTTCTTAGATGAATTTATCCAAGCAACTCCGCGTATTGCTTTAGCAATTATTATTGCAATCGTCATTTCGAAACCATTAGAAATTAAAATCTTTCAAAAAGAAATTGCCACTGTTTTACTAAAAGAAAAAAACGAAATGGCAATGGCAAACAAAAAACAAGTCACCAACTATTTTCAAAGTGATGTTGATAAAAACAAAGCAGAAATCGATAGTTTAAAATCAGACATTTCTAAAAAAGAAAAAGAAGTCAACGATTTATATGCAACATACATTACTGAAGCTGAAGGAACTTCTGGAACAAAAAAATTAGGCAAAGGTCCGGTTTATGCTGAAAAAAGGTTGAAACACGATGCGCAATTAAAACAACTC
>JANOPO010000050.1:0-10428 GCA_031422015.1 Flavobacterium sp. | reverse complement strand
AGTTTAAAAGTTTAAGGGTTTAAAGTTTTTATAAAGTTGGGGTTTGTGATTATTTGGAAATTTGGAAATAATTACACATCAAATTCAGGTGTCCAAAAAACAGGATTCAAATTCTGAAGCTGATTTTTAACAATATATTACTATTTTTGTTATTCTTTATTGTAGTTTAAAAAAATTTTATCATCATAATATATTTTTTTAAATGCTACCCTTTTTTGTAATGAACCCTTACAAAACTTATAAAATCAAATTAGTATATTTGCAGAATACAATTATATAAAAATGAAACATACCAAAATAAAAGATTTACTCCAGAGTACAAGCACTATTGCCGCAATTAACGCTAAAGGTTGGGTACGAACTTTTAGAAATAATCAATTTATTGCGATCAACGATGGCTCGACCATTAACAATATTCAGTGTGTTGTCGATTTTGAAAACACTCCTGAGGATACGTTAAAAAGAATTACGACTGGAGCAGCAATTTCGGTAACTGGAGCCCTAATCGAAAGTCAAGGTGCAGGTCAAAAATATGAGATTCAGGTTATCAAACTTGAAATTCTAGGAGATTCGGATGCTGAAAAATTTCCGATACAACCTAAAAACAAACCAAGTTTAGATTTTCTTCGCGAAAATGCCCATTTACGTGCAAGAACAAATATGTTTGGAGCAATTATGCGTGTTCGTTCCGTTTTATCGTTTGCCGTGCATCACTATTTTCAAGAAAAAGGATTTGTATATGTAAACACGCCAATAATTACAGGAAGCGATGCCGAAGGTGCTGGCGAAATGTTTAAGGTTACTGCATTGCCATTTGACAATACACCACGAAATGAAGAAGGAAAAGTCAACTATAAAGAAGATTTTTTCGGAAAAGAAACCAACCTAACCGTTTCTGGACAATTGGAAGCTGAAACCTTTGCTATGGCATTGGGTCAAGTGTACACTTTTGGACCAACTTTTAGAGCCGAAAATTCGAATACTTCTCGCCATTTGGCTGAATTTTGGATGATCGAGCCCGAAGTTGCCTTCAATGATTTGACAGATAATATGGATTTGGCCGAAAATTTTATTCAAAACGTTATCAAATATACAATGGATAAATGTGGCGAAGATTTGAAATTTCTTGAAAGTCGATTAATCGAAGAAGAAAAAGCAAAACCGCAAGCTGAACGAAGCGAAATGGCATTGTTAGAAAAACTTAATTTTGTTTTAGAAAACAATTTCAAACGAGTATCGTACACCGAAGCTATTGATATTTTAAGAGATTGTAGTCCAAACAAAAAGAAAAAGTTCAATTATATTATAAACGATTGGGGCGCCGATTTGCAAAGCGAACACGAGCGTTATTTGGTTGAAAAACACTTTAAATGTCCTGTAATTTTATTTGATTATCCAGCCAATATCAAAGCATTTTACATGCGTTTGAACGAAGACGGAAAAACTGTTCGTGCGATGGATATTCTATTTCCAGGAATTGGTGAAATCGTTGGCGGCTCGCAACGGGAAGAACGTTATGATGTATTGGTCGAAAAAATGAAAGTTCTGGGCATCGATGAACAAGAATTATGGTGGTATCTCGACACGCGCCGTTTCGGAAGCGCCGTTCACTCTGGCTTCGGATTAGGTTTCGAACGTTTGGTTTTATTCGTAACTGGTATGACAAATATTCGGGACGTAATTCCTTTTCCAAGAACACCAATGAATGCAGAATTTTAATACTTCAGGTTCTAAGGCACTACGGTGTTAAAGTTCTGAGGAAAAAAACAGTTATTAAATTCGGATTTTTGATTATCTTTATTCATCAACAAGAGAATACTCAGTGCCTCAGTGCCTGAGAAACTTAGCACCCTTTTTATGTTAAAACAATTTCTAAATTTCAAATTATCTCAAAAGCTTTCGCCTCAACAAATACAGTTGATGAAGTTGATACAATTGCCTACACAAGCATTTGAAGCGCGACTATTGGAAGAAATGAACGAAAATCCAGCCTTAGAAACAGGAAAAGATGAAGAAGAAATTTACGAAAAAGACGAATTTGACAACAACGACGAATACGACGATTATGAAGGTTCGGACAATATTGATTCTGGAGAAGTAAATATTGACGAATATCTTAGCAATGACGAAACGCCCGATTATAAAATACAAGCTAATAATTATAGTGATGACGATGACGACCGTGAATCGCCACTTTCGGCACCAGTAAGTTTCCATCAGGATTTGATCAATCAACTCAATACCTTTATTTTATCTGACGAGCAACGAGAAATTGCCGAATTCTTGGTTGGAAGTATTGATGATATGGGTTATATCCGACGAAGTATTCAGGATATTGTGGACGATATGGCGTTTACACAAGCCATTTATACCGACGAAAAATCGGTGGGAAAAGTGCTTACAATAATTCACGAACTCGAGCCTTCGGGTGTTGGCGCACGTGACTTGCAAGAATGTTTATTATTGCAACTCAAGCACAAAACTCCAACCGAGTACATAGCCTTGGCAACTTCAATTATCGAGGATCAATTTGAAGCCTTTAGCAAAAAACATTATGATAAATTGATTCAGAAATTTAGTGTTTCAAATGAGCAACTCAAAACAGCTATTCACGAAATCGAAAAACTGAATCCAAAACCTGGCGGATCGTTTACTGGAAATAACAAAATGACCGAACATGTTGTTCCAGATTTTGCTATCAGAATTAATGATGATGAGTTAGAGCTTACGCTAAATGGTCGAAATGCACCAACCTTGCACGTCTCGAAAGATTATCAAGATATGATGCAAACCTATAAATCATCAAAACAGAAATCGGGTCAGCAGAAAGACGCCGTGCAATTTATAAAGCAAAAACTGGATTCTGCCAAATGGTTTATTGATGCTATCAAGCAACGCCAAGAAACCCTTTTTGTGACGATGAATGCGATCATGCATTTTCAGCAAGAATACTTTCTTGATGGTGAGGAAACCAGCATGAAACCTATGATTTTGAAAGATATTGCCGATATGGTAGGTCTTGATATTTCGACAGTTTCGCGAGTTGCAAATAGCAAATATGTCGATACACCGTATGGAACAAAACTAATAAAAGAATTTTTCTCAGAAGCTATGACCAACGATCAAGGTGAAGAAGTTTCGACGCTGGAAATCAAAAAAATCCTTAAAGACGTTATCGAAGAAGAAGACAAAAACAAACCTTTGCCCGACGATCAATTAGCCGAAATTCTCAAAGAACGTGGCTACCCAATTGCCCGTCGAACCATTGCTAAATATAGAGAACAACTGGATATTCCGGTGGCACGAATGCGGAAGAAAATGTAAATTTTTTACTTTGAATACTCCAAAATATCACCTGGTTGACATTCCAAAATCGCACAAATGGCTTCCAATGTTGAAAACCGAACTGCTTTAGCTTTACCCGTTTTCAAGATCGAAAGATTTGCAGTCGTTATTCCTATGCGCTCTGCTAATTCGTTAGACCTCATTTTTCGTTTGGCTAACATTACATCCAAATTCAAAATTATTGACATTTTTAAATTGTTAATTCGTTTTCGTCTTTCAAGTTTTTTGCTTCATTAAATATATAACTTAAGATAATGAAAAACAAAGAAATTATTATTGAAAAAACCATGGAATCTGGACTTAAAGTACTTAAGTTTAAAATCAAATTCGAATTTTCGAAAGTATTATAACAAAATAAAGCTGCATTTATTATTATTATTGAAAATAGAAAATATTTACCAACAGATTTTAATAAAATTACAGACTGCTCAGTAAAATACTGTTTATAAACAAACAAACTGATTAGTTTTTTAAGTTTTAAAATCGCTAAAATAAAAAGCAGATATCCAATTGAAATAACAATGATTAAAAGTGCAATTGAAGTTGTGACTGTTTCTATTTTAATTCCTTGAATAGAAAATTTAAAATTAGATAGATTATTTGTTGCTAAACCAAAAAGAGATATAGCAATTAAAAAACCAATAATAACTGCCGAAAAAATAATAAAAAAATCTAATAATTGCTTGAGTTGAATGATTTTTTTCATTTTTAAAAGTTTTTAAGTTGAAAGCAAATATATAAAAATTATTGATAAACAATAATTAAAAGTTAAAAAACAATAAATTTTGTAAAAAAAAGTTTTATGATAATAAAAACATAGCGCTTTTTGTATATTTGTACTTCAATTAAATTAAAATGACAACTTTAACCTTAAAAGTAAACGAACGAACAAAAGCTGGAAAAGCATTTTTAGCAATGACTTCTAGTTTGGTAAAAGAATCCAAAAGCATAGCAATTGTAACTTCCTCTTCAAAAGAAGAAAATCCATATAATTCAGAGTTTGTAGCAATGATTAAAAAAGCCGAAAAAAGAGGCAATTATATAACCGTTGATCCAAAGAATATATGGGGAAGTTTGGGCTTAAAATAGAAGAATTAGCTCAAAGACATATTGCCAAACATTTCAAATCTGGAGATAAATCAAGTATAAAAAAACTTGAAAAAGTACTAATTGAATTAACCGAAACACCATTTACAGGAATAGGAAAACCTGAAGCTTTGAAACATGATTTGACTGGTTTTTGGTCAAGGCAAATTAATAAAAAAGACAGATTGCTATATAAAGTTGAAGAAGATATTGTAACTGTTTTTGTCATTTCGGCAATGGGACATTATTTAGATAAATAAACCATTCATTTTGATAACCTTCCCAAAATCTATACTCGAAAAACTCGAACAACGCCAGCAAAATAATGCCTTGCGCAAGCTTCCATTTACAAACAACCTTGTCGATTTTTCTTCAAATGATTATCTTGGTTTTGCAAAAAGCGAATTGATTTTTGACAAAACACATCATTTTTTAGAAACTACAAATTTCAAAAGTAACGGCGCAACAGGCTCGAGATTATTATCTGGAAACCATCAAATTTATGATGAAACTGAAGCATTTATTGCAAAATTTCATAAAGCGGAATCAGCACTTATTTTCAATTCGGGATATGATGCAAATGTTGGGTTTTTTGGTAGTGTGCCGCAACGAAATGATGTGATTTTGTATGATTCTTTGGCGCATGCATCTATTCGAGATGGCATCAAGATGAGTAATACTAAATCCTTCAAATTTGAGCATAACGATTTGGAAGATTTGGAACGGTTGGTTTTAAAATGTCAGACTGAGCTTGTCGAAGTCTATATCGTTACCGAAAGTGTTTTTTCGATGGATGGCGATTCTCCAGATTTAGAAAAAATGGTAGAAATTTCTGAAAAATACAATTGCTTTTTGGTTATTGACGAAGCACATGCTTTGGGTGTTTTTGGAGAAAATGGTTGCGGACTACTTCAAGATTTAAAGCTACAAGATAAAGTTTTTGCCCGAATTATGACTTTCGGAAAAGGTTTGGGTTGTCACGGCGCCGCAATTTTAGGAAGTGAAAAATTGAAATCGTTTTTGATTAATTTTGCCCGAAGTTTTATTTATACAACAGGGCTTTCGCCACATTCGGTAGCAACAATTTTAATAGCTTATCAGCAATTAGACATCGAAAAAACTACGATTGAAAAATTACGAAATAACATTACTTATTTCAACCAACAAAAAAACATTTTGGGTTTGAAACCTCTTTTTGTTCGAAATAAATCGGCCATACAATCTGCAATAATTCCCGGAAATAAAAAAATAAAAACCATTGCTGAAAAATTACAAAAAGCAGGTTTTGATGTTAAACCAATTTTATCGCCAACCGTTCCTGAAGGGCAAGAACGATTGCGCTTTTGTATTCATAGTTATAACTCTGAAGCCGAGATTGAGAAAGTTTTGAGATTACTTTCAGATTTTATACATGAATAATTTCATCGTCAATCAACAAATCTTCTTTTCTAAATCGTAAGAAAATTTGAGCAACGGCAATCGTGTCTTTTTCGCAATAGGTTACAATCCGATCAATATCTTTATCTACATAAAAAACATGACCTACTTGCGATCCATCTATATCGCCTTTAGATGTTGGAATTCCAAGCACTTTACACATCAATTTCAAAGACGTGAAATGCTTATAATCGCCAAATTTCCATAATTCGAGCGTGTCGAGATGCGGAATTTCCCAAGGTTTTTTTCCAAATAAATTGAGCTTATTGGGAAGTGAAATTTGATTGATAATCATACGCCGAGCCATAAACGGAATGTCAAATTCTTTGGCATTATGTCCGCACAAAACGTGTTGCGATTGGTTGAAATGATTGTTTAATAAATTTATAAAATCTAGTAAAATCTTCTTCTCTTCGCCAAAAAACGAGGTTACTCTAAAGTTGCGAACATCGCCTTTGATGATAAAATAACCAACTGAAATACAAACAATTTTACCAAACTCGGCCCATATTCCAGCGCGATCATAAAATTCCTCGCCTGTGAATTCGTCTTTGCGCTGGTATTGGGTTTTTGCTTCCCAAAGTTGCTTCATATCATCGTCCAACGAATTGAAATTTTCTTCTTCAGGAACGGTTTCTATATCAAGAAATAGAATATTGTCTAAGCGAATTTTATCTATCATAACCCAATTTAATAATTTATAAATGTGAAAATTAGATAATGAATTTGATATATAAAAATAAATCTAGGCAAACTTGATCTTCGGTATTGATTTTTTTTAATTAATGATGAGCTTGCTTGTAATTCTTTCGCTAGTTTTAATAAAATAAATTCCGTTAGAAAGTTGCGATACATCAATAGTTAAGGCTTGTTTTTCTGATTGTAATTTTTTACCAGAAATGTCAAATAATTCGTAATCGGCAATTCTATTAAAATAAACTAGTCCTTTATCGCTTGGGTTTGGAAAAACAGAAAAAGTTTTAGAATCGACTTCAAATTCTGGGTTTGATAAAGCATTTTCATCAACTTCATAGATTGCTAATTTAGCACCCTCAACATTTTCGTTCGCAACCAAAATATAACCTTTGCTCGTTGTGCTATCTTGTGGTTTGATGTAAGTTATACCTTCTGGTCCGTTATCACCACCGTAAGTTGATGTGCTTCTTGTATTTTTATAATCTACTAAAATTGCGTTATTTGGATTTGTAATATTGTAAACCATAACGCCACCTATTCGCTCCAGCGAAATAAAAGCAAATGTTTCTGAGCCAATTTGAGCCAAAGTTACACCTTCTGGTTCTGGACCTTTGGCGCGACTTCTTGCTTTTGGTGCGTTTGCTTCATGATCTGAATTAAAAATAGTTGGAAAGTTGGCAGCCGAATACCTTTCAAAATCATCACCGCTATCAAAAACGCGTTGTTTTGTGGTTGCATTAAATATCGAAAACGATCGAGAACCGACAGCGTTTATAACTTCAAAATCAGCATCAGCGTCGTTATTTCCGTTAAGATTTGTCACTCGATATCGACCCATATTATAAATTTGTTTCAATACGCTTGCGTTAGGAAAAATTGCAGCATCTAATATATATGTTGCTGCGCCAACGGTTGTTCTTTCAGTAAAACCAGTATATTCTTTTTCGTCGCCTTCGTTGGCAGTAACCAAATAGTTAGTTCCAGCAACCGAATAATTGGCAACAGCATCTGGAATATGAAAAGCTTGAATTGGCCAATTGGCAATAAGAACTTGACCGTTATTGTCCGAAATATCAAATCCGTTTCCGGGAATACTGATATCTTTTGTTCCCAATGCCCAAATATCTGTTATTGAAGTTGTTGTCAAATTAATTTCAGCAATGGCATTATTCTCCTGAAGCGTAACCCAAGCTTTTTGAGAATCGGCACTTATGGTAATGTATTCTGGTTCGAAGTCTTGCGATAATGTACTTGATGTTTTTAGTTTTCGTACACCCGAAGAAATTAAAGTCGCTTCTTGTGAATTGAATGCTATAAATAATAAGGTCGAAACGTTGGCTTGAGACAAAGCTGAAATTCCGCCCGAAATATCGATTACACTTACCGAACCTTCTGGATCGATTGAATAATTTGCGTTAGGTTGCCCTTCGTTGGCGGTCATTACTTTGGTGCCGTCTGGTGAAAAAACGATCATATCTGGCAATGCGCCAACAATTACTTGCTTTAAAAAGACGCCATTTGTATCAAAAAAAACGACTGTTCCATTCAATGTTTCATCATTATTTGGAGAAGCAACAGCCACAATTCCGTTTTTTACCGCCACCGATGTTACACCACCATAACTATTCATATCGATAGAAGTAATAACAGTTGGAGCGGTAGGATTTGAAAAATTTATAATATCTAAAAATCCTGCAATAGCACTTGTAGTGAATAATCGTTGCGATACAGGATCGTGAACTACAATTTCGCAAGTACTGGTGTTGCTTCCAGAAGGATCAAAGCTTCCTATAAAATTGAGTTCTATTTGTTGAGACGGAATTGGCGCAACAGTATCATTATCAACAATATAAATTGTGGCAGTTGAATTACCTGTAATTGTTGTTCCTACCGGATTTTCTAAACTTAATATAAAATATTCGGCTTGTTGTTCCAAATCAGTATCGTTAATAATCGGAATTGTGATAGTTTGCGACAACGGACTTGCACTTGTGAAATTTAAAGTTTGCGTTGTGAGTGTAAAATCTGATGAATTTGCCGTACTAAAAGGTGCTACTTTCACGACCAAATCAACAGAAGATGTTGCTGGACTTGAAATGTTAATTACAAATGATAAAGTTCCCGCAGTTTCATTTGTTGTTACAAAATTTGAAGCAAATGAAACACTCGGATTTGCAGTTGTAAATGTAGACGTTTGTATAGTTGTTATACCATTATTACTTGTATCTTCAATAGTATTTGGAAGCAAAGCAACATAATAACTTTGATTATTTGCGAAACTAGTTGTTGGAATAATCGTAATTGTTGTACCTGAAAAAGTAGCATCGAATGGCAATAAAACGCCTGATGCATTGTTTGCTCTTAGTTCTACCAGCGCGTCAACATTGGTATTAGTAATAACATCATTGTTGCTAAGTCGAATATTTTCGTTAAAACTAATACTAGGATTTATAGTTGTTGCAACATTCACAGCTGCATTGGCTGGCAGAAATGTTGCAATTGGTGCATTGGTATCGGCACCACCAAATGGCGAACCTTGAACTGTAAAATTATCAAAACGATTGTTGCCAACCAGACCTCCAGCTCCTTGCGTAAACTCAACTTTCAACTTAAAATTAGCGTTATTATTGGCTCCAGCAATTGCAGAAAAATCGAGTGTTGCCAATATTGGATCACCAGCAAAAGAATTTATTGTAGTGAAATTTATATAATTTGTACCATCAATACTATAAGACCATACCTGATTTCCTGCTCCTTGTGTCGACCGTCTTGTTGCAAATTTTACAATAATATTTTGATAACCTAAAGTAGGTAATGCAAAAATCAATGAACTTCCAATTGGATCGTTAAATCGCAAATGTGTTCCAGAAACATCGCGATTTAGGGCATTTAAATTTAAAACAGAGAAATTTTGACCTGTTCCGCCAGCAAAATCAACAATTGAAATACCATTGATTATCGTATTAATAGATGCTCCCGCAACATTTGTGGTTGTTGGAGTTGTGATTGTTGCTACAGACACATTATTATTAAAATTCCAATAATGAATTAAATTTTGCCCCCAAGAAAAAGAACTAACAACAAAAATGAATAATAAAGTAAGGATTTTTGTATAAAAATTTGACATAGTTTTGAAGTTTAATGTTGTTCAAAATTCTATGTATTTTTTTGTTTTTGTGTTAGTTTAAAATGAAATTAAAATTATATAATTACATCATATAATGCAATTTTTTAGTTAACTAAGTGATTTTGATTTGAAAAATTTACAATTTGTTTTTTTTAAATTTACTTTCAATCAAAAATCAATTAAAAAAAACGAAATCTCTAAAACAAACTTTGTTGCGTAGTAGGGTTTTCATGTTCTAGCAACCACTTTTTGCGCCATAAACCGCCAGCATAACCAGTAAGTGATCCATCGGTGCCAATAACGCGATGGCAAGGAACGACAATCCAAAGTGGATTTTTCCCGTTAGCCGATGCAGCTGCACGAATTACTTTTGGATCGCCTAGTTTTTTAGCCAAATCCATGTAGTTTATGGTTTTTCCGAAAGGAATTTTAAGTAATTCTTGCCAGACTTTTTGTTGAAAATCAGTTCCTGAAAGATTCATTTTAAAATCAAAACTGGTTTGTTTTCCATCGAAATATTCTTGGAGTTGCGCAATACAAGGCTGCAATTCTTTTGGAATAGTTGTAGAGACTTCTCCTTCATTCATAACCGATATTTCGGAAACTCCGTTTATATCGCCAACAATTTTTGCAATTCCGAGTGGTGTTTTGAAATAGGCGATTTGCATTGATCAAAGATATTAAAATAAATAAAAAAGCCCTTACATTTCTGTAAAGGCTTTCTTTTGCTTGCTCCC
>JANOPO010000049.1:0-12046 GCA_031422015.1 Flavobacterium sp. | reverse complement strand
TTAGTTTTTTCATAATAATGATAAAAAAAGCTATACTTTTTGAATACTTTGAAGCAGCTGTTTCTTCAAATCGGCACTAATTGGAATCGCTTTTTTTGCAATAACCACATGACTTGTAGCAATTTCATCAATGTGAGAAAGATTAACTATAAACGAACGATGAATACGTAAAAGAATATTACCTGTCAACTTTTCTTCCAAATCTTTTAAGGTAGTAACCAATAAATGCTCTTTGTTTTTGCAATGAATTTTACAATAATTTCGCTCGGCTTCTATATACAAAATATCATCTAAGTTAACCTTTACCATTTTATCATGACTGCGAACAAAGATGCAATCACTTAATATAAAAGGGGTTTGGTTGTCTAAAGTTGTAGGTTTTTCTAATCCTTCTTCTTGAATTCTATTTATAGTGAGTTCAATAGTGCGTTGTAAATCTAATTTTTTGAAAGGTTTAGAAATAAAAGCATATGGATTAACAGCTTTTGCTCTGTTAAAATGCGATTCGTCTGAGTTTGCAGTCAAAAAAATAATTGGAATTTTGTATTCATTTTGAATTAGATGCGCTACTTCAATTCCGTCTAAATCGCCTTTGAGATTAATATCCATTAAGATAATATCGGGAACATGACTTCTAATTATTGGAAGAACTTCTTCAGCTCTTGGAACAATTCCAATTACTTCATATCCTAAATGATTGAGCTGCAGAGAAATGTTAGCAGCAATAATCATTTCGTCTTCAACAAGTAGTATTTCGGTTACATTTTTCATATTCAAGCTTCAATAACTCGTTGATTATATGTTAATTGTAACGCAATTTAATCTTTTTTTTAACAAATGTTTAGCTTTTAAAAAAATTTGAAATTAAAATAATAATGATTTATTGTTCCAAACAATTAGTACAAACCAACCGCAAAGTAGCATACATACTACAAACTTTATAAAACTTGAAGCCAAAAAACCTAACAAAGAACCTGTTGCAGCTTTCAAAGCACGATTTTTGTCTTGTGAATTATACAGTAATTCACCTACAAATGCACCTATAAAAGCACCTATGATAAATCCAAACGGAATCGGTACGAAAATGCCGATTATCATCCCGATATTGGTGCCCCAAATACCGTACGAACTTCCACCAAACTTTTTGGTGCCTTTTGCAGGAATCATGTAGTCTAAAATCGATATTACCAAAACAACAAACAAACTTATCCCCAAAACCCAATAATTATTTTCAACTTTTTCAGTCAGATATAACAATAACAAACCTACCCAACTAATAATTGGACCAGGTAAAACAGGCAAAAAACTACCAAAAATTCCAACAATTACGCAAACAAAACCAATAAGTAACAAAATAGTATCCATAAAATATGTATTTTTGATTTTTTAAAAGTACAAAAAAAACGATTTCAATCATGAAACTACTCCGGAAACTGCTATTTTTACTTTTGGCAACAAGTACTGTTTTTTTTGAGGCAAACTCCCAAACAAAAATAAGTACAATCGATGGCGAGCTTAAAGAAACCATCTATAAAAAACACAAACAAGAAGTACTCAATTACTCTTTAAAAGATTTTGACGCGCTCTTTTTGGACTTTTTAGAAAAACAAAACAACTCCAAAATTACACTTTCTAAAGAAGAGTTTTATACCTACACAATGAAAATTGCAATTTTCTCCGAGCGACAAGCAAAGCTTTTCAAGTCCAAAAAAAACGAAGCAATCGCGAATGTCGAGGCTTATAAAGCAAGAAATTATCAAGAATATTTAGCCCAAAAAACAGAGCGAAAAAATAAATAAATTTTGAAAAAAAGCCTTATTCTACTTCTGATTTTCTGTACTTCTTGTCAATATTTTGACAAGAAAATCCCTTTAGAAAAAGACTTGCTCGACAAAGAAATCAACGCTATAAATTGGAGCCAAGTCGACGAATTTCCGTCCATAAAATCCTGCGACTCGATAACCGATAAAGGACAAAGACAAAATTGCTTTATCCAAAACCTATCGCAACTTATTCAGCAAAAACTCGACACCACCAAAACTGCAATCGTACATCCAAAACAAGACACAATTCAAGTAAAAATCACGGTTTTGGCGGACGCAAGTATGCAATTCGAAACTCAAATCAACGACTCGATTCAATACAATAAAGCCAAAATTGACAGTATTCTAAAAGCACGACTAGTCGATTTTCCAGCAATAAAACCAGCAACAAAACGCGGAATTCCTGTCAAAACCCAATTTATATTGCCCATAATTTTAATTAAAGAGTAGTTTTTATTTGGAGCTAATCCTGCTGTACACTATATCTTTTTCTTTTTTTTGTAAAAAAAAGAAAAAGGATGCCGCTTCCATCAGGGCTAGGGCATGCCGGCTGCAAACATTATTTTTGATACGATCGACCTTTCCAATCAAACTTACCGAAAAGCGAATATATTCCAACCAAACTTGAGAAAAATGGATATAGCAAACTACTCAAAATTGGAAAAATAAACTTTCGATTACCAATAAAATTATTGGTTTTGTAAAGTAAAATATAGTCAAAAAGAAATTTTATAATAAAAAACTCTATCGCCAAAAGCCAAAAGCCAAAAGCCAAAAGGCAAATAATACAAACATTAAAAAGCAGTACAACAACCGCCAAAAATTTAGCAAAATAACCATCATAACCGGCTGTTTTACTTGCCCAACGAACGCGTTGCTGAAATAATTTTGACCAACTATTTTCAGGATTTGTGAAAACTACAGCTTCAGAATTTTTTAAGTACCCCACTTTTTCAGGAAATAACTTGATCGCTTTTTGCAATAAAAAAACATCGTCGCCACTTGCCATTTTATCGTTTCTAACAAAGCCATTTAGCTCCAAAAACAATTTTTTTGTATAGGCAAAATTGGCACCGTTACACATAAAAGCTTTGTTGAGTCCAAAACTTCCAACAGTAACACCTTGCAAACTCAACAAATCGACAAACTGAAAAAAGTTCAAAAATCCTTTTGTGTTTTTAATTGAAACTGCTCCAGCCAACATTTCAAAACCTAAATTTTGAATACAATTATCATATGTCAAAAGCCAGTTTTCAGGCACAACACAATCCGCATCAGTAGTGATAATCCATTTCGTTTTTACTTCAGCAACCGCAGTTGTTATCGCGTCTTTTTTGGGTGAATTACTAGTTCTTTTATTTTGTAGTATTCTTGATGAAATCTCAGAATTTTCGATTTTCCATTTTTCAAAAATCGAAACAGATAAATCATCTGAAGCATCATCAATAACAATAATTTCGAATAAATTCTTAGGATAATTCAAATTGGAAATAGATTGCAATAAATTCAAAAAAACAGCTTCTTCATTCCGAAATGGAACTATAATCGAAAAAGAAGTTAGGGGTTTCAAATCTATTTTCTGAATAGGAATTACCTGGTCAAAACCATAAATAAGCAATCCAATAAAAACTAGATATAAAAAAAGGATAAGTATAAAAATCACTTCCATTTTGGCTTGAATTTTAGAACATAAAAACTACCTATCGCAACCGGAATTACAATATTCAAAAACCACATTAACGTAGTTACAAAAACCACAATCCACTCATTTATGCCTTGTAATCCATAAAAATAAATACCCAAACTTCCTTTTACAGCAAAATCCAAAAACTGAAAATTAGGCAACGACGAAGCCAAAAAATAAACGGTTGTAATCGTTGCCATCAAAGGCAAATATGGAATACGCACATCAAAAGCCAAAAATAAAAAGTAATATTGATGCGAAAATGTTAAGTAACGAGCAATACCCAGAACGATATTTTTTTGATGGATTGCTTTCGGAATTTCATTAATTTTTTCAATAAAATCTTCTAATGAATATCCTTTGAATTTAACCTTCTTCGAAAAAAAATAAATTCCAAAAAGGAAAATCAAAATTCCAAAAATCGCCAAAACCCATTTCCAATACCCCAAAAGTAACAATCCAATACTTCCGAAACCGATAGTCAAAATCAGTTGAACTCCGTTGCAAATTAAGTTCAAAAACACAATTTTAGCGGTTTTTTCTTTCTCATAATACAAGGCTTTGCCTGCATATTCGCCAACGCCATTAGGAGTAAAGAGTCCTGCGGTTAATGCTGCCAAAACTTGTTTGCTCGCTTCGCCAATCGAAATAATTTTGAACAACCCAACCAAGTTTTGCCATTTCAAAATTTCTAAAAAGCGATTTTGAAAACTTAAGTACAAAATAAAAATGATTCCAAAAACCGATTGATTTTTTTTGAAAACTATAAGAAATTTATTCCAATCCAACTGATCATTATTGGCCAATTGAATATAAATAAAATAAAAAGCACCAACAACAATCAAAATTTTGGTTGCAAGAACAAGGAATTGTTTAATTTTGTGAGGAATTGAAATCATTGGCACAAAGAAACGCAAAATCTATTAGAAACCCGGCAGGTTTTTAAAACCTGACGGGTTTAAAAATAAAAGTAATTGGCAAACGAACGCATCATATTAGGTATCGATCCTGGAACTACAATTATGGGTTTCGGATTGATAAAAGTCATCAATAAAAAAATGGAATTTTTGCAACTCAACGAGTTGCAATTGTCCAAATACGACAACCATTATCAAAAACTCAAAATCATTTTTGAGCGAACGATAGAACTTATCGACACGCACAATCCAGACGAAATAGCCATCGAAGCACCTTTTTTCGGCAAAAACGTTCAGTCAATGTTAAAGTTGGGTCGCGCTCAAGGCGTAGCTATGGCGGCTGGACTTTCGAGAGATATTCCTATTACCGAATATGAACCCAAGAAAATAAAAATGGCAATTACGGGCAACGGAAATGCTAGTAAAGAGCAAGTTGCCAAAATGTTACAACAACTTTTAGGTTTGAAAGAACTACCTAAAAACCTCGATTCGACCGATGGTTTGGCGGCTGCGGTTTGTCATTTTTTCAATTCAGGAAAAGTAGTTGGCACAACAAGTTATTCGGGTTGGGATGCTTTTGTGAAAGATAATGAAAATCGAGTGAAGAAATAGTATTCAGTCTTAGTTTTCAGTCTCAGAACTGCAAACTGCGACTGAAAACAGAAAACTAAAAAATGAGCAGCATCTACATCCACATTCCATTTTGCAAACAAGCATGTCATTACTGCGACTTTCATTTTTCAACTTCGATGAAGAAGAAAGACGAGATGGTTTTAGCTTTGAGCAAAGAAATACAAATTCGTAAAAGTGAATTCGAAAATGAAGTTATTGAAACCATTTATTTTGGTGGTGGAACGCCTTCTGTATTAGAAATTGCAGATATAAAATTGTTGATTGATACGATTTATAAAAATTATAAAGTTGCTCAAAAGCCCGAAATTACACTTGAAGCCAATCCTGATGATTTATCAGAGAATCAAATAATCGAATTGTCAAAAAATCGAATTAATCGTTTAAGCATTGGAATTCAATCTTTTTTTGAAGACGATTTGGTGATGATGAATCGCGCCCATAATTCAGCGGAAGCCAAAAATTGTCTAGAAATTGCCACACGATATTTTGATAGTATTTCAGTCGATTTAATTTATGGAATTCCAAATATGAGCAACGAAAAATGGAAGCAAAACATCGAAACAGCTTTAAGTTTCGGAATCAATCACATTTCGAGTTATGCCTTAACTGTCGAACCTAAAACGGCATTAAAAAAACTAATTGCCGATGGCAAAATTGCCGATCCCAAAGATGAAGTAGCCCAAGAACATTTCTCAATTCTAGTTGAAACCCTCGAAAAAAACGGATTCATACATTATGAATTGTCTAATTTCGGAAGGCCAAACAATTTTTCTAAAAACAATTCGGGGTATTGGTTAGGGAAAAAATATATCGGCATCGGGCCATCGGCACACAGCTACGACGGAATTTCGCGCTCTTGGAATATTGCCAATAATGCACTTTATCTCAAGTCAATACAAGAAAATAAAGTACCATCGCAAATAGAAATTCTAACTCAAACCGATCGCTATAACGAATATATTATGACAGGTTTAAGAACCATTTGGGGCGTTTCGTTAGTCAAAATCGAAACCGATTTTGGAAACGAAAAATTAGCGTATCTCAACAAACAAGCTCAAAAATATCTTGATAACAAATTGCTTTTTATCGAAAATAATATCCTGAAACCTACCCAAAAAGGAAAGTTTCTTTGTGATGGTATTGCTTCTGATTTGTTTTTGGTAAATTTAGACTAAATTTGCATCAGAATTAACAAAATGTGCTTTCTAAGCCGTCCGATTTTTTCGAATAATCGAATAATCAAATCTACAAGAAATCGAAAATGGAAGCAGTAAAAGCCAAAAAACATCTCGGTCAACATTTCCTCAAAGACGAAAGTATTGCCAAAGCTATTGCCGATACGGTCAATCTTGAAGGTTATGACGATATTTTAGAAATTGGTCCAGGAATGGGCGTTCTCACCAAGTATTTGCTAGAAAAACCAATAACAACCTATGTAATCGAAATCGATACCGAATCGGTAACCTATCTTGATGAAAATTTCCCGAAACTGAAAGATAAAATTATCTTGAAAGATTTTTTAAAATATAACATCAACGAGATTTTTGAAGGTAAACAATTCGGGATTATTGGCAACTTTCCCTATAATATTTCGACTCAAATAGTTTTCAGAACATTAGAATATAGATCTCAAATTCCTGAGTTTTCAGGCATGTTTCAGAAAGAAGTTGCCGAACGTATCTGTTCAAAAAAAGGAAGCAAAGTTTACGGAATTCTATCAGTTTTGGCCCAAGCGTTTTATGATGTCGAATATCTTTTTACGGTTGATGAGACGGTTTTTATTCCGCCACCAAAAGTAAAATCGGGTGTGATGCGTATGCGCCGAAAAGCTGTTTACAGTTTGCCTTGCGCCGAAAAATTATTTTTTACGGTTGTGAAAACGGCATTTCAACAACGCAGAAAAACCTTGCGAAATAGTTTAAAAACATTAAATTTGTCTGACAATTTGCGGGAAGACGAAGTTTTTAATCTTCGCCCCGAACAATTATCAGTAGGAGAATTTATTGTCTTAGCTCAAAAAATAGAAGCCGATGCAGTTTAAAATCAGCAAAGAACTTATCACGCAAATCGAGCAACTCATCATCGCCAAAAACGATGCTGAACTTGGCGTTTTGCTCAATGATATGCACCATGCTGACATTGCAGAGATTTTTGAAGAACTCGAATCGTACGAAGCGACTTATGTTTTCAAGATTTTGGATAGCGAAGTTACGGCCGAAATCCTTCCAGAATTGGAAGACGATTTGCGCGAGAAAATCCTTAGAGGACTATCTGCCAAAGAAATTGCCGAAGAAATCGATGAGCTCGATACCGATGATGCAGCTGATATTATTTCCGAACTTTCGCAAAGCAAAAAAGAAGAAGTAATCTCGGAGCTTGAAGACGTAGAGCACGCCAAAGATATTGTAGAGCTATTACGTTATGACGAGGTTGAGGCTGGCGGTTTGATGGGAAAAGAACTCGTCAAAGTCAACGAAAACTGGACCGTTTTGACCTGTGTAAAAGAGATGCGCATACAAGCCGAAAACGTTTCACGAGTTCATTCTATTTATGTTGTAGACGACGAAAACCGACTAAAAGGCCGTTTGTCTCTCAAAGATTTATTGACAACATCAACAAAAACTCCAATTAGCGAGGTTTATATTAAGAAAGTAGATTATGTAAAAGTCCACACACCAAATACCGAAGTTGCCCGAATTATGCAAAAGTATGACCTTGAAGCTATCCCAGTTGTGGACGAAATGGGTCGACTTGTTGGTCGTGTTACCATCGATGATATCGTAGATGTTATTAAGGACGAAGCCGACAAAGATTATCAGTTGGCGGCTGGTATTTCGCAAGATGTTGAGGCCGATGATAGTATTCTCGAACTTACGCGAGCCCGTTTGCCGTGGTTAGTTTTGGCGCTTTTGGGCGGATTTATATCTGTAAAAGTGCTTGGGTTGTTTGAGCCAGCGATGAAAGAACATGGTTATTTGTTCTTTTTTACACCATTAATAGCAGCAATGGCAGGCAATGTAGGCGTGCAATCCTCAGCAATTATCGTTCAAGGTTTGGCAAATAATACATTGAGCGGAACTCTTTTTAATCGTTTAATAAAAGAAATTTCCTTAACATTATTGAACGGATTTATACTAGCAACCATACTTTTTGCCGGAAGTTATTTTATGCTTGGCGTCGGCATCGAAATTTGTTTGACAGTCTCAATCGCATTAATTTCAGTTATCATAATCGCCTCATTAATTGGAACTTTTGTGCCGTTATTACTCGAAAAATATGGTATTGACCCAGCATTAGCAACTGGACCATTCATTACGACAAGCAATGATATTTGCGGAATTTTAATCTATTTTTCGATAGCCAAGTTGATATTAGGTTTTTAAATTTAAATAAATTAAAAACGTACTATTTATTTTTTTTACTTTTTACTTCTACAATTCAATAGGTTAAAATTTATTCTTGCTGACCTGCTTTTGGTTAAAAGGAATTTGGCTATCGTTTTTAAAATTTTATAATAATGAAAAAGAACAGTTTAAAAATTCTTCATTTAGATTCTAATCATCGAGTACTGCTTGATCAATTAGCAGATGCTGGATATAATAATGACGAGGATTATGAATCATCAAAAATAGAAATAGAGAGTAAAATAAAGGATTATATTGGCATTGTAATTCGAAGCAGATTTAAAATAGATAAGCAATTTATAGATAAAGCTGTAAATTTGAAGTTTATTGCACGAGTTGGAGCAGGACTTGAAAATATTGATTGTGACTATGCAAAATCGAAAAATATAATTTTAATCGCAGCTCCAGAAGGAAACAGTAATGCCGTTGGCGAACATACTTTAGGCTTGCTATTATCACTTTTAAATAAACTTAACAAAGCCGATAAACAGATAAGAGAAGGAAAATGGATTCGCGAAGGCAATCGCGGATTTGAACTTGAAAATAAGACAGTTGGAATAATTGGTTACGGGCATATGGGTAAATCGTTTGCAAAAAAACTAAGAGGTTTTGATGTTGAAGTTTTATGTTATGATATTCTTGAAAACGTTGGAGATTGTAATGCAAAACAAGTGTCATTGGTTGAATTACAACAAAAATCAGATGTTTTAAGTTTACATATACCTTTTACAGAGTCAACTAATAAGATGTTAAATTCTGATTTTATAAATAAATTCTCAAAGCCATTTTGGTTAATTAATACTTCTCGAGGCAAAAACGTAGTTACAGAAGATCTTGTTAGAGCTTTACAATCAGGTAAAATTATTGGAGCGGGATTAGATGTTCTAGAATTTGAAAAAACATCTTTTGAAGATCTATTTGTATCCTTAGAAGAACCAACCGTTTTAAATAATTTATTGAAAGAAGAAAATGTGATTTTAACACCTCATATAGCAGGTTGGACTCATGAAAGTCATGAAAAATTAGCACTAACCATTGCAAATAAAATCAGAATGTGTTTTTCTGATGTAGCTATTCCATTTATTCTAGAAAAAAGGGTAACTGGGCTGGGTGGTTTCTTTTTTAAATCAACAAATTCTAAAGAATTAATTGCATGGTATCAAAAACACTTGGGCTTAAAAACAGACGATTATGGGTCAACTTTTTGGTGGAACGACAACGATGGCAAAGCTGCTTCAACACAATGGGCTCCTTTTAGTTCAAATTCAGAATATTTTTTGCCAAGCAAAAAAGAATTTATGATAAATTATAGAGTACACGATTTAGAAAAGTTAGTACAAACTTTGCGCGATGAAGGAGTCACAATTGTTGGAGAAATTGAAATTTATGAATATGGTAAATTTGGTTGGATAATTGACCCAGAAAACAACAAAATTGAACTTTGGGAACCAATTGATAAGGTTTTTTTATAAAATTTTATATATTAGCAAACTATAAACAACAAACACATTTACACCATGGAAGTTACAAAACAAAACGAGGAATGGAACATTAATACACCACAACCCGTGCAAGAAAATAAAAAAGTACTTGCAGGAATAATGGGTATTTTATTTGGCGGATTTGGCGTGCATAAATTTATTTTGGGCTATACGCAGGAAGGAGTTATACAATTAGTTGTATCGATTTGTACATGTGGATTATTCAGTCTTGTTGGTTTCATAGAAGGAATTATTTATTTAACAAAAAGCGATGAAGAATTTTATAACACCTACCAAGTTAGTAAAAAAGGTTGGTTTTAATTTTTTTTTAATAATTTTTACAATTTCAAATACTATTTAAATACTATAATTTTAGAATAAAAATGTAACATACTTATGTTATGTGCTGCGTCAGCATCTGAATTTTAAATATAAGTTTGAAATTTTCAAATTTTTTATCAAAAGTCAGTTGACATGCTTAATCAATTGGTTTAAAAATAAATATGAATAAATTTATATTTTATATAGTACTATATATTGCTTCGACCAATCTTTATGCACAACAAAAAATGATTACACCTTCATATCTAAAAAAAGGCGATACGGTTGCCATCGTTGCAACAGCAAGAAAAAATATTGACGACAACCTTGAATTCGCCACCGACTTACTTCAAAGTTGGGGCTTGAATATAAAAGTTGGTTCAACCATTGGTCTCGATTTGAATCAATTAGCAGGAACCGACGCCCAACGTGCCGAAGATTTTCAAACTCAAATGGACAACCAAAACATTCAAGCCATTTGGTGTGTACGTGGTGGCTATGGCACTGTTCGAATGATTGATTTGTTAGATTTTACTAAGTTCAAACAACATCCAAAATGGGTTATAGGTTTTAGCGACGTGACTGTTTTGCATAGTCATTTAACAACTTTGGGTTTCAAATCCATCCACGGAATTATGCCCGTAAGTTCCAAAGCTACTGAAGAAGCAAAAGAATCTTTGCGAAAATCATTGTTTGGCGAAAAACTAAGTTACGAAATCGATGCGCATCCTATGAACCGAAAAGGAAAAGCATCTGGCGTTTTAGTTGGCGGAAATTTGTCGATTTTATACAGTTTGTTCGGTTCGAAATCGGCAATAAACTGCGACGACAAAATCCTATTTATGGAAGATTTGGACGAATATCTCTATCATATTGACCGGATGATGATTAACTTGCAGCGCAACGGTTGCCTCGAAAGCATCAAAGGAATTATTGTTGGTGGAATGACCAAAATGAAAGATAACGACATTCCGTGGGGGAAAAATGCTCTCGAAATCATTGACGATGTGACCAAAAAATACAATATTCCAGTTATTTATAATTTCCCTGCTGGACATATTCAAGACAATCGTGCCTTACAAATTGGCAATCAAGTTACTATTGATGTTGATGGCGATTGTAGTAAAGTATCATTTGATTGATGATTGTAGATTTCTGATTAACGATTTTTGATTTAAATCAAATTTCAAAAAATCAGCAAGCTAAAGTCTGAAATCTGCAATCTTAAATCCTCATGGCCGCTCACAACGAACTTGGCAAACTTGGCGAAGAACTTTCGGTAGATTTTCTTCAAAAAAAAGGTTACGAAATACTCGAAACCAATTATGTTTTTCAGAAGGCCGAAATTGATATCATTGCGCAAAAAGGAAATATTCTTGCTGTTGTTGAAGTAAAAACCCGTTCGTCGATTGATTTCGGGTTGCCGCAAGATTTTGTAAAACCAGCCAAAATCCAACTTCTGGTAAAAGCCATTAACGAATATGTGGTTTCAAACGATCTTGATCTTGAAGTTCGATTTGATATAATTGCCATCCACAAAAACGGCAAAAAATTTGAAATCGAGCATTTGGAAGATGCCTTTTTTCATTTTTAAAACCAAAAAAATCCGTCTGCAAACTTGCAAACGGATTTAATGAAATAATATTTGATTGTCCGTTTGTTGTCATAACCCTGTAATCCCCGCTATTACTAGCCTATCGAATAATTTTTCTTCAAAATATCTTCTATTTAACTTGTAAACGAACTCATTCAGGTATAATTGAAGATATTTTCCTTTTATTTT
>JANOPO010000048.1:0-5854 GCA_031422015.1 Flavobacterium sp. | reverse complement strand
GCAACCATCTTATGGAAATGTGGCTCAAGTTATGCTGGGTTCAGTAACCAGTTTTTTGTCAAGCAGTATTTTGTTATTAGTATATTTTATTTTCCTATTATATTATCGCAATCACATCAAAAACTTTTTTATAAAAATAACACCAAAATCGCAACAAGCAGAAATGCAAGAAATTATTCAAAAAGTGGCTACAGTTTCGCAACAATATTTAATTGGACTTTCTAAAATGATTTTTTTACTTTGGATAATGTACGGAATTGGTTTCAGCATTATTGGTGTCGAAAACGCTATTTTCTTTGCCATTTTGTGCGGATTGCTAGAAATTATACCTTTTGTGGGCAACATAACAGGTACTACTTTAACCGTTTTAATTGCAGCTATGAATGGTGCGGATTTTCAATTATTATTTGGTATTGTGATTGTTTACGGTATTGTGCAATTTATTCAAGGTTGGATTTTAGAACCTTTAATTGTTGGTTCACAAGTCAAAATAAACTCTTTATTCACCATTATTGCATTAGTATTAGGGCAACTGCTTTGGGGGATTTCAGGTATTATTCTAGCCATTCCGCTTACAGCAATGTTCAAAATTGTTTGCGACCATATCGAACCAATGAAACCTTACGGATTTTTGATTGGCGAAATTGAGACTCCAAAAAATGAAATTGTGATTGTAGAGAAAATCAAAAAATTAATAAAATCTAAAAAATGATACCATTCAAAATAAAAGATTTAGGAATACTTTTTAAAATCACTTTAAATGAATGGTGGGACAAAGATCCTTTTCGTCAAAGTGCCATTATTGCTTATTATGCCATATTTAGTATTCCAGGATTATTGGTTTTAATTATCGCCATCGCAGGCTATTTTTTTGGTCAAGATGTTGTAAATAAAAATTTAATAGAACAAATATCCGAAACAATTGGTTCAGAATCGGCTTTGCAAATTCAAGAGGTACTATCAAAATCGACCTCAGAAAAATCGACCACTTGGGCTTCAATTCTCGGGATAACCATTTTATTAGTTGGAGCAACAGGCGTTTTTGTGGAGCTTCAAAAAACATTAAATCTGATTTGGAATGTAAAAACAAAACCACAAAACGGAATTTGGATTATTTTAAAAGCAAGACTTTTTTCATTCGGATTGATATTGGCGATTGCTTTTTTATTGACTATTTCATTGGTAATCTCAACGGCATTGGTTGCCATTAGCAATTACATTCAATTTGAAAGTACTCAATTCATGATGACCCTTTATGGAATCCTGAATTTTATCATTTCACTTCTAGTAATTTCTGCTTTATTTGCTATGATTTTCAAAATTTTACCAGATGCTAAAATTAAGTGGAAACACGTTTGGATGGGTTCAATCGTCACAGGAATTTTATTTACTTTGGGCAAAATGGCTTTGGCTTATTATTTTGGAAAAGCAGAACCAGCTTCAATTTATGGTGCCGCTGGTTCTATAATTCTGATTTTACTTTGGGTTTCTTATTCATCTATGATTTTATTTTTTGGAGCCGAATTTACGGCTGCTTACGCCAAAATGTACTCCGGAATAATTCCGCCAACTCAAATTGCAAAAGTCGATATTCCGACTGCGACAGAGAAAACGATGTGATTTTGATCATTAAACCTGTGAATTTTATAACTTAAGTCAATGATTATAAAACTATTATTGGTTGTTTCAATTTAATTTTATACTTATTCAATTACTTAAAAAAAATGAAAAACACTTTAATCATCAACGCGCATCCAGACAAAGATAGCTTCTGTTTCGCTTTAGCAGAAAGCTATAAAATAGGTGCCTATAAAGCAAACACAAATGTTAAATTGGTTCATTTAATTGATCTAAAATTCAATCCAATTCTCACATATGGTTACCGAAAAATAAGCGAATTAGAACCCGATTTAGTACAAATGCAACAAGATATTTTATGGGCAAATCACTTGGTTTTTGTCTATCCAAATTGGTGGGCAACTTTCCCAGCATTGCTTAAAGGTTTTATAGATAGGGTTTTTGTGCCGGGTTTTGCTTTTAAATACCGAAAGAATTCTCCTTTTTGGGATAAATTATTGAAAGGAAAAACAGCACGACTTATCGTTACTATGGACACGCCATGGTGGTATTATTGGCTAATAAACAGAAGACCAGGACACAACGCTATGAAAATTGGTGTGTTAGAATTTTGCGGTATAAAACCTGTAAAAATAACAGTCTTTTCGGGCATTAAATCATCTGATGAAATCAAACGTAAAAAATGGTTGAAAGAAGCGAAACTATTGGGCGAACAACAAAAATAAAGTCAGGAAATCATGCTAAAATACATCTTTATTTTTGTTACACTTTTTCATGGATTAATCCATTTTATGGGTTTTGCAAAAGCGTATAATTATGGAAACATTACCCAATTGACCAAAGAAATTTCTAAACCAATAGGAATAGTATGGCTTACCACAGGTTTTTTGTTTTTGATTTGTTTGGGTTTGTACCTTTTCAAAAATCAAAGTTGGGCATATTTTGGATTAATTGCAATAGTTGTATCTCAAATCCTAATCCTCTATAATTGGAACAATGCAAAATTTGGAACGATTGCCAACGGAATAATTTTGATTTTCGTAATTATTGGATTTTTTCAAATAAAATTTAAAAGCGAATACAAAAATGAAGTAAAAATTGGTTTCTCGCAAACCAAAAATTTACCAAAAACCATACTTTCAGAAGGTAGTATTAAAGACTTACCCGAACCTGTCAAAAAATACATTCGTTATGTAGGTTGTCTTAATAAACCGATTGTTCACAATTTTAGAGTAGATTTTTCTGGAAAAATTAGAAGCCACGAAAAAAAGGAATGGATGCAACTTACCTCTGAACAATACAATTTTATACCAACGCCAACCCGATTATTTTATCTCGATGCTACTATGAAAGGTTTGCCCGTTGCTGGATTTCATTGTTTCAAAAACGGAATTGCCTATATGGATATTCGATTATTGTCATTATTTAAAGTTGAATTTCAAAAAGGCGCAGTAATGAACGAATCGGAAACCGTCACTTTTTTTAACGATATGTGTTGTATGGCGCCAGCCACATTAATTGACAAACGAATTGAATGGTTGGAAGTAGCAGAAAATAAAGTAAAAGTATCGTTTAGCAACAACGGAATTACAATTTCGGCTTGGTTGTATTTTAATGATAAAGGCGAATTGGTAAATTTTGTTTCAGAAGATCGTTCTGCTTTGCTCGAAAATGGCGAAACCGTGAAACTAAAATGGAGCACACCTTTGCGGGATTACAAAGCCATAAACGGCTATAAACTAGCTAGTTATGCCGAAGCGATTTACACTTATCCCGATGGCGATTTTACTTACGCCACATTTGATTTGAAGAATGTTTGGTATAATATGACAAAGTAAATTATGAAACCACCTTTTACTACAGAACAATTTTTTGACGTCTTCAAAAACTACAATCAGACAGTATTTCCAATGCAAATATTGTTTTATTTTCTGGGTTTCGTAATGATTTATTTTACAATAAAACCCAGCCTAAAATCGGACAGCATTATTAGTTTGTTATTAGCATTTTTTTGGTTGTGGATGGGAATAGTTTATCATATTAATTTTTTTACGACGATTAATAAATTGGCTTATGTATTTGCCGGTTTATTTATTATTCAAGGGATTTTATTTTTAATTTTTGGAGTTTTTCAGAATAAATTTTTGTTTCAATTTCAAAAAAACCTTTACGGAATTTCAGGAATGATTTTGATCCTTTTTTCAATGATTTTTTATCCTATTTTAGGCTATTGTTTTGATCATATTTACCCGTTTTCTCCAACATTTGGATTGCCTTGTCCAACAACAATTTTCACTTTTGGGATGTTGTTATTGAACCAAAAAAAATGTTCAATTTCGATTTTAATTATTCCATTTATTTGGTCAATTATTGGCTTTATGGCTGCTTTTCAGTTTGGTATTTTAGAAGATATTAGTTTGATTGTTGCCAGTATAACGTCTGTTTCATTTATAATTCACAGAAATTTAAATTTTCGAAAATGAAACTAATTATAAAATTCATAAAAGGCACTTTCATCTTTTACACAATTATTGCAATTGTGTATTGGATTTTTATCCGTCCAAAAAACAATAATTGGGGAGCAACATCTGCTGAAATAAATAAAAAATTTGCATTCAATGAATATATTTCACCAAACAGAATCATATCAACACGAGCAATAAATATCAAAGCATCGAAAGAAAATGTATGGACTTTTGTGGCGCAAACAGGGCAAAATCTTGGTGGTTTTAACAGTTATTATTGGTTAGAAAATTTGTTCGGAGCAAAAATGGACAATAACAATATTCCAAATCCAAAATGGCTAAATCCAAAAGTTGGCGACACCATTTACTATGGTTATCATCAACCTTTTGCAAAAATTACATTTGTTAAAAGGCACGAATATTATTCGCTTGGCGGTTGGGTTTTTTATTTGCGACCTATTGATAATTTGAATACAAGATTAATCGTTCGTTATCCATCAATGGAAGTAAAGCAAAGCAAATTTGCAACGGTTTATTATTACGGATTATTTGAACCACTGCATTTTATAATGGAATCTGGAATGATGATGGGCATTAAAAATAGAGCCGAACAACAACAAAAAATCCATTTAAAATGAATGAAAATGACAAAAATATTTCCAACAAAAAATTGGCTTTTGATAGTGCAATTATTACCACAGCAATGGTGTTTTTATATTCAATAATTATAATGATTTATGTATTAATCCGAACATCAGTAACGATTTGTAACATTATGCCAGCAGGAGAAAGAATTTCAATAGTATTACAAAACGGATTATCTGTTGGCTATTCAATTTCTATTTTTTCAATAATTTTTGCAATTATTACATCGATTATTGGAATTTTTACAGCAATTAGTTTAAAAAAATTGATGCTGTATTTTAATCCAAAATTCAAAAACAAAACAGCAATTTTTATAAGTGGAATATTAGGAATTTTAATCATAAGTGTTGTCTATTTTTCGCTTCGTGTTTTACTAAAAGATTTAATGACAATTAATTACATTGAATCGTTTTCGTTCTGGTTTTTGTTTCCAGCAATTTTGTTTTTAGTAGGATGTTTAATTGGTGGATATAAAATGAATATAATTTTAAATAAATAATTATGACACAAAAAACAGCAAGAAAAATTCATTTGTCATTTTTAGTATTTCTCGGATTAAGTGCCATTGGCGGTGGCGGAGCCTTAATAATTTCGCCATCTGGTAAACTACTTGGTGGTTTGCCAATATCAATATTAAAAAACTCGCCTTTTAACGATTTTTTAATTCCTGGTTTCATTTTATTTCTTGTGTTAGGAATTTCGCCAGTATTGATTGTTCTTGCTTTAATAAAGAAACCAATTTCGATAGTTGCCGAACGTTTTAATTTATTTTCAGATATGCATTGGGCTTGGACATTCAGTATTTATATCGCTTTTGCATTAATAATTTGGATACAAGTCGAAACAATTTTTATTCAAGGCGTTGGTTGGCTTCAAACATTTTATATGTTGTATGCTATTCCGATGATTATCGTTGGATTATTACCACAAACTAGAAAATTTTATAAAAAATGAAAACACCATACAAAATCCCAACCGAAACCCGAATCGGTCACGTTCACCTAAAAGTATCCAATTTACAACGTTCACTCGAATTTTATTGCGATTTATTAGGTTTTGAAATAACCACAATGTACGGAACCGATGCGGCTTTTATTTCCGCTGGCGGTTACCATCATCACATTGGATTGAATACTTGGTACAGCAAAAATTTTCCGTTGGCACAC
>JANOPO010000047.1:0-203924 GCA_031422015.1 Flavobacterium sp. | reverse complement strand
ACTACAAGTGTTGTTCCTTCTGCTTTGATAGCGTTTTTTACCGCTTCCGCATTATATAAATCTTGAAAACCAGCGTCAGAAAGTTCTGCTCTCATCGGTTTTACCATTTCTTCTGGATACATAATTATTTGATTTTAGATTAAGAATTTTAGATTTTAGATGTGTTTGGATAGACTAAAATCTGGTGTAAAGGTAATGACAATTAAAAATTAATTATAATTTAGACTATAAAATTTTGTTATAGTTTCATTGCTAATAAGTCCAGATTTTTTGATAAGGATAAGTTTCGTAAATTGTATTGTCTTCGTTTATGGTATATCCATTTTTGAAATTTTCTTTGGATTGATTTATAAGTTCGTCAATTAATTCATTTTTCCCTAGTTTTGATAAACAAACTGCTTTATAGTATTTTACATCTGAAAATTCTGGATATATTTTTAATGCTTTATCAAATTGAATAATGGCTTCCTCATATTTTTTAAGTTCATATTCTGCAATTCCAAGATAAAATAATGCTGTTGGATGTTCTAATTGTTGTCGGTTTTTGTATACCTCGTCAACATATTCTTTAAATATTTTTTGTGCTTTTTCATATTCATTTAGTTGTAAATAAGACAATCCAATATAAAAATTATAGGTATGATCCATTCTATAACCGTTGCCATAAAGTTTGATACATTCTTGAAAATCAGCAATAGCGTCTTTATATGTTTTTGCAAAAATGCATTTTATAAAAGCGCGATAGGGCAACCATTCTTGTTTATCATAAAGTACTGCTTTATCTATGAATTTCATTCCAACTTCATATTTTTTGCATTTGAAATAAGGCATAGCTTTTTGTTGCCATAGTTGTGCAATTGTAGAATCTACTTTTAGACCTTCGTCAAGACAATTTTGCCACTCGGTCATTTGAAAGTTATAATTATAAAATTTGGCGCAATTAGTAGAATATTTTTCAGTAATCTCCTCTTGACGTTTTTTTAAATCGGTTTGACCAATAGAATTAATAAAGAAAAGTAGTGAGAAATAGAGTATTGTTTTTTTCATTATTTCAATTTTTTATAAAGATATAAAAGTTGACTATTTGAAAATTCGCATTAACAACGCGTTAACAAAAATACCTTTTGGACATTTGAGCATCACTTTTAAATCTTCCATAAAGCTAGTTTCTTCCTCTAGAAATTTAAAAATTAAAGTTGGATTCCCTTTTTTGAAAAGTGATGAAAATACTTTAGCGCCTAAATCATTTCGTTTAAATAAAACATCTAAAAACAACAAATCATAGAACCAAAATTTATCTGTTTTATGAAATTTTCTAAAGTCTGTCAAACGTTGCGTAGTCGAAGTATCTTGTAATAAAAAGCTCACTAATTCCTTAGTTTTTCTAGTTGTGTTTTTAAATGTAAATCCGGTACTTGCTTTTGTCCATCCGCCAACAGAACCAATATTTACTACATTTTGAGTATTGTGTTTCCAAAATTTATAACTCGTCATCGGAATATTTCCTTGCTCTTTTTCTACAATTTCGTAGTCTGTAATTCCAAGTTTTTGGATATAATCTCGGATTTCATTTTCATATTCTTCCTTTGGTAATAAATCCTCAGAAAATAAAGTATATTCTATCAAAGCTTCGGTTGAAGACGTTGGTAAAACATACATAAACCTAGTATTTCCTTTTTGTTCAACAGAAAAATCCATAAAAGTTGCTCTGTTTTTTTCAAATACTTCCTCTTTTGATTTTATAAACCACCCAATAAAATGTTGTTGCAATAATGGATATTTCGTTTGACCTTTTACTAAATTTGGATTGTAAATCGAATTAAAAATCTTGTTGCAAGTATAATTTTCTGTTTCTGTTTTAACAATGCAATGGTTTCCTAATTCCTCAAAATCAATAACTTTCTGATTGGCAAAATGAATGTTGACTTGCTTCGAAATTAACTCGAAAACTAGATTGTAAAAATCCAATCCACGAATCATTTTATATTGATAAGGATTTAAGTCTAAATTTCGACTGAAGTTTTCATCAGCAAAAAGTGCAACATCCCATTTTTTTGAAATTATCTCCTCAAATCGTGAAGGTTTGTTATCCCAAAAACACCATGTTCTGTCGTTAGATTTTTTAGGATTGTCATCCAATAATAAAATAGTTTTATCATTAAATTTTCCAGACAAAATCATTTCATAAACTGTCATTAACGCAGATAATCCCGAACCTGTAAAAATGTAATGGTAGTGTTGCATTTATTTTTAAAAATAAATTCAAAAATAAGCAATTATACTTCATTTAAAATTAATTAATTCATCATAATTTTATAATCAATTTCACGAAAAGAAATAAACTTAATTGATTTTGATTGATAATTTAACAATTCTCGCAATTCAAATAAATCATTCAAATCCAACAAAATCATTAAATTTTCTTGAACAGATGGAATTGGAATATGTTTATTGTAAATCGAATGACGATATTCTTGCTCCCAATATTGCTCGTCAATATTTTGAATGTACTTTGAAAAACATTCTAATTCATTCAATGTTAAATTTAAATTGATGTTTTTAAACAACAACTGATACATTTCTGAATGATAACAGAACAGTAAAATTCCATCTTTAGTTCTTTTCAAGTAATTGACTTTGCACATATCCAAAAAAGTTTATTTTGTAATATAACTATCAATAATTTTACTTATTTCTTCTCTCGAAGCGTCAGGTTTTAAAGCAAATAACTTCATAAAAAGAGGTTGCTTGTCTTGTGGAATTTGCATCACTAAATCTTTATCTTTTACAAAAATAGTTTCCCATTTATCACGAACTTTTTTCCACATCAACGCATTTTTTTTCCAATAATTTTGTGCTGTAATGCATTTAGAATCCTCCACTTTAGTATACGTATCTAAACCCTTTTCTTTAGCTAGCAAAACATCTTTTCGGTCATCATCTCTAACTATTTTAGAATTGTCTTGGTTGTGCAACCAGCCTGTTTTTGTAATTTCGTGTGTGTTGGTTCTTTCTAAAACGTTATAATCTTTTCGAATGGTTTGTTCTCTTCTTGGCAAAGGTGCATCAGTGGTATTTGTCCAAAAATGACGACCATCAACGTGCAACCAAGTAGCCGAACCTTCATATCGTGGACTATCATCAACCTGATAAACTCGCTGTGTCCATTGTCCTTTTACTTCATTTTTAGATTTTGTTTCAAAATTCCAGGTTAAATCTTTTTTAAAATCATAGAATTTTGTGTTTTCAAATTCCCAATCTTGTCGCCAATGTTTCACGATGCTTGTGTCGCCTACAATCAATAAATGTTGCATCACAATTTTGTTACTTTGGTCTTCTACTAACTCAACCCATTCTAAACCATAATCATATTTGGTTTTTGACGGAATATATTTTTCATCTTTAGTAAACTGAAAAGTTTCTGCAAAATTAAATTTCACTTCATAGCAGCCACACATCGATTTTATGGCTTTTTGGTCTTCTACTTTTTTATCATTTTGGGCATTTACTAATTGACCAAATAATGAAATAACTAAAATTAAAATTGATTTGTTCATGGTATATATGTTTTTAAATTTCTTTTGCAAATATATTATTTTTATTTAGAATGAATTAAAATAAGTAATATATTTGCAAAAAATAGTATTACATGCTTTTAAAAAATAATACAATTATTCTCTTATTCATGATTTCATTTTGTGCTTTTTCACAAGAAAAAAGTGCAAAAAATGATACTATAAAAATGAATAGTTTGGAGGAAGTTATAGTTACAGCAACACGCACCGAAAGACAATTGTCGTCTTTGCCATTACCAGTTCAATTAATTTCAAAATCACAAATCAGGCAAACTGGTGCAATAAAACTCAATGATATTCTTGAAGAACAAACAGGATTAATCATCGTTCCCGATTTTGGAGGCGTTCTCGGCATTCAAATGCAAGGTTTAGATTCGCAATACACTTTGATATTAATAGACGGTGTGCCTTTAGTTGGTCGTTCAGCAGGAACTTTAGATTTAAGTCGTGTTACCGTAAACAATATCAAACAAATAGAAATTGTAAAAGGTGCATCGTCTAGTTTATATGGTTCGGAAGCATTGGGTGGCGTGATCAATATTATCACAGAAGTGCCAAAAAACAAAAAATTTAGTGGCGAATTAAACAGTCGATTAGGCACTTTTTTTACTGCCGATAATAATTTAAATTTTGGTTTTGGGATAAAAAAGTTGAACATAAACGCATCAATAAACGCATTTTCAACTGATGGTTATGATTTGGATAAAACTGATCAAGAAAAAACCGTTTTACCTTATAAAAACAACACCTCGCAATTGCAACTAAATTATAAATTTTCGGATAAATTGAGCTTGTTATTATCTAACAGATATTTCAATCAAAATAATGACGTTGAAACATTTGTGGGAACTCGAAACGCTTTGGGTAAAACCAAAACTAACGAATTCAATAGTCATTCAAGAGTTTTCTTTAATCCAAACCAAAATTTAAGTTTCACAGGCGAGTTTTATGCTACGCAATATTTCATCAAAGACGAGGTACGATATGCTGATACAAATGCTATTTTATATGATGATTTTTTTAAAGAAAATTTAGTACGTCCAGAATTGAGAACAACATTTCAAAAACGAAACACAACCTACACTTCGGGTTTTGGGTATAATTTCAATAATTTAGAACGTACTTATTTTGCCGAAAAAGCAATCAATAATTCCTACTACGGATTTCTGCAATACGATTACAATATAAAAGATAAATTCAATATTCTAGCAGGTTTACGATATGATAAAAACTTGGCTTACGCCTCGGTTTTAAGCCCAAAACTGGCGTTGAATTATCAATTTAACAAACAATTTTCGGTTCAAAGTTCGGTAGGTTATGGTTTCAAAGCACCCGATTTACGACAATTGTATTTCAATTTTGAAAATCTTGGTGTAGGTTATATTGTTTTGGGCTATAATGTTGCACCCAATCGATTGGAACAATTACAATCGCAAGGACGAATTCAAAATAGTTTGGTAGCAAGCGATTTTTTTGACAATCCACTAAATCCCGAAACTAGTGTTGGTTATAATTTTGGTATCAAACACAATTTCAAAATCGTAAAATCGTCTGTAAATATTTTTTATAACCAAGTAAAAAACTTGATAGATACAAGAGCCATTGCACGATTAACTAACGGTCAAAATATTTTTAGTTACACCAATATAGGTTCTGTTTTCACACAAGGATTAGAGTTTAACTCATCAATAAAAGTAACCAATAATATCGAGATTTCAGGCGGTTATCAATATCTAATTGCAAAAGATAACGATGTGATTCAAGATTTAAAAGACAAAAAAATATTTGCTCGTGATCCAATTACTTCACAATCTTTTGAACTCAAACAATCCGATTATTTCGGATTATTCAACCGTTCTAAACACACCGCCAATTTTAAATATTTTGTAAAAATCCCAGCCTGGAATCTCAACCATAATCTCCGTGCAACTTACAGAAGCAAATACGGATTGTTCGATACCAACAACAATGCAATACTTGATAATTATGATGTTTTTGCCAAAGAATATGTGATTTTTGACACGTCAATTACCAAAAAAATCAAAGAAAAATTTGAAATACAACTCGGCATCGACAATATTTTCAATTTTACTGATCCTCAGAATGCAGGCAATTTTGCAGGAAGACTAACCTATTGCAAAGTGCAATACAATTTTTAAATAACCCTAATTAAACAACTATGATTTCACTAAAACCAAAAAATATTTTCATTATTATTCTAAATCTAATTCTCGGCGGAATGCTACTGTTTGGCGGAATAGAAAAATTTGCCAAACCAATTCCTGCACCAACTTCCATGATAGAACAAATTAAAAAAGGCGAAGAAATTGCTCCAAATATCGAAGTGCTGAAAATCAAAAATTACATTTTTGGAATGAAACAAACCAACTATTTTTGGCAATTTCTTGGCGCAATAGAATTACTAGCAGGATTTTTACTCATCAGTCAATTCTTTTCAAGAATAGGTGCTTTTATTGCAATGCCAATTACCATCAACATTTTTCTATTTCACGTTTTTTTAGAACCTCACGAAATAGGCGAACTTTTCCAAAGCTCAGGATTATTAATTATCAATATTTTGCTAATTGCATTTACCTACAAAATTTGGAAACCATTACTTATCAACAAGAATTTTTATTAAACCTTTAAATATTCACACTATGATCAATTTAAAATCAATTTTAGTATTCGCAATTTCAATTGCCTTATTTTCGTGTTCTAAAGACGACGAAACAACGCCTACTCCAACACCAAGCCCAACCGCATTGGAAGTAAAAACGGTAACAAATTTATTTGCCCCATCAAGCGGAATTCCACCAGCAACAACAGGCGATTTTGTAAAATTTAATTTTGCCACAAATCAGATTGTTACAACTGGCGATAACTGGGATGTTGCATTTCGTGCAACAACAATACTAGTAAATGGTGGAGTTGCAGGAAATGCAACCGAGCCAAACAGAACAGGTGTTGGAGCAGCATCAGTTTTAACTGGTATTTTTGCAAACATTACAACTGCGCCTGCTGACAATTTATTCAGTCAAGATACAGCCACAGGAAAAGCAATTCCAACAGGTTCAAACAATGGTTGGTACAATTATAATTCTGCAACCAATGTAGTTTCGCCAATAGCAGGGAAAGTTTTGGTCATAAAAACCCACGATGGCAAATATGCCAAAATGGAAATTTTAAATTATTACCAAGATGCCCCAGCCAACCCAACAGGGACAGAACCGTCAAGATATTACAAATTCAATTTTGTATATCAACCAAATGGCACAAAAAATTTCTAAAAATTTGTTTTGTTTAGTTTTTACGAAAACCTTCAATCAATTATTTTGAGAGAAGGTTTTTGTTTTTGGCTTGATTATTGTTTTCAAATATTTTATAAATCTTATATTTGTAATTTATTGAAAATTTAAGAAATGGCTAATTTATTTAAATCTATATTCCTGTTTTGTGTTTTGTTTGTAACCTCGAACACAGTTTTTGCACAAAAAACAAACCAAAAAGCAGTTATAAAAACAACTTTGAATTGCGATCATTGTAAAATGTGTGAAACTTGTGGTCTGAAATTCAAATCAGAAATGCTAAAAATTAAAGGCGTTAAAATGTATGAACTTGATGATAAAAAAATGACGTTTACATTATATTTTAACGAAAAGAAAACCAATTTACAAACGATAAAAACTGCCATTTCAAAATTAGGATATGATGCAGACGAAGTAAAAGCAACAGATGAAGGCATTGCAACACTAGACGATTGTTGTAAAATTTAGGTTTTTTTGAAAATAAAATTTATTATTTATTTATTTTATCTCTTTTAGAATCAATATTAAATCTTTGGCATTCAAAAAACTATTGTTTTGAAATATAATCTCATTTTTATAATTCAAAACACATAAAACAGGATAATTAATTTGATTGTTTATCGTTCCTAATTCATTTGCCAATTCGTGCATTCCAGAATTAAATCCATTAGGTTTAAAATTGAAAACCGCGTTATTGAAAACAATTTTTCTTTTTTCTTCACCATTCAAATCAATAAAATAAAATTTTTTATTCAATACTTCAACAACCGTTTTGTCTTTGAAAGTTTTCGATTTCATGACTTGACAATATTTGCACCAATTGACGTGAATAAAAACTACAATATTGCGTTTTTCTACAATTTGTAAACTATCAATTTGGTCGAATTGTAGACTATTTAATTGTGCAAAACCATCTGGAATTACAAAAAATATAAAAAGTAGATAGATAAATTTTTTCATTATTTCAAATTATATCGTAATCCAAAAAAACCTCTAATTCCTTGATTTTGTGCATAAACATAAGTTGTGTCAAACGTTAAACCATAAGGATTTAGTGCGGTTGGCAAAACTTGTCCGTTACTGTCATATTGAACATTTACATCAAATGGATCATTAGCACCAGCAATCAAGAAAGGGTTATTTTGTTTGGGTAAAAAATTCAATAAGTTTTTTACACCTGTATAAAATTCAAAATTTTTGAACCCCGAATACGTAAACTGAATATTCTGAATGCTATGCACTGGCGAATTAGGTGCTCTTGGGTCTAAACCATTCAATAATGGCAATTTCATCGAACCATATATATTTCCGGTATAATCAATAGTCAAATTTACTGGTTTTATTTTATACGACACATTCCAAGTAGCAGTAAAACGTTCTGTTAGAACTGGAATTACACTAATTCCGTTTTCAATATTTCTATTGTCCAAAAAGGAAACTCCCGTAATTATTTTTAAACCATTGGTAAAGTTAACATCAATATTAGTTGTAATTCCTTGACTTATAGCATAACCATTGATGTTGTCATAAATAATTTTGTCAGGGTCAGTCAAATAATCGTTGATAATTTTATTACTAAATCTAGTATAGAAAGCCGATGTTTCTATTCCTATAAACGTTCCGTTTTCAAAATTAAATTTCTTGATATAATTCAAATTTATATTTATAGATTGTTCTGGTTTCAAATTATTTTTTATAATAACTTCTCTTGAGCCTGTTAATGCAGCATGATCTTCGGTAAACAAATTGACTACTCTAAAACCTGTTCCAGCATTTAATCGAACAATGTTATTGTCATTTATTTTTAATTTATAGGCCAATCGCGGCGTAAAAATATTACCATGAAATGAGTTGTAGTCGTATCTTATTCCTAGTAAAAGTTTATTTTTATCGTTAAAAGCAATTTCGTTTTGTGCAAAAATACCAGGTAAAAATGTTTTTTCGGCTTTATTTTCTCCATTTTGTGAAGTTGCTGGCGTATTATCATCATAATAATTATATCGCAATGCCGTTCCAAAAAGCATATCGTGTTTGCCGATTTTTTTATCCCAAGTCAATTGCCCAAATGCAATTTTTTGATTGGCGATATAACTTGTTGTTCCATATCTGCTATCTTGATAATGCACATTTCCAGAAAACGAAAACATTATTTTCTCTGAAGTTGGCAACTGATAATTTCCTAATAATTCGCCACGTTTTGTATAAATACTTTCGCCATAAATTACGTTTCCACCACGATATTTTCTTTCCCAACGCATATCGCCACCAAATCTATCTTCATAAACACCACGACCAGCAAGGGTAAACAACCTATTTTCTTTTCGAGCAAAAGTCCATTTCTGAAACAACGAAATTCTGTCTGATAAGGTAACATCGGTAAAATTATCTTTGTCATTATCGACTCGGTTTCCGAACTTAAAATAGTTCAATCCAATAAGTGCAATGGCGCTTTTGCCAACATTAAATTTTGCACCCATATCAATATTATTTTCTAAATATGAGGTAGAAAAAACATCAGCTGAAAATTTGGATGCATTAGTTGCATTTTTGGTGATAATATTTATTAATCCACCAACCGCTTCGCTACCATACAATGAAGATGCTGGCCCTTTTACAATTTCTATTCTTTCGACCAGCGAATTTGGAATTCCTGACAACCCATAAACGGTCGATAAACTACTCACAATTGGCATTCCGTCAATCAAAACCAACGTATAAGGTCCTTCGAGACCATTAATATGAATATCGCCAGTATTACATACACCACAATTAAGTTGCGGTCGCACACCGTTTACGTTTTGCAACGCTTCATAAATACTTGCCGTTGGATTTTGTTTAAAAAATTTAGGTGAATAAACTTCAACAGGAACGGGACTTTCCAATCTCCGAACAGGTTTTAAAGTTCCAGAAACAACGACTTCATTTAAGTTGTTTTGCGTTTCTTTTAGATCAAAATTCAGAATTAAATTTTCGTTTTCTTTCAAAATTATTGATTTTCTAACGGTTTCAAAACCCATTTCAGAAATTTGAATCTTATAAGTGCCAATTGCAAGATTTTCAAATTTATAATTGCCCAAACTATCTGTTAGGGTTTTTATTTTAGTGCCTATCAAATTAACTTGAACTTGTTTCAAGACAGTTTTTTCTGAAGTAACTTGACCCGAAATGGATTGTTTTTCTTGTGAAAAAACAAAAGTTGTGATAAATAAAATAAGTCCTAGATAAATATATTTCATAGCAATAAATATAATTTAGGCAAACCTAAATATTATTTAAATTTAATCAAAATTAATTATATAAAAATTTAAAAAATATTTTATTATATTTGAAAAAAAATTTAGTTATAATGACTATTTCCGAAGAAAATTACATTAAAGTTATTTATCATTTGTCGTTAGTATCGCCAAATGGCGTAAATACCAATGCCATTGCTGGAATGATGGAAACAAAAGCATCATCGGTTACCGAAATGTTGAAGAAATTGTCTGATAAAAATGTATTGATTTATCAAAAATATCAAGGAGTAAATTTAACTGAAACTGGATTGCTTGTTGCGAAAATGATTGTCAGAAAACACCGATTGTGGGAAGTTTTTTTGGTCGAAAAACTCAATTTTTCCTGGGATGAAGTGCATGAGATTGCCGAAGAATTAGAACATATAAAATCAGAAAAATTAATAAACAAATTGGACGAGTTTCTAGATTTTCCTGCATTTGATCCTCATGGTGACCCAATTCCTGACGAAAATGGTGCTATCAAAAAAGTAGAAAAACTATTGTTATCAGATGCAAAATTAAATGTTGACTACCAATGCGTTGGCGTAAAAGATACTTCTGTTGCTTTTTTGCAATATCTGGACAAACAAAAAATTTCTTTAGGTTCGAAAATGAAAATCATTTCGAAAGAAGATTTTGACGAAACACTGACTTTAGAAGTACAAGATAAAACAATTATTATTTCAAATAAAATAGCTATTAATTTGTATATCAAATAATTATGTATCAATCAATCATAGATTATTTTACGAGTATCAATCCAATATTGGCTGCTTTTTATGCTACAATGTTTACATGGTTTGTGACGGCTTTGGGCGCATCGTTTGTTTTCTTTTTTAAAGGTATGAACCGAGTTGTTTTTGATGGAATGCTTGGTTTTACTGGTGGCGTTATGGTGGCGGCAAGTTTTTGGAGTTTGCTGGCTCCGTCAATAGAAATGTCTAAAGGCGAAGGATTTATAAAAGTCATGCCAGCAGCTATTGGTTTTGCCCTAGGTGCTTTGTTTATTTTTGGATTAGACAAAGTATTGCCGCACGTTCATATTAATTTTAAAGAAACAGAAGGAATCAAATCGCCTTGGCAACGAACCACTTTGTTAGTTTTGGCCATCACAATGCACAATATCCCCGAAGGTTTAGCAGTTGGCGTTTTGTTTGGTGGAGTTGCAGCCGGAATTCCAGAAGCATCAATTGCTGGCGCAGTGACTTTGGCAATTGGAATCGGAATTCAGAATTTTCCTGAAGGGATTGCCGTGTCTATGCCGCTTCGCAGAATGGGTATGTCACGCAGAAAGAGTTTTATGTACGGACAATCATCGGCTTTGGTAGAACCTATTGCTGGTGTTTTAGGTGCTTTGGCAGTTACTTTTTTTACCCCTATTTTGCCTTATGCATTAGCATTTGCTGCTGGCGCCATGATATTTGTAGTAGTAGAAGAAGTTATTCCAGAAACTCAACAAGCAAATAATACCGATATTGCAACATTGGGTTTTATAGGTGGTTTTATAGTTATGATGACTTTGGATGTGGCGTTGGGATAAAAATTAAGGGTTACTATTTTTTAGTAATGACGTAAGTCAAATTAACTCGTTAAATTATATAGTTACTTTTAAAAACATAAATACACAGTTCTCGAAAAACCACCGAAAGTCCTTATGCTTGTTCCTGTACTAAAGTAATTATGGTGTTGGCATCAAGTTCGCCCGACTGTCGCCACACCATTTGTCCTTCTTTATAAATCATTAGAGTTGGCAATCCTTTTATTCTAAGTGCATTTGCAAGTTCTTGGTTTTTATCAACATCAATTTTGATAACTTTTGCTTTATCACCAAGTGCAGCGGCTACATCTCTTATAACAGGATGCATTGAAACCGATGATTCATTCCAATCGGTATAAAAGTCGATTAGTACCGGAACTTGCGCGTTTATTAGTTCTCCAAATTTTGACATACTACCAAAATATTTAAAATTCTCCTTACTTAGTTTAAACGAAATCAATACAAATGTACTATTTTTAACTTATTATATTACTTTTTAAGTTTTTTTTAGTTCAATTACTGTAATTTCAGGCATAATTCCTACTCTTCCAGGATACGCATGGTAGCCAAAACCTCTGTTTACATAAATGTAGCGCCCTAAATTTTCGTAAAGTCCTGCCCATTGTTTATATAAATATTGTACCAAACTCCATTTTATAATTCCTGGAATTTCAATACCAAATTGCATTCCGTGCGTGTGGCCGGATAATGTGAGCTGAAAATGTTTGGGATGATTTTTAATCTGATATTCCCAATGACTTGGATCATGTGACATTAGTATTTTGAAATCTTCTTTGTTGAGGTTTTCAGATGCTAGATCGATATCACCTCTTTCGCCAAACCCTTTACCCCAGTTTTCAACACCAATAATAGCTATTGATTCGTTTCCTTTTTTTATAAATTTATTTTGATTCAGTAATAGATCAAAACCTATTTGACCATATAAACTTTTTATTGCTTCAAAATTATCAAGTTTAGCCTTTGGGTTCGGAAAATCGATATATTGTCCATAATCATGATTACCTAATACTGCAAATTTTCCGAATGCATGATTCTGAATTCTATTGAAACTTTCTAACCAAGGGTGCATCTCTTGAGCAAGATTATTAACGATGTCGCCAGTAAATAGTATCAAATCTGAATTTTGCTCGTTGATTAAATCAATCGCATAATTTACTTTTTCAGAATTGTCGAAACTACCGCTATGTACATCAGAAATATGGGTTATTTTGAAACCATCAAAAGCATCAGGTAGATCTGGAAAAAAAATGCGCTGTTTGATTACTTTATAATTGTATCGCCCAATAGTGATGCCATAAATTAATGATAAGAAAGGAATTGCTGCAAGCCCCAACCCAATTTGAGAGATAAATTTTCGACGATTTGGTAAAAACGTTGCACCTTTATCATAGTTATTAAAAAAATTAACTAGTCCATAAGTTAGTCTAACTAAATCTTCTGCAAATAAAACCATCATCAAGATAATTTTTGGTAAAAAAACTACCAAAAATAGACCGGTCGTATACATATTGGTTTTTGTAATACCAGCTGATCTATCAAATCTAGAAAAAAAGTAGATAATAACGGTAAACAAAATGACACTAGCTACAATATAAATAGTAAGTATTAATCGTGAAGTAAATATAGTTTTTATAGCCTGGTAAGCATAAAACTCAATGCCGAAAAGAACTAGTGATAAAATCAAAAAAAAGAAAAACATTCTGAATAATTTTATACAAAATAACAAAGAAACTTTTCTTAAACTAATATTGTTAATCAAATTTTAACTTATTAATAAAAACTTCATTTTTGAATTCTTATTTTTACATCAAATTAATTTAAAATGTCACAAAAACGCCTTTACCTTCTCGACGCATACGCACTAATATTTCGTGGTTATTTTGCTTTTATAAAAAATCCTCGTATAAATTCTAAAGGCATGGATACATCAGCCATTATGGGGTTTATGAACGCCTTGATGGATGTTATCAAACGCGACAAACCCGATCATTTGGCTGTTGCTTTCGACAAAGGCGGAAGTACTTATAGATACGAAATGTATCAAGAATATAAAGCGCATCGTGATGAAACGCCAGAAGCGATTAAAATTGCCGTTCCCTATATTCAAGAATTATTAAAGGCAATGCACATTCCAATTATAGAAGTAGCTGGATTTGAAGCCGATGACTTAATTGGAACACTGGCAAAACAAGCCGAAAAAGAAGATTTCAAAGTTTTCATGGTTACGCCAGATAAGGATTTTGCGCAATTGGTTTCCGAAAATATTTTTATGTACAAACCCGCGCGAATGGGCAACGGAATCGAAATTTGGGGTGTTCCTGAAGTGCTAGCTCGTTTCGAAATTGAACACCCAGAACAAGTTATTGATTTTCTAGGAATGATGGGCGATGCCGCTGATAATATACCAGGATTGCCTGGAGTTGGCGAAGTTACAGCCAAAAAATTATTGAAAGAATTTGGCTCGATGGAAAACCTTTTGGCAAATACCGATAAGCTAAAAGGCGCTTTAAAAGATAAAATTGAAGCCAATAAAGACAAAGGGATTTTGTCAAAAAAATTGGCCACAATTTTACTAGATTGTCCTGTAACTTTTGACGAGAAAGATTACGAATTATCAACACCAGATATTGAAAAAACCGACGCTTTATTTCAAGAATTGGAATTCCGACAAATGAAAGCGCAGTTTGACAAATTATATAATCCAAATGCTTTAATTGTCGACGATAGCGATAGCGAAACAACACTAAAGAAACAAATTATCAAAAAAACCAATGATGAACAATTTGATTTATTTGGTTTTTCTGATGAAGAAAGTGGCGAAATAAAAACCAATACACATTATGCAAATCTTGAAAATACCGAACATTTTTACCAAAGTATTCAGGGAGATTTGCCTACGAAATTACTGCTACAAAATTTGATGAGCCAAACATCGGTTTGTTTTGACACAGAAACAACCGGAATCGATGCTTTGAATGCCGAATTAGTCGGAATGTCATTTTCTTTCGAAAAAGGAAAAGCATTTTACGTTCCGTTTCCTGAAAATCAGGACGAAGCACAAATTTTGGTCGATAAATTCAAACCATTTTTCGAAAATGATGCGATTGAAAAAATTGGTCAAAACATCAAATACGATTTAAAAATATTGTCTCGTTATGGCGTAGTCATTAAAGGAAAGTTATTCGACACGATGATTGCGCATTATTTGATAAATCCTGATATGCGCCATAATATGGATGTTTTATCGGAAACTTATTTGAAATATTCGCCAAAATCTATCGAAGATTTGATTGGTAAAAAAGGCAAAAATCAACAATCGATGCGCGATGTTGGTTTAGAGCAAATTAAAGAATATGCCGCCGAAGATGCTGATGTAACCTATCAATTAAAACAAAATTTCAGTCCGATTCTCGACAAAGCCGAAACTAAAAAACTATTTAACGAAATCGAATTGCCTTTAATTCCGGTTTTGGCAGCCATGGAAATGGAAGGAATTAATCTTGACGTTCCGTTCTTAGCAGCTATGTCGGTAGAAATGGAAAAGGAAAGTTCGGCTTTAGAACAAAAAATATACGAAAGCGCGGGTGAGAAATTCAATTTGGCTTCACCAAAACAATTGGGCGATGTTTTATTTGACAAAATGAAAATTGGTGGCGCCAAACAAAAGAAAACCAAAACGGGTCAATACGCAACAGGAGAAGAAATTTTGTCCTATTTGGCTAATGACAATCCTATCGTAAAAGACATTCTAGACTGGCGTCAAATGGTGAAATTGCAAAGCACTTATATTGATGCATTACCGAATCAAGTGGACAAAAAAACTGGACGAGTTCATACTGATTATATGCAAACAGTGGCCGCAACGGGGCGTTTAAGTTCTACTAATCCAAACTTACAAAACATACCAATTCGAACAGAAAAAGGACGATTAATTAGAAAAGCATTTATTGCTCGCGACGAAAATTATACCTTGCTTTCTGCCGATTATTCTCAAATAGAACTCCGCATTATCGCTGCTTTGTCCGGCGAAGAAAACATGATTTTGGCATTCAAAAACAACGAAGATATTCATAAAAGTACAGCTGCAAAAGTGTTTAACGTTCGGTTAGAAGAGGTTACAAAAGAGCAACGCAGCAATGCCAAAACCGTTAATTTCGGCATTATTTATGGCGTTTCGGCTTTCGGGCTTTCTAATCAAACTGATTTATCTCGAAAAGAGGCAGCCGAACTCATTGATGCATATTATGCAACCTATCCAAAGCTAAAATCGTACATGAGCAATCAAGTTGATTTTGCTCGCGAAAACGGTTTTGTACAAACTGTTTTAGGCAGAAGACGATATTTAAAAGACATTAATTCGGCCAATATGATGGTAAAAAGTGGCGCCGAACGAAATGCTGTGAATGCTCCAATTCAAGGTTCGGCAGCCGATATTATCAAAATTGCAATGATTAATATTCACAAAAAGTTAAACGAAAAGAATCCCGACGGTTCGGTATGGAAATCAAAAATGTTACTGCAAGTTCATGACGAACTTGTGTTTGATGTTCATAACTCTGAAATAGAAAAAATAAAACCGATGATTAAACACGAAATGGAAAATGCCTTCTTGATGGAAGTTCCATTGGAAGTTGAAATGGGAGTTGGACAAAATTGGTTGGAAGCACATTAGATTGCTTGTTAAAGAATGATGTTTTTATAATCCAGATTTCTATCTTTGTAAAAAATAGTAAAAAAAATGAAATTTAATACAAAAACGATACACGGTGGGCAGCACCACGACCCAGCAACGGGAGCAGTTATGCCACCAGTATATCAAACATCTACGTTTGTGCAAACAAGTCCTGGCCAGCCTTTAAACCCAGATTTTGAGTACAGTAGAGCGGCAAATCCAACTCGAACTGCTCTTGAAAACGCATTAGCAAGTATTGAAAATGGTGCAAGAGGACTTGCGTTTTCATCAGGGTTAGCAGCCACAGATTGCTTATTGCGATCCTTCAAAGCTGGGGATGAAGTTATTGCGATGGACGATTTGTATGGAGGAACGTATCGAATGTTTACTCGTATTTATAAAAATTCTGGTATTAAATTTCACTTTGTGGATATGAATGATTTAGAGAAATTTAAATCTTTGATAAATGAAAACACCAAATTAGTCTGGGTAGAAACTCCAACTAATCCATTGATGAAATTAGCAGATATTTCGGCTATTTCTCAAATAACCAAACAATATAATATTCTTTTTGCTGTTGATAACACTTTTGCAACACCATACCTTCAAAAACCTTTAGATCTTGGAGCAGATGTAGTGATGCATAGTGCAACCAAATATCTAGCGGGTCACTCTGATGTTATTGCGGGGGCACTAGTTGTAAAAGACCAAGAACTGGGCCATCAATTACATTTTCAGCAATTTGCGACAGGTGCTACGTTAGGCCCAATGGATTCATTTTTGGTTTTGCGGGGTGTAAAAACCTTACATTTGCGGGTACAACGTCATTGTGAAAATGGCGAAAAAGTGGTTGATTTTTTAAGTAATCATCCTAAAATTAATGCCGTTTATTATCCCGGCCTTAAAAGTCATCCTTATTACGAAATTGCCAAAAAACAAATGAGTGGTTTTGGAGGAATGGTTTCGTTTACATTCGTTTCAGGCAAAAAAGAAGACTCAATCAAGTTTTTAGAAAACCTAAAAGTTTTTACCTTAGCAGAGTCGCTTGGTGGAGTCGAATCTTTAGCAAATCATCCCGCACTTATGACTCACGCTTCTATTCCAGAAGAAAAAAGAAAAGAAATTGGAATTACTGATGATTTAGTTCGATTAAGCGTTGGTATAGAGGATATAGAAGATCTTATTGCCGATTTAAAGCAAGCATTAGACTAAAAAATTACATAAAAAAACGTCACAATTTGATTTGTGACGTTTTTTTATAATTTAGTATTATTATTTTTAGTTTTGATCTAGATAATAAATATATCCTATATTGATGGAGCCTAAGTAATCATTGGCTTTATTTTCAGTATATATCTTGCTGTTGGGATTTAAACCATCGACCCAATCCGAAAAATAAAATTGAAGTTTAACTTCTGCTAACAAGGAATGATAGTCAGAAAGTTTATATCTAGTTCCAACGCCACCAGTTATTGAAGGAACAAGTTTACTAACATCATTGCGATATCCGTCTAAATATTTTGTTGGCGTAGTAAGTGGATTTCCGATTTTTCCTAAAGACGATTTTACTTCTGAGTTATACAAACTAACTTGAGAGCCTAAACTTATGTAGGGTGAAATTCTTCCTCCTCTATAATAATCATCTGTTTTCAACGGATAAAATTCAACTTGCAACCCAACATTGATCGCGTCTGTTTTACCACTCATAGCTCTTAATTGATCTCTGAACAAGCTAGGATTTCCTTCCACATATTCACCAATATGTTCTAAATCTGCTTTCATATATGACAATTCTAAACGAAGTTTAAAATTATCTTTGATAGAATAATAATCCTGATCTCCTGAAAGGTAATAAACAGCACCAATATTATAACCATTATTTAGATAAAAATTTTTAAAATCTCCTCTTGCTCCAAAATCTGACTTAAGAAATACTGGACCGGCATACAAACCTATCTCATGATATAAATCATAAAATTGAGCACTAATAGGACCTGAAAAACAAAATAAACAAACAAAATATAATATAACTCGTTTTAACATATCATCAAAATAAATATTTTCAAAAAAAACTATACTGTTAATTTAATTTGTAAAAATAAAATAATTTTTAACATAAACCATTACTTACAGATTAATTTTTCAAAAAAAGTATGTTTTCATTTTTTTTAATTTTTTTTTTGTCTCAAATAAATATAATTTTCAAAAAAACGAGCAATATTTTATAGAAAATGTATCTTTGCCGAAATTTACGAAATCGATTTCATAAAACTATAATTCAAAACATTATGTCAAAAAGTATCCAAACATTTATAGATGCAGTTGCTCTAAAAAACCCAAATGAACCAGAATTCATGCAAGCAGTTAAAGAAGTAGCTGAAACTGTTATACCTTTTATAGAAGAAAACAAAAAGTACCAAAACCAAATGCTTTTGGAACGAATGGTAGAGTCTGAACGAATAATAATGTTTCGAGTAGTTTGGATTGATGATGCAGGAAAAACGCAAGTAAACAGAGGATACAGAATTCAAATGAACTCAGCGATTGGTCCATATAAAGGAGGAATTCGATTTCATCCATCGGTAAATTTAAGTATATTAAAGTTTTTGGCTTTTGAGCAAACTTTCAAGAATAGTTTGACAACTTTACCTATGGGCGGCGGAAAAGGTGGAGCAGATTTTGACCCAAAAGGAAAATCTGACATTGAAGTAATGCGTTTTTGTCAAGCGTTTATGACAGAATTATCTAAACATATTGGTGGAAATACTGATGTTCCTGCTGGAGATATTGGAGTTGGTGGACGTGAAGTTGGTTATATGTTTGGTCAATATAAAAGATTAAGAAACGAATTTACAGGTGTTTTGACTGGCAAAGGAATTTCTTTTGGAGGATCACTTATTCGCCCAGAGGCTACTGGATACGGTGATGTTTATTTTGCACAATCAATGTTGCAAACAAAAGGCGATAGTTTTAATAATAAAGTTGTAGTTGTATCTGGATCTGGCAACGTAGCACAATATGCTGCCGAAAAATCAACCCAATTAGGTGCAAAAGTTGTTGCAATGTCAGATTCTGCTGGTTATATTTATGATGCAGATGGAATTGATGCAACCAAACTTGCCCACGTAATGGAAATCAAAAACGAGCTTCGTGGCCGTATTTCTGATTATGTAAAAAAATATCCAAATGCAAAATATGTTGAGGGAAAACGTCCTTGGGAAGTGAAGTGTGATGTAGCTTTGCCTTGTGCAACTCAAAATGAACTTAATGAAGCCGAAGCGAAAATGTTAGTTTCAAATGGTTGTATCTGTGTAGCAGAAGGAGCCAATATGCCAACAACACCTGAAGCTGTAATTGTTTTTCAAGATGCAAAGATACTATTTGCACCAGGAAAAGCCTCAAACGCTGGTGGGGTTGCAACATCTGGATTAGAAATGTCTCAAAACTCATTGCGTTTGTCTTGGTCTTCGGAAGAAGTTGACGAACGTTTAAAAGGAATTATGTTAGCAATTCACTCATCTTGTGTGCAATATGGTAAAGATGCAACTGGATATGTAGATTATGTAAAAGGTGCAAATATTGCAGGTTTCGTTAAAGTTGCCGATGCGATGCTTGGTCAAGGTGTTGTATAATTGTAAAATTTAAATCAAAAAAACTCTCACTTAGTGGGAGTTTTTTTTTAATTGTAAATAAATATACAGAAGTAAACATTTATCTATAATTTTTTTTTGTATTTTTCAAACTTTATTATAATAACGATTTAATAAATCGAAATCTATTAACATCTATGGTTAAAACAACTTCTGCTATAACTGCCGTAGGAGCATATGTTCCTGACTTTGTGCTTACTAATAAGCTATTAGAAGAAATGGTCGATACAAATGATGAATGGATTACATCAAGAACAGGTATCAAAGAAAGACGAATTTTAAAAGGCGATAAATTAGGAACTTCCTTTCTCGCGATCAAAGCCGCCCAAAATTTAATTCATAAAAGTAATATTAATCCGAAAGAAATTGATCTGGTTCTCGTTGCAACAACAACTCCAGATATGCCAGTTGCAGCAACTGCGGTTTTTGTTGCTACTCAAATTGGTGCTGTAAATGCATTTGCATACGATCTGCAAGCAGCATGTTCTAGTTTTTTATACGGCATGTCAACTGCCTCTGCCTACATCGAATCTGGGCGTTATAAAAAAGTTTTGTTAATAGGTGCTGATAAAATGTCTTCAATTATCGATTATACCGATAGAGCAACATGTATTATTTTTGGTGACGGAGCAGGAGCTGTATTATTTGAACCAAACTATGAAGGTCTCGGCTTACAAGATGAGTTTTTGAGAAGCGACGGAATTGGTCGTGAATATTTGAAGATAGATGCTGGTGGTTCATTACTACCTTCATCAAAAGAAACCGTTGCAAACAGTCAGCATTATGTTTTTCAAGACGGCAAAACTGTTTATAAATACGCTGTAACGGGCATGGCAGATGTTAGTGCAAAAATAATGGAACGAAACAATCTAACTAACGAAGATGTAAATTGGCTCGTTGCTCATCAAGCCAATAGAAGAATTATAGATGCTACAGCCAGCAGAATGGAGCTCGATGAATCTAAAGTTCTTGTTAACATAGAAAAATACGGAAACACAACATCAGCAACGTTACCGCTATTATTGAGTGATTTCGAACATAAATTCAAAAAAGGCGACAATCTAATTTTTGCTGCTTTTGGTGGTGGCTTTACTTGGGGCTCAATATATTTGAAATGGGCATATTAACAAACAACCAAAAATTAACTAAAATAATACTATTATGGATTTAAAAGAAATTCAAAACCTGATTAAATTTGTTTCAAACTCAGGAGTAGCTGAGGTCAAATTAGAAATGGACGATATAAAAATCACAATCAGAACAACGCTAGAAGGCAATACAAATGACATAACTTATGTGCAGCAAGCTCCTTTGCAGCAAGCTCTACCCCAAGCTCCAGCGCAACAAATAGTTATAGCTGATGCTATTGCAACACCATTGACTGATGAAAATTCAAAATATGTAATTATTAAATCACCAATTATTGGTACTTTTTATAGAAAACCATCGCCAGATAAGCCAATGTTTACTGAGGTTGGATCTACAATTTCTAAAGGCGATGTTTTATGTGTGATAGAGGCAATGAAATTGTTTAACGAAATTGAATCCGAAATTTCAGGAAAAATTGTTAAAATCCTTGTAGACGATATGTCTCCAGTTGAATTTGATCAACCTTTATTTTTAGTAGATCCATCATAAAAAGTTAGAAGTTAAATAGTTTGAAATACTCTTTCTTTATTAATTGTCTAATCGACACATTGTCTAATTATCTGATTACAAAATTATGTTCAAAAAAATTTTAATAGCCAATAGAGGAGAAATTGCACTCCGTGTAATAAGAACTTGTCGCGAAATGGGAATTAAAACCGTAGCGGTATATTCTACTGCTGATGCTGAAAGTTTACATGTAAAATTTGCAGACGAAGCAGTTTGCATTGGCCCGCCACCAAGCAACTTGTCCTATCTGAAAATGTCAAATATTATTGCTGCAGCTGAAATTACTAATGCCGATGCAATACATCCAGGATATGGATTTCTATCTGAAAATGCTAAGTTTTCGAAAATTTGTGCCGAACATGGGATTAAATTTATTGGCGCGTCTCCAGAAATGATAGACAGAATGGGTGATAAAGCTTCTGCTAAATCGACTATGATTGAGGCAGGTGTTCCATGTGTTCCGGGTTCTGTAGGTATCTTAGAATCCTATGAGCAAGCCGAAAAAATTGCTGACGAATTTGGATATCCAGTAATGCTGAAAGCAACTGCAGGCGGTGGCGGAAAAGGTATGCGAGCCGTATGGAAAAAGGAAGATTTATTAAAATCATGGGAAAGTGCACGTCAAGAATCTGCGGCAGCATTTGGAAATGATGGCATGTATCTCGAAAAATTAATTGAAGAACCGCGACATATCGAAATTCAAGTTGTTGGCGATTCATACGGAAAAGCATGTCATCTTTCAGAAAGAGATTGTTCAGTACAAAGACGTCACCAAAAATTAACCGAAGAAACGCCCTCGCCATTTATGACCGACGATCTGCGTGAAAAAATGGGAACTGCAGCCGTTAAAGCTGCCGAATATATCAAATATGAAGGAGCTGGAACTGTAGAGTTTTTGGTTGATAAACACCGAAATTTCTATTTCATGGAAATGAATACCCGTATCCAAGTTGAACATCCAATTACAGAGCAAGTAATTGACTATGACTTGATTAGAGAGCAAATTATGGTTGCTGCTGGAATTCCAATATCTGGAAAAAATTATCTACCGCAACTACATGCCATTGAATGCAGAATAAACGCTGAAGATCCATACAATGATTTTAGGCCTTCACCAGGAAAAATAACTGTTTTACACGCTCCAGGTGGGCATGGTGTTAGATTAGACACTCACGTTTATGCAGGTTATACGATTCCGCCAAATTACGATTCCATGATAGCAAAGTTGATTACAACAGCGCAAACCCGTCAAGAGGCTATCAATAAAATGAAACGAGCATTAGATGAATTTGTCATTGAAGGTGTTAAAACTACAATACCGTTTCATCGGCAGTTAATGGACGATCCTGCTTATGTAGAAGGAAATTACACAACGGCATTTATGGATACCTTCAAAATGAAGGAAATAGATTAAAAATCTATATACTATTTTTTCACAAAAAAACCCGAAAATTACTTTCGGGTTTTTGCTTTTATAAAATAATAATTATTAGTATCTGTAATATTCAGGTTTAAATGGCCCGGAAACTCCAACACCAATATAGTCAGCTTGGTCTTTACGCAAAACCTCTAATTCAACACCTAATTTTTCAAGGTGCAACATTGCTACTTTTTCATCAAGATGTTTCGGTAACATATATACTTCGTTTTTGTAGTTTGCTGAGTTTTTCCACAATTCCAACTGCGCTAATGTTTGGTTAGTAAACGAGTTACTCATTACAAAACTTGGATGACCAGTTGCACAACCTAAATTTACCAAACGACCTTCAGCAAGAATAAGAATATCTTTTCCAGCGATAGTATATTTATCAACTTGAGGTTTAATTTCTATTTTAGATGCACCATGGTTTTTGTTTAACCAAGCCATATCAATTTCGTTGTCAAAATGCCCGATGTTGCAAACAATTGTTTTGTCTTTCATTTTTTCGAAATGAGAGCCTTGTACAATATCTTTATTTCCAGTAGTTGTAATTACAATATCGGCGGTTGCTAAAACATTATCTAATTTTTTTACTTCAAATCCGTCCATTGCGGCTTGCAAAGCACAAATTGGGTCAATCTCAGTTACTGTTACAATCGATCCAGCACCTTTAAATGAAGCAGCAGTACCTTTACCAACATCACCATAACCACAAACGATAACTCTTTTTCCAGCCAACATAATATCGGTAGCACGACGAACTGCATCTACGGCACTTTCTTTACAACCATACTTGTTGTCAAATTTCGATTTTGTAACTGAGTCATTAACGTTAATTGCTGGCATATATAAAGTTCCGGCTTTCATTCTTTCGTAAAGTCTATGTACACCTGTTGTAGTTTCTTCAGATAGCCCTTTAATTCCAGGAATCAACTCTGGATAGCGGTCAAAAACCATATTAGTTAAATCACCACCATCATCTAAGATCATGTTCAACGGCTTTCTATCTTCTCCAAAAAACAGGGTTTGTTCAATACACCAGTCAAACGATTCTTCGTCTAGTCCTTTCCAAGCATATACCTGAATTCCTGCAGCAGCAATCGCAGCAGCAGCTTGATCTTGAGTTGAAAAAATGTTACATGAACTCCATGTTACTTCTGCGCCCAAAGCGATTAAAGTTTCTATCAAAACCGCAGTTTGAATAGTCATGTGTAAACAACCTGCTATTCTTGCACCTGCAAGTGGCTGCTCGTTTTTGTATTCTGAACGAAGCGCCATTAATCCGGGCATTTCTGCCTCTGCCAATTCGATTTCTTTTCTTCCCCAAGCTGCTAGAGAAATATCTTTAACTTTAAAAGCCACAAAAGGCATTGTTGCTGTACTCATATTATAGTATATTTGTATTTAAATAATTTTTGCAAAATTACGAACTAGATTTCAATTTAAAAAGTATTTTTTCAAATTTATAAATTGTTTATTAATGTAATGTTTTAATAATCAGAAAAATAATTAATCTAAAAGTAAAATTAAATGAATTGGGAGCAATTATTATCGTTAAAACGACAAGGCGATACTACAAAACGACTAAGAAAAGAACAAAATGACACCCGATTAGGATTTGAGGTTGATTATGATCGAATCGTTTTTTCAGCTGCTTTTAGAAGTCTGCAAGATAAAACCCAAGTAATTCCGCTCTCTAAAACTGATTTTGTTCATACCCGTCTAACGCACAGTTTAGAAGTTTCTGTTGTTGGTAGATCAATTGGTCGACTAGTAGGTAAAAAAATAATTGAAAAATACCCGTATCTTCAAGAAATACACGGTTTTCAATCAAATGATTTTGGTGCAATTGTCGCAGCAGCCTGCTTAGCACATGATATTGGAAATCCACCATTTGGTCATTCAGGAGAAAAAGCAATTGGCGAGTATTTTTCGATAGGAAAAGGGCAACAGTTTAAGAATAAATTGACTGAAAAAGAATGGCAAGATCTTATAGATTTTGAAGGAAATGCAAATGGTTTTTCAGTATTAACAAGTTCAAGGCCAGGAATTGAAGGTAGCTTGCGACTTTCGTACGCGGTTTTAGGAGCATATATGAAATATCCTAAAGAAAGTTTGCCCAAAAAACCAACCAACGCTATTGCCGACAAAAAATATGGTTTTTTTCAAACCGATAAATTTTTTTTTCAAGAAGTAGCCGCTGAACTTGGTTTGATACCAAATAAATCTTCACTCGATGTTGGATATGAGCGTCATCCATTGGCCTATTTGGTAGAAGCTGCCGATGATATATGTTATACAATAATCGATTTTGAAGACGGAATAAATCTTGGGTTAGTCTCAGAAGATTATGCGCTTGAATATCTTATTAAATTGGTGAAAGATGCTATTGATTCAAAAAAATATAATTCGCTGATTACAAAAGAAGATCGAATAAGTTATCTGAGAGCAGTAGCAATTGGAAGCCTTATAAATGATGTTGTAAAAGTTTTTATTGAAAATGAAGAAGAAATACTAAAAGGGAATTATCCGTTTGCTTTGACCGATAAAAGCAAATACAAAGCACAAATGGATGATATCATAAAATTAAGCGTCAAAAACATTTATCAAAGTCGAGAAGTTATCGAAAAAGAAATCTCTGGATATCAGATTATCAATACTTTGCTAGATAAATTTATTACAGCTTACAACAATAAATATGATCAAAAAACCAGCAATATAGATCTGCTTATATTGCAAATAATACCCGAAAAATACCTTTTACAAAAAGACTCGTTGTACGAAAGGTTATTGCAGATGAGCCATTTTGTATCAATGCTAACCGATGGAAATGCCGTTTTATATTATAATACTGTAGCAGGAAAGGTTTAAAATCTTCTTTGTTTTGTATGTAAAAATGTTAATATTTGCCTCTTTTTTTGTAAATTGATTAAAATAATATAAGTTTGTTAACCAAAAAAATATAAAAAATGAAAAAATTTACTTTATTAGTAGCTTTTTTGATTGGTTTAACTAGTTATTCGCAATCAAAAAAACAACTTATTCAATCTTATTTGGATCTGAATAAATCAAAATTTGAGCTTTCGAGCCAAGACATTTCTGACTGGACAATTATAAGCGAGGTGCCAGGAAGCGGAACGGGTATTACAAGTTGTAATATTTTACAGAATTATCAAGGCATCCAAATTTTTAATTCCTTATCAAATGCAAGTGTAAAAAATGGGCAAGTTATTGATTACGGAAATAATTTCAGAACCAATATTGGTTCGAAAATTAATACCGTAACACCAACCATTAATGCAATCCAGGCTGCAACTTCTGCGTATTCAAAATTAGCAATTTCCGATATTCCGAACTTTATAATTTCTGAAACTCTAGCTACAAATGATTTTAAAATTAACGATGGCTTGCAAGAAGATCCAATTTCAGCTAAATTAGTATATCAATCAATGCCAAATAAAAGTTTGAGATTGGCTTGGTATTTACAATTTTACTCGCCAGACGCGAAACATGCTTGGGATATAAGAATTGATGCCGTTAACGGCGCAATACTTGAAAAAAATGACTTAATGATTAGCTGTAATTTTTCTAAAGGCAATCACAAAAATCACAACCACAAGGAAAACTTTGATTTTTCTTCTAGTTTATTTTCTGTAACAAATAGTGCTTTGGTTCCTCCAGTAGGAAATTATAGAGTCGTACCTTACAATTATATAAGTCCTAATCATGGACCATTTCAGCTCGTTGCCACAGCTGGCAATACATTAGCTTCGCCAAACGGCTGGCATGATGTTAATACGCTAACAGGTACAAATGCCGCATTAAGATTTACGTATTCTAGAGGTAATAATGTGTTGGCGCAGGAAGATGCTACTGGCGACAATGGGAGCGGTGTTCGTGCAGAAGGTGGCGCAACTTTAAATTTTGATTTTCCTTACACCAATGGTGTTAGTCAAACGCAACAACCAACCGCGTACACTTCTGCTTCAACGACAAATTTATTCTACATGAATAATATTATGCACGATGTTTGGTATCAATATGGTTTTAACGAAGCCTCAGGGAATTTTCAACAAAACAACTTAGGTAGAGGTGGTGTTGCATCGGCAACGGGAGATGCGGTGTTTGCAGATTCACAAGATGGATGGTCACAAACTACACCAACACTTAATAATGCAAATTTTGCGGCATTAAATGATGGATCACGCCCTAGAATGCAAATGTTTATGTGGACAGCCGGAGCACCTCCAACTAACTTCATTAACATTAACTCACCAGCAAGTATAGCTGGCCCTAGAGCTGCAACTACAAATGTTTTTGAGGGAACGGACAGAATTCCAGTTCCTGTTTCTCCTGGAATAACAGCTGATTTAGCATTGTACCAAAACGGTCCAAATCCTCCAGGATATAATTCTGCTTGCCAAACGGCATTAAATCCATTAGATTTATCAGGAAAAATTGTACTTGTTAGACGCGGTGGTTGTTTTTTCTCTAATAAAGTTTTTAGAGCGCAACAAGCAAATGCATTAGCTGTTATAGTTATGGATAGTATTCCTGATAATCCACTAAACTTATCAATGAGCTCAACGGGAATATTAGGAATTACTATTCCTGCAGTTTTTGTTAAAAAAGAAATTGGAGATGCTTTAGTGGCGAAATTAGCTACAGAACCAGTAAATGCAACACTAGGTTCTCCAACAGATTTATATCTCTATGCTGACGGAAGTTTTGATAATGGTATTATTGCTCACGAATACGGTCATGGTATTTCAAATAAATTAATGGGAGGCAGTACATCTGCCAGTTGCATGACAAACTTCGAGCAATTGGGAGAAGGTTGGTCGGACTGGTTTAGTTTAATGATGCAACTAAAACCTGGAGCTAATGCTACAGATAATGTTTATGTCGGTACTTATGCAGTAAATGAACCAACAACAACTGGGCCTGGAATTAGAGAATTTGCATATACTACGGATATGGCCGTTAATCCTAGAACGCTTAATAGTTCAAACAATCCTGATAATTCAAATACTGGTTATAGATATACAATTGGCGAAACTTGGGCTACTATTATGTGGGATTTAACATGGGCTTATATTGCTAAATATGGTTATGATGATGATATATATAATGGTACGGGTGGTAATAATAAAGTAATGCGCCTAGCGTTAGACGCACTAAAATTGCATGCTTGTAATACTTCTTCTTTTATTATCGGTAGAGATAAGTTGTTTCTTGCAGATCAAGCAACAACCGGAGGTCAAGATTATTGTTTGATTGCTGAAGTTTTTGCTCGTCGAGGAGTAGGTTTAAATGCTTCTTCTGGTGATTTAGGAAATTCTGGCGACCAAGTTCAGGATTTTACTCCATTTCCTCCAGGTCCAAACTGTACGTTAGCAATTAATTATTTTAATAGTAACGATCAAATTCAAGTTTTTCCTAATCCTTCAAATGGTTTATTTAATTTAAAAATCAATAAGTTTGTAGGAAAAGTATCAATTCAAGTAATTGACATTAACGGTCGTTTGGTATACAACCAACCTAATACTGACTTTAATGCAGAGAAAACAATTGATTTGTCTGCTTTCCAATCAGGAATTTATGTTCTAAAAGTAACTGGAGATAACTTGAATTATTCTGAAAAATTGATTAAAAATTAGATTAAAATATTTTATATCAAAAAACCCGATAACGAAAGTTATCGGGTTTTTTTGTTTACCTCATAAAAAACCAGATTTATCAGTTAATATTCATTTCTAAAACTTCTCCATCTACTATCAAATCTGCATCTGTTGAAGCTATAATATGTTCTATTGTAACGCCTGGAGCACGTTCTACTAATTTGAAGCCTGATGGGGTTACTTCTAGAACAGCAAGTTCGGTTACTATTTTTTTTACACAACCTACTCCCGTTAGCGGCAATGTACATTTTTTAAGTATCTTGCTTTCGCCAGCTTTATTAACATGCATCATGGCAACAATTATATTTTCTGCTGAGGCAACCAAATCCATGGCTCCGCCCATACCTTTAACCATTTTTCCGGGTATTTTCCAATTGGCAATATCACCATTTTCTGAAACTTCCATTGCGCCAAGAATTGTCAGATCAACGTGCTTACCGCGAATCATTCCGAAACTCATGGCGGAATCAAAAAAACTTGCGCCTGGCAACGTGGTGATAGTTTGTTTTCCAGCATTAATCAAATCTGCATCTTCTTCTCCGTCAAACGGAAATGGCCCCATGCCTAAAACACCGTTTTCAGATTGAAACTCTACATTAATGTCTTTTCTAACATAATTAGCAACAAGCGTCGGAATCCCTATTCCTAAATTTACAAAATAATTATTCTGCACTTCTTGTGCTATTCGTTGGGCAATTTGTTCTTTGTTGAGCATATTTTATACTGATTTTATTGTAGTATCGAAGCGTATTGTTTTTTGTTCTATTCTTTTTTCATAGTTATTACCCAAAAATATTCGTTGAACAAGAATGCCGGGAATATGAATCTGGTTGGGATCAAGATCGCCGACGGCTACTAGTTCTTCTACCTCGGCGATTGTTATTTTAGCGGCTCCACACATACAAGGATTAAAATTTCGAGCGGTTCCTTTAAAAATTAAATTTCCAGCCGCATCGCCTTTCCATGCTTTGACAATGGCAAAATCTGCCTTAAAAGCATGTTCCATGATATGCATTTTTCCATTAAACTCCCTAGTTTCTTTGCCAATTGCTACTTCTGTACCAAATCCTGCCGGTGTATAAAATGCTGGTATTCCGCATTGGGCAGATCTGCATTTTTCTGCTAATGTTCCTTGTGGCATCAATTCGACATCAAGCTCTCCAGAGAGCATTTGTCTTTCAAATTCTGCATTTTCTCCAACGTAGGATGATATCATTTTTTTTATTTGTTTTTTTTGGAGTAGTAATCCAAGTCCGAAATCGTCAACCCCTGCATTATTTGAAATACAAGTTAAATCATTCGTTCCCTTTTTAACTAATTCGGCAATACTATTTTCGGGTATACCGCAAAGTCCGAAACCTCCCAACATTATTGTCATTCCGTTTTCAATTCCATTTAGTGCTTCCGAAACGCTACCTACTGTTTTATTGATCATTTTAATTTTAAAATAAGTGAAGATGTTATTACTTTATATTTTACACAAACAAATATAATTATTTTTATAGTTTTATTATGTTTAGAATTGGATTGATTTTTCTAAAATTTAAATACAGGTTGATTGACTCCCACTTAATTTATTTACTTTAAAACGTAGAACTTTGCTGTCAAATAAAATATAAATACTTACTTTTGTAATATTAATTCAATCTAAATAAAATTTGTTAACAAGTATTTCAAGTTTAAAAAAAGGTCAAAAAGCCATCATTAAGGATTTTGATGTAGAAGCTATTCCGCTCAAGTTACTTGAAATGGGTTGTTTGCCAGGAAATATAGTTGTTTTATTACAAATAGCTCCGTTTGGAGATCCCTTGTATTTGGACGTGAATGGCTCTCACCTAGCAATAAGACTAGAAACTGCCAACCAGATTGAAGTAGAAATTATACAAGAATGACCAAGCAAAATATAAACATTGCATTAATTGGCAACCCAAATACCGGAAAAACTTCTGTTTTTAACGCACTTACTGGCTTGAATCAGCAAGTTGGAAACTATCCGGGCATAACAGTCGAAAAAAAACTTGGATTTTGTAATTTGCCTAATAATATCAAAGCAAATATATTGGATTTGCCTGGTACGTATAGTTTGAATGCGAGTTCGGTGGACGAAAATGTGGTAATCGAATTGTTATTGAATAAAAATGACAAATTGTATCCTGATTTGGTAGTTTTGATTTCTGAAGTTGAAAATTTGAAGCGAAATTTACTGCTTTTTACGCAAATAAAAGATCTTGAAATTCCAACAGTTTTAGTTATTAATATGTCAGATCGAATGAAGTTTAAAGGAATTTCATTGGACATTGCATATCTAGAAATGGCTTTAAAAACCAAAATCGCACTTATAAGCACTCGCAAAAATCATGGTATTGACGAACTTAAAAACCTATTGGCGTCGTACAAAACAATCTCGACCGTACCATGTTTGAATGCATCAGTTATTGATGAAGACTATTTTGGGAAATTGCGTACAACCTTCCCGAATCAATCGTTATACAAATTATGGTTATTGATTACGCAAGATGTAAATTTTGTGAATCTTAACCGGAAAATATTGGATATTGCTTCGTTTACAAAAACAAATCCCGAACTAAAAAAACTACAACAAAAAGAAACCATAAAACGATATCAGTTTATCAACGATACGCTCAAAATAGGGCAACAAATTGATAGTTCGCAAGCCAAAGATTTCAGAAGTAAATTGGATCGCGTTTTGACGCATCACGTTTGGGGTTATGCCATATTTTTTGGAATATTGTTTGTAATTTTTCAATCTATTTTTGAATGGTCAAAGATTCCGATGGACTTTATCGATGGTGCTTTTGCCTCTCTAAGTTCGTTGGCAAGCGAGAAGCTTCCTGCTGGGGTTTTTACTAATCTAATCGCACAAGGAATTATTCCAGGAATTGGCGGAATATTGATTTTTATCCCACAAATTGCTTTTTTATTTATGTTTATTTCCATTCTTGAAGAAAGTGGTTATATGAGTCGCGTTGTTTTTCTGATGGATAAAATAATGCGCAAATTTGGTCTTTCGGGCAAAAGTATTGTTCCATTAATTTCAGGTACAGCTTGTGCTATTCCTGCAATTATGGCTACTAGAAATATAGAAAATTGGAAAGAACGACTGATCACTATTTTGGTAACTCCATTTACAACATGTTCTGCTAGATTGCCAGTTTATGCAATAATTATTGGTTTGGTAATTCCTGATAAACGAGTTTTTGGATTTTTGAATATGCAAGGCGCAACACTAATGTTGTTGTATTTGTTAGGTTTTGGGATGGCAATTGTCTCAGCATTTGTACTCAACAAAGCGTTGAAACTAAAATGCAAAACGTATTTTGTAATTGAAATGCCAAATTACAAATTGCCAATGTTTAAAAATGTATTTATAAATATTGTCGAAAAAACTAAGGATTTTGTTACTGGTGCTGGAAAAATAATTCTGGCGATTTCGATAATTTTATGGTTTTTAGCATCTTATGGTCCTGGAGATAATTTTAAAAATGCACAAAAAATTGTAGAAAACGAGTTCTATTCTAGTTCATCAAAAACAAATCCTTCAGTAATTCCAGATAAAGTGGCAGCTTACAAACTCGAACATTCTTATATCGGAATTATGGGCAAAACTATCGAGCCAGCAATAAAACCATTAGGTTATGATTGGAAAATAGGCATAGCCGTACTCACTTCATTTGCAGCTCGCGAAGTTTTTGTGGGCACATTAGCAACTATTTATAGCGTTGGCACCACCAATAACGAAGAAACCATTAAAAATAAAATGGCGTCTGAAACCAATATCGAATCGGGCAAGAAAATTTTTAATTTTGCATCTGGAATATCCTTGCTTTTGTTCTATGCTTTTGCGATGCAATGTGCTAGTACACTTGCGGTTACTAAAAAAGAAACCAATAGCTGGAAATGGCCTTTGGGACAACTTATTTTTATGTCAGCTTTTGCCTACTTGGTTGCTTTCGTGGCTTATCAAGTTTTAAAATAAAATGGTATTATTTTTGTTAAATTAAATAAATGAAAAAAAAATATTCAATTCTATTTTTACTGCTTTTTTTTTCAAATTTGTTTTCTCAAACTATAGAAAAATCAAAAAAAGAGCTGAATTCGAAAAATGAGAATAATAAAAAATCTGAATCAAAAAGTTCGAACCGTTCAAATAGAAATAATTTTGATGCAGATGATACTTTTTTGGCATTAAAAATTTTTGGATATATAACTTACGGTGTTTTTAAATTTGGGTTGATTGGAGATTATAACAATGAAGATCATTTGTATAATAACCTCAATAATCATCCTTTTTCTGAAAAAGGTTTGGGAAATTATTCAGAAAAAGATACCGTTGGCGGCAACAATTTGAGGTTAGATATCGAGGATCATTATATTTCTGGCGGAAGTTTGTTTAACGGAAATCATTTGGATGTAAAACTTAGGGCTTTAAAATATTTTTATATAAGAACCGATTACTACCAATTGTATGAATACAATACCTTTACAAAACAAAAAGACGGCATTTCATTGTATTTTTTTAACTTTGCTTATGATAGAATTCGTTTTGAAAATTTTAATTTAGGTTGGACTATTAGCGCGAGTTATGTAGCTAATGATGTTGAAAAAACTGGTTTTTCGTATGGCATAAATTCCGAGTATTTTATAAACAAAAAAATGAGTTTTTGTGCAGATTTTAAATGGTCTAAAATAAATAGTTTTCCTGTAAACAGCATGGAATTGAACGGAAAATACTTCAATAAAAACTATTTTGTAAGTTTGGGATTTGAACGATTAAAAATTGGAACTCCAGTATATAATCTAATAGGAGTTGGTGGCGGTATTTATTTTTAAAACTAAAAAATTATGATTATTCAAGAAATCTTAGCGTTTGCAACATTAGTTTTCGCAACATTATTTTTGGCGAAAAAATTCTTTTTTAAAAAGAAGGCTTCCAAAAATTGCGGTAGTGATGATTGCGCTTGCCATTAAATTACCCGAAAATAATCTTGATAAAATAATCTTTAGGATCGAGAACAACATCGCTTTTGGGATAAGGTAAAACCGAAAAAGATTTTATTTTTTGATTTGGATACTGTTTCTGAAACCAAATTAGATTTTCTTGTAGATTTTTAGAGGACAGCACTAGTGTTTTAGTTTCGGAGAGTTTCGCTGCATTGTATACCGAAATAATAATTGTTACTTCGCCAGCCCAAATACAGTTTGTTCCTTCAGGACAACGAGAATCATTGCTAACCGAATTCAAAACCAATTGAAATCCCGCTAGATCAACTTTTTTTTGAGAAATAATTGAGTTGTCAATTACGCTATTTTTTTTAGACGCACACCCTAAAAAAGTTAGTAAGCAAAAAATATAAATTATTTTCATCAGTAATATTTTTTCAAATATAGCTTTAAAAAACACACTACAAAACAGTTGATTTATTTTTTAATTTATAAAATTTCAAATAAAAATAAATCACAAGTATAACAGCTAAGAAAGTCAAAAAATAAGCAATTATATAATTATTTTTATCAGTATTTAAAGTGCCATAATACACAAATGAACTCCAATAATAAGGAGATTTTTTAGAATTTGGTATACTTTTATCGGAGAGAAAGTCCAATTTTGCTTTATGATTTGCATCAAAATAAGAATGGTTGTTTTGCAGATTCGAATAAAATTTTTTCATATAAACAGCTGTTGTATAATCGTTTACTTTCCATAAAGAGAATAATAAATTTTGAGCTCCCGCTATTTGAAAACCTCTAGCTACGCTCATTGCTCCTTCACCTTTGAAGAGTTTTCCCAAACCTGTTTCACAAGCGCTTAGAACTACTAAATTTGGTTTGATATCAAGTGTATAAAACTCTGAATACAATATTTTTTGATCATAAAATTGAATACTCGCTGCGTCAAACAAGTCGCCTGAAGATGCATGGGTTGATAAATGTATGATGGAATGATTTTTAACATTTTTTTTAAAATTATAAAATGTTGCTTGTTCTTTTTCTAGAAATTTTCCATCAAAGTTCGATTTTAAATTTTGTAATTCACTTTTTGAAAACGTCAATTCCAAAATTGAATTTTCAAAAATCGGAAAAACACCCAACACGGATTTATTAATTTTTTTATCAAGATTTGATTTTAAGTAAAATTGAGCAGAATTGGAATAACCAACCTTGAATTCTTTAACCAGAAAATCCATTTTAGCAAAATTTGAAGTAGTTGATTTTTTTGTTAGCAACACCTCAAAAGGCAAAAAATTTAGCAATCCGTCAGGGATTATAACAATTTGTTGTAAAGGAGTTTTTTGTGGTAATTTGAGAATCTTATAAAGTAAATATCCCTGATCGGTATAACTCAATACGTTATTTGTAATTTTTTCTGAGTCTGAAAAAAAGTTTAAAAATGAAACAATTTTTGTTTTCTGACTACTCGATATACAATCAAGTTTTATTTTGTTGTTGTTTAGCGTAAAAACATATATATGTTGTCTGCCATAAAAGTATGCTACCAATATGGTTTTATCTTCAATTAGTTTTGAATATAAATCTTTAATCTCAAACTGAATTTCAGACGTAACGGAATTTTTAGTTTTGGATTTTAACAAAAGCATTAACGAATTAAGTTTTTTGAGTGCTGTATTTATTTTATTTATTGATGCAAGTTTTCCTTTGTGTTGTTCTTTTTGGATTTCATTATTGGAAGTTTGTATTAAATTCAATAACAATTTAATATCTTTTGGCATATTTTTTTTGTTGAAAACAGCTTGATTGAGTAGTGCTGATTTTGATTTTTCTTGCAATAAAAAAGCACTTTCTAGATAAATACTTTTATTGTTCTTTAGATATAATGTATTATAGATTTCTATACATTTTTCCGTTCGATCTCGATTTCTGTTTTGAGTTATTATTTTAGAGTTTTCATAAATCAGTAACACTGCCAACATTTCTTCGACCTTAAAAGAATTGTTATAACTTTCTAAAGCCTTTGTATATTGATTTTTTGTCAAGAAAATTTCTGCTTGCAAGTCGAATGTATCTAGTAAAACAGTTTCTGGATACAATCCTTTATTATTTTGTAGAAAAGTTGGGATTAAAATTTTAAAGATTTCAGTAATTTTTTTTTCTGCAGCATCAATTTGTTTTTTTCTGAATAAAAAATTTGCTTCTTCAAGATAAAATTGAGCTACTTTTCGGGGGTTTGGATTGTTTATTTTAAAAAAATCATTTGTAGCTTTTTCAAAATAAAAACTTACTTTTTCTGGATTCGTTTGTTCATATAATTTTGATAAATTTCTATAAACATTCGATCTGGATTCTAGCTGTGTTTTGTCATTTTGTAGTAATAAAATTGATTTTAATAGCGCTTTTTCAGCCTTTTCAAAATCATTTCTATTTGATAATTGGACCATATAATTTGCACCTAGATTACCATATAAAACCCCATTTTGTGTAGCAGTCAATTTATCTTTATTGATTGTTTTTTCAATCAAATTAATTGCTTCATCGACTTTTCCGGTGTTTTGATAAACTGCTGATAAGTTTACTATGGCGGTATATTGTAACGAATTATTATTTTCCTGATTTGCAATATAAAAGTAGTGTTTTATAATATTTTCTGCATTTGAATAATCACCAATTATTGTGTACAAATTGCCTAATGGGACCAAACAAGACTCTGAAATGTCATAATTTGCTAGTTTATTTTTGTCAAATAGTTGCCAAGCATGCTCATAGCTAGCTATAGCATTATTAATTTGCCCGAATTGATTTTGATAAAATGCTTTATTACATTTTAAAATAGCAAATGCAAGCAATTCTGATTTTGTTTTTGGGATAAGTGTTTTTTCGAAATTTTCTAACTTTAATATGGCTTTAGGTGTTGGGCCTGCTACAAAAACATCAATTTTATGGTATATTTGGTTTTCTAGAATTGTTTGTTTTTGGCAAAATAAAATTTGACCAAAAAAGTAAATGAATAATAAAAAGCAATTTTTTTTCAAAAGATAATTTTTTTAAAACTTCCAAATGGCGTAAAATTGCCAATAATCAAAATTTTCTTCAATACTTTTATAAAACCGCGCTCCTAAACTAGGTCCAATTCGTGCAAATCCTAACGTTATATCAGCAAAAAAACTAGTTTGAATCGATTCAAATGCTTTAGTTTTTAGGGTATTAGATGTTGTTTCTTGCAACTTTACTATTTCGGGTCCTACGGGCGGCGGATTGATAGTTCCAAAATTTGGTTGATAAAATTTTGTGTTGTTTTCAGTTTCAGTTTGTCCAAATAAAGGCAACGAAATTTGCGGTCCTACGCCAATACTAATATAATTATTAATGTTATATCGAATAGAAATTGGTACGACTTCAAGTAGCGTATTTATTAATTGAGAACTTGAACTCGATTGTACATAAGCGGCATCTATTGGTTGCCCATTTTCAAGGAATATTGGTTCAGGTAAAATAACTAGTTCTCTAGAAATTTGCCCTTCAAAATGATTTTTTATTTCAAATCGATTTGCCATAATCTCGGCTTGCCAATACCAACGATATGATTTGTATGGCGATAGTGTTGCTCCAACAAAATAACTTTTGCTGTCTTTTTGATCAGAATATAAATTATATCCCACACGTGCTCCAATTGACAATCCGGGTTTGAAGCGAGTTGTTGCAAAGTTTGTTATAACAGGCTCATTTTTATCAAAAATTATTGCAGTTTGGCTTTTGGTTTTTATTTTATGAAAATCTTTTGCAAACTTCATGGTATATTTTACAAAGCCTTTTGTTGAGTCTTTTTCGGTTACATTTTTTTGATTACTTCCAGGAATATAAATATTCTTGAAGGTAAAATGTATTTGTTTTTGCTTGATAATGGTATCCAAACAACTATAATTTACAAGTTCATTTTTCGGACAAATTGGGCATTTGGGATACGAATCAACTATTTGCAATGTTTTTTTATCAAACATATCTGGCGTATCGGTTTCTAGGCGAATTATTCTGGCTGGACCTTCGCCGTTGTTTTGGAATCGAGTTTTAAATTTTAAATTTTTAAATCGAACCAATCTATAATTCATCAAAGTAGCATTGCTTGACATATTGTTAGGGTCATGAGAAGTTACGATCTCCATTTCGAGAGTTTTGGTTTTATGATTTTTGTAGTTTCTATCAGGGACAAACACACTTCGCATTTTTACAGTTGCAGACGTGTCTTTGAGCATTTCAGGCGTAGTTTTGAAAGTAAAAAACATATTTCGAGTTTCGTTGGCATCCATGGCATCAAATTCGAAAATCTTTGAGTCGGCAAATTGTAGGTTGCATTTGGCTAGTGTTACTTCAAGATTTTCATCAGTGCTGAAAACATTTTTTATAAAGGGTAAATTTATAGCGAAGCAAGCTATGTTTTGAGACGAATTATTATAATCGCTAATAGCGGCAATATTTTGTTTTGTTACTATTTCTTTTTCTCCAAAATGAGTTCGGGTATGTAGTAATTCGAAATTTTTATTTTTGAATTCAGTATCATTATAAAACAAATATAATTTTCCGTTTGCAAGATAATTTAATTCGTTTTTATAACTTATCATAACAATCATTTCTTCGTCTGGGACAGGATCTCTATTGGCATATAAAGCTAACGATATAGTGTCTTTGAGACTTGCAATGTGGTCATAATTTGTATCTGTAACATCGGTAATTGCAACAGTTTTCGGTCTGGTTTTTGGGGGTTTCCCGTTATCGTAATTATTAGTAACTGAAAGATTTATAATATAATCGCCTTTCTTTTTATAAGCTTTTTTAGGAGTAGGCTCTTTGCTATACGAGCCATCACCCATTTCCCAGAAATAAGAGTAATTTGCTTTTGGCGCTCCTAGAATTTGATTTAAAGTAGGAACCTCTGCTTGAAAGTTTACGAGATTTGATTTTTGATTTGTACTAATTTTCGCCTTACGCGTGATGGTATCTTTGACTTTGGTTTGAGAAAAACATATAACCGAAATCATTGTTAGGCCAATAAAATAGATATTTTTCATTCGTTTACTATTTGAATCGATATATAAAAATAGAAAAAAGAGTTGAAAAAAAATTTGTTTATTTTATTTTTTTACAAAAAAAAGGCTAGACCTACTACAATCTAGCCATTTCAAAAAAACAAACAACCTAAGCCTTGAGAAATTTATTTCGCAAAATTTTTCTTTATTTAAAAAATAGAACAATTAAAAAAGTAAAGTAACAAATAGCAAATTGTGCTTTTATAATAAAATGGCTAGGCCTAACCCACCTAGCCACCTTATGCAAACAACTTAACTATTTTCGTTATACAAAGATGTATGTAAAATTATAAATACGACATGAGTTATAAACGGTATTTTTTACCGTTATTCGACGGTATTAAATTAGGTTATTAAACGTTAAAAAAAAATAATTTCAAATTGTTTATTTGTATCTATAAAAAAAGTAATTTTAACAAATACTACAATCATGGAAAACAAAAACCTAAAAATTATTATTCTGGTCATGTCGCTTCTGTTTATTACGTACGCTATTTTAAACCCGCCCTTTTCGATGTCTAGTGCACCTGTGTCATCGACTGAATTGTGTATGGATTTTTCAAAATATAAACCAGCAACCCTAAAGCACTCCTTGGTGGGAGAAATGGTATCTAATTATCGTAAAAATCAATTAGTATCAATAGAAAGTGCTGCGGTTAATCCTGTCGCTAATGATGCACAATCCATTTGGTTTAATTTGGATACAATCAAAAAATTTATTTATCATATCGAAAAAGGATTTCAACAGCAAAAGCCTGGAGCAAAAGCAAACCTAGGATTGCGATTGTACTATGCAGCTTATCCCTTAAAAACTAAATGGAGCCTGCCAGGATATGAAGGTTTAACACCGTTACTAGGCAACCCAGTGACACTTCAATATGAAAAAAAGCACACGCTGATAATGATACCAACTCTAGAAATTCATGGTGTAAATGCAGATTTCAATCCTATAGACAGCGCTACCTACAACGGTTTTAATTCTCCAACAAATCCATTTTCGACCCCGGGATATGTACCAATGGCTTTATCTGTAGATGTTATGGGTAAAAATCATGGACATTTAATTCCGCCATATCCGGAAGTAGGTTGTGCCTTTTAAAAAAAATTAATGACTAAGATACAAACATTTTTAGTAAACTTCATAATTTTCTCAGAATTTTTTGCAGCCTTTGTTGGCCTTATTTATTACAATAAAGTAAAAAATACCCACTGGAAATGGCTTGTGTATTATCTGGTTTTTATTTTTTTTGCTGAGTTTATCAGCTTGCTAATTTTGGATGATTATCCTAATTTTAAAAAATATTATTATAACTTTTTTATAATCCCAGTCGAATTTATTTTTTTGTTTTGGCTTTATAGTATAAAATCACTTAAAAACATTAGATTATTTTGGATATCAATTTTTTTATATAGTATTTGTTTATTGTATTATATCCTAAATTTTGAGAATATAGCTATTATAAGTTCTATAAATTACATAGTTGGTGCCTTATTGCTCATGGCTATGATTATATTAGAATTAATAAATCAAATCAAGTCAGATAAAATATTATTTTTCAAAGAAAATATGATGTTTTATATAAATCTAGGAATCATTCTTTTTTATATCGGAACATTGCCATTTTATGCTTTCAATCAGGTTTTATATGATAACTCCGTGCAAATTTTCAATATTTACGGTATTTTTACATTAACCGTTTGTAATCTTATGTATTATTTATTTGCAGCCGCTTTTATATGGGGGAAACCGAGTACATAATCTCAATTATAATTTTTAATCTTTTTTTTATTTTTTTTATTGTTGCAATATTTATTTTTGTTAGACAATATCGAATAAAAAAAAAAGAACACAACACTATGCTTTATAATCAACAAATAGAACATCAAAAAGAATTATTGTCTACCCAAATAGAAATTCAGTATCAGACCATGCAACACATTGGTCGCGAAATTCATGATAATATAGGACAAAAATTAACGCTAGCAAGTTTGTACACCCAACAATTAGCATACGAAAATAAAGCACCGTTAATAAATGAAAGTATTGACAATATTAGTAAAATTATAAATTCGTCATTATCTGAACTTAGACAATTATCTAAATCTTTGACGGATAATAAAATTGAAAACTTATCAGTCGTAGATTTGCTTTTTGAGGAAGTAAATAAGGTGAACGAACTTCAAAAATGTGAGTTAACATTTAATAAAATTGCAAATCAAATAGCAATACCTTATCAAACAAAAAGTATATTAGTAAGAATATCGCAAGAGTTTATTCAAAACAGCATAAAACACGCCAACTGCAGTTCGATTCTGTTAGATTTATATGGCACTACTAGCAACTTGAAACTAACACTCAAAGACAATGGTAACGGATTCAATACAAACAATAAAACAGGTACAGGTATTGGACTGAACAACATGAAAAAAAGAACCGAGATGATAGGTGGTACATTTAATCTCGAAAGCGATAAAACAGGAACAAAATTATATATTGAAATCCCAATTTAAAAATGGAAAAAACTGTAGTTATTGTTGATGATCATGTACTGATTGCAAAAGCTTTGCAAAATATTATTTCAAATTTCGAAAACTTCGAAGTGCTTTATGAATGTGCTAATGGGCAAGAACTTCAAAAAAAATTAGAACAAGTCAAAAATCTGCCAGACATTGTATTGCTTGATATAAGCATGCCAATAATGGACGGATTTGAAACCGCAAAATGGCTTAAATTTAATTATCCCGAAGTATTAATTATGGCTTTGAGCATGCAAGACGATGACTTAAGCCTTATTAAAATGATAAAAAATGGCGCCAAAGGTTATCTACTCAAAAACACACATCCTAGAGATTTGGAAAAAGCACTCAATATGATGATTAAAAACGGATATTTTTATCCAGAATGGGCCACAAACAAACTTTTTTCAAATATAAATGATCAAGAAATTTCTCCAGCAGCAATAATGCGAATTTCAGATCGAGAAAAGGAGTTTCTCAAATATACAATTACAGAAATGAGTTATAAAGATATATCTGAAAAAATGTTTTGCAGCCCAAGAACAGTTGAAGGATACAGAGACAGTCTTTTTGAAAAATTAGATCTAAAAACACGAGTTGGTCTAGCTGTTTATGCAATAAAAAATGGTTTCGAATAAAAAAAGGCGATGAGTTTTATTCATCGCCTTTCTAACAAAAAACTAACCTAACAAACTATTTTATGGCAAAGCATTTATTGCAGCTTTCAATTGTGCTTCAGAACCAACGGTTGTTTCAGCATCTGTAAAAGTATATACTGCATTGGCACTTATTATTGCAGATTTAATGGAGTAAACATAATTATCGTTTTCATCCAACGAAACGAATATAATGTGACAAGCTAATCCTATTGGAATTTGCCCATAATGCTCCGAAAATTGTTTAGTCACAGCATCATAAGTGTCAAGCTTTGCCAGTGCATTTCCTTCGCCATCGTAATGAAGATATATTGCACTATTTTGATAGTCATAACCTGTTGGAGCACTTGCAAGTATAGTGGTTCTTGGTCGTGGATCATTATAAAATTTATCTACGTTTGTCCAGCCGAAATCATTTAGCGCAGCATAATAAGCGGCATTAGCACCCGTTCCTTCCCCAAAAACGCCACCTTGACCTGCGGGATTATCTTGTCGTTTCCAATCTAAATTACCTTCGACATCTAGTGCTCCGTTCCATAATAGCATATCGTCCTGAATTCCGCCAGTTAAATTGGCCGGAATTACTAGCTGCATCGGGCATGTAATTTCTAAAGCTATGCCGCCTTGTTTGGCTTCTATAAAAAATTCTCCGCCCGAAATAATCAATCCCATGCTACCATCTGGTTGCTGTCCCATAGTTGTTTTGTCAGTTAGTAACATGGTTCCTCCATCAAAAACTTCAATATATTTTATATCAACAACACCAGTTACAGGGTTTCCGCTTTTGGTTAAGCAAGTACCATTAATACTAATTTGAACGCCTTTTGCAGAGGTTAACGTCGTCAATCCGTTCTGTGCCGTTAGTGTAAAATTTTGAGTGATGGCGTCTAACGCTTTGCTTCGACCAGCATACCATTCGCCCGTACTTGGTCTGAAAATTGTACTTTGATTTTCTTCATCTTTACTGCAACTCGCGAATGTTAAAGTTGCTACTACTGCTAATCCGATGTTTTTTAAATTTTTCATGATTTCTAATTTTAAATTTGTTTTTAAATAATGGTTTCTGTTGTTATATCAATTTTTGTTTTAATTTGTTACCCCATTCCAGTTTGTCTTTTAGTCGAAGGAGAAATCTGTAACTCATATAAAGATTGATTACACCCTTATATAAACCAACATTCGAATTTGTTACCCACTAATTTTATTTTTTTTACTTTAGCATATAAATTAAATGTTTATGACTGAAAAAAATATACATCCAGACCAACTATATGTAACAGGGTTGCTACACAACAACTCGATTGTTATTGATACTATTTACAAAAAATTTGTGCCAAAAATTAAAAACTATATCCGAACCAACAGTGGCAATGATGATGTTGCACAAGATGTAGTTCAAGAAGTGCTAATAAGTATTTATAATCAAGCAAAAACAAGTGGTTTGCAATTGACGTGTCCGTTTGACGCCTATTTTTTTCTGCTTTGTAAAAGACGGTGGCTTAACGAATTGAAAAAATTCTATAATAAAGAGGTAACATTACAAGATGAAAATGTATCTATTGATGAATCGGTGCAAGAAATGACTTTACAAACTGAAGTTTTTGATGAAAAACAGTCGCTATTTGACGAGATGTTTCAAAAACTTGGCGAAAAATGTCAAGAAGTGCTCAAATTAAGTTTTGTAACCAAAACAATGGAAGAGGTGGCCGAAAAATTAAATGTAACATATGGCTATGTGCGTAAGAAAAAATCAATATGCACAGGTCAATTAACTGAAATGATTCATCAATCAGCACGATATAAATCTATAAATTACTAATGCCATGAACGAAGAACTTTACATAGTATTCGAAAATTATCTCAATAACGAATTAAGTGAAAATGAAAAAATTGACTTTGAAAATCAACTTGAAAACAATATTTCTATTCGTGAAAAGTTGCTAATTTATAAAGAGATAAATGGTTTTTTAGGCACTAAATTTTCTAAAGAATCTGTTGATTTTCGTCAAAATCTAAAAAGCATTTCAAATGCAATCGTTGCGGATAAAATAATTCAAAAACCGAAAGTAATTTCGTTCAAACCATGGCAATATGCTATTGCAGCAGTTTTTGTTGTAAGTTTTGGAATTTTATTTTTTAATCAGACAGAAAATCCAGACTATAATAATTATAACCAGCACGAAACAGCTACATTTTCTGATCGTGGTGCTAGTATAAAAAATTTATTTTTGGCACAAATAGCCTTCAATGCTAAAGATTATCAAGGTGCGGCGTCAAATTTTGAAATTGTTTTGAAAGAGTATAACCGACCAGAAGTAGCCTATTTTTATGGAATATCTCTGTTAGAAATAAATAAGTTTACAGAAAGTGAAATTGTCTTTACTAATTTAAAATTAGGCACTTCTATTTATAAAGATAAAGCCAATTGGTATTTGGCACTCTCAAATCTGAAACAAAAAAAATACGATGCAACCAAAAAATTTTTAAAACAAATTCCAAACGATGCAGAAGATTATGCAAAAGCCAAAAAATTGTCGAATGAGTTGGATTAGTCGTACTTTTGTAACAAACAAACAGTAATGATTTTTACCGATACGCACACGCATTTATATTCCGAAGAATTTGATCAAGATCGAACTGAAATGATTCAGCGAGCAATTGAAGCTGGGGTTTCTCGTTTTTTTGTGCCTGCAATAAATTCTAATTATACCCAAAAAATGTTTGATTTAGAAAAACAATTTCCAGAAAATGTATTTCTAATGATGGGCTTGCATCCATGTTATGTAACAGAAAATTATCTAGACGAATTGGCGCATGTAGAAGCCGAGTTAACCAAACGGAAATTTCATGCTATTGGCGAAATTGGAATTGATTTGTTTTGGGATAAAACTACTTTAGAGATTCAAAAAATAGCTTTTAAGCGGCAAATTCAATTAGCAAAAAAACACAAGCTAGCTATTAATATTCATTGTCGCGACGCTTTTGATGAAGTTTTTGAAGTTTTACAAAGCGAAAAATCTTCGGATTTATTTGGAATTTTTCATTGCTTTACAGGCGATTACGATCAAGCCAAACAAGCAATTGACCTTGGTATGAAACTAGGTATTGGAGGAGTAGCAACTTTCAAAAATGGAAAAATAATTCAATTTCTATCTCAAATAGATTTGCATCATATTGTCTTGGAGACAGATTCTCCCTATTTGGCGCCAGTGCCGCATCGAGGCAAACGCAACGAAAGCAGTTATATAATACTTGTTGCCCAAAAACTAGCCGAAATTTATAACCTTCCGATTATCGAAATTGCAAAAATCACCACCAAAAATTCGAAAGCTGTTTTTGGGATTTAAGTATTATTTTTTGTTTATTTGTTTCAATTTAAAATCAACTAATGAGTAAATTCGACTCAATTCGACCTTTTTATGATACCGAGATTAACGAAGGTGTACAGTTTTGGATCAACCATCCCTATATGGAGGCTTTGATTCATTTTTGTATGCCCGACACCCCAACAGAAGTCTGGAAAGACCGATTAAGTAGAATACAATCTGTTCGAGAGTTTCAAACTAATTTTATATACCACGGAGTACAACAAGTTATAAAAAAATCGAGTGATGGTTTATCAACTTCAGGATTTGAAAAACTTAAAAAAAACACTTCTTATCTTTTTATTTCTAACCATCGTGATATAATTTTGGATACTTGCTTGCTTAACAATTGTTTATTTGAAAATGGTTTAGTAATGACCGCATCTGCAATTGGAGACAACTTAGTAAAACGAGATTTTATGTTAAATCTCGCTAAATTAAACCGTAATTTTTTAGTAAAAAGAGGCCTTTCTCCAAGAGATATGTTAGAAAGTTCCAAACTACTATCAGAACTTATGAGCCAGTTTATACTCAGAGAAAATCGTTCCGTGTGGATCGCACAGCGTGAAGGCAGAACTAAAGACGGAAATGATGCAACAAATCCTGCAGTATTAAAGATGCTCGCTATGGGAAATGATGGCGAAAAAGTTACAGATTATCTTAAAAAATTACGAATAGTTCCAGTTGCCATTTCGTATGAATATGATCCAACCGATGCCTTAAAAATGCCACAATATCTGGCCGAGACCAATCAAGAAACTTATATTAAAGATAAAAATGAAGATTTACTTAATTTGTTAAGCGGTGTTGTTGGTCAGAAAAAACATATTCACATTCATATAGGAGATGTTTTAGATACTCAAATAGATCAAATTGCTTTGGATAATAATAACATTAACAAACAAATTTTGGCGTTAGCAGAAGTAATTGATCAATCTATTGTAAAAAATTATAAACTTTGGCCTACCAATTATATTGCTTTTGATATTATTAATCAAACAGATACATACAAACATTGTTATACAGAAACTGAAAAATCGTTGTTCGAACGAAGACTTTCTATGAGAATACCTGACAGTAATCCAATTGCAATAGACGGCTTTTTAAACATGTATGCTAATCCGGTTGTCAATAAACTCAAGCTTACAGATGCAAATTAAACCCAAAATATTACTCATATATACTGGCGGAACCATTGGTATGATGAAAGATTTTGAAACTGGAGCCTTAAAAGCATTTGATTTTAAAAAGTTATTACAAAAAATCCCTGAACTAAAGCAATTGGATTGCGAAATCGAAACTTTTTCGTTTATTAAACCAATTGACTCCTCGAATATGAACCCCGAAAAATGGGTACAAGTAGCAACTGTAATTGAAGAAAGGTATGCAGCATTTGATGGATTTGTTGTGCTTCATGGTTCGGATACCATGTCCTACTCAGCTTCGGCGTTGAGTTACATGCTCGAGAATTTATCAAAACCAGTTATTTTTACTGGTTCACAATTGCCTATTGGCGATCTGCGCACCGATGCCAAAGAAAATTTAATTACTGCTATTCAAATTGCTTCCTTATTAGAAAAAGGAAAACCTGTAGTCCAGGAAGTTTGCCTTTATTTTGAATATAAATTGTATCGTGGTAACCGAACAACCAAAATAAACGCCGAACATTTCAAAGCGTTTACTTCACCAAATTATCCAGAATTAGTTGAGTCTGGAGTGCACCTTAAAGTAAATTCGAAACTTATATTAAAATCAAATTCGAAAAAACTTGTAGTTCATAAAATTTTGGAAGGTAATGTTGCAATAATCAAAATGTTTCCTGGAATCAACGAAATAGTTTTGTCTGCCATGATTTCGATCCCGAATCTTAAAGGCATTATTTTAGAAACATACGGATCAGGGAATGCGCCAACGTACTACTGGTTTATTGAGATTCTGACAAAAGCGATTAAAAATGGCTTACACATTGTAAACGTTACGCAGTGTTCTGGAGGAAGCGTAACCATGGGCCAATACGAAACCAGCACACAACTAAAAAATATTGGTGTGATTTCTGGAAAAGACATCACTACCGAAGCCGCGATAACCAAACTCATGTATCTCTTGGGACAAAATGTGGCGCCAAATGTTTTCAAAACTGTTTTTGAAACATCACTTCGTGGGGAAATGATTTAATATTGATTTTTTACTTTCGAAACTCATTTTTTTTCGTGTTATTTGCAATCTCAAAAATAGAGAGGTGGCCGAGTGGCTGAAGGCGCACGCTTGGAAAGCGTGTATAGGGCAACTTATCGAGGGTTCGAATCCCTTCCTCTCTGCTAAATTTCTTGTAAGCTAGACCAGTAAAGCGATTGCAAGGATTTTTATAAACTGACTGTGTCAGAATTGTGTCAAATGTTTGTAGTTTAAAAAATTTACATTTTTTAGACCATAAAAAAAAATGTCTTATTCTGAAAAATCCAAAAATACACGTGTAAAAAGTATAGCGTTTGTAGATTATAAACCTGCTGAACTTAAATTGAATAAGGATTGGATGGTAGTTTACTACGCCAAGAATCCTTTAGATGGAAACTTATCAAGGTTTCGTTTGCGTGTGCCAACTATTTCAAACCGAATAGAGCGTGTAAAACACGGAAAACGAATTGTTTTAGAAATTAATAACCGTTTAGCCGATGGTTGGTCGCCATTTTTTGAAGAAAACGGTAAAAATTTTAAAAGTTTTTCTGATGGAGTTACAGAGTTTTTAAACTACTTAAAAAAACAAGTAAAAGATAAAGTCTTTAGGGAAGATACTTTACGTTCCTATAATTCAAATTTAAACTTACTCCAGCAGTTTATTCGTGAAAAAAGATTGTCAATAAATTTTGTTCTTGAAATAAATAAAAGATTTTGCGTTCAGTATCTTGATTGGATTTATATTGATAGAAATAGTTCGCCTAGAACTCGAAACAATCATTTAGGATTTTTGCGCTTATTTTGTAATTTTTTAGTTAATCGTGGTGCATTAGCTGAAAATCCAACAACTGGAATAATTGCAATGAAATTGCAACTAAAAAAAAGAGCAATATTTACAGAATCAATTAAGAGAAAAATATTGCAAGAACTGGAAAACTATACTAATGGATTTAAAAATGCATGTATGACTACCTATTTTTGTTTTGTAAGAAACCAAGAACTCGCAAAATTGTTTGTGAAAAATGTAGATTTAGAACAAGGGACTATTTTTATATCAAAGGAGATTTCTAAAAACAAAAAAGATGAATACGTTACAATTCCGTTGCAATTTTTACCCAGCTTACAACATCATTTAAAAAATGCAAATCCCGATAACTATTTATTTTCAAGTTTAGATTTTAAACCAGGTAATAAAAAAATGCCAATTAGAAAAATTGCAACAGCGTGGGAAAAATTAAGAACAAAATTAAACCTTGAAAGTAAGTATCAATTTTATTCTTTCAAAGACACCGGGATTACAGACTTATTAAATAGCGGAGTTCCTGCAATAAAAGTTCGTGACCAAGCAAGGCACTATGATATTAAGATTACAGAAATGTACACACCTCGTAATACTGGAAGTGATGTAACAATACAAAATGCAAATATTATTTTTTAATAGTTTTATGTGTTGTGAGTGTTTTGTTTTTGCTTTTTTTTGTAAACATTATAAACAATATATTTTTATTTTATAAATAATTGTTTATTAGTATTTTATGTGTTTATTTTTTAGTAAAAAAACTATAAACAATGATGTTTACAGTTTATAAAAAACTATGTACAAGGGATTTTAAGGGAAAAAATTGGAAAAATTAAGCACAAAAAAACGCCTTACATTGCTGTAAGACGTTTTTCACTACTAACCAAAACCAATTTTTATTTGACTATAAATGATAATTTTTTAACTGCTGGAGCATTTCCAACTAATTGTTTATTGAAAATGTTATATTTTAATCCAGTTTCTTTATTATATCTGTTTTTTGTTGCGTACACATAGTTTTTAGTGTAGTCTTCGTATTTTTCTGTAAATAATACTACATCTGCATCAAACTGACTTTTAGAACCGCCACGCATTGAGCCGTTCGTTGTTTGTTGAAAAATCACTAGAAATAATTTACCATTGTATTTTTTTCGTAAATCTTTATCAACTTCAAATGATTTTTCGATTTCTTTCATTTTGGTAAAACTATCAATTACAATTACATCATTATCCTGGATTAATTTATGTAAATCGCTCATTGATTTTACTTCGGGATTGTGTATATTACTTTGTGCTTTTGCATTTAAGTATTCCTTTGCCTTGTCATAATATAAAACACTTTCGGGATGTTCTTCAATACTGGCGTGTCCAACTTGATAATTTTGAGCAAAACAATTCATAAACTGAAACGCCATTCTTGTTTTCATAGAACCTTCACCACCAGTTAATGAAATAAACACACTTTCGTTAGGTTTAATTTCAATTTGACCTAGAAACTTTTCAAAGTTTATATCTTGAATATCAAAATATTCTACTTTTTTTGGTTTATTATTCATTTTATAAGCTAGAGAATTTTTGTTTACAGATTCAGAAGCTGGAACTTCAACTTTTTTTAATCCGTTTGTAATATTTTTAAATTCAGAAAGTTTATTTATTAATTTGCTTAATCTTAAATAAAATGTTGTTGGAACTTTTTTATTAAATAATTCATAATACAAAATATTTTGTCTTATTTCATGTATTCCAGCTTCACAATCATTAATATCACTACAATACTTTGCTATTGTGTAATTAGATTGTTTTCTAGCTTTAAATTTTATAGAAGAATTTAAACCATTTGTTTTTTTGAAACTATTTTTGTTATCTTTGCTGAGTGAATTTTTTACAGCTATGGAAATTGTATCCTGTGTCCCAGTAAAAAGTTCACTTTTTTCATTTATATAAATTGCTAAACCGTCTTTTATCCAAGTTTTATAAGTATTAAAATTATTTCTAACGTACATACTTGCAATACTACTCCTTTCAAATTTTTTATTTATATGTAAAGCAACCATTACGGGATTGTTTTCAACATCTTTTATTTCAGTTAAAATAACATAACCAGTTGTTTTACTTTTAAATATTGCAGTTGGATTATTTATAAAATCAGGTAAATCTAAAAAGTTCGCCCAATTTAGGAAATGATTATTTGATTGCTTCATCGCTTTAGTGAATATTGAACCAACTATAAAAATTTCAAAATTTTCAATATGTTTTTTAAGTTCGTCTTTTGGTTTTCCTAAAAAGAAAATTTCATCGTTACCATATCCTTTTTTTATTGCACGTATTAATTTTTTATTAAATGCTATTGTATCAGGTTCTTTTGAATTTGTTGCGCCTAAACCAGCGAATAAGTCTAATTGAGTATTGTTTTTAGAATTTATTTTACTTCTTTTACGAACTGGAGTTTTAATAGTAATACCTGGATTAACTTTTACTTTTTCAATTGTATTTTCTTCAACTTTCGTTTCTTCAGTATAATCGGGATTATCATTTTGTAAAATATAATTTACTGCTTTTTTTGATTGTGCCGATGCTTTCAAGAAAAAGCGGTTATCGTCTTCTAATGCAGAAATTAATCGCTTATTCCAACTAGAAAGATACTTTGCCGAATTTTCAACAGTATGAAACAAAATTCCAGCTTCTGAACACATAAATACAGCACCTAATTCAGCTATTAATTCTTCGTAAGCATAATTTTTACTACCAAATGCACCCGAAAAATCTCTATTTAATCGCTTTTTAGCACCAGTACTGTGAACTATTTCGTGAAAGTAAGTACAATAGTAGGATGCTTCGTTTTGGAACGCATCAATTTTAGGCATATTTACAACGTCATTAGATGGTTGGTAATATGCTTTATCGCCTACAAAAGTATATTTAGGCGCATTTTTGTAACCATCAATTAACCTTTGCGCTTCATCTATTGGATTAACTATTTTTTCAATAGGTTTTTCATCTGTAAATGTCAATCCTGTACAATCATCTGCAAGGAAAACATTATAATACTTTAATACTGGGATTTTAGCTAAAAACCTTTTTAGATCATCTTTTGTTAATTGCTTTGATTTAACAAACTCATCAAATTTAGATTTATCAGAAGTTTTAAATTTTAATGAACCATTATCAAAATCAAAAATCATAGTGTAATAAATTACTCGATGTGCTTTACTACCTTTTTTTAATGATGCTTTTAAATCTTTAATTTGATTAAAGGTTAAGTAGTAAGGTTGAATAAACTTTTTAGGTACTAAATAACCATTGCCGTTTTCATCAACTTCTACGTCAAAATTTAAAATAAAATTTGCTCCAGTATATTCTTTTTTGCTAACAAAATTTTTAGCACCGCCACCAGCTCCAGCACCAGTCCAATTTTTTTGCCAAGGTAAATGACCTACTTTTTTAATTGTATTTATAATTAAATCGGTGATGTAGCTGTATATGTCATCGGGAGAAACTCCGTTTAAACCGTCGCTGTCGGGTTCAGAAATATATTCTAAACTAGGTAAAATCAACTTTTGTTCTGCTGCATTTAATCCAGGTGTTTGTATTGGGTTTTCTATACCGATTATAAAACTTTTTTCTTTGTTTAGTTTTAATGCTTTTTCTAAACGGCTAGAAACTTCAAAAACTTTTAGAAGTTTTGCTTTTTCTAAAAGTTTTTGAAGTTTTAAACGAGTTACTTTTTTACCGTTTAAATTATTAAATTCGTTGATTATACACATACTAATTTGTAATTAAAAACTGTTTGCCTAAAACTGTCATTATTGTTTGAATTTGAATATCGTTTATAGATTTAATCTTTGATAAGTTTTGAAGATTTGATAAATTTGAAATGATTGGTATTGATACTGGTAAATCTTTTAAAGTATAATTACTTTTGGCAGGAATAACTATATATGATTTTTCGACTGAAATAGTTGCAATTTCATACCCAAATTTATCACGAATAATAATTTTTTTTAATACTGCAATAATTCCGTCTGGTTTAAAATCGTCGTTGGTGGGATTGTATAATGTAATATCTAAATTGAATTTTAAAATTGAATTTTCAATTTTTAGATTACGCAAACCAGTTGGTATTGCTTGAAGTTTCGTTATTGTTGATTTCCAATTATTTATTTTTTTTTGAAAAATAACGTAGGCTAAACCTCCAATTAAAGTTCCTATAAATATGTCTTTTATGATTGCCATAGTTTTGATTTATTAATATTATTTAAGCAAAAATTGATGTTTTTTTTCTGACAAAAACAACAACTTTATAACCAATAAAAACGACAAATATTGAACCCATTAAAAGAAAAAAATTCACAAGTTTTGACCTTGGTTTTTCTACTATTACGGGTATCTTTTTTGTTCTAACAATTACTTTTGCTTTGTTGCTATTAGTTTGTGTATTTTCGTTTTTTGTGGATGCTATTTTTGAATAAAATTCAAGTTGTTTTTTAAGTTGATTATAAAATAATTGGTAACTATTATCGCCCGAACTTTTAGAAGTGTTTAGTTTAAATAATATTTCATCAACTTTACTATTTACTAAACTATCAAAAACACGTTTTCCTGTATTACTTTGCAATACTGGAGTGATAATTTTATCATTAATTGCTTGATTAATGATAGTTGTTTTTATACTGTCTTTTTTGCTAATTTCATTTGAAACAATAGTATCTGTACTGGTAAGTTTTTTAGCAGAATTACAGCTAATTAAAAACACAGAAAACGCCAATAATAGGAGTAATAAGGCAAAAAAATAAATTATAGCTTTTTTCATCGTTTTACTAATTGAGTTTTATAATTTGGTTTTTTATGAAAATGAAAATCGGGTAATCCTATTACATTTACACCTATCTGAAAAGCAATTATACTAATGCCTTTGAAAATTTTTCTATAATTCATATTTAGTTTTTATTTTAAAAATAATGACGTTTGTTGCATCGATAACTGGGAATAAATCTACACCTACATAAATCCCAAAAACTTCAATTATTTTGTTAGCGACTAGCTTTTTCATTTGTTTTACAATTAGAACAATTATCAGAATATTGTTTTACCTTAATTTTTAGGTCTCTAATTTCTTGAGTTTGTTGGTCAATTATTTTTTGCATTTCTTCAAACTTTTTATCGGTAGCTAAAGCCATTTTAGTATAGATAGAATCAATAGCATCTAGTGTAGTGGCTTCTGCTTTTTTAATTTCAGATTTTCTTGTTTTCCATAATAGATAAATTGAAAAAATTGAAGTTGAACCGAACAAAGCGGTTAAAATGGTAAGTATATCTTGTAATTGCATAAATTATTTTTTAGAAGCGAAAAGGTTTGTTTGTGAAAGCATTAGTAATGCTCCAAAAACCATAACCACTGGAACTAGATACTGACTTGTTCGGTATCGGTTTGATTTTTTTTTTTAATGTAGCCAAAGTGTCTTGTTTCTTGTAGTCTTGTAAATTCTGAACTCTTTTATCAAGATTTAATTGACCGCCATTAATTACTTTTGTAATTGTTTTTATTTTGTCGCTATCAGCAAGCGGATTTAAACCATTTGGCGAATTTGGATTTAGTTTGGTTCTAACAGACCAATACCAACCAGCAATATCAATAGCAACTGCAATTGTAGAAGCTAAATTAGGATTGTTAATTACATCTACACCTGAATAGTTTTTATATGCTTGATAATTTGCTCTACCAGTAATTTGAATTAATCCACGACCTCTAAACCTCCAACCGTCGCCTTCTTGAGTATTCCCAAGGTTGGTTTTACCCCACGAACCGCCGTATATTATGTTTGCAATCATTTCTTTGTTTGCGCTATGTGAGTTTGTTCTTCCGAATTTTTGCGCTTGTTCGTGTGTAATTCTACTACCAAATTTTGAAAGTAAACTATCTGCTGAATAATTCATATTTTCATCAAAACGAGAATAACCGCCACTTTCTTCGTGTAATTGTGCAAGAAAATGAGCAACTCTTAAAGGCGTATTTATTGCATATTTTTTAAAACATTTTAAAAAAGAAATGCTATTTGAAAGTAAGAAAGTCATTATAATATTATTTTTTTTGGTTGATTTTTAGGTTTTGTTGGTTTGGTTTTAGGTATATCTTTTGCATTTACTCCAGTATCAAATGAAGCAAAAAAAAGAACTCCTAATAAACCGAACCCAACTAATAAACCTGTATTTGTACTCATTATTTCCAATCTTTTAAACGGATTTGACTTATTTTCTTTTGATGTAGTAATGCAGTTTCTGTTATTTTGCCAAAATCTCCATCTGCTGTAATTTTCAATCTTTTTTGTAATTCTTTTACTTCATCGCCTTTAATACCACGCTTTAATAGTTTATTACTATCTAATTGTGTAGCATTTGGATTTATAGTTTGTAATATTTTACCTATTGGTTTAATTACTTTTGTATCCGCAATCCAATAATAAGTTACTAAACCTAAATTACCAGTTCTTTTAACCACGTATCTATAAGTTCCGTTACTCATTTTGCCAACCCAAATAATTGAGCCAATTGCATCACCATTATTAAACTTTACATATTTTTCGCCCTTTGTAAAATAAGTTCCGTCTGCTTTTTTTATTGCAACATACGTTTGAGTTCCGTAAAAACTATTTGCCATTACTTGTTGACCAACTGGATACGCAAAATTCTCAATAGTTCTTACTGGATTTTGTGTTTGATTATATGTAATAGTTGGAGTTGCTAATGATGGAGTTTTAGGAGTATTTGATACAACTGGAGTATATGGTTCGACTGCTGTATTAGTATCACCATAATCTGTACTTTCTTCCAACTCTTTTTCTTTTTGACTACGTATATACCAAATAATACCGCCACCAATTAGCAAAGCTACACCACCACCATAAAGTAATTTTTCTTGGTTTGATAATGGTTTTTTTATTGGTTCTTTTTTTATTGTTGATGCCATAATTATTTTAAATATTTAGGGAATAATGTTTTTAATGTTTTGTATTCATCTGAACTTGCTCCCAGTTCATTTTTTAACCAAAATGGTAACGAATAAGAATATATAGCAAGTGTTTGACTTCCTATGTAAGAGTTGTATTTTTGTGAGCCAAAAGCAATAATTACTTTATAAAATTGTGCTTGAGTAATTCCAGTTAAAAGTTCTAAAATGTCATTTTCTAATGTTCCTTCAAAAGTACCATCGGGTAACATTGCTTCTTTTAATTTTTTTGCAATTACTTTAGCATTAAATGGTTCGCCATATAAGGTAACATTTGGATTACTAGCATTATTGGAATAAGTAACTTTTGGCTGATTAGATTTCACAATTTGAAATACTAAAAAACCAAGTCCTAATGAGATAACCGCTACTGGTACTATTTTTCTTGTTTCCATAATTAAAAAAAGTCTGGGAATAATGCTTTTAATTGTAATAATTCAAGTTCACTAAATTCAGAAAACCACTCTAACATATTTTGTTTTTTTGCCAAAGGAGTTGCTCCAGCTCTTTTGCCAAATTCATTATAAATTCTAACAAAATCATTTGCATTTAATCGGTTTCCATTAGTTCCTTTCAATTGTTTTATAACATTTGAAAATCCCGATCCTATACCATACATTGCTCTATAAATTGCAGTTGCTCTATTTTTAGCAATTGCAGTAGATATTGTAGGTTTCATTTTTTTATCTTCGGGTAATTTTTTAAAACCATTAAAAATTTTATTGTATGCTATTGTACCAATTCCAAAAAGCGCACCTAACACGAATAGACCTTTAACAATTGAAACCGTTGCATTAACGGTATTATTTGCGGTTTCTAAAGTATTACCAATTGCTTTTTGTCCTTGTGGACTTGATGCAACGGCTGATATTAATGCTGGGTTTCTTAATCCTTTTTTCATTGTTGTTTTTTATGGCTGTAACAAACTATTTCTAATTTCAATTTTCTATTTCAATTTCATCTTTAGCATAAATTAAGAGGTCAAAGACATTAACTGGTTCATCTTACTTTATAATTCAAATTTTTACTTTGTTCTTATATTGCTTTTATCAGCAACAGTAATACGAAATAGTTATTTTACAGCAGTATTATCGTAGTTATTTCGCTTGTTAGAAATGGAGCGTAACTAACAAGCTACTCTAACTACTACATCATCATCATTTCAATTGTTGACCAATTTTCTTTTAACATTTCGACTGCTTTTTTTGATTTTCGCAGTTTTACTAATTTAGTTAGTGTATCTTGGTCCAACGTTGCTAATGCTTCTAATTGGGCTTGAATTTTTGCCTTTGTAAAAGCATTTGTATTTTCAGGTATTTTAACTTGTATCTCCATTTTTTAAACAATTATCATATTATGCTTTTGTAACAATTTGACTAATTCATTTGAAAATGCACCATCGTCTTCATTGATGGTTACTTTTTTATAAATAGTGCTTAAAAGTTCAATTGTATCATCTTCTAATGTTTTTACTAATTCTAAAAATTCAATTTTAGTTTCTGTATAATCATTTACATTTCCATCTTCATAACTTGCACCTAAACCAGGAGCAGGTAACGGAACTTTCATACCTAAACCAGCCATTATACTTGGAGCCTGTTTTACTACTCCTAAAAGCATATTGTTGAAAGAATCACTTTTTTGTACTGTAAATTCTCTAGTTAGTTTTTCACGCTCAAGAACTTTATGTTTTTTTTTGCTTCTTTTTAATTTAGCTTTTAATTCGTCATTTTCTTTTTGAAGTTCAACTGCTCTAATTGAAGCAATTTTTAAATCAATAATTTCATTAACGTTTAAGGAACTATCTTTTTTCTTTTTGCTCTTTTCGGATTTTGTTCCAAGTTCTAGCTTAGGATCGGGATTTCCAAAAGTTACATCAAACGGACTTCCAATGTTTTTTATTGAATTACCGTTTTTTCGTCGTTCTTGTACTGTCAAATTTGTATGTCCTTCAGAATAGATATTCTCAAAATAATCTTCGGCACATCCATAATCTTCTTGTATTTTTAAATGCGACAAATTTGTACATACATACAAACCTTGCGCTTTGTCATAAATTGAAACCGAGCATAAAGCATCGGTATTCAACTTATTCATTAATTTTTCTAATTGCTCCATTATTAAATTATGTGTTTGTAGATGACTACAATTTTGTTAAGTTGGTCTTTTATTGGTACATCTTTAGTTCCGCCAATAATTTGCTCATCTGCAATAGCTTCTTGAAAATTAGCTCTGACTGGTCTTTTTATAGGTTCATCTTTTGTTATTGGTAAACTTTTAAATTCTAATTCTAAAATCACATTAGATATTGTATTATCAGCAGGAATAATAACCTCTTTTTGATTTGGATATACAGGAAATCCAGCTATAACCGCAATAGTATTTCCAGCATTAAAAACTTTTAATGATGTGATATTATCTAAACGAATTTCACCGCTTTTTTTATACTCTGTATCTATTACTGCTGTTCTTAACATCTTATTTGTATTTTATTAATTTGAATAGAAAAAAACTACTTCAACTTCAATTTTGTCAGCGGTTTGAACGCCTTGAGTACATTGTAGTTTATAAGTTCTACCTAAAGTATCAAAACCCAAAGGTTTTAGACTATCTAAATAAGTTCCTCCACTTCTTTGTTCCCAATTTCTAATATTTATTGATGGAACTAATTCAAGGTTTTCATCATCTTTTAAAGCTAAGTTCAACATTACACCATTTTGTTTATCAACATCATTAGTATAAGCAACAGCGTGAGAGATAAAACCAATTGGTAAAACAAAATTTTCTATTACAGAAGTTTCACCGGGACTAAAAACTAATTTTTGTTTAAACTGTACTTGTTTTAATTGGCTCATTTTTTTTTGGTTTTAAAAAAAGCCGTTACCATTTAAGGCAACGGCTTTTGTTTATTAATATCTAATTTGTATTAGACTGATTTTCTTTCAACACCTTTGAACTCAACTCTAAAGAATGATTCTTTTCCTGCTGAAGTAGCTAAAGGAGCATCTTTTGGCATTTCGATTTCCAATTCAAACGGTTCTTTATCACGTAGCACTGGTAAAGTAGCTATCATTCTAAATTCTTTCATTCTGAAATTTTGCAAATCTGTTAATGGTAATGAAACCAAAACATTTTTACCTTGCTTCAAAGTCAAAACTGCATTTTGCAATTCTGCTGGTAAACGTTCGTTGTTTTGCCAATCTGCTGAACCTTCATTTCGTCCAGATGTTGTGTACAAAACTCTCATTCCGCTAATTGGGAATGCTTTACCTAACCCAATCACGTTACCATCAAAGTTTGTCAATCCTGCTAACTTTACAGTTTTTGAATCTATAAGAGATATAGTGTTAGATGCGTTAGTTACCTTTGAGTTCAGGTAATACACTTTATCAGTGTAGTCTGCTTTTTTTCTTTCGGCAACCGTCTGTTTTCTTGAATGCGCAACGGCTTCAATCGACTTTCTTAATTCTTGTGTCATTTTTTCTACTTGTTAATTATTTTACACTTTTTGGTTTGTTTATCAAACTCAATTACAATTCTAAATTTTACATTTCTTGGTATTCTTCGTACTCATCATAAGCACCTAAACCATCTTCATCATCAAATCCGTTTAATCCATCTTCTAATTCAAAAGCACTTAAACCATCTTCATCATCAAATCCGTTTAATCCGTCTTCAATTTCGTAAGCACCTAATCCATCTTCAATTTCATAAGCATTTAATCCATCTTCAACTAAATTTCCATAAGCATCAATGTAACCGCCTAATCCGTCTTCGTGATAGTTTCCATCAACATCTACATATCCATTTAATCCATTTACAGCACCCGAAAGTCCAGTAGCTTTTTGAAGAAATCTTCCAGATGTAGTTTCTGAACTTAATTTTGATGCGATTTTTTCGTTTGAAAAGATGTTTTTCACAACCTCAAAACCTTGTGCAATCGATATACCCATTGCAGAACCTCTTAAAAAATCGGCTTTTGAATCAGTACCTTTTACTTTTGTTGCTGCAAATCCCATCCCAATACATAAAACACCACTAACTGCTGTTTTTACTGTATTAGAAGATTTTTCCAACATTGTTCCTGTCAAACCTCTTGACAAAGCTCCAGCTAGTACACCCGAGCCAATTTGTATTACTTCTTTTTTCATTGTTTTATTTATTTTTCAGTTAATGAAGTTTTATTATTTAGTTGTTGTAGCTGAATTAGAACCTTTAGACATTGCTAAGCCAATACCTACAACCGCAACTGCACCAATACCTACATAAAGCATTGTATTGTCTTTTTTTGGCGCACCAGTTCCAGCTTCTTTAATCGAATCCGCTTCTTTTTGTTGATTTTGCGCTTCTTCTACTAAATTTTCTTTAGGAATTTCTTTAACTTTTGCAAGTGTTTCTATTTGCGCTTCGTTTGGAACACTTGTATTGTTTGTTCTCACAACTGGAGCAGAACTTACAATTGGTGCATCAGATTGTATTGCTCCAGTTCCAGCACTTGCATTTTCAAATTGCTCTGGTGTCATTACATTTGGAGTTGAATTATCAACATCTTGAGCAACTGCAATTTGATTAACTACATTTGCTTCTTTAGAATTTAATGCAATTCCTTGTTTTGCCTTGTTTAAAACAAATTTTCCAACCTTTGTATTTGCTAATTTTATCGCACCTTTTGCTAGTTTGCCAACTTTTCCAAGTTTTGTTAACTTTGTTGCTAATTTGGTTGCAACACCTCCAGCAGGTACAAATGATGCTGCAATTGAACCAACCGCAATAGCATTTTTAAGATTTACATTTTTAAGTCTGACGTTTTTTTTCAAAAACTTTCCTACTTTCAAACCTTTGTTTAAGCCATAACCTAAACCAATTTCGTTTTCATCTATAATCATCGTGATTTATTTTTTTGCTTTTGATTTTACTATTTTTCCACCCTTAACGTATCTATGGTTTTTTTTAAGCGTACCATCTTTTTTTAATCCATCTTTTACAATGACACTACTACATAATTTTTTAGCAGTTAAAGTTTTAGCTTTACCTTTTAAGCCAGTAGTAGCTTTTTTGGAAGTGCCTTTTTTAGCAGGACAATTCAAACCCAAGTGAGGTAACTTATTATTCATAAAAACATCATTTTTAATTGTGAAAACTGGTTCATCAGTTTGTTTAATAGTTCCATCAATAACCAAATGCCCTTTATCAAAACTTCCAGTTATTTGATTAATCGGAACAACTACGTACACGTGTGTAAATTGCTTCGGGTTAAACTTTGGCTGTTTTATCTGACGTATGTAATGCTTTAAACTCAAGTTGGTTAGAATTGAACTAGCAAAAATTGAATAACTCTTACAATCAATTCCAATCTCTCTTGAATGCCACCAAGAATTGGCTGGACTTCTTAAATTCTGAACGATGCCATCCGCTTGATACTGTATATTGTTATACAGAAAAAAATGAATATTATCACACGTGGTTTTTAAAGTTTTGCCTTTAAGAACTTCTGAAAGTTTAGCTACTTGACTATAAAAAGTAGTAACCATTTGTTTCATCATTTCAACCGAATAGAACGTGTCGCCATTTTCGAGTTGCTTTTTTTGGCTTTTCGGTTTTTCAATTAAATTGTTAAACTGAATGCCATCTTTGATAGTTCTTTTAGATGCTTGGTTTATTTCATTTTTAGTCATTTTGGTTATTGTTGAACTTGACCGCAAATGTTTACAATAAAAAAACCTCGCTTTGTATTTAGCGAGGTTTTAAAGGGTTTTTCGTGTGTTTTCGAGAGATTGCAATAGTATTGCAAGGTATTATTGCAATTAACTAAATTCTAAGTGTTCATCAATCTTAATAATCTTTGTTTTAAATGGTAATTGTTCTTTTGTCAGTTTTTCAACCACTTGTATTAAATATTTTGCGCCAGTAAATACTACTCTAGCTTCATCTTTATATTCAATTTGTAAATCAAGTCTTGAACCTTTACCCTCAAATTTTGAAGGCACAATTTTAAAATCTCTGACAATTATTTCTTTATCAAGTAATTTAGTTGTTGTTATACTGTCGCCTACAAAATTTGTAATTTCAGTTTTTATATTAAAGTCTTTAAAACTTTTCATTTGGGAGTAGTTTGTTTAATAAGTTTTTTGAATTGCAATGAATCGCCCAGCCTTTGTAAGCATCTATTGTTGATTTATTTTTTTTCTTGAATATAGCTTTAGCAAATCGTTTCTTAATTTTTTTTCTTAAAAGAGTATGAGTATGATAAAAAACATATCCAACAAAATCAATTCCACGCTTTTGAACTGGAAATATTTGATAATTATTTTTAACTTCTAATTTAAGTTTGCTAGAAAAATAATCTTTAATTTGAAACAAAATATTATGTAAATATTCTTTACTTTCTGAAAGTATTACAATATCATCTGCATATCTAAAATAATGTTTTACTGCTTTGTTCTCTTTTATCCAATGGTCAAAATATGTTAAATAGAAGTTGGCAAAATATTGACTTAAATAGTTACCAATAGGCAAACCAATTGCACTATCTATAATTTCATCTAACAACCAAAGTAAATCGTTATCTTTTATCTTTTTTCGTAATAGTTGTTTTAGTATTTCGTGGTCTATACTTGGATAAAATTTTTTAATATCCAGCTTTAAACAATATTCAGTTTCTGAATGATTTAACAATGCTTTTTTTAAATCTCTAACAGTTGCGTGAATACCTTTTCCTTTGATACAACTGTAAGAATTTGATGTAAATACAGAAACAAAAATCGGTTCGATAATATTCATTATTGCATGGTGCATAACTCTGTCGGGAAAGTATGGTAATCTATAAACTTCACGTTCTTTTGGTTCATAAACTTTAAAAATACTATACTCTGATGTTCTGTAAGTTTTATCGATTAATGATTGATATAGTGAAAGTATATTAGCTTCTTTGTTTTTATTGTGTATTTTAACTCCATATTGATTTTGCTTTCCTTTTTGTGCTTTTTCATCTGCAATATTCAAGTTTCCAATGCTAATTATTTGAGTGTATAAATTACCTATTCTTTTCATTCCTTTGCTTTTAAAAAGTCGTTTTCCATAATGTACCAACGCCTTATTTATAAAATGTATTTTTTTACTATGCTAGTAAGGTCTGCGATGTTTTATTTTAAACATAGGTGAGAGCTGACATTCGAGTTCGTATTCCAGTTATCGTAATCGTTGAACGCAAAACTGACACCTGACGAAGAACAACACAACATCACACAACCTTTTTATGCTATTTTACAAAGTAGCTTTTATATAAGTCTTCAAATTGTTCTCCAGCATATAGTGCTTTTTCTCTACTTTGGAAGCAAAGGCGAGAGCCGACACCCGAGCGCGTATACCAGCGATCGCAACCGACGAACGCAAAACCGACACCCGACGAAGAACCCATAATAAACCAAGGATAGTATTTAATTTCGTTTGAATTACTCCAGTCTGGAATATAATCTTTACCATTTATTGCCTGATTAATGATTACCAATTTAGCGTGGGCAATCATTGGCTGAATATCATTTTTAGGGAAAAATGAAAAGTCCGGGATTACATTTTTTGCATCTAGTTCAAGAACTAAACAAGCATCTTCAAAAGTTTGAATTTTCGTGTACATAATAATTATTTATTTAAGTGAATAATGGTTTATAAATTTCTTGTTCAAAAAGTTTTCCTGCAATTTTGCAAAGTTCACTAGAACGGAAGCAAAGGCGAGAGCCGACAACCGAGAGCGTACGCCAGGTACCGTAATCGCTGAACGCAAAACCGACACCCGACGAAGAACCCATAACGAACCAAGGATAGTATTTGTATTGGCTTGAATTAGTCCAATCTGCTACCCAATCTTCATTGTAGGCTTTACATACTAATTTTGCTTTCTTATAAGCAATTTCATCAGAAGTTAATCCTATGCAAGACTTATCAAATTCAGTTTTTGAAATTGAGTTTTCTTTTAATACGTCATCAAAATTTTTAATCCTATCTTCAACTTTTGGAAGAAATATTTTTGATCCAAAAATTGTTTCTAATTTAGATTTTACGCTGTTTTTTGAAGCGTTATAAATCTCTAATACTTTGCCTTTTTCGGCGGTTAACGTGTCATTCATTTTAAATTGATTTTAGTTATTAATTATTGTCTTCTATGTAATATCCTTTAGGAGTTCCGTAAGTTGCTACATACTCCATAAATTCGTTATGTTCAATTTGTTTTATTTCTTTTGCAAACCCTTTTTCAAGTAATATTTCATTTATTTGTTTTAAAATTCTAGCTTCAGGTTTTTGATTGATATACATTTCTACCAATTCTTTTTTGGTAACTGCATAAGGCAATGGTTTTCTAACTGGTGGATTCATAATTTATAATTTGTTTAGTTCGTTTAAATATTTTTTCGTAAGTCATCATTTATGAAAAATGTTTTGAAAATTTTATTTTCTATATTTTTCCAAATTCTATTTTTACCATTAATGATAAAGTCTAAAAATTGCAATGGAGTTGTTAATACTATTGCAAAGCATAAAAACCAAATTAGTAAGTGATTGGCTGTTATTTTAAAGCGGTTTTTTAATTTCATTTTATATTTTTTTAAAAGTTATTTTGAACAAAAATCAATTTTAAGACGGTTTCTTATCATAAAGGTTACTTTGTCTTTTGGCGATGCTAAAACCTTGTTAAATAGCTTTATTTTTAATTCTTCATCTTTTATAAAGTTTGAAAGTTTACTTGCGCTTGTTAAAACTGATTTTTTACACTCTTTTGGATTTTCAATCACTCGAATTATGAAGTTTTTATTGATAAAAACATTAGTTCGATTTGTTGCTTTTTTTGCTGGAATTAAGGAAGCCATATATGATTATTTAGAATTTATAAACTGCTTTTGCCTTTGGATTCATTGCTCTAAATTCTTCAATTTCTGCTTGATTTTTTATTGATTCAAGTCTTTCAATGTTTAAATTGCATTTTTCAATAATTTCTTGAGCATCTGAAATTCTATCTTCTTGAAATTGTATTACTTCTTTTTGACTTGAAATTATACTATTTATATCTTTAATTGTATTTAATTCTTGTTCGGCTCGGTCATTATCATAAGCTAAATTCAAGAAATCTAATGCTATTGAAATCCATTTATTTCTTTTTGCCATAATTACCTTTTTTGAATGTTAATTATATTTTCAACTCCAGTTTCATTAAATGTTGAAAAAATAAAAGCGTGTGAAGCTGGAAATGTGTTTTCATCAACATATTTTTTTGCAACTTTTAAACTCTCAACTTCAAATTTGTTAACAATCGTTTCGTTGTTTTTTATTGTTAGTATTCCCATCGTTTTATTTTTTTAGTTCATCTAATTTTTTCAACTCGTAATCCAATTCTTTATCTACTAAATCCCAATCAATACAGTTAAAAATACTTTCTGGATCATGTGGGTTTTTGATAACATATATTTGACCATTTGCATACAGATTTTTAAATGTTGTTAAATCGGTTTCGTTTGTGAAATAATTTATTTTTTGCTCAATAACTCCAATTGATTTTTTACAGAAATAAGCAACCCCAATTTTTTTATTACCAAACTGGTCTGAAAAATCTGTATTTATTGCTACTCTTAATTTTAGTAATACATGGCGTTCCATTTATATTATTTTTTTAAGTAATACTATTACTAAATTGGTTTTTGTAAAATCAACAGTTGAATACATTTTTTTAAACATATTTATTGTTTCTTCTTTGTTGTAACCAGTATCTATATAACATATAAAATCTTTTAGCATATCAATTTTACAAATCCACACATCAATAATTTTTGCCTTACAATGAATTTCATTTTTTAAAACAATTTCAAACTCATTATCTTTTACATATTTTGATGACTGCAAACGTATTGTTGTAAAAAAATCACAATCCAATTTTTTATTCCAGTTTTGACTAAATTTAATTTGCTCCATAATTTTAAAAATTACATCGTTCAAAATATCTTATTTCAACTCCATCTTTAATTGCAATTTCCGTTTCGTAAAATGGAATTTCTTGGTCTATTAAATCTTGAAAATCACCAGTATATAATATCCACTTTATATAAATATCGTTAGGATTGTCTGCTGGGTTTTTTAAAACATATCTTTCTTTTTTTAAAGTTTGCTCCATATTTTTAAAATTTTTATAATGCTTTTAATTGAAATTTACATTTGCTTATTTTTTCTAAAATTCCACACTTTAGCATACTTTTATAAATATCATAAGCAGAATCACAAGAACAATTTAGCAGGTTCATAATTTGAGATTTATTGATTTTTGAATCGTTTTTTTTACAAAACTCAATAATTTTTATTCTGTTTTCCGTCATATAAGGCAAACGCTTTTTTTTACTTGCAATCATCATAATTTATTTAAAATGGTAAATCCGTTTCAGGTTCTTTATTGCTAAATAATTCAGGTTGCAATGGCGTTGCAATAGTTTTATTTTCTTCTTTATTTTCAGTTTTTACAATTGCATCAGCATTACTTTTTATATAAAAACATTCTACTTGACTTGGTTCGCCTTGTTCTTTGTTTCCACGTCTTTTTATAAATCCGTTTTTATCCAATTCTTCTTTAGGATTTAGAATCCAATTTCGTTTTGGGTTTTCACAATAAATTTTTAATGCTTTTTTAAATGCGTTTGCTTGTTTTGGGTATCTTCCAACAGCGTTGCAATAATTTTTATACATTTCTGGACGACTAATTTTTTTGTTTAAATTGCCTTCAACAATTTGGCTGTCTTCATCATCAATGTAATCTTCTGTGAAATAGCTATCAGCCCACGATATAAATGCATCGCCTAAAGTTGCATTATCATTGTTGATTTTTATATTACTTGATGGAACACTAAAATCATTACCTCGATTTGATAAATAAACTTGACAACATTGCAACAAAAAGTTATAGTGTTTATTCCATTGTTCAGAAGTCCAATTTGAAAATAAATCTTTACCATTAAAGTCATCGCAAACTTTTCTTTCTTCTAAAAACTTTTCAGATTTTGTATGATAATAATTTGACGTTGTAACAAAAAAAGTTCGTCTAATTACTGCATCATTTCGCTTTTTTAAACCATAATTAGTAGTGTAAACAATTTTACCAGCATCTTCAAATTCAACCTCGTAAGGCGATGAATTTTTAGGGTTAACTGGAATAGAACCTGTAACCCATTCTACTAAATACTCTAAATCAAAATTTGGGTGTCCGTCTTCAATAATTAAATAATCATTTTCTTTTGTAAAACCTTGCATTACGTGTTTATCGGTTTTAAATTGCTCGTTTTTACCGTTTAACCAATGCCGATTAGTAATCATTTTATTAACTCCTTTAAAAATCAATGATTTTCCCGAACCACCATTTGCTTCGTCTTCTAATTCTTTTTGTTCGTCATCTGTAACATAGATTAATTTAGCAAATGAATCTTGTTTATATCGGTGCATTAAATAACCAATTGCAAAAATCTTATTACATAAGTGTTGGTTTTGGATTTGCTTTTCTTCATCAGTTAAACAATCCCCTTGTAAATTGAAACGGTTTTCGTTGTGGTATTTTTCTTTTTCAGTATAATTTTCGCCAAATTGTAATTCCAGCTCTTTACGCCAAAAAATGCGAGAAGTGTTTATTAGAAAACCTAAATACTCACAATCATTTCGTAAAATTTCAATTACTGGTTTGTCAAGTGCGTTTTTTGTAATGCTGAAAAATGGTTTTTCGGGTAAAATATTATGTTTTTTTACAGATTGTTCCCAAACATAATTTGTAAATTTTCCGTGTGGCACAAATTTTATTTCATTTTGAGTAACTTCTGTAATATTGTTTTGAAAAAAGAAAAATTGACTTTCGGCTGTGTAATTTTTGAAATCTAAATCAATTGGTTTTAATCCAATTAGGTTAACATCGTTAAACATTGTACTCATTGAAACCAATTCTAAAACTTCTATTGGTTGCCCTTTTTCTCTTAAAAATTGTTTTGCATATTGACGGATCACACGAGGCGAAACTTTAGTAACAATATTACCTTCAATTTTTATGTAAATAATTAATTCGGGTGCAGTATTATCAAGGTTTTTTTGTTCAATTTTATAAGTGTAAAACCCTTTTATATTCAAAAAATAACACAAAAATTCAAAACGCAATTTGTACGTTGCAATATTATTTCTTGATACTTTTTTATCAAAAAATTTCATTCGTAATGCACCCGAAATAAGGTTTTTAAAATGATATTGAATAGTTTTTAAATCAGATTGAGAATAACGTTTTAACCAATCTCTATAATCTTTACCATTATGCTTTTTTATGCTTTCGGGAAGCCATATTGTAGGTAAACTCCAAAAAGTTTCGGCGAGTGCGTGTGCATACTTAACACCTGGATTATCAATGTCGGGTAAATTGTAAACTTTATGACAAATTTTGTTTAGTTCTTTCCATTCATCATAATTCATTTGTTGACCTTCCGAATTATACCAAATAGCATTATAACCTAAACTTGCAACGCCTAGACCGTCAGAACCGCCTGAACAAATAATTACACTATCAATTTTAAATTTATCACGTTCTGCAATTAATTCAAGGCGTTTTTCTACTTCTTTATCTTTGGTTGCTTTTTCAATATCACTATTAAAATTATCAATTGTTTCTTGATAAATAGCACGTAAACGTGTTAAACCAAATACGTGGCGTTCGGGTTTTTTACCTACAAACGAGTGTTTGTGTTTTTTATGTATTGGCTGGTAAATTTTTGCCCAAGTATCAGAAAATTTATAAGCGAATATTGGGAAATTGTCCGTTGCAATGATATTGCAAATAGTATTGCAATTGGTTTTTTTGTTTACAAATACAAATGAATATTCTTTTACAGCTATAAAATCGTACTCTAAAGCAATTTTATCAGTTATAAAACGCCCAACTACATCTAAATTAGTAAATGTTTCGGCTTCAATAACTTCAAACCAACCTAGTTCTTTATCAGTATCTTTAAATGTGGTATTTGGTCTAATAAATGTATCAACTTCGCCTATATTAAACTCTGAATAAAGCAATCGTAATGCTTCAATAAAAGAAAATCCAGTAAAATAACGGCACAATTCAATAGGATTATATCCTTTATCTCCAAAATCTTTAACTATGTAACAATCTTCTTTTTCAACTATTGAAGCCGATGCTGTATCTTCATCTTCACGTAATTTGAACATTTTACGTCCATTTTCACAACCAACAGCATCTGGACAATATTTAAAAATAATGTCTAATCCTTTGTTTGTGTTTTCGTAAAGATGTTCGGGAGTGAATTTATAGTTACTCATTATAAACAGCTAGTGTGTAATTGTTGTAAGGTTTCGTTTTTTCTACTTTCAATACGTTTGTTGCATATTGCAATAGCATTGCAATAAATTTGCAACATATCGTTGCGTTCATCTTTATTAAAAACAGTAGATAATGCCAATACTTCCTGCTGGCGTTCTAATCGTTCTTTATATTCTATAAGTTGCGTAGTAGTTTGGAGTAGTTGCATTGCAATTATTTTTTAATTAGCGATTTGCGTTTTTTGGCTTGTTTTTCTTTTAGTCTTTTGGTAATTTTTACAAACTGCAAAATTTCAAATTCAACATCTTCATTTTCATATTCTGAGTTAACAATTTGACGGATTAATCCAGGAGTAAAAGCAGTAGCTTTTTTTGGTTTTATTCCAACCGCTTCAAGATGCTCTATGATCGGGATAGAATATTGTTTACCTATTACAGCAATTATTTCGTCTTTTTCTTCTGTACTTATCATTTTACTTTGCTTTTAAAAAATCGTAACCAATATATCTAGTGTATGCTGGCGGAATAGCTTCTTTTAATTCATCACGTGTTTTCATCCAGTTGATGCCCATTGCATTGCTCCAAACTTCAATAATGTTATTACCGGGAACTTTAAAAGGTTGACCGCCTTTAACTTTTAATTGACCTTTGCCAACACACATTGCATAATCGCCATTTTTAACCGTTCCTAAACGTTTTGGTTTTAAAGGTTGCATCATAAAAAAATTATTTAGTTCAAATTTTCTTGAACGAATAACTTTTAAGCAAAACATATCGCCATTTAATACAATATCATTTCTAATTGGTGCTTGTAGCACATTTTCAATAACACTTGGTTTGTTTATGGTTCTTAAAAAATCTCTTATTTCTTCACAAATTGCTGAATATTCTTTATCAGGATTTTTTGATTTTGCAACCGCTGTACTATTACTATATTTTTGGCACGGTGGCGATGCGTGAATGTGCGTGTATTTTTTATAATTTTTCTTTAAATAAGCAACAGCATCAGTTTGAATAAAATGGTATGGATAATTTGGTTGCGGTTCAATATCAATTCCAGTTATTTCAATTTCAAAACCTAAATCTTGAGCCGATTGAAAGTAACCCACGGAACAACCTCCAGCTTTTGCGCACAAATCCAACAATTTTATTTTGGTTTTCTTTGCCATTACGCAATTACATTTTCAGATAGAAGAAACTTCATTTTTCTATCATAAACTAAATAGGTTACAGCATCTAGTTCTTGAAAATCTTGTAACAATTCTTTTGTTTCTAATAAATCGGTAGCCGTTTTGCAACTTCCTAAAATTGCAATTTGTTCAACTGTGTTGTACTGTATCATAATTTTGTATTTAAAGAATGTTTGGAAATAGCATATAAATTGTTGTAAGCATCTAATCCAATTTTTATTTTACAATCAATTTTTAATTTATTAATAGCTTTTTGTATTGGATGAAAAGCCGATACTTTTTTATCTTTAATGGAATTATTGTAATAATGAATTAAATCAATAGCATCTACTACATCTAAATTTTTGATTTCAAAATCTACTTTAAAATCCATTTTAAACTTGTTTAACTAAAAACATCCAGTTATCAAAATCGCCAAGGCGTGAATATTTTTTTGCTTCTTGCAATGCGTTTTTTTCATCGGTTGCACCTAAAAAATTTACTGGAGTAATTCTAAATTCTTTCATTAGTATTGGTTTTTAGTTATTATTTGGCACTTGTTTTGCATTATGTAATTGCAATAATTCTTATATAAATTGCAACGTAATTGCAATTATATTTTTTATATATTGCGTTGTTGTTTTTAAGTCGTTTTGTTAATGTTTAACTAACGCTTTGAATTGCAAATATTACAAACATATTTGAATAATACAAACTAATTTGAATTTATTTTTAAAAAAATGAATAATTTTTATAATCGTCTATCTCAATTGTCTGAAAATAAAGGGTTTAAAAGCATCAATAAATTTGCTTTAGATGGTTTAAATTATTCATCAAGTGAAAAATTAAACAGATTAAAAAAAGAAAATACAAATCCATCAGTTGAAATTTTACTTGATATTTCAAACAAGTTTGAAGATGTTAATATTGACTGGCTTTTAACTGGTAAAGGCGAAATGTTAAGAAACGTAGAAGAAAAAAGTATTGAAATTAATTTGACAGCTAAAAAATTGATTGCATCATTAGAAAAAAATGTTGAAATGCTAGAAGAAAAATTGCAACAATGCCACAACGAAAAAAAATTATTGGAAAATAATAAACTTAACGTATAATTTTAACTAACTGAAAATGAAACAAACACTATTTTTTTTATTCATTGCATTTTTTTCATTTAATAATTGCAAGGCAGACCAATTGCAAATTATTACCAAAGAACAAGCAATAAGAGCAGTCGAATTATTAAAAAAACAACAAAAAATAGTCATTTGGTGCTCTTGTTGTGAAACTGGAATTGGTTCAGAACCTAAGAAAGTAGCTGTAAGAAATGTTTATTATAAAATTGTCGATTTATCAAGTGCTGATGCAGAAAATTATGTAGTAGTAATTCAAGGAGTAAATTTATTTGATAAAACTGCTATTGACGAAGAAATTGATTTAGCATACACCCACATTGGAAAAAATGGGATTGCAATTACAGTAGCAGAATCTTTAAATTTTCCATTTAAAAAATGTAACGAAGATAATGATTGGGAAGAACTATCAGAACCAGTATTTGCTGTTCAACCTAAATAAAAATTTTAATAAATGGCAGAAAACGAAACAAAAAAAGATAAAACAGGAATTTATACAGCAATTATTGCAGGAGTTGTTGCGCTTTCAACTGGTCTGATGACAAACTTTGATAAAATTACTGGTAAAACTGCATCTTCTGAAAATAAAACTGAAATTGTAAAAGATACTATTTCATTTAATTACAAGCTGGATAAAGTAATAAAAGATTGTCCTAGTGATTTTGCTAATATAACTGGTAATATCCATTCAGAAGACGGTACAGAAAAGCAATACTATTCAAAAGTAAATTTTGATGAAGGTATAACAACTATTGCTTTTTCTGACGAAGAAACCCCTACACTACAAGTTCTAGCATATACTGGGACTGATGCTAACCAAATTCAACAAAAGAAGTTAGAACTTTATAAAAAAGTAAGCGATTTTATGAAAGTTAAACCCAGTCAACAAGAAGAAAAAACAGAAACCGCTGTTATGGTGGCGACGATTTTTGAAAAAGGTAATATTCAAGTAGGTATTATTGATATTGCAGATGCAGACGGAAACACCATCACATTAGCTGTTACTAAAAAGTAATTGTTTATAGTTTTTTTATAAACAAATAAAATTATAAACAAAATTATAAACGCTTTTAACTTATTGATTATCAATTATATTTTACTATTGTTTATAATGTTTATAGTTTTATTTAATAAAGAATAAATAAAGAGATAAAAAGAGAATATAAACCAGTTAGGAAGTAAAAACCGCTTCTCGAATGGATGTAATCCCGAGCAAAAAATAATAATAAAATAGCTGTAAGGCATTGAATTTACTGGAGTTAACGAGTGTTATCCTGTGTCATAATTGTGCCAAAAAGTATAATAAAAATGAGTTTTTTATAAACTTAAATTTTTGAATATCAAACAATTGAGAGTTTAAGATTAATGTATTTTAAATCCCTTCCTCTCTGCGAACAGTACATTAAAACAGAAAATTTTTAGAATTAAAATAAATTTTTTCTGTTTTTTTATTTTGTAAAAATTCTAAGACCTTTGGCAATACGTATTCTAATCGTTCAAAAGCTTTTGTACTATCATGAAAAACTATAATACTTCCGGTTTGAATATTTTTTAACACGTTTTGTAAGCATTGTTCTTTAGAAATTGAAGTGTCAAAATCCGCACTTAAAACATCCCACATAATAATTTTGTAACCTAATTTTCGAAGTTGTCGTGATTGGGATGGTGTAATTTTTCCGTAAGGTGGACGAAATAAATTACAGATTTGAGAGTTGCGTGTTGTTATTTGCAATTGACAAGTGTTTACATTCGCTAAATAGACCTTATCCGTAGTTTTCCAGCCATCCAGATGGTTATTCGTGTGATTGCCTATAGAATGTCCCTCAGAAATTATTTGATTGAAAATTCGTGGAAATTTTTGGATATTATCTCCGATACAAAAAAAAGTTGCTTTTACGTTGTATTTTTTCAACTGCATTAAAACCCATTCTGTAATTATTGGAGTTGGTCCATCGTCGAAGGTTAAATAAACTGATTTATCATTAGAAATATCCCAAATATAATTTGGAAAAATCCATTTTATAATACGATTTGTTTTGATCCAATAAAGCATAATAATCATTTTTAAATAAAAAATGTGTCAATTGAAATCGACACATTTTTGATATTTTAAATTATATAATTACTCATTTTTACGTCTAAAACGCTCAAAAATCTTGTTATACGAATTAAAAATCGGTCGGTTTTTATTATAATATTCAATATCGCCACGATCCTTCATTGTTTCTAGTAATCCCCGGTAACGTTCAATATCTGTAATAATATCCACGGCAATATCACTTTGCTCGGACGGTTTTAAGGTTTTATAATACGACAAGTTTTCTTTATACTTGGTCATTAATTCGTCAAGCAATTGGCGCGCTTTTGCTTTTTCGTTAACTTCATAATAACCACCAATATATGGTTCAACTAGCGAGTAATAGGCATAATATTTTACGGGTAATTTTGTCATTGCCAAATCGATAATTTTTGTGGCTTTGTCAAGTTTTCCTTCATTAATAAGTTGTTCCATCAATCGCGCCATATTACTGCGGTAGGTAATACTGTTGCGACGTGTGTCTATGTCATGATAAATATTCGGACTTTCGCTATTGCCCCAATCCCATTTCATAACGATATCATACATCTTATCTGAATCGATTAGGCCCATATCCAATTGGCTGGCTTGTTTATCAAGCGGAGTTTTTAGCGGTACTAGTTTATAGACCATGCCGTCTAATTGTAGGTAATCTTTTAGCCAAATATAATCTTCATCGGCGAAACTCCCGCCTGTGAAATAAATAGGTCGTTTCCAATTATTGTTCAACACCACGTCAAGCATCATAATACGATTTTTGTACATCGCATTATCTTTTACTTCAAATTCTATGCTTGGCACGATCGAATCATAATACTTTGGGGCGACAACTTTATTTGCTATAATCGTATTTTTATCTATCGGAATGCGGAATTTATTGGTTGGATAAAAATGAATTTTTTGCCCATTACTCATCGGCACCATAGTACGTTCATCAGTACTTCCTACAAAGGCCAATAAGTCTTTTAAATCCCAACGATTATCAGTTTTTTTATCATAAAACGCATAATCTAGTTTGTCGCCAACATATTGATCGTAATTAAAAGATATTGGCAAACCATCAGCTTGGTATGTTTTGTTTTTCATCTGGTCGATATACCAATCGGTCATAAATAAACTAGAATTAACTATTTTTATATCAGGACGGATATTCTCAATTTCTTGGGCATACCAAAGCGGGAAAGTATCGTTGTCGCCAATAGTAAACAATATCGCATTTTTCTCGCACGATTCGAGATAAGATTTAGCGTTTGCAATAGCGGTTCGTTTTCCAGAGCGGTCATGGTCGTCCCAGTTTTGATATGCCATTAATACTGGAGCACAGAGTAATCCAATTGTAATTACTAGCAAACCCGTTACTTTTGGTTGTAAGTAGTTTTTGAGACTGTCATAAATTCCGAAAACACCAATGCCAATCCAAATCGCAAAAACATAAAACGAACCAACAAGCGCATAATCGCGTTCACGAGGTTCGAATGGACGTTCGTTGAGGTAAACTTTTAGTGCTAGTCCTGTAAAAAGAAATAAGGTTAGCAATACATAAAAACTTTTAAGGTCTTTTTTGGCATGATATATAAAACCAATCACACCGAGAAGAAACGGTAAAAAGTAATATAAATTTCGACCTTTATTATTTAATGCATCCGAAGGCAGATTCTCTTGCGAACCAAGGCGCAACTCATCTATAAATTTTATTCCAGAGAGCCAATTTCCGTCCAGATTATCATATTTTCCTTGAATGTCGTTTTGTCTTCCTGTAAAATTCCACATCAAATACCGCCAATACATATATCCAAATTGATATTCTACCATAAATGATAAATTATCAAGTGTTGATGGTTTTTCTACAAGTATATAATCGCGATAACTTTTTAAAAAATCTTTATACCCATCTGTATCAATTTCTCCATCGGCATAGGCTTTCCTAAATTCTGCTACAACATCTATTAATTCTTGCTCCTCAGAATATTCTGGATTGATTTTAAACTCAGGAACGTTACTAAAACTCATGTAGTTGTCGATATGCTCAGGACTCCACATTCTAGGAAGTATAGTTTTGTGGTTGTCATCACTATTTTGTTCTACTTTTTTATAAATATTAGTAATTATATATTTACCGGTTTTATAATCTCGTTCATAGTTTGGCGCTTTGTCTAGGTACGGATTATCTTCATCTAAACCAGCAAAAGTATCAGTATATTGAGGTCCATAAAATAGTGGATTTACGCCGTATTGTTCACGGTTGTAATAGGCCAAAACTTCTGCAGCATCTGACGGTTTATTTTCGTTTATAGGGGTATTTGCGTTTGCGCGAATAGGAAGCATCATCCAAGTAGAAAATCCAATTAGTATGAACAAAACGCAAAGAATTACAGTATTGATAAAAACCAATTCTTTTTTTCGACTGTAATTTAATCCCAGATAAAACAACACTATTACAAGCAAAACAACCAAAATAGTTCCTGAGTCGAATGGCAATCCAAAATTATTTACCATAAAAACTTCTGTTTTTCCGAAAAAAGCCATCGTAAGAGGCAATAACAATTTGAAGATAAACAGTAAAACAGATACTACTATTATATTGGCTACGATAAAGTTTTTGGCAGAAACTGTTTTGTAATGTTTGAAATAATAAAGAAATCCAATAGATGGAATCGTTAATAAGGCCATAAAATGAACTCCAAATGAAAGTCCGATAACAAGTGAAATGACCAACAACCATTTATTACCTTTTGGATTGTCCATGTCTTGTTCCCAACGTAAACCCAACCAAAACAGTAACGCAATTAAAAATGTAGCCATTGCATATACTTCGGCCTCAACTGCATTATACCAAAAACTATCTGAGTAGGTTAGTGCAAGAGCGCCAACAAATGAACTTCCCAAAATTACTACCGAAGTTTCTTTATTAATAACTTTAAATTGAGAAATAATTTTTCGTAATATAATAGTGGAAGACCAGTATAAAAATAAAATTGTAAATGCACTTGAAAAAACTGACATCATATTGACCATCAAAGCAATATGCTCATTATCAATTGCAAACATTGCAAAAAAAGCACCCATCATTTGATATAATGGTGCGCCTGGCGGATGTCCAACCTGAAGTTTTGCTGATGTTGCAATATATTCGCCGCAATCCCAAAAGCTCATAGAAGGCTCCACGGTTAGCGAAAAAGTTATAAGTGCTATTGCAAATGCAATCCATCCAGTAGTGGTATTCCATTTATTAAAATTGAAAACTGTAGACATAAGTTGGGCTCCTATTTTTTTGACGTACAAAGAAACTATTTTTTTGCGTAATCAAACAGGCATTAACAAAATTTATACAAGTCTTTTTTATTTTATTAGGTTGATTAAGATTTGATTATCTTTTGTATGGTCGAATTTTAATAAATTAAATAAAAAAAACACCAAATAGTTGTATCAAAATTATTTTTTTGTAAATTTGCACCCGCAATGAGAAATTATTGGTCTATGGTGTAATGGTAACACAACTGTTTTTGGTGCAGTCTTTCTAGGTTCGAGTCCTAGTAGACCAACTTTATAAAATCCTAACTACTTTTTTTTAAAGTATTTAGGATTTTTTCATTGTATAAATTCCCCTAATATTCCCCTAAAGTTATTTTGTTTTTTGATTAAATTATAAAAATTGAAATTTACATCAACTAGCGTTTTTGTTGACTTATCATGCAAAATTTGCCGAAAAACTACCTGAAGTATATTTGTTTTTTGCTGTACTAGATCTTAAATTTGTTTCTCGAGTGTAGTAAAAAATTACTTTACTGGCCAATTGAATTAATTACAGTAAAATAAAAAACGACTACTCAAACAATTTGTTCAAGTAGCCGTTTTAAGTTTTTAAGTTGCTCTTACTACGAAAGGCACAAGTCAGTCCGCTGGCGTACAAAGCAACCTAAAATTTATAATTCATATTACACACAGGCTACAATTGCCGTAGGTTTGAATTATTTCATTGCAAATATAGAAAAAATTATTTATTTTTAAGTTCTTCGTACGTTTTTCCGCCACAAGCAATTAGATAATCTCGAACTCTATCCAAATGAATTAAATCTTGTAAATAAATTGATTGTTCCACAAGATCAAAATAATGCGCTTTAGTCATTGATATTATTTCGTGAGGGTCTTCGTTATGTCTTCGTTCTTCAATATCGTCCCACGGTGGCGAAAAATTATAATCAACTGAAAACATATCACCATATTTTAAATTTGCAAAATCTAAACAAGTTGAATATCGTTCTATATTTTCCGATTCATTTTCAATTTCCTTTTGCGAATATTCGAAAAAGGTATCACCAGTAAAGTTAATATTTGCTCCTTTTCTTAAAAAATATTGGAGTAGCATTTTGCTAGATTTTTGAACTGATAGTGATAGGAAAGTTGGTGCCCAATGATCTATATTAAAATCTAACGAAGTTTGTTTTAAAAGTATTTCATCAAAAACTTTTACAAAAAAACTAAAATTTGTTTTATGGTAATGATAATCAAGTATTTTTAATAATAATTTTTGACGATCTTTTTCGGTAGATTCATTTTTTGTCAAATTCCATTGATTTTGAAATTGAATGAAATCTAAATTTTCAATGTGTCTTAATAGTTTTGCGGTTTCCATGCATGTAAATAATCAAATTCTATTCCAAAAAAGCGGTAATATAAAAATTATTTGGTTCTCAAAGCAATTGGCAACATGAATAAAAACGGATTAATCAAATTGTAGTTTAGATTTTCGTAATTGTCGCCAATATGAATGTTTGTATAATATTGTATTATTCTTTTCTGGTACATTTTTTCGGACTGAATATCCCAAGCTCTTTCGCCCAGTTTTTGAGCTAAAAACCATTTTTCTAGCAGTCGTGCGGTTCTACCATTTCCGTCTGCAAATGGATGTATTTTTGCAAAGATTAAATGAATGTAAGAAGCGTAATAAAAAACCTCGCCAATACTTAAATCTCGCTCTGTTAAAACGTCTATATCCGCAAGTAATTTTTTCACTTCATCTTTTACAATTTCAGGATTTGCACCAGTATAAATTTTTACATTTTCAGAAAAAATATAAACGTTTCTATCTCTGATTTTGCCAATGTAGTTTTTGTCCTCAAGGATTCGTTTTGTAGTTAATTTGTGGGTTTTTAATAAGTTTGGCAAACTGATTTTATTGTTTTTAGCAAAAATATAGGCTTGTTTTAGATCCTCAATTTCTAAATAGGATTTACTTTTCGTATTCATACCTGAATGAAAATATTTTAGGTAGGTATCAATATCAATCCTATTACCTTCAATCATTGATGAAAACACAACACTATTTTCTAGAGCATATCCAAAATTTATTGGTTGCTTTTTTATTTTATTGAAGTGCTTTAATATCGTTATAGGTTGTTTTTTTTGATAATCATCAAAATACAACGGCTTTAATAATTGCAATCGTTTCATAATTCAAATGTAATAAAAAGTTAGCTTGCAATACAATTGCAAATTTTTAATTAAATTTTGGTTTTTAGCAGTAAAAATGCAAGTCTTATTTTTTTTGATTTATTAAAATATCCGCAAAATCAACTCCTGTATTACAATTAATAGTTTCGAGATAGTCGTTAACATCAATTTGAAAACCAAGTTTATTGAGTTCTTTGGCTTTTTTATTCCAATCGTTAAACTCGCTTTTGTCTGGGAAAGCAACTATTTTATATTTTTTTATCGGCAACAAGTATTCTAGCTTAAAACCATGTTTACTACCCGTAGCCAACCAAATATAGTTTGGCTTAAATAAATGCATTATAACCGCTGTTTTTTCGCTTTCAACTAACCCGATTGTTTTAATATTATTGTCTACAATAAGATGTAAGCCGAATAAACATTGATGTAAATTAAACTCGTTGATAGTTTTGGTATATTTTAAAACGGAATGTACCCAATTGATTAAACTTTTTCCGTTTGTATCTTTGGCACGTTTACAAGTTTGAGGGTTGTATTGTAAAATTTTTCCAGCGTGTACCCGCTCAAAATTATCTATTTGCCAAAATATAGTTGCGCCGTTCCAATGTTTCGAACTACCAATGAAATAAGTTGCAACGGTTTTTTCTACTTCGCCTGCTGTAAAAATTGTTTTAAGAAAATCTATAAAATTATTTTTGTTTTTGCCTAATAAACTTTTTTCCACTAATTCTAAACTATGAAAACTAGGCAAAGGTTTTACAACATTAGTAATTTCAAAAGTATTTTTTTCCAAGCTTATTGGTGTATTATGAAAATTACAATTTGTTTCACGATCGCAACGCCCAAATTCATCACCTAGATAGTTGTTTGTTGCTGTTTCAATGTATTTTACAAGGGTTTTTTTGTTACATTTTGGACAAATATACTTCTTACTTTTTTTGTCTAATGTGTATTTATATACTTTCATAATATTTTTTGAAAAAAAAAATGTTTTTTTTTGGTACACTTTTTACACTTTTTACACTTTTTTTAAATCAAACGAAAAAATATTAGTGTAAAAAGTGTAAAAAGTGCAAGTAAAAAAAAACATTTTTTTTTATGAATTATTTATTTAGGTTTGAAATGTAAGCAACAACCCCTACATTTAATCTTTTTACATAAATGTTAAACGCTTCTAATCTTTTCTTAAAATTGTTTTTATTTACTGGTCTAAATCCGTCATCGATACAAAATATTTTATAGTCATCGTATAAATTTTTTATCAATGTATATTCATTTACTGATTTTTTATATTCAAATTCATCAACAAAAGTTCTAACGCTATCGCTTTGTCTTTCGTAGTCGCTTCTAGCGTTGTCAATCGCATCACATTTACTAAAATTCTTTTGTATTAGCAATCTGTCAAGTCCTTCTAAAATCCAATTAAAAACCCCAGAAAGTTCCTTGTTAATTATTTTGATCGGCAATTGTTTATCTTGTTTGTCTTCGGGAATTGTTACATCAAAACCAATAATTAAAAACCTTCTAAAATAAGCGTTTGTGTGTTCAACATCTTTTGGTAATTCGTTGCAATTAAAAATAAGTTTTGCATAATCATTTAGTATAAACGGGTCGCCATAAGGCAAACGTGCCTCAATTGGTTCGCCTGATGCCATTTGTTTAAAAACATCAGTTTCAAGTTTGCCATTTATTTCACTAGCGTAATTAACTAATTTAGTGCCTATTTTGGCTCTACAATATCCAGTACTGTCTGTTAAACTTTGTAAAGAATAATTACAAATATTTTGACTACCTAAAAGCGCGTTCAATATTTCAAAAAAAACGCTTTTTCCGTTTGCTCCAGTACCATATAGAATCAGCATTTTCTCAAGTTTCAAAACACTTGGTTTGATAAATATATATCCGCAAAATTCAGCTAAAACTTTTTGTTTTTCAATGTCTGGTAGGACTTCATTCAAATATTTTTGAAACATTGGTGCAGTAGCATTTAGATCATATTCAAATGGTAATTGATGCGTTATAAAATCGGATTGTTCAAATTTCCTTAAACCTCTTTTTTTAGATGTTATTTCAAAAGTTCCATTTTGTAAATTAATTAAAACACAATCTTTTTTTGGTTCTGGGGTTGGCAAATAAGCATCAGATAAAAATTGTTTAAATAAATCGTCTTTAAAATTGTGAATTTTGGCTTTAAATTTTTCAACGCCCATTTTCAAAGCTGTTTGCCCTAAAAAATATTGAAAACCCTCTTTGTCTATTTCGCACCAATACGAACCATTGAATAAATAAATAAAGTTGTTTTTTTTGCACAATCCCCAATTATTATTTTCTGCGGTTGTTAGTAGTTGCTCTACGCATAGTATTAAATAATGATTTTTTGTTACCTTATAACTACTTAATTGTTTTGTAAGTTTTTGAAATTCTTTGATTTCGGTTTTATTATCGTCATTTGTAGAACCGTCTTGATTGAAAACTAAAATGCGCAATGTTTCAATTTCTTTTTTTAGTTCCTTGATATTTGGATAAGCCAAAATTTCAAAATCTACATCATTAATATTGAATAATAAATTAGACAACAACGCATTAATACTATCATTTTTTATTAAAGTTGTTTCACTTTGCATAGCTGTTTCAATAACATCGCTTAACGCTTCCAATGGATCAACAATATTTACAACGGGCGTTGCAATTTTTGTATTTGAATGTTGCAATGTCGTTGCAACGGGTGTTGTTTGAGTATTTACTAGTATTTGTGCTGTTTTTGGCTGTACTTCAGTTATAGAAAAATCACTAGTTTGCGATGTGTTTTGCACCGTTGAAATGTTTGTAGTCGATTTTTGCAATGGTATTGCAATTTCATTGTTTGCTTTTTGCAACTCTTTTGTTGTTATTGTATCCAATTTAGAGCTATTTTCTTGCGTAGTATGTTCTAAAATTGTATTTTTGTTGTAATTATTAGTCTTCATAATAATTGAAAATTTAATGAACCGTTGCAATATCGTTGCAACGGTTTTTTTGTTATTTGGATTATTTTTTGGTTTTAATGCTCAATTTGGTAACCCATTATAAACCTATGGCGACCGTTTAAATTTTTGTTGTACTGCTAGTTCTCGAAGTCTATCAATATGTTTGTGGTATTTGTAAACTTGGTTTGTAAATCGTCGAGCATCTTTTTTTAGCAAAGTTCCAAGAGTTACTATTTTTGGCTTCTTTTTATTGTTTTTCATGGTGTTTTTATTTTTAACCTATCGCAACTGTATTGCTATTTTGTTGTGCAATGCGTTGCAATAGGTATTGTTTTGTTTTACTATTGTTTTACTGCTGTAAAGTGCCACTTTACAGGGCAATTAAATACAATTGCAATGGTTTTAACGATAAATTGCAACGAAATTGCAACGTTATTTATACCTTACTGCAATTGTTTTTTTGATGTTTTGGGGTTGGCGTTGCGCTGTACTCTAAAGATTTTGTTTACATATTTTCGGATTTCTGCAATATGATAAACAACGTCGCCACGAATACCTCGATCATCTGAATCTGCGCTCAACAAAAAAGCATACATAACCTTATCGAAGTGAGCATTTATTTTTTTCTGCTGGATTGCAGAAAAATAGAATAATTTTCAATTGGGATTTCTTTGGTAGTTTTGAAATCTTTACTTTCGACAAATTCCAAATGATTTGATAATCTTTGAAAAAAATCAAAGATTTCAAAACGTTCTAAATCATACGTTTGTTCAATATTGGAATCAGAGACCCAACCTAACAAGGCATTTTGAAGACTGTGTTTAATGTCCTCGTACGAAAATGTTACATGAAGTTCGTTTGTTGCTTCATTGCAAAGTTGTTGCAATTGTTGTTGCGCTTCGAGGGTAGCTTGTACCTCGTTTGTTTTTGTGTTTAGCATTTTGTAAAAATTTAGAAAAGTTAAAAAAAGGGAAAATCACCGCTAAACACATTAATTTAATAACAGCTTTTCGGACTTGCACCGATATGTTTCCCCAGTAAGGTTTTTCGAGAATGAAAATTAGATTTTTCATAACTGTTATAAAAAGATTTTAAAATGTTTAGCAAGGCAAATGTATAAATAAATTTGAATTAAAAAACTTTAACTCGAAAATTTATTAATTTGTTGCAATGCTAGTAAAATTTCTTGTTTTTTGTAGCGCACTTTGTTACCGATTCTGTGCGCTTGTATAATGTCTTTTTTGCGCCACGACCAAAGTGTTACCAAACTTATTGATAACATTTTTGCGGTTTGTTCGGGTGTGAGTAGTGTATCGGGATCGTTGGTTTGCATTTTTGTTACCAAACCATTAATAAGAGTTTCGACCCGTGCAATGATTTTGTTTTCAAAATCGGTTGCGCTTGTTTTTTCGAGTTGTAAGATTGTGTTTTCCATGATGTGAATTTTTTATCATGGCAAACTTAATGTAGATTAATTTTATCTTTTCGGGATTGGCGACGATTGAAGGCGATTGAAGGCGATTGAATGCGATTAGTTACAAAAACACGAACTAAATTAATTAAATTGAATTAATATTAATTATTTTCTTTATTCCAGTATTCGCCCAAAATATCTGCAAATTCTTCATTAGTCGTTTTTATATATCCCAAAAACTGCGCTTCGCTTTTGTGGGCTGTTATAGCCATAATAACTTTATTTGGCAGTTTTCCGTACAAGTTTGTAGCAAATGACCGCCTGCAAACGTGAGACGAAGCCAGTTGCCATTTTTCAAAAGTGCCTTGTTCTTTGCGTTTGGTTTTTGGGTTTTGCAATGCGCCTTCTACTAATTCCGTAAAACCTATCGTTTTGCAAATTTCCTTAAGGTATAAGTTAAATTTTTGATCAGAAATACCTCTTGGAAATTCACCGTTTCGTAATTGTAAAATTTTTATAATTTGTGGGTGCATCGGTATTGTTGTAGTTTGTTTTGTTTTTACGGTTTCAATTACAATATTTTTTGCGCTTAAATTTACTTTTTGCAAGCGCAAAAAATCTGAAACTCTTAACCCAGTTCTACAACCAATAATAAACAAATCTCGTGCATTTGAAAGACGCTCGTTATCGCTAAAATCATAATTGAAAATAGTATCAATTTCGGCATCTTTAAAATAAATGTATTTGGTATTGGCTACAAATCCTTTAAAGTCGGAATGTTTGTATTGAATATTTATTGGCAGTCCGTCCTGTTCGATATTTTTACAAAATAGTTTTATGTTTTTGATATGTCCGTTTATGGAATTATCGCCCAGCATTTCAGTATTTCGGCAGTAAAAAATAAAATTGGTATAAAATTTCAAATCAATATCTTCAAATCTAAGCTTCAAATCATTTTGTTTTTCAAAGGCAATTATTTTTTTTTGAGTCGCTACATACTGTTGGATAGTTTTTGGCGATATTGGGTTACCGTTATGTAATCTTTTTGGAGCTTCTACAATAAAATTTTCTATCCAGTCGGTATAATGTACTTTGTAGGTTTCACTTTTTATTACTTTGCCTAAATGGGTATCAATTACATTTTTTAGCCAAGTTTTAGTGATGTTTGACTTATTCGCTAAATCTAAATTCCAGCGATCAATAATTATATCTTTAAGTTCTCGTAATTTTGCGTTTATTAAATCACGATTTGTAGAAGTGGCTTTTTGTTTTATTTGTTGCTTTTTTTTGTCCCAGTCTTCACGTTTGACAAAATAAATAGTAGTATGCGTAAAATCGTAATTTTGGTTTGGCTTATATCTGCAAATTATTTTAGTTGGATTGTTAGTTCCTTTCAGAATAAAATACACATTCATTTTGGCTGTTTTAGGTTCTAAATTTTGCTATACAAATATATAGTTTTCCCCTAATATTCCCCTAATATTCTTAATTTAGTTGAATTTAGCTTAATTTAGTTGAATTGAAAATGTAGGAATAATTTAATTTAAGTATTAAATCTATTGACTTTAAGAGGTTTTTGTTGGTTTTGTAAATTCCTACAAATTAAGGCGGTGGCATTTCTAGTAGACCAACAAAAAAACCCAATTCGTTGAGAATTGGGTTTTTTGTTTTTGCAAAAGAGTTATATTTTAAACGTAATTACAGGTTTTACAGCATGATTTACAAGATCTTCACTAATACTTCCGTTGAAAAAATGAGCAAAACCAGTTCGACCGTGCGTACACATGCCAATTAAATCAGCTTTTTTGGAACTAGAAAAATTCAAAATTCCTTTTTCGACATTCATGTCATTATAAATATGTAGAGAATGATTTGGATAATCAAATTCCGAAATAAATTCTTTCATTATTTTTTCAGCAGTTTTACTTGGTTTAAAACTGTTTGGTGTATTGATCATTACTAAATGTAAATGCGAGTTGTATGCAGTGGCGAACTGCAACATTTTCTGAAAAGGTTTTTTTATTTCTGTGGAAAAATCAGACGCAAACACAAAATTATCGGCTTGAAAAGTATCAATTTCATTTTTTACTACCAAAACAGGAACATCAGAATATCGAACAACTTTTTCCGTATTAGACCCTATGAACATTTCATTAAATCCATTTGCTCCATGCGATCCCATTACAATAAAATCAATATTATTTCGCTTTGTGATATTCAAAACACCTTCAAAAGCCTTTTCAAATTGAACAATTTCTGATACTTCAAGACCATCAAGATATTCCTCATCCATCAAATCATCCAAACGCTGAATTGCCATATTTTTAAACAACATAATCTCTGGCAACTCATGCCCAGCACCAGTGCCTACATCGCCGGATTGATGTGGAAGTTCTAGCATATGCAACAAAATAATTTCGGCATTATTTTTTTTGGCAATCTGAGCAGCTGCTTTCAGAGCATATTCTGCATGTTCAGAAAAATCGGTTGGAACTAAAATTTTTTTCATGATCAGGTGTATAAAGTTGATAAAAAACCATTTTTAATCTTTGATGTTATAAAGATAACAAATATTTATGTACCAACAACACTTTTAATTCACAAATAAAACACTATATTTGCACCGTTATTTAATCAAATACTGAATAATGAGGGAAGCACTGCTTCCCTCTTTTTATAAAAACATGACATTTAAAGAAAAAGTAAACCAATTACTTGAAGCCGGATTACTAGAAAAACAAACTGTTTTCCTAACCGATTTGACCATTACAGATGCTTTCAAGATTATTGTGACTTTGGATGGCGATAACGGAGTTGTTGTGCAGGATTGTATAGATATTAGCAGATCGATCGAGCATAATTTAGATCGTGAAGAGCAAGATTTTTCTTTAGAAGTAGTGTCTTTTGGCATAGGTTCACCATTAAAGTTGACTCGACAGTACAAAAATAATATAGGTAGAATGCTAATTGTAAAATTAGCATCTACTACCATCGAAGCCAAATTGCTAGACGCAACAGAAGAAAACATTACTTTAGTTTGGGAAGCTAGAGAACCAAAAAAAATCGGAAAAGGAAAAGAAACCGTTCAAAAACAACAAGAAATTCCGTATTCAGAAATAAAAGAAGCAATTGTTACAGTAACATTTTAAAATAAAAGTTGGCATGGAAAATTTAGCATTAATCGATTCATTTTCAGAGTTTAAAGACGATAAACTTATTGATCGTGTAACGCTTATGGCGATTTTAGAAGATGTATTTAGAAATGCATTGAAAAAGAAATTCGGATCTGATGAAAATTTTGATATAATTATCAATCCAGATAAAGGCGATATGGAGATTTGGCAAAGAAGGGTTATCGTTGCCGACGATGATCTCGATTTGGATCATCTGGAAATAACACTAACAGATGCTCGAAAAATAGAGCCAGATTTTGAAATTGGTGAAGAAGTATCCGAAGAAGTAAAATTAATAGATTTAGGAAGAAGAGCAATTTTGGCTTTACGTCAAAATTTGATTTCTAAAATTCATGAACACGACAACACCAATCTTTATAAACAATTCAAAGATTTGGTAGGTGATATATATACTGCAGAAGTGCATCACGTTCGCCCAAGAGTTGTTATCTTAGTTGATGATGATGGAAACGAAATTGTATTGCCAAAAGAAAAACAAATACCGTCTGACTTTTTCCGAAAAGGTGATAATGTTCGAGGTATCATTGAAAGCGTTGAACTTAAAGGAAATAAGCCACAAATAATAATGTCAAGAACCTCGGAAATTTTTCTCGAAAAATTATTTGAGCAAGAAATTCCAGAAGTTTTTGACGGCTTGATTATGGTAAAAAAAGTAGTAAGAATTCCAGGAGAAAAAGCAAAAGTTGCTGTTGATTCTTATGATGATCGAATTGATCCTGTTGGGGCATGTGTTGGTATGAAAGGATCAAGAATACATGGAATAGTTCGCGAATTAGGAAATGAAAATATAGATGTTATAAATTACACCACAAATGCGCAATTATTTATAACAAGAGCACTAAGTCCTGCAAAAGTATCTTCAATCAAAATTAATGAAGAAACAAAACGAGCAGAAGTTTTCTTGAAGCTTGATGAGGTTTCTAAAGCAATAGGTCGTGGTGGACACAACATTCGATTGGCAGGACAACTAACTGGTTATGAGCTGGATGTAATAAGAGAAGGAACCGTTGCTGAAGAAGAAGATGATGTTGAATTAACTGAATTTACTGATGAAATCGAAGGATGGGTAATCGAAGAATTTTCAAAAATAGGTTTAGATACCGCAAGAAGCATACTTAAACAAGACATAAATGATTTGGTTCGAAGAACAGATTTAGAAGAAGAAACCATCATCGATGTAATGAATATTTTAAAAGCAGAATTTAATAGTTAGAAAAAACTAACTTACTACTGCAACACAAAAAAAAGAAATAACAATACCGTTTTATGTCTGAAGAAAGAGTAATAAGAATTAACAAGGTTTTACGAGAATTAAATATTTCGTTAGAAAGAGCTGTGGATTATCTAAAAGATAAAGGAATTGCCATCGAGTCAAATCCAAACGCAAAAATCTCTGAAAACGAATTTTCGATTCTTCAGAATCAATTTGCTGGCGACAAAGGAAACAAAGCAGCTTCGCTTGAGGTTAGCGAAGAAAAACGTAAAGAGAAAGAAGCATTACGTGTAGAACGTGAAAAAGAAATTGAAGACAAACGTAAAGCTGACGAAGAACGCCAACAACTTGAAGTTATAAAGGCTAAAGCAATCGTTTCGGGTCCGAAACAAGTTGGAACTATAGATCTAAATCCACAGAAACCAGTTGTAGCACCAGCAACAAAACAAGTTGAAAAATCAATTGATAATGTTGTTGAAGCACCTTCTGAAAAAAATGCTATTATAGCAGAAAAGCCAAAGTCGACTCCAATTAAAGCAGAAATTATCGCACCTGCAGTTGGTAAAACTCCTTCTGAAGAAGTAGTTGTTGATGAGGTTTTTAATACACAATACACCAAATTATCAGGCGCAACTCTTACTGGGCAGACAATTGATTTAACACAATTTAATAAACCAAAAAAGAAGAAGGAAGAGCCTAAAATAACACCAAATAAACCAGGAACTCCCGGAGTAGCAGCAGCAAATCCAAATTCTGCAGCAAACAAAAATAAACGAAAACGAATTCCGCCAAAACCAGGAGAAGCGAGACCTGGAGTTGCAATTACTCCCGGCGGTGGCGGTTTCAATGCAAATCGTAGCGCTCGTCCAGGATTTGTCAAAGGAGCTCGACCAGCAATTACTGCCAAGGTAGAACCAACCGAAGAAGAAGTAAAAAATCAAATTCGTGAAACTCTTGAAAAACTCCAAGGAAAAGGAGGCAAATCAAAAGCTGCAAAATATAGAAGAGATAAAAGAGATACACACCGTCAAAAATCTGATGATGAACAAAGAGAACTTGATCAGGGTAGCAAAACCATTAAAGTTACTGAGTTCGTAACAGTAGGCGAAATTGCCATCATGATGGATGTGCCGATTACCAAAGTTATAGGAACTTGTATGTCATTAGGGATCATGGTGACCATGAATCAACGACTTGATGCAGAAACATTGACTATTGTAGCTGATGAGTTTGGTTATGAAGTTGAATTTATTTCAACAGAGTTAGAAGACGCAATCAATGAAGTTAAAGATGCTGAAGAAGATCGACTTTTTAGAGCACCAATAGTAACCGTAATGGGACACGTCGATCATGGTAAAACATCTCTTTTAGATTATATTCGTGAAGAAAATGTTATTGCTGGCGAATCTGGTGGAATTACACAACATATCGGTGCATACGGAGTAACCCTAGATAACGGACAAAAAATAGCGTTTTTAGATACACCAGGACACGAGGCCTTCACAGCGATGCGTGCGCGTGGTGCTCAAGTTACAGATATTGCGATAATTGTAATTGCTGCTGACGACGACATCATGCCGCAAACAAAAGAAGCTATTTCTCATGCGCAAGCAGCAAATGTTCCAATTATTTTTGCGATTAATAAAATTGATAAACCAAATGCTAATGTCGAAAAAATAAAAGAAAAATTAGCTGGTATGAATCTTTTGGTAGAAGATTGGGGCGGGAAAATTCAATCTCATGATATTTCTGCAAAAGTTGGAACTGGTGTAAAAGAATTACTTGAGAAAGTATTGCTTGAAGCCGAAATTCTTGACCTTAAAGCAAATCCAAATAGAACTGCAACCGGAACAGTTGTAGAAGCTTTCCTTGACAAAGGAAAAGGATATATATCCACAATATTAGTTCAAAACGGAACACTTCGTGTTGGAGATTATATGCTTGCAGGTAAAAATCATGGTAAAATTAAAGCCATGCATGATGAGCGAGGAAATGTAATTAAAGAAGCAGGACCATCCACACCGGTCTCTGTATTAGGATTGGACGGATCGGCAACTGCTGGAGACAAATTCAACGTTTTTGACGACGAAAAAGAAGCCAAACAAATTGCTGCTAAACGTACGCAATTAATGCGTGAGCAATCAGTTCGTGTTCAACGTCACATCACATTAGATGAAATTGGTCGTCGTATTGCTTTAGGACAATTTAAAGAATTAAACATTATTCTTAAAGGGGATGTGGATGGATCTGTTGAAGCATTATCAGATTCGTTCTCTAAATTATCAACACCAGAAATACAAATTAATATTATCCATAAAGGAGTTGGAGCCATTACAGAAACCGATGTTATGTTAGCTTCTGCCTCTGATGCAATCATTATCGGATTTAATGTTCGTCCAGCCGGAAATGCCAGACAATTGGCAGATAAAGAAGAAATTGATATTCGTTATTATTCAATCATATATGCAGCTATTGACGACTTGAAAGATGCAATGGAAGGAATGTTAGCGCCAGAAATGAAAGAAGAAATTCTTGGAACTGCGGAAATCAGAGAGATTTTCAAAATTTCTAAAGTGGGTTCTATAGCAGGATCAATGGTTATGGATGGAAAAATTGTTCGAAATGCAAAAACTCGAGTTATTCGTGATGGAGTTGTAGTTTTTGATGGCGAATTACTAGCCTTGAAGCGTTTTAAAGATGATGTTAAAGATGTTGCCAAAGGATATGATTGTGGTATTCAAATTAAAGGATATAATGATATCGAAGAGCGTGATGTAATTGAGTCATACCATGAAGTTGCTATTAAGAAAAAATTGAAATAGTCAATTTTAAAGATTTATGATTAGTTCTAGTATTCTATTAAACTGAATTTTTCTATTCTTAAAATGAAACTACAAACTGAAATAACTAAACTTCTTTCATACAAAGAAGCATTGCTAAATACTATTGTGGATTATTCGCCAAAACTTATTGGTGCCGTTTTATTATATATCATAGGTAGTTGGTCAATCAAGATCGTCAATAAAATTCTACGAAGGATACTTATAAAGCGCGATATTGAACCAACGTTGATTGAGTTTTTGACCGATATTATTTTTTGGAGTTTAAAAATTTTGCTTTTTGTTTCGGTAGTATCCAAATTAGGGGTTGAATCATCTTCATTTGTGGCAATTCTTGGTGCTGCTGGTTTAGCAATAGGATTATCTTTGCAGGGTTCTTTGTCAAATTTTGCTGGCGGTATGCTGATTATACTTTTCAAACCTTTCAAATTAGGTGATACAATTGAAGCACAAGGCATAACTGGTACAGTTCATGACATTCAGATATTTGTTACACAGCTTGTTACGCTAAACAATCATATAGTTTTTATTCCAAACGGCGCGTTAAGTAACGGAACAATTATAAATTATTCGAAAACCAAAACACGACGATCGGACTTGAATATTTCATTAGATTATAATTCCGATTTGAAGAAAACTAAAGCACTAATCGAAAGCATAATTAATGATAATTCTAAAATATTAAAGACGCCAAAGTCAGAAATAATAGTAAAAGAGCTTACTGATACTGCTATAAAAATAGGTATTCGCGTTTGGACAGAAAACGAAGATTTTACATATGTTTGCAGCAGTATTTTAGAAAATTGTAAAATTGAATTTAAGAAATCAGGAATCGAAATACAACCAGCGATAGTCGAAACTAATAAATTATAAAAATGAAAGTATACGCACTAATTTTACTTTTTTGTATTAGTTTTTGTTTTGGACAAATTCCTATTTTGCCCGGAAAATTATTCAAAACTCCTGAAAAAATAAAAATTCTTGGTTCGCCATACAATGAGAAAATGTTTGCAGAAGCTACTGTTGGGTCATTAAACTTAAAACCTTTTATGAGATATAACATTTATAATGACGAATTCGAATTTATATCTGCAAAAAATGATACCTTAGTTTTAGACAAAAGTGAAGATTTTGGTGAAGTTATTTTTACAAGTACCAAAAAAAAATTCAAACTTACAGCATATACGAATCTCAAAAACAAGCTTTTTTATGGCTATTTGATTGATTTGTACAGCAAAAATGAACTTATACTTTATAAAAAAGATAACATCTCCTTTACCGAAGAAAAACTTGCCAAAACCACTTTAGAAAGGGATATGCCAGCCAAATATGCCGCAAACTCCCCGTATTACTTTATTAAAATAAAAGATAAAATGGCAACAGAATTTCCGGAAAATAAAAAAGGGCTGATGAAACTTTTTCCAGATAAAAAAGAAGCAATCGAATCATTGTTCAAAGAAAACAAAATCAATTTTAATAACGAAAATGATTTGAAGAAGATTGTCGATTTGCTAGTAAGATTTTAATTGATTAATTATTGCGATTTGATACTAGTAGTATAGCTGCTTATCTTTTTTTAATTTACTAAATATGAAGTTTGTAAAAAGTTTAATCTTGTTATTTTTTTTAACTTATAAAAGTTTAATTGTGGCCCAAATTACCGCAATTTCTGGTGGTCAACGCATAGTAATGGGTTCTGCCATCGAAGGCGGAATTTATCGTAATAAATCTACAAATCCAGTAAAACCTATAGGATCACCATATTTATCTGAAAATTTTGAAGAAGCTACAATTGAAAATATTGGTACTGGTGCGAAAATGCGTTTTAATATTTATAGAAATGAATTTGAATTTATTTCGACAGCAAACGATACCTTAATCTTAGATAAAATATTGTTATACAACAACATAAAATTTGTTAAAAATAATAATATTTATAAACTAGTAAAATATCCAGATGTAAATGATGAGCCCGAAATGGGATATTTGCAAGAATTGCATCAAAACGGAATACTTACTTTATTTAAAAAAGAAAATATTAGGTTCAAAGAAGAAAAACTCGGAATAACTAGTTTAGAAGGTAATATGCCAGCCAAGTTTTATACTGTTAAAAACAATTTCTTTTTGAAAGTTAAATCAGTACTTATAAATTTTCCCGACAGCAAAAAAAGTGTACTCAAACTTTTTAGTAGTAAAAAAGAAGCAATCGAATCGTTTTTCAAAATAAACAAAATTAACTTTGATAAAGAAAACGATTTGATAAAAATAGTCGATTTCCTAGCAGGACTTTAACCACCAATTTTTGAAGTTGCTATCAAAAAATCTTTTAGATAAAAGGGCTCAAAGTAAGCTACATCTTCAAAATCATTATTCTGAAATTTATTGAATGAAAATTGACTCATTTGGTTTGCTGAGGGAAACTGAATTTTGTCCAAATAAAAAATGTTTTTATTAGTCAAAATTGTTTTAGCTTTATCAGAGGAATCTCCAATAATATATATAGGTTGGTCACATTCAGAAAACGAATTTTCATCTAGAATTTGTGCTTCAACACCTCGAATCATGTTGTATTTTGCATCAAAAATTGCGCTATACACTTCCATTCGTCGCGCATCAATCATCGGAATAATTAGTCCGTTTTCAACAATAACTTGCGATGCCAAAATGGTTAATGTATCAACAGAAATTAATGGAATATCTAACGCACAGCACAAACCTTTTGCAGCAGAAACACCAATGCGTAAACCAGTATACGATCCTGGGCCTTTGCTAACTGCAATTGCTGACAAATCAGAAAATGAAATAGTTGCTTCTTTAATTATTTCTTCAATAAAAACATGCAACTTTTCGGCATGAGAAAAACCAATATCTGCAATTTCTCTGCAAACTATTGGTTCTCCGTTTTTGGCTAATGCAACAGAGCAGTTTCTAGTTGCTGTTTCTAAATTGAGAATGTACACTTATTATTAAATATTGAGTTACTGATTTCTGTTTACTACTACTGCCTTCTAAGTTTACTTCTTCTCTTCCACTTTTCCGTCAGAAATAACCACTTTATCTCCAGAGTTCAAATCTTTAGAAACCGTGGTATAGGGCCCAACTATTACGACGTCGCCTTTTTTCAATCCAGTCAGCACTTCAATATTACTATCGTCTTGGATTCCTGTTTTTATAATTCGAATTTTGGCTTTATCGCCCACTTTTACAAATACACATTCAAATTTTTTGTCACTTTTTGGTTTCACTTTATTTTCTTCCGATTCTGGATCTTCGACTTCAAATTTCTTAACAGCGGTTGTATCAGATTTTATTACAATTGAGCTTATCGGAACGCCAATTACTTTTTCTTTTCGGGTTGTAATGATATCAACAGTTGCAGTCATTCCTGGTCGAAAAGGAGAATACGTTACTGGTTTTCCCGCTAACAAATCTAAATAAGATTCTTTCAAAATTCTGATTTTAACCTTAAAGTTAGTTACCTGATTTGCTGTTAATGTCGAACTTGCCGAGTTAGAAATACTGGTTACCGTTCCTTTAAATTCTTTTTTCAAATAGGCATCTACCTCAACTTTGGCCTCATCGCCCACATTTATTTTTACGATATCATTTTCGTTTACATCGACTTCTACTTCCATATTATTGAGGTTGGCAACACGCATTATTTCGGTACCTGTCATTTGTTGGGTCCCCAAAACGCGCTCACCAAGTTCTACATTGAGCATCGAAACAGTTCCGTCGGCTGGTGCATATATTGTGGTTCTGCCTAAGTTATCTTTGGCTTCATTTACCGTTGCAGAAGCGCTTTGCACATTATAATAGGCTGATTGTTTTGCAGCTTTTGCATTTTCGAAACTGGATTCTGCTCGTTCCCAGTCGGCTCGAGAGATTATTCCTTTATCAAACAAAGTTTTGTTCCGATTATAATTTCCCTGTGCTTCTTTGAAGGCAGCATCGGCCTGACCTAAACCCGCTTTGGTTTGCGACAATCCAGCAACCGTTCTGTTATAACCCGAAGTGTACAAATCTGGATTTATTTTAACCAAAAGATCTCCTTTACGAACTACTTGACCTTCTTTTATTGGCAATGCGATAATTTCGCCCGAAACTTCCGAAGAGATTTTTACTTCGATTTCGGGTTGAATTTTTCCGGTTGCAGACACAGTTTCGATAATTGTAATCTCGTCAGCTTTTGCAATTTCTACTTCAATACCTTTGTCCTTACTTCCAATAATTCCTTTTTTAGAAAGTGTTACTAAAACCCCAACTAATACTATTGCTGCAATTGAGAAATAAATTATTTTTTTTGACATTTTTTATTTTTTTATTAGTGGAATGCCGAAATAGAATTCCACAATTTTGGTTCTGAAAATATAATCATATTTGGCACGCAAGGCATCTGATTTTGCGTTAGCAAACAACAATTGTGCTTGGTTATAGTCAAAAGTATTCATTATGCCAACGGCAAAACGCTCTTTGGCATAATTAAAAGCCAACTCGCGAGCCGCAAGCGCAACGGTCGCTGCTTCTAATGTTTTGAAAGCGCCATTGGCATCAGCAAAAGCGGTGTAGACGGAGCGCTTCAAATCAAGTTCGGTTTGCGAAAGTGCTATTTTGTTTCGTTCTAAAGCAACTTTGCTTCTTTCAACGTTATTTTTTGTTGCAAAACCATTGAAAATTGGAACCTGCAATTGCAATCCAAAGTTTTGACCTTTATTATTTTTTAATTGATCAAAAAATGCTTCTGGTTTCCCTAAAACTGGCGAAAAATTGGGTTGGAGCACTAATTCGCCTGTTGACTGCAAAAACCCGATTTCCGACGTTGGATTGGCTGTATTTGGTGCTAATCCAACAAAACGATCGGCATAACTTACACGTGTATTAAAACTATAAAAACCGTTCAATGTTGGTTGGTAGCCGCCGTTAGCAATTTCAATATCTTTTTGAGCTATATCAAGATTTGTTTTTGCTATTTTAATTTCGTTACGGTTTTCCTTGGCTTTATTGAAAATGTTTTCAGGTGTTTGAAATAGTACTTCAGAAACAGTTGCAGGATAATTTTCATCTTCAATATCGAAAGCCTGAAAATCATCAAGTTGAAGTAATTGCGCTAAACTCAATTTCGAGAGCAGAAATATGTTTTGAGCGGCAACAATTTTTTGATTGTCAGAAGCGATTGTGGCATTTATATCGTTTATGTCGCCACGCGGAATCGATCCTGCATTGATTAATTCTTGGGTTCGGCTTTGCTGTTTTTTATCGTTTTCGAGTTGTTCGTTAAGAATTTTGACATTTTCTTTATTGAAAAGAATTTGCAAAAAAGCATTAGCTACATTCAAGGAAACATCATCTTTCATTTTCAGAAGTTGGTACTGCGAAGCGATAATTGCCATATTTGCCCGTCGGAAACGGTTTTGATTTTGCAGGCCATTGTAGATAACAACATTTGCATTTAATCCAGCCGATGTAAATTGTGTGGTTTGATTTTCTAGTAATCCTGTTGTGATATTTTGGTTCAAACCAATATTCCAAGCATGAGAAGCATCTGCATTAACTCGCGGCAAAAAATTTCCGTAAGCACTTTGTTTTTCAATTTCTGAAGCTTGTATGTCCAAATTGGAAAGCTTCAACGAAATGTTGTTTTGCAAAGCATGAGTAACACATTCTTCTAAAGTCCATTTTTTGGGTTGGGCAAAAGTTGTTATTTCTAAAAGTAAAAAGAAAAGAAAACTAATTTTTTTCATGTTTAAAAAATAAATACAATAGGATTTCAAACAATATGACTTTGAAAACTATTATTTGTTACAAAAATAATGGAAAATTTTAATACTAATGAAGATAAATTAATCTAAAGTTTGTTTATTCCAAAGTTCAAAATAAACGCCTTGTTGCGATAGAAGTGTTTTGTGATTGCCAGTTTCAACAATACAACCGTTTTGCATAACCAAAATAGTGTCTGCATTTGCAATTGTACTTAGTCTGTGCGCTATAACGATAATTGTTTTGCCTTGCAGTTTGAAATTATCAATTACTTCTTTTACAATTTTTTCTGATGAAGTATCTAATGATGAAGTTGCTTCATCCATCAAAAGGATTTCAGGATTCTTGTATAATGCTCGAGCTATAGCGATACGTTGTTTTTGACCACCAGAAAGCATCGCACCGTTTTCGCCAATTTGAGTTTCAAAACCATTCGGAAGTTTTTCTACAAAATCGGTAATTCCTAATTCTTTTGAAAGTTCTAAAATGCGTTGCATGTTTGGAAAAGATTCACCCAAAGCAATATTTTCGATTATAGAACCTGAAAATAAATTGAGTTGTTGCGGGATTACACCAATCAATTTTCTTAGGCTTTGATAATGAATAAAAGTTGTGTCATAATCGCCAATATATATTTTTCCCTCTTTTATTGGATATAAATTTTGTAATAAGGAAATTAATGTAGTTTTACCACTTCCGCTTTCGCCGACAATTGCTGTTGTTTCATTTTTTTTGAAAACGGCATCAAAGTTTTTAAAAACCTCTGTTCTTGAACCATAACGAAACGAAACATTTTCGAATTTTATATCACCAATGTTTTCTTTTAATAATTCAAACTTGTTTTTGGTTTCTTCTCGTTCTAAATCCATAATTTCAAACAATCTATCAGCGGCAATAAGTGCATTTTGAGCCGTTTTATTCATCGTAATTAATGATGCAACTGGCGATGTAAAATAACCAATTAAGGCATAAAAAGAAAATAATTCACCAGGAGTAATTTCTCGATCAATAACAAAACCAGCACCAACCCACATTAAAATAATAGTAAATAAAGAAGCCAAAAACTGGGTTGATGTCCCAGCAAAAACACTATTTAGCCCAGATTTGAAAGTAGAAAATAACAGTTTTACAAATTTATTTTCTGTTTTAATATTTGAAAATTCTTCGATTCCAAATTCTTTTACTGTTCTTATATGTGTTATGCTTTCAACTAATTGTGTTTGCAATTCGGCAGCATTTTCCATTATTTTTCGTTTTACTTTTTTGTTAAATTTGTTCATGACAAAATATACTAAAGCATAAAACGGAATAATCAATAAAATTACTAAAGCCAATTTCCAGTAATAGGTAAACATTAACGCAAACGAAAAAATAACTATAAAAATGTTTACTAGCATATCTATTGCAACCTCATTGATAAAAGAACGAATTTTTACAGCATCATTTATACGAGAAGTTATTTCGCCAATTTGCATCGTGTCAAAAAAACGTTGTGGTAAATTAAGCAAATGTTTGTAATAGCCCAAAATCAACTTGGCATCAATTAATTGCCCCGTTTTTATTACTAATATACTTTTTTTTGAGCCAATGTACATTTGTAGCAAAACAATACAAATCATTGTTAAGCTTAATAAATTCAATAGTTTTCTATTGCCATCGACCAAAACATAATCGGTAATTTTTTGAACGTAAATGGACATCGCCAATCCTAAAACTGTAAAAACTAAAGCACCAATAAGTGCTTGAAATAAAATAGTTTTATGAGGTTGTATTAATTGATAAAATCGAGTTGTTGCAGAGACTTTATCATTATAGATTTTAAAATCGTCTTTAGGAGCAAAAAGCACTAATACACCAGTCCAAATTTTCTGAAAATCTTCAATTGTATATGTTTCGATCCTACCAAAAGCAGGATCCATAACTTCAATTTTTCCTTTCGATACCGAATAAATAACAACATAATGGTGTAATTGCTGTTTTACTATTATATGAGCAATAGCTGGAAGCGGAATTTTATCTAGCGAATCCAAACCACCTTTTACGCCTTTAGTAATAAAACCCATTTTTTCGGCAGCTTCAATAATGCCAAGAACGTTTGTACCACGTTTGTCGGTATTTGCGTATTGCCGTATGCGCGCAATTGGCAAATTAACATTGTAGTGATTGCCAATAGATGCTAAACAAGCAGCACCACAATCTTGAATATCGTGTTGTTTTATTTTGATAGATGCCATTTTCTGAATTTGGTTTCAGAAAATAAGATGTAAGATTTGTATGAATATTAATCAATATTTTTCAGTATCATTTCCATTGTTACTGGATTTCGTCTTTCGTCAGATACTGATTTTACAAAAATTGTATTGTGTTGGCAGGAAAAGAAGACAGAAATATGTTTATGCGTAAAATAAAAAATGTTTGATTTGGTGGTTTTTTGAGGTAAAGCAATCGAAAAATCTAAATTTTTTAATACAGTTTGGATTTCTTTATGAAGTTTGGTACTATAAACTTTGCTTTTGTTTCTAGCCGAATAATAATCTAAAATTTCATATAATTCATCTGTAGCTCTTTCAGACCAATTTACTACGATTTTTGCCATTCTTCAAACTTTCTATCCATTTGATTTTGATCAAAATACTCACCGTTCAAAATCTGTTTTTCAGAAATATTGATACTTTTTAATTGAGTTTCAGACAAAACATAAATTTTTTCTTCTTTTTCAACAATTTTTTTAATTTTATTTAAAACCGAATCATCATTGATAAGATTTATTTTCGAAACCAAATATTTTTTTAACGCTATTGCTGTCATGACAAAACCCTTTATTTATACAAACTTACATATTATTTTCTAGATTTATATTTGTTTTTAAATTTTTTATATTTTGATTTATTCAGTTATAATCAGTCAATTTTGGATTCAACCAATCGTCAACTTTATCAAACAACAGATCAAATAAGCTTCGTCTGGCTATTTTGAACCTTGATGTTAATGTCATACCTTTGCTTACTTGGGTTGTATAACCCGATTTGAGTTTCATTATTTTAGGATTAATGCGGCATCTTACTTTGAAGTAGGCTTGATTTTCTTGCAGTGTAATATTTTTATCAATATCTAAAACTTTACCTGTCAGCAATCCCCACTGGTTATAATTGAAAGCATCAACCTGAAAATTTACCAATTGGTTTTTTCTAATAAGTCCGATATCGTTTGGAGAAACATTGTTTTCGACAATTAAATTATCTGTTGGAGAGATCAACGCAATTGGTTGCGCTGCATTGATGAAGGAGCCCACTTGCAAGCCCGAAAAATTTTCGATAGTTCCTGAAATTGGTGCTAAAACAAAATAATTATTTTCTTCAATATTTATTTTTGCAATCGTGCCATTGCCATTTTTAATTTGATTTTCCAATTCTCTTTTTTGATTTTCCCAAGTTGCCTTTTGCTGGCTTACAAAACTTTGCAAAGCTTGGTTCGCAAATTTAAGCTCGAACAAATGTTTCTCAAACTCTGCTTTGGCGATAACATCTTTATCAAATAAAATTTTGTTTCTATTAAAATTTGCTTGGGCTTGCGCTACTTTGCTTTGCAGTTCTGTTTTTCGAGATTGAAATTTGAAGAAATCTTCCTTTGCTGTCGATGTTTGTAGGCTTGTGTTGCCTTTTATTAAATTAGAAATATCGGCAAGTAACAGACTAACAGAAGATTGCAAGTTGTCTAGAGTTTGTTTTTGAGTACTAAGATTTTCTTTAGAAATTTTTACAAGTGTATCGCCTTGAGTAACTAAAGCATTATTTTTGAGTGCCAAAAAAGTGATTCGACCATTAACTATAGTTGTAAGTGGCACATTGTCTGTTTTGCTACGAATAATGCCACGGCTTTGACTGCTAATATCTACTTTGATAATTGGCAATAAAGTCAACATAGTAACTACAGCGAAAACTACTATCAAATAGATAGAAAAACTTTTACCTTTGTTTTTGGCGACAAGATTTTCGAGATTGTGAATTGGGTCTGAACTGAAGTTCATTGTTTGTTTTAACCACAAAAAAACTAAAATCAATAAGACAAAACAATAACTTTAAAGTTAAAATTATAACTTTTAGGTATTTATTGATTAAAAAAGTTTTAATGTATTATTTAAAATTTAATCCTTTATTTTTGCCAACAAATGCGATAATGTTCAATAATACTACTGTATTAAGGCCTAAAAGTAATTCAAGAATTAATTGTATTGCTTGAAAATATTTAAACTGAAAAATGCCTAAAACAACATCTAAAAGTATAAAATGAAATAATATAATGTTTTACTTTTTTTCTTGTTGGAGTATTTCTACTTGTCAATTACTAGCTTTCTGGCTACAATCGCAACAATCGATAATGCTCCAATACCATAAAGTAAACCTGTAAGAAAACTAAAATAATGGTTGTCTGAATATGATTTGTTAAAGAAAATAACGAAACACAACAGTAGGAAGGATACAGCAAGTATAAAATATGTAATTTTCATGATATATTGATTTATTTTCTAAAAATTTATTGCTAAATATTTTCCAAAATATAAAGGTATTACAATTACTATAAAAGCTACAATAAGTAAATTAACAATAAATCTATTTTGGTTTTTTGTAATGTTTAGTTTTTTCACAAATATAGATTTAATAGACTAAGAACTTAGTGCGAAAAACTTTTAGCTTTATTTATGGCACTAACTTATCCATGACAGATTATTGGATCATATTAAAAATAAAATTAAATATTTTTTGATACAAAAAATAAAATTAAAAATATTAAAACTATTATTATTGTGATTTTGAGTGCATCGTTTTGATTTTTTTGGCTGTTTAAATCCATAAATAATTTATTAGTTGTGGGTTAAGTTTAATTGATAATTTTATATTTCCTCATAAGTCTAATCGCATTCATACTTTGAGTAATGCCCTTTTGTAATTTATAGTCAGGTTCTAATTCAGCATTAATATCGTAAAGTTCAAAACAATAATTTTCTATATTATTTGGATATTCTTGATGCATTTTTGTTAAATCCAAATCATGGGTCGCTATGATGCAAGAAACTTGCGTTTTCATTTTTATTATTTTTTTTAAAAATAATTTTGAACCTTTAAGTTTATCCTCTGAATTTGTGCCTTTCAAAATTTCATCTAAAATGATAAATTGTGGTTTATTATCTTCAAGCTTATCAATTAATAATTTTAACCGTTTTATTTCAGCATTAAAATAAGAGCTCCCATCAGCTAGTGAATCATTTGTTCGCATACTAGTAAATAATTGTATAGGATAAAAAGAAAAAGACATTGCACAAACTGGACAGCCATTCATTGCTAAAACCAAGTTGACACCTATAGTTCTCAAAAATGTACTTTTACCAGTCATATTGGCTCCAGTAATAATTACAACTTGATTATTTTTCGATTTTAAAGTAAAATTGTTATTTACTCTTTGTTCTTTTGGGAGAAGTGGATGCGAAATATTTGTTACATCAAACTTTTCAGATAAAATGGGATATGTATACTCACTGTTTTTATATGCAAATAAACCAAAAGATATTAACGCTTCAAATTCGCCAAGGGCATCAAACCAATTCGAAATTTCATTTTTACTATCTTGAATATGTTTACCAATTTTAAATGCAAATTGTAAATTCCATAGGACAAAAACATTTAAAATAGCACCTACTATAAATGCCTTTCTATTTTCATATTGATCAATTAAATATGATAATTTTTTGATAAAAATTGATGCGTTACTTTTTGAAGTAAAAAAATTATTTTTTAACTCTGTATTTAGTATAGATAAAAAATTTTCATTCTCAATTGATAAAAAAATTGATGAGTATATTTTTAATTCATTTGTATTTAGTTCAATATTTGAATACACATTATCGATTGGTTTACTGTAGATGTAATTTAACACTATTGAAATTAAAAGAGATATAATTAAGGTAATTATAGTAAAAAAAGAAAAACCAGAAATCAAACTAAATATCAAAACAAGCATGTTAAATATTGGAATAATTATTAAAATATTCCTAAATAATCGAGTGTTTAATTTATCAAAACCTTCATTTTTAAAACAAATAATATTTTCAGTTCTTACTTTTCCTTTAATTAATTTTTCGATTGCAAGAAAATCTATGCACCAATTTATTTTGTTAGATAATTCTTTAACAGCATCTTGCCTTTTTACAATTTCATCGAAATCTTGTATAGGTATTTGCAAAAAAGTTGTTAATTTTTTTGTTCCAAAAATAGTTTGCGTTCTATCTAATTTTTCAAATAGTGATTTTTTTCCAAAAATATCCAGATCATCTGCATAAGGATGAGTTTCTATAATTGACAGTATTTTTTCATCAGATTTTTCATTTATAATTTCAGCACAAACTTTTAAAATATTTTTATTAAAGTTTATTATTTCATTGATTTTAAAAGAAATAGAAAATAAAAAAAGAAAAACTAAAAAGAGAAGAAAAACGAAAAATAAATTTTGATTATTGTAGTGAGAAAATGTACTGTAAATAGAATATAGAAATAAAAAAAACACAATCAATCTAATTACAACAACTAAATTATTTTTATTATTGAATTTGATAACGTTTGCATTTGCTAACTTAATGCGATCATGAACCATAGTTTATATTTAATAAATCAGGTTAAATTAAAGAAATTTAACCTGATTACAATATTTTAGGCATAAATTGGTCCAGAATTATAATTTCCAAAATTCCAACTTGGACCAAAGCAATTGCTAAACCAATTAAACCAACCTCCTTCAACTTGCGATACTTCTGTAGTACTCATCTGTACTACGTTCAAATTTTCTAAATTCATAATTTCCAATTTTTAAAACTAGTATTTTTTTGGTTACAACAAAAGGTTTTCGCGACAACTTTTTTGTTATTACAAATCTTACAATAAATATTTTTTAAAACTATAACTTTATCAAATTTTTTATTACTTTTACAGTATTAATTATAATCATTAGTTATGGACATTGTTGTAAATAAAATTAAAGAATTTAGGAAGAAAAAAGGATATTCACACGAAAGTATGGCTTTTGAGCTTGGTATGAGCCAAGTTGCTTACTCCAAAATAGAAAAAAACGAAACAAAACTATCAGTTGAACGTCTTTTTAAGATTGCAGAAATACTAGAAACGCCGATAGAAAATTTCCTAGATATTAATCCAAACAATATTTATAATCAAACTCTAAATGATAGTTCAATTATATATCAAGATTTTGAAAATTTACATCAAGACAACAAAGAAAAATCAGAAAAAATAGAGCGATTATATGAATCTCGCCTAAAAGATAAAGATGTGATGATTGCTCAATTGTAAAAAATTATTGACAAGTTGGGTTAGTTTTTATAACTTTGTTTCAATTTATAATTATGTCCAACATAGTAACTAATTTTTCTGATCTAGATTTAACCAAAACCTATAGTTATAGCGACTATTTGTTATGGCAATTTTCTGAGCGTGTAGAGCTTATTAAGGGTTATATACTCAAAATGAGTCCTGCGCCAAGTAGACGGCATCAAACTGTTTCGCAAAACATTAATAAATATTACTTAAATTTATTTTCAAATCATAATTGTAGTGTATATGTTGCGCCATTTGATGTGCGTTTGCCTGTAAAATCTTCAAAGAGAAATGCAACTGTTGTTCAGCCCGATTTATGCATAATATGTGACGAAAGTAAACTTGATGATAAAGGTTGCGATGGTGCACCAGACCTTATTGTAGAAATTTTATCTCCAAAAAATAGCAAACACGATATTGAAACAAAATTTAATTTGTACAAAGAAAGTGGTGTAAAAGAATATTGGATTGTAGAAATCGAACAACGAATCGTTTTAGTTTATACCTTAAAAAATGGAGAATATATTGGTTTAAAGCCTTTTGGCGAAGGCGAAACTATTGTAAGTCCGCTTTTTTCGGAAATGAAGATTACTGTAGATGCTATTTTCCATAAAGTAACCTAAACATAAAATGATAAAAATAATTTATTTAGTGTTTTTAGTTCTTACTTTATTTTCTAGCTGCACCACAACTCAAAAAATTGCCGCTTTAAAGCCCGAACCAGACGATGCTTCGCCATTGGTATATGAAAATACTACTTCGTTTATTGATTTGCCCGTTTCAGTAAAATTGAAAGATATCGAAAACCAAACCAACAAATTATTGACTGGTTTGATTTATGAAGACAATGATATTACAGATGATGATTTGGAAGTGAAAATTTGGAAATTGGCTCCAATTACCATAAAAAACGATCCAGAATCTTTAGGGAAAATCAAAACCATTTTGCCACTCAAAGCATTGGTTAAATACCGAATTGGAACCAACAAACTCGGAATTGATTTGTATAATACTAAAGAGTTTAACTTTAACGGAAACGTATCTTTGCTTAGCGATGTGAACTTGACCAACTGGAAACTCAATACCAAAACCGAACTCAAGTCATTTGATTGGAACGAAAGTCCGACAGTTACCGTCTTAGGAAAATCAGTACCGATAACCTATGTTTTGAATCCAGCTATTACGTTGTTTCGATCAAAGATCGAGAAAAGTATTGATGAATCTATCGAAAAATCGATGGACTTTAAACCGCAAGTTCTTAACGCTCTCGAAAAAATTTGTACGCCTTTTCAGATGAATGAAGCCTACGAAAGTTGGTTGCGCGTGATTCCTGTGGAGTTGTACACGACCAATTCTAAAATCATAAAAGAATCGATTGTTTTCGAAATGGGTTTGAAATGTACCATCGAAACCTTGATTGGTGCAAAACCAGTTTCTAAATTTGATAGAAATGCAATAATCTTGAAACCAGTTGCCAAAATGCCTGATAAGATTTCGGCAAATATTGTGGCTGTTTCTAGTTATGAAGAAGCTACTAAAATCATGAACAAAAATTTTGCTGGAAAAGAGTTTGTAAATGGAAATAAAAAAGTAACAGTAAAAAACGTAGCGATTTGGCACAAACAAGGCAAGATGATTATTGCGCTAGATTTGCTTGGAAGCGTTAACGGAATGATTTATTTATCTGGTTTTCCGCAATATAACGATCAAAAAAAAGAAATTTATTTTGACCAAATGGATTATGCTATAGAAACCAAAAGCACAATGCTGCGAACTGCAAATTGGTTGGCTGGCGCTTTAATTTTACGAAAAATTCAGGAAACATGTCGCTATTCGATAAAGCAAAATCTAGAAGATGGAAAACAAAGTATGCTCAATTATATGAAAAACTACTCGCCAATGCCTGGCGTTTTCGTGAATGGAACGGTTGACTCGATTGAGTTTCAGAAAATACAATTAACCAACAAAGCGATTATTGCTTTTATCAAAATGAATGGTGATGTTAATGTGACAGTTGATGGGTTGAAGTAAAAAATTTATTAAGTCAAGATAGTAATTACTTAAAAATTAAATTAAAAGTTAAACCCCAAAAATAATTTAATTATAAAGTCCTAATCCACAAAGGTTATAACAATTAGATATAGAGTTTATAATAACCTGAATAACGATGCAAATTATTTGTTATTGTTTCTATCATCAAATTTTTTGGCAAATTTTCGACGAAAAAAAAACATAAATATTGCAATTGCTACAAAAAAAAGTTGAAGGTAAAAACTTTCATTATTTGAGAATTTTGAAAAGGCATCGTAAGCAAAAAAACCAGCAAATATCAAATAGAAATATTGTGTATATTTTAAGTAATTCATTAGTTTATATTATTTAACGCGATCAATTTGACCTTTTACACGTTGTGAGTTTACAATTTTAAAATCTTTACTAAAATCTATTCCTTCGCCAAATGAAATGCCATTTGTAGCAGATAATTTAAATGGTTTTTGTGTATGAAACCATTCATTTTTTTGGTCGAAATACAGTTGATCGGTTTCAAGTTTTTGACCTTGATCGTTTTTAATTATAACTTTATCCTGAAGATCTATAATATCTGTGCCTTTGAAGGAAATTGCATAATTTGATGTTACGTAAGTTTTTTTATCATTTTCATCATACAATGTAACATTAATTCCTTTTGGAAATTCAGTAAAAGGAAATTCGACATTTGAATAGTCAAGCATTTTCGGGCTTATTAATATTGATTTAATTTTGCCTGAATCAGTATATTTTAAATTAAAATCATCTGCTTCGCCTGAAGGTACAAATTCTGAAAAATTGATTTTTTGAACTTCTTTAAAATTACTTTCACAAGAAATAAAGACAAATAATAAAGTTGTACTTATAACAAAATTTGTAAAATTATTTTTTATCAAAATGCTTAGTTATATTTATTTTTAATGAACCACAAGTCATTAATCGAAAGGCTTAAAATAACATTTGTAAAATTTTCTTGTACTAGGTTTGCTTTTGCGGTTCCTCTTTTTCCGAATTCAACCCCAATATTCAAATTAGAGAAAGTGCCTCCTAGTGGAAGACCTAATCCAGCTGTAAAAGCCTGTTCTTGAATAGATTCATTGTTCAAAACCAAACCAGTTTTTTCAAATCTAAAGCCTCCTCGATACGTAACTTTGTTGAAATAATTAGTGAATGAGTTGTAATTAGGAATGTAAAAGCCACCTACTGCAAAATTACTTCCATTTTCATATTTTGCAGTTGTCGGATCAGAAATTCTATTTCCGAAACTACTACTTTGCGCTGAAGTGTATTGTACGCCAAGCAGCCATTTTCGTTGTTCACCAATACCAATACCGCCAGATATTTTAGAAGGTGATTTAATTTTTGTAGTTGAATTTTCTGTAGGATTTGATTCAATAATTTGGGTATTAAAATCACTTGAGAAAAGTACGGAAGAAATTGTTCTTTGATTTAGAAATTTTAACTCAGACTGAGGCGTATATGTCAAACTAGAATAAATATCTAGTTTTCTAGTAATTCGTCGTTGGTACATGGCACCAAAGTTTATGTTTATACCTGATAGGTCAGAAATGTTTTGTTCTAATGTTCCATACTGAACTTCACTTTTATTAAAAATTCCGTTGGTTTCAATTTGCCCAAAATTGTAATTAATATCAGCACCAACATATATAATTTTGTTTAGTTTATAACCAAAGCCTACAAATACTTTATTTGATCCACCAGTTCCAGAATATCTTTTTAATTCTGTTAAATTTGCATTGGAGTTTGATATTTTATAACCTACTGAAGAGTACGGAATTAACCCAAATGAAGCGCCAAATTTTTTCCCAATTGGAAAACCTAGTGCTAAATAATCTAATGTTGATCGTTGCGCTTTTTCATCAGAATTAGAAGATTTAAATTTAAATGTTCTAAACGATCCCGCTACTGTAAAGGTAGTTAATTTTAAACCAGCTTGGGCTGCGGGGTTTTGCAAATTAAGATGAATACTATCTGCTAATATAGATAATCCACCCATTAACCTATTTTCTGTAGTACCTTTAAACCGTATTTCACCTATTCCATAAAATGAATAAGGGGAAGCCGTACTCTCTTGAGAATAAGAAGCTAAACAAAAAAAGATATTCAGAGAAACAATAATTTTTTTAATCATTTTGGTTTTTATATTGAAAAATTTGATTCAAACTTTCTAGCAAAAAATTTGAATTGGCAAATATGGTATTTTTTAATCGTTTAGCCAAAAAAACTGCGTCTCCACCAGTTAAAATTATTATAAAGTTTGAATATTTTAAATTATATGTATCAATAAAACCATCAATTTCATTAACAATCCCATTAATAACTCCTGAATGTATAGCTTCTGAAGTAGAATTCCCTATAAAGTTCTGTGGCTTTTGTTTTTTTAATAAGGGCAATTTTGCAGTATAATTGTGAAGCGATTCGTATCTCAATCTAATTCCTGGAGAAATTGCGCCTCCTAAGTAATTATTTTCTTTATCTACAAAGTCATAAGTTACACAGGTTCCAGCATCAATTATCAACCGATTTTGTTCATGAAATTGAAAAACTGCACCAGATGCTAAAACCATTCTATCAATTCCTAATGTTAATGGCGTTTCATATTTATTGATAAACGGAAAATTATAGTTGTGTGTAATGAAGTGAATAGTTACCCTATTTTCAAAGTTTATAAAAGCATCAGGTTCTATCGACCCGACCGAAGCAATTATTAAATTTGTTATGTTTTTAAAGCGTAAAAAAAGATTTTCTAGAGTTTTTTGTAGCTCATATTTATCAAAATAATTAATTTCTATACTTGTATTACACTCAAAAACAGCATATTTAATTCGGGTATTTCCTATGTCTAAGGCTAATAACATATTCTATAAATTGGTTTGTAAAGCTACGATTTGATTTTTTTAAAAAAAATGTTTTGGATAAACAAAAAATGATTCTATATTTGCACCCGCGAAAGCAAGGTACCTTAGCTCAGATGGTAGAGCAATGGACTGAAAATCCATGTGTCCCTGGTTCGATCCCTGGAGGTACCACAAAACCCGAATAGCAATATTCGGGTTTTTTATTTTATAAAATAATTTCATCAAAACGCAAGATAGTTTCAAATTCTTTTGATTTAAAATAATCAGAAGGATTTTTTTCAGAAACGACCATTACAAAATCGCCACCCCAAGCACCAAGGCTTTTAATTGCGCCATCAAAATCTTGAAATAATTGTTCCTTTATAGTTTTGCTTTCCAGAATGGTACTTAAAATCGCTTCGTGCTTTTCTAGAGCTGAAATAAACGAAGTAATTGTTTTAGCTTCTAAAATTTGTTTGGTAAGCGTATTTATTTTTGAAATAGAATCTGTCAAATTAAAATTATTTTTTCTATAATTCTCGATTGCTGATTTGCTGTTTTGCTTTTGATTGAGATATACAAAAAAGATATTCTCTTCGAAACTAGGGTTGAAATCCATTGGTTTCACAATTGGTTTTCCATTGATGAGTTGGTATAAAATCGCTGAATCATTTTGTGCGCAAGCAATGTCATAGCCGCTACCGCCAAAACTGTTTTTAAGCAATTCAAAAGCATCAATTTGCAACCATTGTGCAATGTTGTTGATTACAGTTGAGGAAGTTCCTAATCCCCATTTTCTTGGAAAAGTTAAGTTTGTGGTAACTAGATAACCTTCGGATTTTGTAATAAAATTTGGGTTTAATAAAAAACCTTCGTAGAGAATTTCGATTAAAGTGGTTTTTATTGGATTGTTTTGCTCTAGTTTTTTGCTTGTAATTTCGTCAAAAAAAATTATTTCGTCAAACCAATTGCTCTTGTCGGCATCATAGCTTTTCCATAATATTTGTTTATTATTGCCGTTTTCTACAACAAGATTTTGACCAAACTTGGTTGGTAAAGCCAGCGCAATTGCTCCATCCAGAACGAGATATTCTGATGTGAGAAGTAATTTGCCGTTGGAGTAGAAGGTTTGTTTCAAGTTATTAGTTTTTAGTCGCGATAGCAGTGAAAATCCTTTGCTCGGTCTCGTTTTTTTTTAACGAGACCAAGCAAAGATTGCAACGGATAGCGGGATTAGCTTCAAATAAAAAAATTATTTTCGTAAACTTTCAATATAATTAACAACTGACGAATGTGAAATTGGGTTATTTTCGAAATGGGTTTTTATCAGTTTTCGTTCGTTATCGTTGGTTTCAAATTGATTTAGGATGTTATTAATGTGCATTTTCATATGGCCTGCTTGTATTCCGGTTGTGGTTAAGGAGCGCAAAGCGGCAAAATTTTGCGCCAAACCTGCAACGGCTGCAAACTTCATGAGTTCATGAGCCGAGGGTTTGCCAAGTATTTCTAACGCCATTTTTACCAACGGATGTAAGGATGTCAAACCGCCAACGGTCCCTAATGCCAAGGGAATTTCTATCCAGAAAGTAAAAATTCCGTTTTCAATTTTGGCATCCGAAAGGCTTGTATAGTTTCCGTGGCGAGACGCATAGGCATGCACGCCAGCTTCTACTGCCCGAAAATCGTTGCCTGTTGCTAAAACAACTGCGTCAACGCCGTTCATGATTCCTTTGTTATGTGTTACTGCGCGATGCGGCTCGGCCTGCGCAATGCGAATGGCTTGTACAAACTTAGATGCGAATTCAGCTGGATTTGTAATATTTTTTTCGGACAATTCGTCGACTTTACAGGAAACTTCCGCGCGAACAATACAGTTAGGAACATAATTTGACAAAATGCTCATCACGACTTCGATGTTTTTTTCTTCGTCTGAGAAATCAGAAAATTGTTGCGCTTCCTCAACCAATGTTTTAGCAAATTGCTCCAAACAGGAGTTGATAAAATTGGCGCCCATGCTGTTTTTGGTTTCAAAAGTGGCATGGAGTTGGTAGTAATTTTCTAGAGCATTGGTTTTATTTCGAAGTTCAATATCCAAAATACCGCCACCACGAAGTTGCATGTTTTTGGTAATATTTTCGGTTGCAATATAAAATTTGCTTTTATTTTTGGTAAAGAATTTTTGAAGTTTTTCAGGACTTCCTTTATAGATAAAATGGACTTGCCCAATTTTTTCGGAGTTTAAAACGGTAGCTTTAAAGCCGCCACGAGTACTCCAATATTTGGCCGATTTAGCAGCTGCAGCAACTACCGAACTTTCTTCAATAACCATCGGAATCGAATAATAGGTTCCGTTTATCAAAAAATTAGGTGCAATTCCCATTGGAAGATAGAAATTTGAAATCGTGTTTTCAATAAAATCGTCGTGAAGTTGTTGGAGTTTATGGTCGGAATTCCAATATTGTTTGATGGTTTTTATAGCATCATTAGGGTTTGAGAAATATTCGTTGGCAATCCAATTGATTTTTTCTTCTTTGGATAATTTTGAAAATCCTGCTACGGCGTTGTTCATTAATTGGGTGTTTTTCTAAAAAGAGTTTCTGTATTTAATAAATCCGAAAACTTCAACGGAGTTGTCTTTTTCATTTATCTGATAAATGGAAGTATATCCTTTAAAAACATAATCTCGAACTAATTCATCATTAAAATAAATAGATTCTTTGAAGTGAAATGGATTTTGTAAGTCTTTTTTTAAATTTCGAATTAAATCTTTTTTAAATTTTTTAGCAGCAATTGGCTTATCTCCAGAAATATAAAGAACTTGTTTATCAAGATCGGATATAAAAGCTTTAGTAAAATTAATTTTCATGCTTAGCTTTTATCTAACATGATTTCATATTCTTCTATAGAAATTAATTCACTTTTACCAGCTCTTAAATCTTCTAATCTTTTATTTAATAGTTGTTTAGTTTCTTCAAAAGTTGGTTCTTCTACAATAATTTTCAAATCGTTTTTCGAAAAGGAATTCAAAAATTCGAGCAATTGTGTTTTTATATTTGGTTGAAATTCTATTTGTAGGGTTTCCATAACATTAGATTTGAAACAAAATTAGTGATTTTAATACCATTTTTGAAATTATTTTTCGGAATTATAAAGATCATAATTATTTCAAAGTTGTATTTAACATAAAAAAAGCATGGAAATTCTATTTTTTTCACTAAAATTGATGCAAATTAAATTTAATACTAAAATGAAATTATTTTCGACATTTATTTTTCTAGTTTTGTTCACTTTTGCTGCACCTGCGCAACAAAAAATTACTGTTGAACAAATTTATTCAGGTGCTTTTCGAGCCAAAGAAATGGACGATTTGCAAGCCATGAAAAACACCAATCAATATACGGTTTTGAATACAGATAGCGCCAACAAATCACAACAAATAGATTTGTTTGATTTTGCAACGTTGAAAAAAGTCTCGACATTGTTGGATGCAAAATCATTTCCAGAGTTGGCAGATGGCATCGACAGCTATACGTTTAGTGCCGACGAAAAACAAATTTTGATTGCCAATAATTCCAATCAAATTTTTAGACATTCGTTTACAGCCGATTTTTATTTGTATACGATTGCTTCGAAAACGGTTTTTAAAATTTTAGAACAAGTTCAAGAGCCAACCTTTTCGCCCGACGGAACTAAAATAGCTTTTGCCGAAGAAAACAATCTTTTTGTCTACGATATTGCTACCAAAGCGCAAACTCAAATTACGCTTGACGGAAAGGAAAATAGTATCATTAACGGAATTACCGATTGGGTTTATGAAGAAGAATTTGCGTTTGTAAGGGCTTTTGATTGGAGTGCCGACTCAAAAAAAATTGCATTTATTCGTTTTGATGAAAGTCAAGTTCCTGAATTTTCAATGGATTTGTACAAAAAAGGACTATATCCAACATCAGAAACTTTCAAATATCCGAAAGCTGGTGAGAAAAATGCTTTAGTGTCACTGCACATCTATGATGTAAATTCTAAAGCAAAAAAAGAGGTGAACTTGAGTAATTATAACGATTTTTACATTGCTAGATTGAAATGGACTACTGATGCCAATGTTTTGTCGGCACAAGTTTTGAACCGTCATCAAGACAATCTCGATTTGCTTTTTATTGATGGAAATTCGGCAAATGCAAAAGTAGTTTTGAACGAAAAAGACAAAGCTTATTTAGATGTTACCGATAATCTCACGTTTTTGAAAGACAATAGTTTTATTTGGACTTCTGAGAAAGATGGTTTTAATCATATTTATGTTTATGATAAATCTGGAAAACTAAAAAACCAAGTAACCAAAGGCAATTGGGAAGTAACTTCGTATTATGGATTGGACGAAAAAAACAAAACTATTTTTTATCAATCGACCGAAAATGGATCAATCAATAGAGATGTATATAGCATTTGTTTGGATGGAAAAAGTAAAAAACGACTTTCGTCACAAATAGGAACTTCATCGGCAACATTTAGTCCGAATTTTCAATTTTTTATAAACAGTTTTTCGAATGCAAACACGCCAACTTGTTATACTCTAAACACTTCTAAAGATGGAAAACAAGTACAAGAAATTGTAAATAACAACGCATTATCAGAAAAACTGAAACCTTATAACTTGCCAAACCAAGATTTTTTTGTTTTAAAAACAGAAAAAGGAAACGAATTGAACGCTTGGATTATCAAACCAAAAGATTTTGATGCGTCAAAAAAATATCCTGTTTTTATGTATCAATATTCGGGTCCAGGTTCGCAACAAGTTAAGAACGAATGGGGAAGTTCTAATGAATATTGGTTCAAATCGCTTTCGCAACAAGGTTATATTATTGCTTGTGTTGATGGTCGTGGCACGGGTTATAAAGGTGCCGCTTTCAAGAAATGTACACAATTGCAACTTGGCAAATACGAAGTTGAAGATCAAATTGACGCCGCCAAAGTCATCGCAAATTATTCGTATGTAGATAAAACCAGAATTGGTATATTTGGCTGGTCGTATGGTGGTTTTATGTCCAGCAATTGCTTGTTCAAAGGTGCCGATGTTTTCAAAATGGCTATTGCCGTTGCGCCAGTAACCAATTGGAGATTTTACGACACAATTTACACCGAACGTTATATGCAAACGCCACAAGAAAACGCAAGTGGTTACGACGATAATTCGCCAATAAATTTTGTTGACAAACTCAAAGGAAATTTACTTTTAATTCATGGTACAGCCGACGATAATGTGCATGTTCAAAACTCAATGCAAATGATAGATGCATTAGTACAAGCCAACAAGCAATTCGATTGGGCGATTTATCCTGACAAAAATCACGGAATTTATGGAGGAAAAACAAGGATTCAGTTGTATAATAAAATGACTACTTTTGTGAAAGAGAAGTTATGAGTTTAGTTTCAATTCAAAATAAAATTTACGAAATAAACGGAATTAAAGTTATGCTAGACTTTGATTTAGCAGAGCTTTATGAAGTTGAAACTCGTGTTTTGAATCAAGCTATTAAGAGAAATATTGAAAGTTTTCCTGAGGATTTTATGTTCAGATTGACAAAAGAGGAATGGGAGGAACTTTCGTCATCGTCAGCATTTATGTTGATGTCATCACAAATTGTGATGACATCAACACAAACATTGAGTTTATCGAAAAGACCAAAAGCCTCATTGCCGTATGTTTTTACAGAACACGGAGTTACAATGTTAGCAAGTGTTTTAAGAAGCCCAAAAGCTAGAAAAATGAATATTGCAATTGTTAGAGCATTTGTTGCATTAAGAAGAACGATGTTAAATATTGAAAATTTTCAAAGTCAAATAAAAGATTTAGAAATGAAATATGACAGTCAATTTGCAGATGTTTTTGATGCTATTCAATTTTTAATGACGGAAAATAAAGAAATTGAAACTCGAAATGAAAGAACAAGAATAGGATATAAAAAATAAGTTCGAAATCAGTTGTTCAATAAAATGACTACTTTTGTGAAGGAGAAGTTTTAGAAATTATGTCATTACAGTTTGTGATGTTGAAAATTTATTTGATTATGATTAATTATCTTGAAATAATAACTAGAAATCCAAACAAAAGATTTGGAAAACCTTGTGTTAGACAAACAAGAATTTCTGTTTACGATGTTTTGAATTGGTTAGCAAACGGAATGACCTTCGAAAATATAATTGAAGATTTTCCTGAACTTACAGAGCAAGATATTTTAGCTTGTTTGGCTTATGCTGCTGATAAGGAACATAAAATTGAGTGTGTCTAATGAAGTTGTTGTTTGATCAAAACATTTCTTTTCGAATAGAAAAAAAATTAAATACCAATTTTGAATTTTCAAAACAAGTTTCAAGCGTTGGTTTAAAAGATTCTGACGATATTGATATTTGGAATTTTGCAAAGAAAGAATCATCTGTAATTGTTACATTTGATGCCGACTTTTATGATATTAGCATAATAAATGGTTGTCCTCCAAAGATTATTTGGCTCCGAAAAGGGAATTTAACAACTAATCAAGTCACAGATTTTTTGTATGATAAAATTTTAATTATAAGAAATTTTATAGAAAATCCAGATAAAAAGGATCTTGCTTGTTTGGAGCTATCTTAAAAATATAAAATAACAAATACTAACTAATTAACCATAAATTAAACTACTTAAAAATGAATGAAACAACAGTAAAAACAGGACATCCAAAAGGATTATACTTCTTATTTTTCACAGAAATGTGGGAACGATTCAGTTATTATGGAATGAGAGCCATCTTTATTCTATTTATGACCAAAGTATTATTAATGAAAGATGCCGATGCCTCTGAAATATACGGAAGTTACACAGGTTTGGTTTATCTAACTCCACTTTTAGGCGGTTATTTATGCGATAAATTTTTAGGAAATCGTCGCAGTATTGTAATTGGTGGACTATTAATGGCAATTGGTCAGTTTTTTATGTTTTTTAGTGCATCTGCAGGAGCAAATGGAGGAATATCTTTAATGTGGATGGGATTAACAGCCATTATTATCGGAAACGGTTTCTTCAAACCAAATATTTCGACAATGGTTGGACAATTATATCCTGCAAATGATAGAAGAATAGATAGTGCATTTACCATTTTTTATATGGGAATTAATCTTGGTGCTTTCTTTTCGCCTTTAGTTTGTGGATCTATGGATTTCAAATGGGGATTCTTAGCCGCTGGAATCGGAATGTTAATTGGACTTGGAGCTTTTGTAATGGGTCAAAAAAAGTATCTTATTTCTGAAGAAGGAAAAGAAATTGGTTTGCCAGTAAAAAATCTTGATCTCAAAAGTATTTTAATGATTATTGGTTCAATTGCAATCATCTTTTTTATGTTGAATTTCAAACAAATGTTCAAAAGCGATTTAGATATTATTAGTTATTTCATTTACGGCGCGATGATATTGATGCCAATTCTTATTTTGACGGATAAAAGTTTGTCAAAAATAGAAATGAATCGAATTGTCGTAATTTTTATTCTTGCCTTTTTTGTAATCTTCTTTTGGGGAGCATTTGAACAAGCTGGCGCTTCATTGACATTATTTGCTGATAGACAAACCGAAAGAACATTGTTTGGTTGGGAAATGCCAGCATCGTATTTTCAATCTGTGAACCCGCTAGCTGTTATAGCTTTAGCACCAATTATGACAATTGTCTGGGGCTTTTTATATGCTCGAAAACTTGAGCCATCCTCGCCTAAAAAAATGGCTATCGGTTTGTTACTGGTAGCAATGGGATATGTTGTGATTGCAATCGCAGTAAAAGGATTAGGTTTGGGCGAAAAAGTATCCATGTGGTGGCTAATCGGTTTATATGTAATTCACACTATTGGTGAATTATGTTTGTCACCAATTGGTTTATCAATGGTTTCAAAATTAGCGCCATTGCGTTTGTCCTCTTTAATGATGGGAACTTGGTTTTTGGCAAATGCTGCCGCAAACAAATTTGCAGGAACCCTGAGTGCTTTAATTCCTGGAGGAGAAGATGGAACTGGAGGCGCAACTTCATTTTTGGGATTTCAAATTACTAATTTATATGAGTTTTTTATTTTGTTTATAATTATGTCAGGAACTGCTGCAGCAATTTTATTTGTGTTGAGTTCTTGGTTAGAAAAAATGCAACATAACGACCATATTGAAGGAATTCCAGATTTAGATCGTTAATCGATAATTTAAAAAATAATTTATATCTTTCAAACCTACAAGAATTTCTTGTAGGTTTGTTTTTTTATAATCAGTAATCAAAAAATCATGTGGAAATCGCACCCTAAAGCATTGCCTTATTTATTTTTATCCGAAATGTGGGAACGATTTGGATATTATCTCATGATCGGAATTTTTACACTTTATCTGAAAGATGTCGAAGCAGGTTTTGCCATGACAGAGAAAGAAGCATCCGATTTGTATGGTACTTTTATCGCACTAGTTTTCTTAACACCTTTCATCGGCGGATTAATTGCTGATCGGTATTTAGGCTACAAAAACTCGATTGTAATAGGCGGAATCCTTATGGGAATTGGCTATTTTATGATGGGAATTCACAACATAACGTCGCTTTATATTGCCATGACTTTTGTTATTGTCGGAAACGGATTCTTTAAACCAAACATTTCTACTTTGCTAGGAAATTTTTATTCCGAAGATGAATATAAAGAAAAGAAAGACGAAGGCTATAATATTTTCTATATGGGAATCAATGTTGGTGCTTTTATCTGCAACTTTTTTGGCGCAGCATTGCAAATTCTTTTGGGTTGGCAATATGCGTTTATGGCCGCAGGGGTCGGTATGTTGGTTGGCGTTGTTGTCTTTTTGATGGGAACCAAACACTACGGCAACAAAACCGATAAAAAAGGCGTTCAAGAAGGCGATATGCCGTTTTATAAAATTGTGCTGTTCATTCTTTTGCCATCCGTAATTTTTGGCGTTATCGGGTGGATGCTAAAAGGTGTCGCTTCCGAAACCAATTTGAACAGTTATGTTTTTGGGTCGGATAGTACGGATGCATTTATATTTGCCTGTATTCCCGTAATTTTTTTCTACGGAAGTTTATATTTCAAAGCTAAACCAGAGGATAAAAGACCAATTGGCGCCTTACTATCGATATTTGCAGTTGTAATTTTGTTTTGGGCAGTTTTCAAATTAAACGGTTCCGCATTGACCACTTGGGCAGATCGTTATACCGATAGAGAAATATCTGGAACTACAAAATCAGTTTTCAATGGATTGAAATTTTCGAAAGATGTCGATTACAAAAAAGATGCTACCGAATTGTATGATGCTAGTTTCCGACTTCAAAAAACGGATGGCATTGTCCAAAAAACGGTTGACTACCCGATTTATTTCAGAAATGTTGCCAAAGAAAAATTACCAACCGAAGGTTCTAAAGTTTCGCTTTGGGCTACCAATTTAAGCCAATCAATCAATCCAGGTTGGGTAATAATCTTGACGCCATTAGTTGTAGCATTTTTTACTTTTTTACGATCTAGAAAAAAAGAACCTTCCACACCAACAAAGATCGCCTTCGGATTATTAATTTCGGCATTGTCAGTATTAGTAATGGTTGCCGCAGTAAAAATTGGCGGAAACGGTGCCGAAAAAGTATCCGTTTGGTGGCTCGTTGCCAATTACGGAATTATTACAATTGGGGAACTTTTCTTGAGTCCGATGGGATTATCGGTCGTATCCAAATTGAGTCCAACAAATATTACATCGCTCATGATGGGCGGCTGGTTTTTATCAACATCTATCGGAAACAAGTTATCGGGAGTACTTGCCAGTATGTGGGATACTTACGATAATAAAGCCGATTTCTTTTGGGTAAATTTCAGTTTGCTAATGTTTGCTACCTTATTGATGTTTGCATTACTGAAACAACTCAATAAAGTCATGAAAGAAAAAGGGATTAATTAGTATATTCAAAAAAATTAATTACCGTGAAAATCAAGTCAATACAAATAGTATTTTTTATATTTTTTATCCAATCTGCATTTTGTCAAATAACAGAAATTGATTCGGAAATAAAAAAAATGGTTACAGAAGTAAAATCAGAAAATTTGGAGACAATTGTCCGCAAGTTGGTTACTTTCGGTACACGACATACCTTAAGCGAAACCAAAAGCGAAACTCGAGGTATTGGCGCAGCACAACGCTGGGTAAAATCAGAATTTGATAAATATATAGCTAATAGTAATGGTAGATTATCATCAAAAATCGATTATTTTACACTAAAAGCGGATGGCAAGCGCATTACAAATGATACCGAAGTTGCCAACGTGATGGCAACATATCAAGGTTTTGATCCTACTGATAATCGGGTTTTAATTGTTAGTGGGCATCTGGACTCGCGCGCTACAGATGTTATGAACGCCACAATTGATGCGCCTGGCGCCAATGATGATGGCTCTGGTGTTGCAGCTATGATGGAAATGTGCAGAATTATGAGTTCAAGACAATTTCCGTTTACGTTAATTTTTGTGGCGGTTACTGGCGAAGAACAAGGTCTTTATGGTGCAAAATATTTAGCAGAATTTGCTAAATCTAATAACTGGAATATTGTTGCAATGCTTAACAACGATATGATTGGCAACAGTACCTCGAGCGGAACAAATATTAAGGACAACACCCAAGTACGCATTTTTAGCGAGGCAATTCCTTTTTTAGAAACTGATGAAGAGGCCAAAATTCGAAAAACAACAAGTCGTGATAATGATAGCCCATCAAGATTATTGGCACGTTATATTAAAACAATTACAAATCAATATGTTGATCAATTGGAAGTAAAATTGGTCTATCGCAACGATCGTTTTCTGCGTGGTGGCGACCATACTCCATTTATGCAAAATGGTTTTACAGCGGTTCGCTTTTGCGAGATGAATGAAAATTACAACCACCAACATCAGGATGTTCGCACAGAAAGTGGTACGCCATTTGGTGATTTACCTGAATATATGGATTTTGAATACCTTCGAAAAGTAACTTGCGCTAATTTAGCAACCTTTTGCAATTTGGCTTTAGCGCCAAGTGCACCAACAAATGTGGGAATTGAAATAAAAGAACTCACCAATTCTTCAACATTATTATGGAAAGAAACTGGAGGTAAAAGCACTTTCGGATACAACATATTAATTAGAGAAACCTCAGCGAATCATTGGGAAAAAACTATTTTCACAAAAGCTACCACAATTACTATACCTTATTCGAAAGACAATTTTATTTTTACCGTGCAAGCGGTTGATGAATTGGGGCATTGTAGTTTGCCTATATTTCCGATTCCCATTCGATAAAAATAAAAATCTAACATAACCCGATTGTTGGAAAAAATTAAGATTTAAACCCTTCAAAGCACGCTATGCAACAAACATTAACACTAGATCAAGTTCAAAACTTCAAAGGAAAATATCCCAAACAACTGTGGGGTTTATTTTTCTCAGAAATGTGGGAACGTTTCTGCTTTTATGGCATGCGCGGAATGTTGGTTTTCTTTATGATATCAGAACTTGATTTCCAAAAAACCGAAGCCAATTTGCAATATGGAGCAACTCAAGCTTTTGTTTATGCTTTTACTTTTGTAGGTGGTTTGTTTGCCGATAAAATTTTAGGTTTCAGAAAATCTTTATTTTGGGGCGGAGCATTAATGATTGTTGGTAGCGCAATTCTAGCCACAAATCCGCACGATTATTTTTTTCTCGGAATTGCTTTTACCATTGTCGGAACTGGTTTTTTCAAGCCAAATATTTCTACAATGGTCGGAAAATTATACAAGGCTGGCGATTCCAGAACCGATGCAGGTTTTTCTCTGTTTTATGCAGGCATCAATATTGGAGCATTATTGGGCGGTTATATTTGTATTGCTATCGGAAAAGGCGAAATGTTTGCAGACAGTATTCCTGAAACTTTACGCTGGAATGTAGCTTTCGGATTGGCAGTTATCGTGATGATTATCAGTTTAATCAATTTTATATTTACTCAAAAATCGCTTGGAGTTATTGGCTTGCAACCCGGACATCCATTAGCAGAAGTGCAATCAAAACCAATAGCAAAAGCTTTGGAATATGCCGTTTATATCGGGACGCTTTTAATGGTGCCAATCATCCAAATTATGGTTTCAAAAACGCAATACACGGATTATTTTATGTGGACAATTGGCCCAATAACTTTATTGTATTTGTTTTGTGAAATGACAAAAGTAACACCGCAAGAACGCAACAAACTTTGGGCAGCTTTGGTTTTTATTTTGTTTTCAATTATTTTTTGGGGAATCTATGAGCAAAGCGGCGGTTCGTTAAGCATTTTTGCAGCCGAAAATCTAGATAAAAACCTACTTGGATTGACACTCGATCCCAATGGAGTCAATAATTCTGGTGGGGCATTTTTCGTAATTATATTAGCACCAATTTTAGGATTATTATGGATTTGGATGAGTAAGAGAAAAATCGAACCCAACACCATTATTAAGTTCGGTTTAGGATTTATTTTTCTAGGATTAGGCTATTATGTGCTATTTGCAACCAAGCTTTTTGCTACTTTGGCAGGAATAACGTCGTTGAACTTTTTCACTTTAGCCTTATTAGTAATAACGATTGGAGAACTTTGTCTTTCGCCAATTGGTCTATCAATAATGACAAAGCTTTCGACAAAAAACCTACAAGGAATGATGATGGGAATGTGGTTTTTGGCAAGTGCTTATGGGCAGTATGTTGCCGGAATTATTGGCGCAGGATTATCTGAAGCCAAGCAAGGTGCTTCAAAACTCGAAATATTGTTGACCTATACCGAAGGCTACAAACAATTAGGGCTTTATTCGCTTTTGGCAGGAATAATTTTAATTGCAATTTCACCTTTTGTGAAAAAATTAATGCAAGAAGTAAAATAAATTATTTATTTTCGGCATTATATTTGAATAAAAGATTCTTAAATTAACAAAAATGAAAAAAATACTTATCGCTCTTTTCCTTACCATAGGAACTTTTGCATCTCAAGCACAAGAAGTAAAATGGCTAACATTAGATGAAGCTTTGGCTTTGCAAAAAGTGACACCAAAACCAATTTTTATGGATGTATACACCGATTGGTGTGGTCCTTGTAAAATGTTAGACAAACAAACTTTTAAAGAAAAAGCTTTTATGGATGAAATTTCGGCAAATTATTATGCTGTAAAATTTAACGCCGAAGGCAAATCGGAAGTCAATTTTAAAGGAAAAAAATACACCAACCCAAGTTTTGTAGAAGGAAAAACAGGTCGCAACGGAATGCATGAATTTACGGGATTTTTGCAAGTTAGAGGATATCCTACAATGTACGTTATTGATGCAAAAGGGGAGCTTGGCAAAAATGTGGTAGGTTATAGAACCGCAGATCAGTTATTAAGCGAATTAAAATAATAGTAATATGAAGAGAATAGTTTATCTTTTTCTTTTTGGTATAGTGACACTTGCTATTAATGCGCAAGAACTTACTTGGCATACCGATATGAATAAAGCAATTGCAATATCAAAATCTGAAAATAAACCATTATTGCTTTTTTTTACTGGTTCAGATTGGTGCGGTTGGTGTATCCGATTGCAAAATGAAGTCTTCAAAACTTCAGAATTTACTGTTTGGGCAAAAGAAAAGGCAGTTTTAGTTGAACTCGATTATCCCCGCAGAAAACAACTGGAAGCAACGCTTCGCGAGCAAAACAATACATTGCAACAACTTTTTCAAGTTCGCGGTTATCCAACTATTTGGTTTGCTAAAGAAGGTGTTGGCGTTGATGGTAAAACAAATTTAGAACAATTAGGGAGTACGGGTTATGTTGCAGGCGGACCATCGAAATGGTTGGAAGGAGCTAATCAGATTTTAACAAAGTTTGTGCCTTATCCAACAGCAAAAAAAGTTGTTAAAACGACTAAAAAGAAAGCTAAGAAAAAAGTGTAATTTTCTATTCCAATCTATAAAATCCCTTTTCAGCAGTAGCATGAAAAGGGATTTTTAGTTTCTCACAAGTTGCTTGCCAACGTTTTACATAAGTTTTAAAGTTGGAAGCATCGGCAATAATTACTTTTGGTTTCAGATCTAATATCAAACGATCTAAATTTATTTTTGGAGAATTTTTTAGAACTAAAACATCTGGATTACAATTTACATAAGCAGCCGTTTCATCCAGAATAAGTAATTTCTTTTGATTAAGAAACAATACATTTCCTAAAATTTCTTTTTTAGAAATAGCACAGAAATTTTCAACTCGGTAGGATTTTAAAAGTGAATTTGAACTTGTCTTTTTCAGGATAGAATCATTTGCAAACACGGTCAATTTCGAACCATTTTTCTTGGTAATAATTGTATTTCGTTTGCAGTTAAAAACGATTAATTCGCCATTTTGCTGGTTTTTCCAAATGGTTTCAAAATAACAAATTTGAAAAAGAAGCAAGCTCAAAAGTGCAAAAACAAGTTTATGGGAATTTGGTTTTTTGAACCAAATAATCGCTCCAATGATAAACAAATAGGAGGAAAGCAACATATTAAAATTAAACGAAATATCTTTAATAATAAAGTTTTCGAGCGACGCAACCCAAGCAATAATCCAGGTCATAAATTTGATTAAAGCTTCAAGAATTTGAGTAAAAAACATCGGAACACTTCCAAAAAATGCCCAAATCATCACAAAAACGCCCCAACCCATAATGATCACTAGAAATGGAATCACAATCAAATTAGTAATAAAAAACAAACCTGGAAACTGATGAAAATAATAAATACTCAATGGGAAAGCGCCAATTTGTGCCGCACACGAAACAGTCATAATATCCCAAAAGTATTTGGTAATTTTATTTTTCGGTAGCCAAATTTTAGAAAGTAAAGGTTGTAACCAAAGAATAAAAAACAACGCCAAATAACTCAACTGAAATCCAACATCAAACAAAAACGAAGGTTGAAAAAATAAAATCAACAACATCGAAATCAATAAGGTATGAAAAATATTGGTTTTCCTATTCAAGAACATTCCGATTGCTACGATACTAAACATCGCTGCCGATCGAACTACCGAAGGCGAAAGTCCTGCAATAATCGCAAATCCCCAAAGGGAAAAAATTGTTACTAATAACTTGAAATACAAATTGAACTTCGTTTTCGGTAATCGTTTGAGCAACAAGTTTATAAATAGCAAGATAAAACCAACATGCAATCCTGAAACTGATAAAATATGAACCGCACCAGCTAGTTGATAATCCTGTAACACATCCGAAGCAATATCTTGTTGTTGGCCTAGCAACAGGGCCAAAGTTACAGCTAATTCGTTTTTACTAAAATTATTTTTCTCAAGATTTGTAACAATTCGTTGCCGAATTTTATCCGAATAATACCAAATATCTTTTTTAATATCAGAACTAATTTTTATATCAATTGCAGTGGCATAAACTTGACCAAAAATCGATTTGTTTTCTAAGTACTTTGAATAATCAAATTGCGCAGGGTTTTTGGTGGATTTATTTTTGTAAATAGTAGAAGAAATTTTAAGATGTTCGCCAATAAAAAACGAATGATTCACACTGTCTTTATTGATATTCAGCAACACTTTTCCTGAACAAATTTCAGTATCGATTTTCTTAACAACAGCAATAAATCTATAGTTTTGATTGCTGGTTTTTAGTTTTTCACGAAGCACTAATTCAATAGTATGCCGCTTTTCGAAATCTTTAATTTTATTCGAATAATTATCTTTTTCAAAACGATTATTATGAATAAAAACAGATATAATTCCAACCATAAAAGACAAAACCCAAGTTGAAATTCCGAAATAAAAAGAGGCTATTTTATTATTTAAAACTAAAAAATAACTTCCAATAAAAAGCAGAAAAAATACAACTGAAAAAGAAACCAGCAAACCAAAACTCGGCAGCCAATAATGAGACACAAGTAAGCCTGCCACAAAGCAAAAAGAAATTTTAGTTAGCGGGAAATGAAGTATTTTCATCCTACTAAAATAACTTTTTTTTCTTAATAAAAACTATTTTAAATTTTTAACAATCAATTTTGCTGTTTTTGCGCTTGCACCAATACCACCCAATTTGGTTTCCAGAATATCATAATTTGCTAAAAGTTGTTGGCGGTATTTTGGTTCTAATATTTTTGTCAATTGGGTTTTAATGTTTTTGGTAGTACATTCATTCTGAATCAATTCTGCTACAACTTCTTGATCCATGATGAGATTTACTAGCGAAATATATTTGAGCGTAATTAATCGTTTTGCAATTTGATACGACGCCCAACTTCCTTTATAACAAACCACCTCGGGCACTTTAAACAAGGCTGTTTCTAGCGTTGCCGTTCCAGAAGTTACTAAAGCCGCTTTCGCAAATGACAACAAATCGTAGGTTTTATTCGAGATAAATTTTACGTTTTTATTTGTCAAAAATTGTTCGTAAAACGCAAATTCTTGACTTGGTGCACCAGCAATAACAAATTGATAGCCGGCAAATTCATCCACAACCGAAAGCATGACCGACAATAATTTGGTAATTTCCTGCTTGCGACTTCCGGGCAAAAGTGCAATTATGGGCTTGTCGTTGAGGTTGTTATTTTTCCTGAAAGCTACTTCATTGATTTTCGCACGATTAGCTATCGCATCAATCAAAGGGTGCCCAACAAACTCCACAGAAAAGTTATGTTTTACTTCGTAAAAATCTTTTTCGAAAGGTAAAATTACATACATTTTGTCAACATCACGACGAATATCCTTGATTCTATTTTCCTTCCAAGCCCAAATTTGTGGCGAAATATAATAATGCGTTTTCATACCTTTCTCTTTCGCCCACTTGGCAATTCGCATATTAAAACCGGGATAATCAATAAAAATTAGTACGTCGGGCGAAAACTTTTCGATATCCGATTTACAAATTTTAATATTATTCAAAATTGTTTTCAGGTTCAAAATCACTTCTAAAAAACCCATAAACGCCAATTCGCGATAATGTTTTACCAATGTGCCGCCGGCATTTTGCATCAAATCGCCACCCCAAAATCGAATTTCGGCTTGTGAATCCTCTTTAAACAGTGCGCTCATCAAATTCGATCCGTGCAAATCGCCCGATGCTTCGCCCGCAATAATGTAGTATTTCATCAGCTTTTACTTATTGTAAATTTTTATTTATTAATTTTTTTTATGTTAAAAAATAGCTACAACTTAATTTAAATATTTTTTTACAAATATAATTCATTGATTTTTAGAAATAACACCAACCTTTTTGTTTATATACACGAAATTATCTTTTTTATAATTTTTTTTAGTTGTGATTATACATGATTTATCGATTATTTGATAGCGAATTATAGAAAATAAACAATATAATCAATTTTTTTTCAAATTTTAAAAGCCAAACTATAATTATTAAATAGATAATTGTATTTTCGCAAATTGAAAATAAAATATAACAAATATAAAAATGGCAGTTTTAGCAAAAATTAGACAACGTTCTCTCTTACTAATGTTAGTTATTGGTTTGAGTTTATTCGCATTCATAATAGGAGATATAGTTTCTAACAATAGTTTTTCTAGTAATTCAACAGATGTCGGCGCAATTAATGGAAAGGATATTTCATTTGAGGAATTTCGGCAGAAGGTTTCAAATGTAGAAAAAAGTGGTCAAGGTCGAACGGCCGTTCAAGCAGCAAATCAGGTTTGGGAGCAAGAAGTTTCAATAGCTTTATTAACTGCAGAGTTTGAAAAGTTAGGACTTCGTGTTGGTAACAAGCACATTATGGAAGTTTTTAAAAATGATCAAAGTATTGGTCAGAATGCAACTTTTCAAACAGATGGAAAATTTGATGAATCAAAATTTAAAGAATTTTTTAAATCCAATCCGGAACAAGCTGCACAACTAAAAGATCGCGAAAAAGATGCGACTTTAAATGCCAAATATCAGATGTACAATACGTTGGTTAAGGCGGGTATGTTTACTACGGAAGCAGAAGGAAAGATGAAATATAAAATGGAGTCCGACAAAGTGAGTTTCGATTTTGTGTCCGTTTTATTTTCTACCATTAAAGACACGGATATTAAAATTTCAGATACTGAAATCTTAGACTTTATTAAAAAAGACGAGAAAAAGTATAAAGCTGAGTCAAATCGTGAATTAGATTATGTAATGATTGAAGATAAGCCATCTCCAGAAGACGAAGCAGAAGTCAAAAACAAAATCAACGGATTGTTGTCAAATGTTGTTAAATATAATGAAACAACTAAAACTAACGATACTTTAGCTGGTTTTAGAACAACAGCGAATGCAGTTGCATTTGTAAACGAAAATTCTCAAAAAGCATATGATTCTGCATATGTTGCCAAAAAAGATTTGCCAGCAGAATTTGCTGAGCAACTGTATAATTTGCCAGTTGGTCAAGTTTTTGGTCCATACATGAATGGTAAAGATTATTGTATTACTAAAGCAATGGGAAGAAAATCTGGGGCTACTGCAAAAGCCAGTCATATCTTGATAAGTTATGAGGGAACAGCAGTGCCAAACAAAAAAGAAAAGCGAACTAAAGTAGAGGCACAAATGAAAGCGCAAGGATTGTTAAGTCAAGTGCAAGCAAATCCGTCAAGTTTTTTGATGTTGGCATTAACCAATTCTGACGACTCATCTTCTCAACAAGGTGGTGATTTAGGTTATTTTGGTCCAGGACAAATGGTAAAACCTTTTAATGATTTTGTATTTAACAATGGTGTTGGCAAAATAGGTTTGGTTGAAACAGATTTTGGTTTTCATATTATTAACGTTACCGATAAGCAAGATGGTGTTCGATTGGCTACAATTGCTCAAAAAATAGAACCATCAGAAGCGACTGCTGATAAAATTTATACAAAAGCCGTAAAATTTGAAATGGATGCTTCTGAAAAAGATTTTTCAGCGGTTGCGAAAGCAGATAAATTAACTATTAATCCAACTGTCAAAGTCAAAGTAATGGATGAAAATGTTGGAGGAATTCAAAATCAAAGACAAATTGTACGTTGGGCTTTTGATAAAGAATCTAATGTTGGAGATGTAAAACGTTTTGAAATCGCAAATGTTGGTAACGTAATTGTAAAATTAAAGAAAGCTAACGAAGAAGGTTTAATGTCTGCTGAAGATGCCAGACCAATGGTAGAAATGAAATTGAAAAACATTAAAAAAGCAGAAAAAATTAAAGCCAAAATGAAAGGTGCATCATTAGAAGCTATCGCCACAGCAAACGGTACTACAGTGCAAAACTCAATGGATTTGACATTAGCAAATCCATCAATTCCCAACACAGGATTTGAGCCTAAAGTTGTCGGCACAGCTTTTGGGATGTCTGCGAATAAAACTTCTTCAACAATCGAAGGAAATTCTGGGGTTTATGTAATTAGAGCAAAAACAGTTACTAAGGCACCGGTTTTGAAATCATATGCTGAGTTTACTAAAAAAGTAGCACAGCAAGCATCAGGTTTTTCTGGAAGAGTTATCCCAGCTTTGAAAGTTGATGCAAAAATTGAAGATAACAGAAAAGATTTTAATTATTAATTTTCTTTTTACAACTTAATGAGTAAATCCTATTCGAAAGAATGGGATTTTTTTTATGTTAGTAAAATTAGTTAGTTGTTATTTTGAAGATTTATATTAAAAATCTAATTAATTTGAAATAAAAAAACCGACAACTTTCGTCATCGGGTTTGTCTTTTTATCTTGTCGTCTTTATCTAAAAGCTTAAAATATTAGTCATTCAATTTCAAAACGGCCATAAATGCTTCTTGTGGAATCTCAACATTTCCTACTTGGCGCATGCGTTTTTTTCCTTTTTTCTGTTTTTCGAGCAATTTTCGTTTTCTAGAAATATCGCCACCATAACATTTGGAGGTAACGTCTTTTCGGAGTGCTTTTATGGTTTCGCGCGCAATGATTTTGGCTCCAATTGCTGCTTGAATCGGAATATCAAATTGTTGACGAGGAATCAATTCTTTCAATTTTTCGCACATCTTTTTACCAATGTTGTACGCGTTACTTTCGTGAATTAAGGCCGACAAAGCATCTACAGAAGTTGCATTTAACAAAACATCAAGACGAACTAACTTCGAGGTTCGCAAACCAATTGGCGAATAATCAAACGATGCATAACCTTTCGAAACAGTTTTCAATCGATCGTAAAAATCGAATACGATTTCGGCTAGTGGCATATCAAAATTTAATTCAACACGTTCGGTCGTCAAATAGGTTTGATTGGTAATCACGCCACGTTTTTCAATACACAAACTCATTACGTTACCAACAAAATCAGCTTTGGTAATAATCGTAGCTTTTATGTAAGGTTCTTCAACACGATCTAAACTCGACGGATCTGGCAAATCGGTTGGATTATTGACAATCATGATATCCTCTGGATTTTTCTTCGTAAACGCATGATATGAAACGTTAGGAACAGTTGTAATTACAGTCATATCAAATTCTCGTTCCAAACGTTCTTGAATAATTTCCATGTGCAACATTCCCAAGAATCCGCATCGGAAACCAAACCCCAAAGCTGCAGAACTTTCGGGAACAAAAACCAAAGAAGCATCATTCAATTGAAGTTTTTCCATGGAGTTTCGCAACTCTTCATAATCTTCGGTATCAACAGGATAAATACCTGCAAAAACCATTGGTTTTACATCTTCAAAACCAATAATCATGTTGGTTGTTGGTGTTTTTGCATCGGTTAATGTGTCACCTACTTTTACTTCTTTTGCTTCTTTTATACCGGAAATTAAATACCCAACATCGCCAGCAGAAATAACGTTTTTTGGAACTTGATTTAATTTCAAAGTTCCTATTTCGTCAGCAAAATATTCGTTGCCAGTTGCCATAAATTTTATTTTCTGCCCTTTTCGAATTTCGCCATTTTTAACTCTAAAAATAACTTCGATACCTCGAAACGGATTGTAATGCGAATCAAAAATCAATGCTTGCAAAGGTTCTTCAATATTTCCTTTCGGTGCAGGAATTTTTTCGATAATAGCAGCTAAAATATTTTCGACACCAAAACCCGTTTTTCCACTTGCGTGAATAATATCTTCTAGTTTACAACCTAATAAATCGATAATATCATCACTAACTTCTTCAGGATTCGCGCTTGGTAAGTCAACTTTATTCAACACTGGAATAATTTCCAAATCGTTTTCTAAAGCCAAATATAAATTAGAAATCGTCTGAGCCTGAATGCTTTGCGCAGCATCAACAATCAAAAGTGCGCCTTCGCAAGCAGCAATCGAGCGCGAAACTTCATAAGAAAAATCGACATGTCCTGGCGTATCAATTAGGTTCAAAATATATTCTTGACCCTGATAGGTATATTCCATTTGGATGGCGTGACTTTTTATGGTAATGCCCCGTTCGCGCTCTAAATCCATATTGTCAAGCAATTGTGCTTTTTCTTCACGAGCAGTTACGGTTTGGGTTGCGCCTAAAAGCCGGTCGGCCAGCGTACTTTTGCCGTGATCAATATGTGCAATAATGCAAAAATTTCTGATGTGTTTCATTCGATAGTAAAGATCTATGTGTATTTAAAAATAAATATAGTACAAATATAGTACTAAAGTTTTTATTTGAGATTGAACAAACCCTAATGTTAAGACAATCGGTCTTTAATTTGTTTTAAAAACAACAAGATTGTTTCTTTTTGATTGTATTTTTGCTTTTTATAGATTAAATTTAAATAGAAACTATCGTATAATCTCTTTAATTTCAAATATTAAACTATTGCTAATGTACAAATTACGCTTTATCAAAAATTTGCATCTCGTTTTGTCTTCAATAGTTGTGATCTCGGCAGCATTTACATATGGTTTTTATCCTAATGTATTTTTAAAAGTCGATACAAACACAATGGATGAGGCGAATATTTTAAAAGCCATTTTTGGTTTGTACTTAGCTTTTGCATCGTTGTGGATTTTAGGAATTTTTAACTCAAAATTTTGGGAAATTGCAACAATTTGTAATATGTTATTTATGTTTGGATTGGGTTTTGGAAGAATTGTTTCATTAATTTTTGACGGAATTCCGTCTACAATTTTTGTTTTTGGAACCTTCGGCGAATTGGTTCTGGGATTTTATGCTTTATTTCAATTAAAATTGACTTCAAAATGAATGATCAAAAAGACAATGTTGTAAAAATTAATGATTCTTTTTACGATTTAAATAGTTTAGAAATTCTTGCTTGGAAAAAATTATTGAACGGATCAGTCAAGAAAAAAAACGGTTTTCGTACAATGTGCGTTGGTACGATTGGCGAAAATAATGATGCTTCTTTGAGAATGGTTATCAATAGGAAAGTAAACGAATCTCAAAAAACTATTTACTTTTATACGGATAATCGTTCTAGAAAGTTTGAAGATTTGCAAAGAGACAATCGAATTACTTTGTTGTTTTATGATGCCAAGCAACGCGTGCAGATTGTTCTAAAAGTAACTGTAAAAATGCATAAAAACGATTCATTATCAAACGATCGATGGAAATCCTTAAGTCCACAAGCGCGGTTGGGCTACATGACAATTAACGCACCAAATTCAAAATCTAAAGCACCAACTTTGGGTTACGACGGAAAGTTTTCTGAAATAAAACCAACTGTTGTCGAAAGTGATTTATTTCAAGAAAACTTTGCTGTTATTGTTTGCCAAGTTTATGAATTAGAATTTTTATATCTGGATTATTTAGGAAACCGAAAAGCAAATTATTTATATAAAAATGGTGTTTTGGTAGACTCTTTTTGGGTTGTTCCTTAATTTTATATAACTATTTTAGTGAATTAAACTTCGCTTTAAATACTGTTTCTCCGTTTTTATCAAAATAAACTTTTCTGTTTTCTTTGTCTTGTAATTCGAAATTTCCGTTGATGGTGAATTTAAGTTCCGTACAAAGTCTTCCAGTATTGATTTCAAATGTTTTTTTGTACAACGAATCTTTTTTTACGACTTCCATTGTAAGGTCTTCGTTCCAAGAAAAGGTTTGTTTTCGCCTCGAATTCCAACTGATTTGATGTCTTTATTTCCAGAAACGTCTAACAATAAAGTTACTTTTCTGTTGTAAGATTTTTGAACGCAACTCGTTATTCCAAGTATTGTAATTGCTGATAATATTATAAAGTTTTTACTCAACATTTTTAGTTTGTTTTTTTTGTTTTCGTGAATCTTCGATTTCATTTTATTTAATTTTTTTAGTGAATAGATAATCAACTCCAAATCGTCCGGAACCCAAAATCATATAGAAAATACTAATCCATAAAAAACCCATTGCTGGAAGCATCATCCACAGCCCATGTTGCCATTGTTGCATAAATATAGCTACAAGCATAGTACACATAGTTAAAAAACCTGCAATTCTGGTTTGAAAACCAAGAATAAGCAAAACTCCTCCAACTGCTTCTGTAAATGCGCCCATCCAAGCAAAGAATCTTGGAGCCAAAGCAAATATGCCACCATAACCAGCCACATCTTGCGGAAACCAAAAGGCAACTTCGAATATTCCTAGTCCGTTGTCAGGATTCGACCACGGCATACCAAATTTATCGGCTCCAAAACTTGATGCCAATAAGTATCCGCAAACGATTCGTGGTATTGCGATTAAGAAATCTTGCCACCAAAACGGCATTAAGATTGGGTTGGTTATTTGTTTTAATAGTTTCATATTTTTAAAGTATTAAGATTTTAGAATTAAGTAGTAAGATTTGACTTTTGATATTGAATTTGATTTTGACATTGCAATTGTTATTGAAAAACATTTTGAATATTTCCGTTTCCAGAACGATTTGATTCGATTATTTTTTCAGCATTTATTTTGGCATTTCCGTTGCCACGACAAGTTATCGATGCGTTTTTTGCAATTAATTTTGACGCGTTTAGATTTCCATTTCCACGACAAATAACTTCAAGATTATCAACAATTCCGGATAAAGTCGTGCTTCCGTTTGCAGGATTTTCGGTTTTGAAATTTTTGCTATTGATGTTAGTAACCGTCAAACCAGAATTTCCGTTATTACTAACTTCGATTAAATATGGCATTGTGATTTTGACATTAATTTTTGTGTCTTCTATATACATATTGTTGTTGCGATTTCCTTTTAGTGCAATAGTCAATTGTTTATTGTCAAAATTTTCAACTAACGTTAACAGGTTAACTAAATTGTCATCAATTGTGATCGAAATACCAAAAGGTTTGCCGACTTCGATTTCGAGTTTACCGTCTAAATCATCAAAATTAACTTTGTTGAAATTTTGATAATCGTATGTTTTTGTAACTGTTTTTCCTGAACCTCGAAGTTGAGCAAATGTTGTCAAACTTGTAAAAATAAATGCGAGTATAAAGATTGATTTTTTCATATTTAATTTTTTTTTTGATTGAAATTGATTTTTGAAATTGCTATTTAATCGTATAAACTACCGAAATATTTTCGTTACTGAAATTTTGTAGTAAAACCGATGCAGCACTTGCAACTGAAAAATCTAGCTTTCCGTTTACAGGTAAAGAAGGCGAAATCCATTTTCTATTTCCGTTTTTTATGGTATAGGCTTCACAGGAATTTTTAACACTTTTGTTTACTAAATTAATTAAAAACGAAGCGTGTTCAACATTTTTAAATAGTTCGATTTCGCCTTTAGCAGGAACAATTATAGTTGCCGTTTTTGGTGCAATATCCTGATAAGTTTTGCATGAAATTTGTAAAAATAAAATAGATACGATTGCAGTAATTTTAATTAAGTTTTTCATTATAGTAAAGTTTAAATTAATTTGTTATGCTGTTTACTTTTAACAACGTGGCAAAGATGCGATGCAAAAATCAGTTGAAGGTTTCAAATTATAATTTGATACCACATAAATAGGTCTCAAATTACAAAACCCTTATAAAGCTTTTGTTTATAAGGATTTTCAAAGAAGTGTCAAATTATATTTTTAGATATTTTTATTCTGGATTACCCTAATTAAATCAAAATTTTATTTTTAAAAAGTAATACTATTGCAATTAATGTTCCTATCAGAATACTTACAAAAAAATAGGATATGACACTCATAAAACTTCTAATAATCAAACTCTTCTTTGTATATCCATAAGCAGAAAAAAATTGTCGATAAAACCAAAAATTATATGCATACGACAAAAGCGAAATCAATCCTAAAATCAATCCTAAAACAGATTTATTACTATAAAAAATAGTGATTAATGTAAATAATGTGGCAAAAAGTAACTCGCCAGCTGTTTTATAAGAGTTTAAAACAAAATGTTCTGTTAAATTTAATTTTGCTTTTTTGAACCAAAAAAATGTAATAATGGAATAAAAAGGTATTGTCAAAAGAAGAATAAGTTTTGGATATTTTTGAGAAAGATCTTGATATTCTTTCATAAATCCTTTATTACCAGGCATAATATCAAACATAGTAACTTGCGCATAATTCGACAAAAAATGCGAAACTCCTATAATAATAATTAATAGTGTGACAAAATTGAAAATATTTACACGTTTCCCTTGAATGAACTCTCTAATGGTGTGTCCAGGCGTTGTGAACAGCATTTTAATGGTATACAAAATTCCTTTATCGACATGCAAAATACCATGAACCAAATCATGCTCAATAAAATGTTTTACAGAATATTGATGTACAGAAGATTTTTGACCACAATTTGGACAAAAACTGGCATTTATTTCTTGATTGCAATTCAAACAGTTTTTCATTATTTTAAATCTCGAGATTGAATTTCTTTTTTAACTTCGTTATAATCTGGTTTGGCATTTTTAAACCAATAAGCAAAAACAAATGGAACAAAAATAAAGAAACTAATACCATTTTTCATAAGGCTCCACACCGCACAGCCAATCATCATTCCGACCAAAAATGCGCCACCTTGGTAGTTGTTTTTTCTTTTTTTAAGCTCAATTTGTAGTTCTTCGTTTGTGAGTTTTTTTAGGTCGATTTTCTTCATTTTTTTGAATTTTATAATTTTCTTGATTCTATTTCCTTTTTAACTTCGTCGTAACTTGATTTTGACGTAATTGCAAGCGGAATAAAAAATACTGGAAATACTGTAAAAAAATCAAAACCTTTTTTTACAGTGGTGAAAATAGCAGTTCCAATCATTAATCCTATTACAAATTTTAATAAATTATAACTTGATTTTCTCTTTTTTAATTCAATTTGTAGTTCCTCGTTTGTGAGTTTTTTTAGGTCGATTTTCTTCATTTTTTTGAATTTTATAATTTTCTTGATTCTATTTCTTTTTTAATTTCGTCAACCCCTTTTTTCATTGCAACTACTAGCGCAATAAAAGTTATTGGAAGTATTGTAAACACACCAAAACCATTTTTTATTGTCAAAAAAATTGATACACCAATTAGTAATACAAAAATGATTATAAAAGAAGTAAAAGCAGTATTTCGCTTTTTGGCTTCAATTTGTAATGCTTCGGAAGTGAGTTTTGTTAGGTCGATTTTTGTCATGGTTTATTAATGTTATTTTTATTCTTCAAAATTATCAAAATAGCTAAAGTCTTTGGTTATCAATCCGTTTTCAATGGTAAATATAGTACAAATTGGCAATTCAAATTTAGAGTTATCAGGAGCAGTGCCCGAAGAAACAAACTCTACAACAATATGTTTTTCGCCCGATGGATAAATTTGAACGATTTTGTCATGTAAATTAGGAAAAACACCATTCAATTCTGAATATTTATCGATAATTTGTTGTTTGGTTTGCTTCACAATTCCTTCACCAAGCGATGGGTCTTTAAATTCCGCATTTTCAACATACATATTTGCCATTTTCGTCCAATCATGATTGTTAAAATATTCAAAATAATGTTTGACAAGTTTTTCGTTTGCTGATGTTTCCATAGGTTTCGGTTTTTGTTGATTACAAGAAAATGTTAGAAATGTTGTTACTAATACGATAAATTTTTTCATAGTTTTTGTTTTACAATCATTAAACAACCAAAACTCTTTTAATGTTTTATAAGAACAAAAAAAGAGTTTAGTAAATTATTTTATTATAACATCATCCTGCATTTTCATAAGCCATTTTTATCCAATCGATTACTTCTTTGTCAATTTCGGAAATATCAGCAAGATTGATTTTGTGTGAACAAATGCCGTTTGGTTTTTCGTTTTCGAGTTTTCCTTTGGCTACAGTTCCTTTTAAGTTAAAACCAATTTCAAAACGTGTTTTTGATGCTGGATTTAAAATTACAAATTGCTTTTTACGTTTCAAACTTACGTATGTTTTCTTTGGAGCAATTTCAAAATCACCATCAAATTTTTCAATTTCGGCAATGAGTTTATCGTAAAATGCTTTTAAATGTTCTTTGCCTTTGTATTGTGTTTCTATAAATGCATCTGCATCGTTTGACGAATCAGCATCAGAGCCTAATACTTTCAGGGCAATTTCACTGGCATATCCGTGTGTAATATTGTGCGATTCTTTTAAGAATTTTACAATTTCGCCGTGTTTGGCTAGATTTTGTTTTGAAATAACTATTTTCCATTCGTCTAGCGAATGACCTGTTTTTTCTTTCAGGTTTTCGATCATTGTGGTTACATTTTTGTCCATATTTTTTTAAATTTAAGATTCAATTGATTTTTTAAGTAAGTCTAAACCTTGTTGGTTGGTTTTTATCATTTCTGCTTTGGCACCAAATAGCCATAAGAAAAACGCATCTACTTGACCTGATTCTAGTTTAAAAGTTTCTTTTACAGTGATACCATCTTGAGTTTCACTAAAATTATAGTCAAAAGTTGGTTTGGCTACAAATGGTTTTTGAATATCACATTTTTTGCCTACAAAACTTCCTTCCTCTATTTTGGTAATTTCTTGGTAACCAACATCTTCACCACCATTTCCAACCCAATGACATTGTGATCCAACTGTGCCATTGGTTCCTTTTACTTCGTATTTCTGAGTTGGATCTTGAACCAAAAACGGTGACCATTTTGGAAATTCTGATAAGTTTTTCACCCTATTAAAAACGTCTTGCTTTGAACCTTTTATGGTTGTTTCTGTTACAATTTCTATAGATTTTAAATCGCTAGCCATAAATATTCCAAAGGCTAAAAATCCAATAATTGCTATTCCGATAATTGAAAATACTTTCTTCATTTTTCTGTTTTTTAAAAATTATACTCCAAATTGTGTTAAATGATGGTCTAAATGCTTGTAGTAAAAATTATTCCATTCGTTTTTGGTCATTACTCCAAAACCTGGGTGATCTTTCCTATCAAAATAATTTTCGCCTTTTTTTACTAAGTGATCCAAATTTTCGAGAAGTTTTGTTTTTTCAGTTTCAAAATTTTTAGATGTTTTAACTAACATTTCTGTTGCTGTAGAACTGTTTTTTTTGAGCGGATTTTCATCAACTAATCCTTTTTTTACTAAATTTTTTAATATAAATCTTAGAAAGCCATTCGATTTTTTATAGTTTTCATCAAATGCCATTTCATAACTCACGTTGCAATGCGCCATCATTTGGGCAATATCCATTTTGCCCCATTCTGGCGAAGTTTTTGCTGATAATTTATTAATTCTAGCTGTAAATTTATCAGCTGTTTCTTGTGCGTAAATGTTTTCTGTTTTCATTTTAATAAGTTTTAGATTGTTGGTTTAAATTACATTGGTGTTATGGATCTTACTTCTACGGTTCCGCCCATTAAAAGGATTGGACAATTTTTTGCCAATTCGGTTGCAGCTTCCATTGAGTCTGCTTTTAGAACCATATTGCCAGCAATCATTTTTCCTTCGGCAATATGAAAACCATCTTGTGTTGTTTTGTCGGCAAAAATTTGTTTTCCTTCAAAACCTAATTGGTAGGTGCTTACCAGTTTTCCTTGCATGGCAATTGTGCCAATAAATTCGCCCCAACTTTTACCCATTTCTTGTAATTGTTCTGATGTTGGTTGTTCGGTAGTTGGTTCAAATCTGAAAAGCAACATAAATTCTTTTACTTGTGTCATCATGTTAAAGTTTTAATTGTTATTACTGATGCAAAGATGTGGCGATTGTAAAAACTAAATCTTGCCATAAGACAAGAAAACTAAATTGTTGCAATTTCTTTTCTAATTCGGCTTAGTGAAGTATCTGTTATACCAAGAAAAGTGGCAATATGTTTTAAAGAAATATTTTGAACAATATGTGGTTTTGTTTTCAAAAGATTCAAATACCGGGTTTTGGCTTCGTCGGCAATTAATGAAATACTGTGTTGTTTTAATGCAAAATAACTTCCTACTAACAATCCTTTTTGTTGTTCTCTAAAATTAGGTATAGTATTAAACAACTCTTGATAATCCTCTAATTTAATTTCCCAACAAACGCAATCGGTCAATGCTTGCATGTTTTCCCTTGAAGGTGCAAAAAAGAACATGGATGGATAGTCAATTACTACATCTTTTGAAGAATAAAAATTGAAAGTAATGTCGTTTCCTTCAGTGTCAATTACATAAGAACGAATGAAACCACTTTCAACAAACCAATATTTTTTTTCTACTTCTCCTTCTTTAAGTAAGTAGTCATTTTTGTTCAATTTAATCTCCTTGTAATTTGGGATAATTATTTTTAGTTCTTCTTTTGTGATGCCACTTGCTTCAAAAACTTTGTTTAGAAAATGAGTTTCAATAGTTTCTATCATAGTTGTAAATTGTTAGATTGTTTTTACTTCAATATGGTTTCTAATTCGACAATTTCAAAATACGGATGATTTTCAAAAAACTGACGCATAATTGCAGTGTGGCTCGATCCAAATAAAACAACTACTGTTTTATCAATTTTTAAATCGATATTTCGAAGTATATTTGTAAAAATTTTTAAATTTCGATCGTAATAAGAAGTCGTGAAATTAGTTCCAACATATTCTTTATCAGTTCCATAAGACAAAGTATAATGCAAATAATCAAAAAGTATAGCTTGTCTCGAATATGTGTTATTTAATTGAATATAATACTCGGACATCGTGCTTTCTGATAATTTTTTTAGTTTTTCTTTAAATGGATATTCGATTTCAAAAAACGAATAGGGATTCTTTTCATTTTTATGCATATTCTCCCAGGCTTCAATTTTGTCATAAGGTAATTCTTGTTCAAAATCGGTACATACTAATTGCGCATTAGTAGCTTTAGCAGTTCTAAAAGCAACTTGAACAATTTCATTTTTCAACACTTTTTGATCGGTAATTTTATTGTTTTTATAATCCTCAAATTGCGTTTCTCGCTGTTTTTGATTAATTGGAGTATCTTCAATAAAGATTTTATCAATACCTAATTTGGTTAAATTCTGAGTTACAGAATCTAATTCAGATTGTCTTTTTTCAGTAAATAAATCGTCAAATTTGGTCGAATTTCTATCGGTTGTTGCACCGAAATGAAAAGTGCCCAATAAAACAACTTTTATCCTTTTGTTTTGAGTTTGCGAAAATGCAAGTTGAGTAAGAAATAATAACGTGATTATTTTTTTCATAATGATTTGATTGATGATTGAAACCTTGTAGTTACCACAAAAGAAAAACGCCATAACTAGTTGTAAATCTAGTTATAGCAATTGGTCTAAAATTGTAAAAATGTAAACTAGCCTAGATCCACAACCACTTAATATCTTCGCCTTTATTACAATCTAGATTCTTAAAAAAAGTTTTCGGAAGCATTCCGGTTAATGATCTAAAATCTTTAATAAAATGCGATTGATCGTAAAATGTACTATTATCTAATAGTTTAGTAAGATGTTGATTTTCTTTTTGTTTTTGAAATTGATTCAACGCGTTTCTAAATCTATTTATTTTCTTATAATCAGATGGCGTTTTGCCTAGATGTGTCTTAAAAATTTTGACTAAGTTTTGTCTTGATGTTTCGCATGCATCGGCAACTTGCTGAATGGTGAAGTCTTTTTCATAATCTTCAAGCAAGTTGATAGTATTTTGCAGAAAACCATTTTCAAAAGTCTTTAGTTTTGACAACCAATAATTTTCTAAAATAGTTCGTGCTTTATCTGTATCTGTTTTTGCAAGAATAGTTTGCATTGTTGGAATATAATCATCAAACGGCTCAAATATTTCAAAAAAATCGTTGAGATATGTATGTAGGTTTTTGTCCAAAAAAGCATTTATACCCAGCGGTTTGAAATAAGTGGTTAACTCTTTAATATTTCCTTGATATGACAAATGAATGGGTTTTCGATAATTTGTTATAATAGTCGAAAAATATTTTTTTGTAGCATTTTCGCATATAATTAATATGTTTTTCTCAAATTTGAATTCACATTTATCTGTCACCGATACAATACAATAATTGTTTGGAAATGTTAGATAATTATTTTCTAATTCGCCTTTAGCATTTGTCAAAAAATAATAGCCTTCAATATATTTTTGTAAAACTATATTTTTAGGTTTGAAATACTCAATTTTCATATTTTTTCTTTTTTATAATTGAGTTAAGTATTCTTTAGGAGTAAAACCTGTATTTTTCTTAAAAGCACGGTTAAAAGTTGCTTTCGAATTGAAGCCAGAATCATAAGCAATACCTAATAAAGTAGATTTTTCATGTTCCTTTTTTGCAAACATTTCTTTAACAGCTTCAATGCGATAATTATTTATAAAATCATTAAAATTCATACCAAAACCTTGATTGATGGCTCGTGAAATAACATTAGAATTCGATTCGAGATTTTTGGCAATTTCGGTCAAAGACAATTCAGGATTTTGATATAATTTTTCGGCTTGAATTAAAGTTTCGATTTTGATTTTCCAGGCATTAATTTCTTTAGAATTTTCAGGCTTTACATCGTAGTTTTTTATATCGATTGAAATATCATTTGCGACTTGATTTTCATTTAAAATAATAACTGATTTGCTATTGAAAACCGATATTTCAAAACCAATTTTTGTTTGAGTTGCATTTGCATATCCAGTAATGGCAATATAATACAAAATCAAAGAATACAATAAATAAAACCACCAACCACCAATATAATTGGTATATTCTGGAAAAATTGTAAAGAAAATTTCGGAAACAGCTTTAAGCAAAATCATTGCTAAAAAGGCAAATAAATAGTTCCGGATCCATTGAAACAAAACTGCATCAGCATTACTGGTTATTTGCACAATTAATTTTATGTAATTCGAGTAATATTTGATACTTAAAACCAAGTAAATCAGCATCGAAATAAAACCTAAATATTGGTACCACGAATCGAAATCTTTGTCTATTCCGTTGGCATAAAAATACGGTTTACCGAAAATATATTTATCGTAAATAAAAATGCCGAAAATGTACAGTAAGTATAAAATACCAGGAAGTAAATGTAAAAACTGTTTTTTATTGAGTCGAAATGAAGGATTCAATAAACTTTTAATATAAAAAAACAATAGTGGTCCAATAAAAAACAAGTGTTGAAATGGCATATAGAACATAAAATTTCTATAAAGTTGATTGTCATATCAACCTGCAAAACCAAACATCCAAGGCGCAATAAATAAACTGCATAAAAACACAAACAAACTCAACCAATAATGCGATTTATTCTGGGTCTGAAATCCTTTTTTAAATAATAAAACGCTATAAAATAAACCTTGTGAAAAAGTAATTAAGAGAAGTGAAGAATAAAAATTAAAATCGTATAACATACTTAGTTTTGGTAAAAATAATTATTAATTTTAATTGTAAAGCACTCTTTATATTAAATTTTAAAACTGAATTTTCTTAACTATCTTTGTAAAAAATTAATTCTTTTGATAAAAATTGGCAAAAATATAATACTTCCAGATTTTCCGTTGTTGCTTGCTCCAATGGAAGACGTGAGCGATCCACCTTTCAGGAGGTTGTGCAAAGCCCATGGTGCCGATTTGATGTATTCTGAATTTATTTCTTCGGAAGGATTAATTCGTGATGCAATAAAAAGTCGCATGAAATTGGATATTTTCGATTATGAACGCCCTGTCGGAATTCAAATTTTTGGTGGCGATGAACAGGCCATGGCGCTTTCTTCTAAAATAGTTTCGACTGTCAATCCAGATTTGATAGACATAAACTTTGGCTGTCCAGTAAAAAAAGTGGTTTGCAAAGGCGCAGGCGCAGGCGTTTTGAAAGATGTAGATTTGATGATTCGTTTGACTAAAGCCGTAATACGAAGTACCAATTTGCCCGTTACGGTAAAAACCCGTTTGGGTTGGGATGATAATTCAATCAATATTGACGAAGTTGCCGAACGATTGCAAGATATTGGCGTTGCTGCACTTTCTATTCATGCGCGCACACGAGCGCAGATGTACAAAGGCCAATCAGACTGGTCGCATGTGGCGCGCGTAAAAAACAATCCTCGAATTACGATGCCCATTTTTGGAAATGGCGACATTGATAGCCCCGAAAAAGCTTTAAAATTTAAGAATGAATATGGCGTTGATGGTATCATGATTGGTCGCGCTGCTATTGGTTATCCTTGGATTTTTAATGAAATAAAACACTTTTTCGCAACGGGCTTACACTTGCCTGTTCCAACAATTTCAGATAGAGTAGAAGCTGCCAGAAATCATCTAACTTGGTCTATGGATTGGAAAGGTGAGCGTGTTGGTATTGTAGAAATGCGGCGTCATTATACCAATTATTTTAGGGGAATTCACTCATTTAAAGAGCACAAACAAAAACTCGTAACGTTTGACGATCCCGAAAATTTATTTCAGGTTTTAGATCAAGTTGAGGAGATTTATTCGGGTTATGCCTTTGTTTAGGTTATTTGATAACTAATTTTACAGTTTTATAAACTATTTTATTAGTTTTTATTGTGGCAAAATAAATTCCTTTAGCAATAAATTTCAAATTTATAAATTCATCATTATTAACTTGTTGTTCGTGAATTTTTTGGCCTGACAAGTCATAAATAATGAGATCGCTTTTTGCATCAAGACTTGAAATAATGAAGTTGCCGATGTTTGGGTTTGGTATAATGGAAATGCTTTTTAGATTAGTATCAATTGAATTTAATTCTGATTGCCTAAAATGAATAAGAAAAGAATTGTTAGGTACTAAACTAGGATCTGATGCCAAATAATTTGCTTGTAAAGAGCCATTAGTTGCAATAGAGTTCTCACAAGTAGTTATTCCGTTAATATAAAAGTTATTAGCATTCACACGCATTGATGAAATAGATGTTTGCTGATTCCCTCCATAATAGGTTCCCCATAATCGTTGACCATTTTGATCAAACTTCATACAAAAGCCAGTACCATAATTTAAAGAAGGGTTTACACTCAGAAAAGCATCTACAGTTGCAATATTTGTAGCGCATTTTGTACCACCAAACAAGTATACATTATCTGATGGGTCAGTTTCAATGCCTGCCGCTCCAATAAAAGTTGGCACAGTACCCAAAGTGGCGTTTAGACCAACATAAGTTCCCCAAATAGGTTGTCCAAAATCATCAAACTTTCCAAAAAACATTGAACTAGCATCACTATTTTGCTGAAATGTGCCAGCCGTTATTAAATTTGGATTTGGAAATTGTGATGTAATATATACTGAACTTTCGGAAGCTTCTACTGCACCAAGATTCTTAAAATAAGTACTCCATAAACGTTGCCCATCAAAGTTAAATTTTGACAAATAGTTAGTATTACAACTCCCTAAAGCTGTTGGCTGGTAGGCACTAGAAGTAGCAAAATAGGTGTTTGGATTGTTATATGCTGGTGGGCAATCTTTAACTCTTCCTGTTACGAATAATCCATTTGAATTTATTGATAGTTCTTGAATACTAGAACCATTAACACCATAATAGGTTGTCCAAACTTTAACACCCGAAGATGAAAATTTTGAAATAGCATAAGGATTTAGCCCGTTTTTTTGATTTTGAAAAGTACCTGAAGTACCTAAAGTCGAATAACCTGCTCTATGTGAAAAATAAATAGCACCAAGTTGGTCGATTTCAATTGATGGCTGTGTTGACCCTATTGTAACGTTATCATCACCTACATTATAATAAGTGCCCCAAATTTTAGTGCCAGAAGAATCAAACTTAGCCAAAATCATGGAAGAGCTCTCATAAACCATTTCATACGCATTTGGATTAACTAGGTTCGACGAGTTTGTTTGTGCGAATCCTATAACAACAATATCATCATTTCTAGAATCAACTTTCAAATCAGTTATTTCTGCATTTATATAAGTTGCCCAAACAATATTTCCATAAGAATTAATTTTTACAATATTACAAGTACCTACTGTTGTCTGAAAAGAATTAGGTGTACTAAAATTCAGTCCTCTGGATGCCAATATAATATTCCCTTGAGAATCTGACTCATGACTCAAAATTGTTTGTCCTGCATTTCCTATGTAGGTTCCCCAATTTCTTTCGAAATCAAATTGAGCAAATATAGATTGAAAGCTAATGAAAATAAAAAATAAAAATGTCTTTTTCATAACATCAAAAATAAAAAACCTAATCATTTTCTTTAATTTGACTTTTGATTAATTAATTATCGTTTAACGACAATATTATGGTGTAAGAACCAGCACCATAAATTCCATTTGGAGCATCATATTCAATAAATGACCATTGTGTGCCAGCTGCACCACCAAGACCTTTTGGATTTTGTGAATTTCCGCCGTTTGGCTTATCATAATTGTCAACGTTAAACTGCGGATTTGAATTATTCCAAAAAGCAGGATTGAAAAAAGTGGTACCTGCACTGCCACCCAAAAATTTTATTGATTTAAAAATTTGTGAGGTTGCTGCAGTAAATGCCTGAGTGCTTGATACCAATGCAGAACTATTTTGAGTGATGAACCTTCTCCATTGATTAATTTGTGGGGTGTTGCCAAATGACACAAATGGAAATTTATTAGGATTAGCTAAATTTTCAAGCGTATAACTACCGCCCGGAGGTATTGTAATTAAAGCTGGTGAATTACTTACAAAAGTAGGGTAGCCAAATGTAACGGTATCTTCGGTAGTTCCTCTTACTGAAACTTTTACAGTTTGTATGTCACCAATTGTAATTGTAGCTGTAGCAGAATTGTTAAAAATATAAATGGGTTTTTGAGCAAAACCCTGTAAACCCAAAAATAAAATGAGTATAAAAATTATTTTTTTCATTTTTGTCTAGATTAATTGTTAAAAATTATGGCTGTTTTTTTTGCTAAAAGCGCTAGTGCCATTCTGCGAATTTCCGATGGATCTGGAGCTTCCTTGGTTTGCAGTTCTATTTTAAAAAAGCCATTAGCTTCCAAAAAAGTTTTGGAGGATTCTGTCATTTCAGCTTCTGATTTTGCAATTTCGGCACTTGTTTCTTGGGAGTTGCCGCTGCGGCTTTTTGCTTTGATACTTGCTACAAATGCGTTTCTAAAAGTAATAACTTCGGGAGATTTTGCACTTTCAGGCAATCTAAATTCTGGTTTGGCGGTACTTGCCTCTTCATTGCTACTACAAGAGAATAATGTAAATGTAGCAAAAAGAACAACGGCCATAAAAAATGGTATTTTTTTCATGTTTTGTCTATTATTGTTAGATTGTTCTAACTGTTTCTAAATGGGTTATGGAATTGTTAATGCCAAAATAATAAAAAAAACGATTTAAGCAAGAAAAATCGTAATTATTTTATTACTAATTTCAAAATACATTAAAACTACTCTGTTAGCGGTTTATAATTGCTATAAAAAGCTAATAATTATAAATGAAGCCATAAATCTGTGGCAGGTTTTAGATCAAGTTGAGGAGATTTATTCGGGTTATGCCTTTGTTTAGCTCGCGTTAGGGATTGTAGCGGCATCCTTTTGTATAGCGAAGTGGAGCAAAAGATATAGCGAAAGACCCGACCTCGTTATTTTTCTTAACGAGGTAACGCCCAAAAAATTTACTGAAACAATCGCTTGTTCATACTGCTACTGGCAATCCAAGAAGCTAAAACTCCGAGCAAAATGATGGTTGTAAAAACGATAGCCACATTTTGAAATAAAAATGAAACAGGATACGGCAAGGTTGGCGTAATCATTATAAGCTGAAATTTCTGCTGAATAAGTACAATGATTATTCCAATTAAAAGACCAATAATTCCCCCAAAAAGACTTAACAATGTGCCTTGAAAAAGGAAAATTTTTCGCAAATTTTGGATTTCAACGCCCAAATTGAAAAGTGTTTTTAGATTTTGTTTTTTATCTAGTATCATCATAATTAATGCACCAAAAAGAGTAAATAAAGATATAATTACTATGAGCGTAAAAATAAGCAAAATTGCAATATTTTCTGTATTAAGCATTTTGTATAACGAATCGTTGAGCTGCGAGCGATTTTTGACTATGATTTTGTTGTCCAAAATTGTTTTTATTTCTGCAATAACTTTTTCTTGACTGGCGTTTGGTTTTAATTTTAGCTCGATTGCTGATATTTGATTACGTTGTAATTCGAGTAAATTTTGTGCTAATCCTAAATCTGCGAAAACATATTTACTGTCAAGATCTTCGCTAATCGCATAAACTCCTACAGGAGCAAGATTGGTTTTATTGAAGGCCTGCTCGGTATTTTCGATCGTGCCTTTTCCAGGCCGTGGAACAAACACTTCAAACGGATTGTTATAATCGAATAATCCCAACGATAGTTTTTGCGCAATACCATAACCAACAACTACTTGAGTCGAATTTTGGTCTAACCACTCGCCCTGAAAAAGTGTTTTATTAATTTTATTAACTTTCTGAAAATTTAGATCAACGCCTTTTAGGTACGTAACTATTTCTTTGCCATCAAACATAAAAAGAACACGCTCTTCAACTACTTTGCTATAACTTGTAATTTCTGAAATAATCTTAATTTTTTTTTCTTGAACATCTGATAATAGCAAGGTTTTGCCAGTTGAAGGTAAAACTTTAAGATCGGGATCAAAATCATTACTAAATGAAAGACTAAAATCTTTAAGTCCAGAAAACACTGAAAGCACTACAAACATTGCCGTAGTTACTACAATAATTAAAACCGAGGTTATACGATTGATAATATTGATCGCGTTGGTCGAACTTGTACTTACGAGATATCGTTTGGCGATGTAATAAGAGAAATTCAAGACTTAAAATTTTCGTCTTTTTTCTAATAAATCTCTGTTTTCGATTGGGTTTTCTTTGTGTTTGAGTGCGTTATCAATCTTTTCGATATAATCTAACGAGTCATCTATAAAGAAAGTCAAATTAGGTACTTTACGTAATTGTAACCTTACACGTTGCGACAAATCATGCTTAATTAATTTGGAATTTGTTTTGATTGCAGCCAAAGTCTCGGCAGCCTTATCTTGTGGAAAAATACTCAAATGCACTGAAGCAACAGATAAATCGGTCGTTACATTTACTTTGGAAACAGAAATAACAAGGTTGTTGATTCCATTTTTTCTAATTTCGCCTTGTAAAATATCTACTAAATCTTTTTGTAAAACGCCGCCGATTTTTTTTTGTCTGTTTGTTTCCATTTTGCAAAAATACAATTTTTTGAGTTCTAAATTTAGAAACTTAACAAGTCCTAAAGTTTTTTATCTTTACGTTTTATTTTATCTATTTATTATGAGGAAAATTGAACATATAGGAATTGCAGTAAAAAGTCTTGAAGTTTCGAATCTTATTTTCGAAAAATTATTTGGCGCACCAGCATATAAACAAGAGGAAGTTGCAAGTGAAGGTGTGATAACTTCTTTTTTTATGAACGGTCCAAATAAAATTGAATTACTTGAAGCTACGAGTGCTGATAGCCCAATTGCAAAATTTTTAGAAAAAAAAGGAGAAGGAATTCATCATGTGGCCTTCGAGGTAGCGGATATTGTTGCTGAAATTGCTCGATTACAGAATGAAGGTTTTGTAGTTTTGAACGAAATTCCCAAGAAAGGTGCTGATAATAAACTTGTTGCTTTTTTACATCCAAAGTCGACTAACGGGGTTTTGATAGAATTGTGTCAGGAAATTAAAAATTAATTTTGAGAATCATAAAAATAGTAGTAATATTGCACCCTAATTGGTCCTATAGCTCATTCGGTTAGAGCAACTGACTCATAATCAGTAGGTGCTTGGTTCGATTCCAAGTGGGACCACAAAAAACCGTTTAGTAACTTTCTAAGCGGTTTTTTTTATTGTATTTTATTGTGGTTTGATTCTAAAAATTGTTTCGATTTTGTACAGACAATCCGATCAATTCTTTAAGTAAAAGTTATCTTTTAAAAAAAAAGAATGATTTTTCGTAGAAAAATTATTTTTTCTCATTTGAATTTGTATTTTTGCATCTTGTTTATACTACAAAATAGTATTTATATAAAAATAATGTCTGAAAATTTTGTTGAAACGAATTTTTATTTACATTTACAAAATATGATTAAATCAAGTTTTAAAAATAGTTTAACAGCCATAGCTTTATTTTCAGCGATGATCTCAGTTGCCAGACAAGGACCACCTGAACCTTTGGCTCCTACGCCTCCGCCAGGTTTGCCGATAGACGATAATCTTATTTTGTTGTTTGCAGTACTTATTCTTTTTGGGATGTATACAATATATATGAAAAAGCAAAAAACTTCCAATTAAATCGAAGTTTTTTGCTTTTATTTTATTTTTAATTTGACGTACTGTACAAACGAGAAACATACTTTCCGATAACATCAAATTCTAAATTTATTTTTGTTCCAACTATAAAGTTTTTAAAATTTGTATTTTCATAAGTATATGGAATTATTGCCACACTAAATTCGTTTTTTTTCGAATTTACCACTGTCAAGCTTACCCCATTTACAGTTATTGATCCTTTCTCGATAGTGATATTTTTAAGATTTTGATCATAATCAAAAGTATAATACCAACTTCCATTTGCAGTTGTGATCGATTTGCAAGTGCCAATTTGATCAACATGTCCTTGTACAATGTGACCGTCAAGTCGATCGCCTAGCTTCATAGCCCGTTCAATATTTATTTCATTTCCTACTTTCCAATCAGATAAATTCGTTTTTTCGATTGTTTCTCGAATTGCCGTTACTGTATATGTGTTTTCTGATATGCCAACAATTGTTAAGCAAACTCCATTATGAGCAACACTTTGATCAATTTTTAACTCAGAAGTTAGTCCACATTCGATTGTAATATCATAATTGTCTTGATTTTTTTTTATTTCTTTAACTTGAGCTAGTGTTTCAATAATTCCTGTAAACATTGTTGTTTTATTTTACTAAATTTGCAACTTCAAAATTAGCAAAAATAATGGTAAAAACTGCAGAAAATTTAATAGTCGGAATTTCAATTGGAGATCTCAATGGTATAGGAAGCGAAGTAATTCTTAAAACCTTCGAAGATACAAGAATGTTAGAACTTTGTACACCGGTTATTTTTGCAAATGTTAAGATTTTATCATTTGTTCGAAAAAGTTTCGACTCGACTGCAATGTTGCACGGTATTGATTCGTTAGATCAAATTATAAAAGGGAAAATAAATGTACTTAACGTTTGGAAGGAAAGTATAGATTTAAATCTTGGAATATCTGATCAAAAAATAGGTAAATATGCTATCAAATCATTTGTGGACGCAACTAAAGCTCTTAAGGAAGGATTGATAGATGTTTTGGTAACAGCGCCTATTAATAAAGCAAACATCCAATCAGATGAATTTAAATTTCCAGGACATACCGATTATTTGGATAAAGAATTAGAAGGGAATGCCCTAATGCTAATGGTTCAAGACGATTTACGGGTAGGACTTCTGACAGACCACTTGCCAGTAAATGAAGTCGCAAAGCACCTAACTGAAGAATTAATAATTAAAAAAATTGAAACTATTAATAAAACTTTAATTGAGGATTTTAGCATCAATAGACCAAAAATAGCTCTTTTAGGGTTTAATCCTCATGCGGGCGATAATGGCGTAATAGGTAAAGAAGAAGATGAAATTTTAAAACCATCAATAAAAAAACTGTATGACAAAGGGATATTAGTTTTTGGACCATTTCCGGCAGATGGTTTTTTTGGTAATGGGCAATATGAAAAATATGATGCAGTTATTGCGACCTATCACGACCAAGGCTTAATACCTTTCAAAACATTATCTTTTGGCAAAGGAGTTAACTATACAGCAGGTTTGAATAAGATAAGAACTTCGCCAGACCATGGTACAGCCTTTGAAATTGCAGGAAAAAATAAAGCAGATTTCAATTCGTTTAAAGAAGCGGTATACCTTGCAATTGACGTTTATAAATCTAGAAATCAGCATCTTGAAATAAGCAAAAACCCTATGAAAATAAGAGAAAAACAAGAAGAAAGAAATAATAGATAAAAAAAAGTATAAAACGTTTTCGTTTATCTAAAGAATTTATATCTTTGCGCACCTTAAATGAAAGGAAAATTTATAAAATAATGAAACCATTAAATGAATTTCTAATTGCTTTTATAGGATTAAAATTAGGGAAACATCAGTTTGATTATCAAATAAATAAATCGTTCTTTGACCACTTTGAATATGATGATTTTGAAAATTGTAATATTAATATAAATGTAATATTAGAAAAAAAAGAAACGCATCTCGAATTAAATTTTAGTCACAAAGGTACCGTGTATCTTCCTTGTGATTCAACTGGAGAAATGTTCGATTTAGTCGTAAAAAATAAAATTAAACTAGTCGTTCAGTTCGGAGAAAATTTCAACAACGATAATGAAGAACTTTTAATATTGCCCCACGGCGAGTTTCAAATAGATATTTCACAATATATTTATGAAATGGTTATTTTATCTATTCCGCTTAGAAGAGAACATCCTGGTATTAAACAAGGATATTTGTTATCTAAAGTTTTAGATAAACTAGAAGAGTTACAAGTTAAAGATATAAATAGTAATAATAAAAGCAATGATACTGACCCACGTTGGGACAAATTAAGAAACCTATTAACGGACAAATAAGAATATAAAATGGCACATCCTAAAAGAAAAATCTCCAAAACAAGAAGAGATAAAAGAAGAACACATTATAAAGCAACAGTTGCTCAAATAGCTAAATGTCCTATTACAGGAGAAGCACATTTATACCACAGAGCCTACTGGCATGAAGGAAAAATGTATTATAGAGGTCAAGTTGTAATAGACAAAGCTCCCACTATATTAGCATAAAATAATCTTATATTTTTCTTTTATTTATAAAAAACTGCTTTAGTAAGTTAGAGCACTCATTAGCAAGTACACCCGAAACAACTTCTGTTTTTGGGTGTATTTTTGTTTTTAGATTAACAAAGCCTCTTTGTTCATCACGAGCCCCAAAAACAATTTTAGAAATCTGACTCCAATATAACGCACCAGCGCACATTTGGCAAGGCTCCAGCGTAACATACATCGTACAATCCTTAAGGTATTTTCCTCCAAGATAATTGGCTGCAGCAGTTATACTTTGCATTTCGGCATGCGCCGTAACATCGACTAAAAGTTCAGTCAAGTTATGGCTTCGAGCAATTACTATATTATTAACAACTACAATAGCACCAACAGGAATTTCACCTTTTTCAAAAGCAGTTTGCGCTTCTTGCAATGCTTTTTTCATAAAATATTCGTCGGTGAAAATGTTATCCATGAAACAAAAATAAGAATTCAATTCGTTACCTTTGTAGTATGCAAGAAAATTTACTGCAAAAAATAAATAATCCTTCTGATTTGCGAAAATTAGAAACTTATCAACTGCCCGTTTTAGCAAAAAATCTACGCGATTTTATAATTGCAATTGTCGCTACAAAAGAAGGGCATCTAGGAGCAAGTCTAGGTGTTGTCGAACTTACAATTGCTTTACATTATTGCTTCAATACACCCGAAGATTTATTAGTTTGGGATGTTGGGCATCAAGCCTATGGGCATAAAATTTTAACGGGTCGAAAAGACATTTTTGATACCAACAGACAACTTAATGGCATTTCCGGATTCCCAAAAAGAGACGAAAGTAGCTATGATACTTTTGGTGTAGGACATTCGTCAACATCAATATCGGCAGCACTTGGTATGGCAATTGCCTCACAACTTAAAGGCGAAGAAAAACATCATGTTGCTATTATCGGCGATGCATCAATTGCTAGCGGGATGGCTTTTGAAGGTTTGAATCATGCTGGCGATACGAATGCGAATCTGCTTGTAATCTTAAATGATAATGCTATCGGAATTGACCCCAGTGTTGGCGCACTTAAAAACTATTTGACATCCGTTAAAGAAAGAAAAAATCACAAGGATAACAACATGATAAAATCCTTGAATTTTGATTATTCGGGTCCTATAGACGGGCATGATATTTTTAAAATTATTTCTGAATTAGAACGACTTAAAAAAGTAAAAGGGCCAAAATTTTTGCATCTCATAACCACTAAAGGAAAAGGATTGCAACAAGCCGAAGACAATCAAGTTCAATATCATGCGCCAGGAAAATTTGATGCGGTTACAGGCGAAATTTTGGCGAAATCTGAAGAAAATTTACCTTTAAAATTTCAAGATGTATTTGGTTTAACTTTAGTCGAATTGGCTACAACAAACCCAAAAATTATCGGAATTACGCCCGCAATGCCATCTGGAAGTTCACTCAAATTGATGATGGATGCTTTTCCAGATCGTGCTTTTGATGTTGGCATTGCCGAGCAGCACGCCGTAACGTTATCGGCTGGAATGGCTACACAAGGAATGGTTGTTTTTTGCAATATTTACTCCACTTTTTTGCAACGTGCTTACGATCAGATTATTCATGATGTGGCGTTGCAGAATTTGCCCGTAATTTTCTGTCTCGATCGGGCTGGTTTGGTTGGCGAAGATGGCGCAACGCATCATGGCGTTTTTGATTTGGCGTATTTGCGCTGTATTCCAAACATGATTATTTATGCTCCAAAAGACGAAATCGATTTGCGAAACATGTTATACACAGCCTCGATGGGATTGTTAAATCCAATCGCGATTCGATATCCTAGAGGTCGAGGGAAAATTCCAAATTTTGAAATTTCAAATTTCAAATTCCAAAAAATTGAAATCGGCAAAGCACATTTGTTACAATCGGGAAACAAAATAGCAGTTTTATCAACTGGATTTATAGGAAATAATGTTTCGTTAGCTTTTGCGAAAATTAAAAATCCCGAAACAATCGCACATTACTACTTTGGTTTTGTAAAACCATTGGATGCACCACTTTTACACGAAATTTTCACGCAGTTTGAAAACGTAATCACTATTGAAGATGGCACGATTAAAGGCGGATTTGGTTCAGCAATTATTGAGTTTGCCTCAGACAACAAGCATAAAAATAATATAAAAACACTGGGAATTCCAGATCAATTTATCGAACATGGTACAGTTAATGAATTGCAAAAAATATGCAAAATAGATGCTGAAAGTATTGCCAAAATCATTAATCAAATTCAAGAAAATGCAAATTAGTATTTTGGGTTGCGGTTGGCTCGGTTTGCCTTTGGCAAAATCATTTATTGAAAAAGGATTCAAAATTAATGGCTCAACAACTTCAACTTCTCAACTTTCGATATTAGAAAATTTCCTAATAAATTCATTTTTAATTTCAATAAATGAAAAAAGAATTGACGGAAAACTTGATGCTTTTTTAGAAAATTCAGAAATTCTGATTATAGCTATTCCACCAAAATTAAGAGGAAATGAAACCGAAAATTTTGTTTCAAAAATTAAAAATATAATCCCATTTATAGAAAATTCGGGTGTCCAAAAAGTAATCTTTGTGAGTTCGACATCGGTTTATGCAAATGACAATTTATTGGTAACAGAAAATACAATCTCAAAACCAGAGAATGAATCTGGGAAACAACTTTTAGAAGTAGAAAAATTATTATTATCGAATTCAAATTTCGAAACAACCATTATTCGTTTTGGGGGATTAATTGGTGAAGATCGCAATCCAACTAGAATGTTATCGGGCAAAAAAAATATCGAATATCCTGATGCGCCAATAAATTTAATTCATCAAGTTGATTGTATTGGAATAATTCAGAAAATTATCGAAACCAATTCTTTTCAAGAAATATTCAATGCAGTAGCCGCTTTTCATCCAACTAGAAAAGAATATTATTCTAAAAAAGCTTCTGATTTGGGACTAGAAATGCCTGAGTTTGATAATTCAAAACCATCAATTGGCAAAACAATTTCAAACCAAAAAGTTATAGAAAATTTAAATTATACTTTCATAAAACCCAACTTATAAATTGAAAATTGCCGAGTTTTTTATACAAAAAAAAGACAAAATAGGATTGCCAATACTAGCGTTAATTTGGATTAGTATTGCTTGGGGAACCACGTGGATAGCATCGAAAGAAGGTGTCAAACATATGCCATCCCTACAATTGGCAACACTAAGACAGTTTATTGCAGGGATAATTTTTGTTATTTATTTTATTTTTAAAAAAGCTTCTTGGCCCAATCGAAACCAATGGAAAACAATAGTTATTTTAGGGTTTTTAAATTTCGTTTTCAGTAATGGTTTAAGTCTTTGGGGATTACAATTCATCAGTAGCGGATTAGGTGCAATTATTGGTACACTTTTCCCGATTTGGATTATTTTTATAAGTTTTTTTAGAGGCGAAAAAATATCAGGTCTGGCAACAAAAGGCATTTTTTTGAGTTTCGTTGGTATATGTGTTATTTTCGGAGACTACTTAACCGATTTTTTAAAACCGGATTTCAGATTAGGAATTTTTGTTTCACTTATTGCGACTGTAACTTGGGCTTTTGCGACACTTTATACCAAAGAAAAAGCAGCAAGTTTTAATCCATATTTTAGTTTGGGATTGCAAATGTTGGTTTCTTCTGCAGTTTTATTTATTGGTACAACTGTAGCTGGCACCACCGTTTCTATTCAAGAGATTCCGATAGAAGCTTGGTATTCAATTATATATTTGGTTATTATTGGTTCGGTTTTTACTTTTGTAGCTTATATATATGCTTTACAAAATTTACCAACAGAATTCAATAGCATTTACGTTTATATCAATCCGATTGTAGCATTGATAATTGGTGCAGTATACAACGACGAACCTTTTTCGGTTTTACTACTTTCAGGTGGTTTTATAACGTTAATTGGTTTGTATTTAGTAAATAAATCTATCCGAAATAAGAAAAAAAATCTTAATTTTAATCCCGAAAATTAAATTCAAATAGTATGAAAAATAATTATCCTTTTTTGATTCTTATCTTTGTGTTTACAACAGCATTTTATGGACAACAAAAGAAAAATTTGGTGCTTCCGAACGAAAATTTGATTACCGAAAACATTCCAGAAATATCCAAAGAATTGGCAAATAAAGTTAAAAAATATGCTGAATCGCGGGGAGCATCTGTTGCCGCAATCCATCCGACTAAAAACGAAATAATTATTAGTACCAGATTTGGATCTACGGTGCAATTTCATAAAGTGACGCAACCAATGGGCGCACGAAGCCAAATTACTTTTTTTGACGAACCTGTTGGCGGTGCAACTTTTGAACCTACCAAAGGTGAATATATGATTTATTCTCGCGATGCTGGTGGCAACGAGTTTGGTCAATTGTATAAATTTGATTTGAAAACGTTACAGTCAAAGCTTTTAACTGATGGAGGACGCTCGCAAAACGGTGGAGTAAATTGGCGAAAAGATGGTAACGGATTTTATTATACGTCTACCAAACGCAATGGTGGTGATCGTGATATTTATTTTATGGATCCAAATAATCCAGCTTCAGAAAAATTAATTTTGGAACGTAAAGGCGGCGGTTGGGGTATTTCTGACATCTCTTCAGACAATAAAAATTTATTAGTTAGCGAATACATCTCGGCCAACGAATCGCATATCTGGAATTTAGAAATTGCAACTTCAAAAATAACAGAAGTTACAGATCGAAAAAACTTTGGAATTATTCAAAGTAATGCCAGTTTTTCGAATTTGAACAACGAAATTTGGTTTGTAACCGACAAAGAAAACGAGTTTGAGCGTTTGGCAACTTTAAATTTGATAACCAAAAAAGTAACATATTACACAACTTCAATTCCGTGGAATGTTGAAAATTATAATTTATCAGACGATAAAAAAATGATTGTTTTTACTACAAACGAAGCTGGAGTTAACAAAATGTACTTGATGAATACAACATCTAAAGCATTTAAAGAAGTTCAAAATCTTCCGATCGGATTGCTCGGCGGTGCTAATTTTACTAAAGATAATAAATCAATTTTCTTTACACAATCTACTGCCAAAACAGCATCAGATGTTTACAAATTAAATATAAAAACTGGTGTTATCGCGCCATGGACCAAAAGTGAAATGGGCGAAATGCAAGAGCAAGATCTTTCGTTACCAAAAGCTATTTCTTGGAAAAGTTTTGATGGATTAGAAATTTCGGGGTTTTATTATCCAGCAGCACCTAAATTTGCAGGTAAAAGACCCGTTTTAATTAATATTCACGGTGGTCCAGAAGGGCAATCGATGGCGTCATTTCTAGGCTCTAGTAATTATTATACCAACGAAATGGGGATTGCTATTATTTATCCAAACGTTAGAGGTTCGTCTGGATTCGGAAAAACATTTATCGCTAAAGACAACGGTTTTCTTAGAGAAGATTCTGTTAAAGATATAGGCGCTTTGTTGGATTGGATTGCAACACAGCCTGATCTTGACAAAGATAAAGTGATGATTATGGGCGGTAGTTATGGCGGATATATGACTTTGGCAACGGCTTTTCATTATGCGGATCGTATCAAATGTTCTGTAGATATTGTTGGAATTTCGAACTTTACTACTTTTTTGAAAAACACTGAAGAATACCGTCGAGATTTGCGTCGTGTTGAATATGGCGATGAACGAATTCCAGAAATGGCAGCTTTTTTCGAGAAAATTGCACCTTTAAATAATATTGATAAAATCAAAAAACCGATGTTTATAATTCAAGGCACCAATGATCCGCGTGTTCCTGTTACTGAAGCAACACAAATGCGAGATAAGTTGAAAGCACAAGGAAACACGATTTGGTATTTGGAAGCTAAAGATGAAGGGCATGGCTTCAAGAAAAAACCAAATGTAGATTTTCAGCGATTGGCAGTGATTCGTTTTATGGAAGAGTATTTGCTGAAATAAATAATATTTTATTTATTAAATTCAAAACTTATCTATTCAACCACCAAATACTTCCATTCAAAATACTTGCAAAACCAACCCAAGCCAAATATGGAATAAGTAAATATCCTGCAATTTTATCAATTTTAGTAAACTGCGAATAGGTTTCGTAAATCATGAGCCAAAGCAAAACAATTTCGATAAATGCCAACATTGGATTGTGCAAACCAAAAAACAAATACGACCACAAAGCATTTAGTGCCAATTGAATTGCGAAAAATAAAAGCGCTTTTTTGACAACTTCTTGTTTGGTGTCAATTTTTGCCCAAACCAAACCAGACGAAACGCCCATCATGGCATACAACATACTCCAAACGGGACTAAAAAGCCAATTTGGCGGATTAAAACTTGGTTTAATTATTGTTGGATACCAAGTAGTTATTGCATCACGAGTCACTTGACCCGACAAGAAACCTATAGCTAAACAAGAAACAACTAAGATGATTATTTTTGTGGTTTTGTTAATTTGCATTGAGTAGGATTTTAGATTGAACGCGGATTATTCGGATGTTTCAACGTGTATTAAAAACAGATTTTTTGAATTTGATTTTTACTATTGCTGTTGAAATTGAAATTGAATTTTGAAATTGAAATAGATTTTCAAAAATAACAATAAATTAGTCTTCGATGAACTTAAATTACTTCTATGTTTAAAAAAAATTAAAATGTTTATATTTGTAGAAAAATTAAATGTTTTCAGATAACGATTTTGTAGCTGTAAATTTTTCTAATGAAATTAGTTCAGGAAGTTTTACTTTTTCTGCGCCAAGTAACATAGCTTTAGTAAAATATTGGGGTAAAAAAGAAAACCAGATTCCTGCCAACCCATCGATAAGTTTTACTTTAAATACTTGTAAAACAATTACCAAATTGACTTTTGAAAGACACTTCGGCAAGCGCAGCGAGACAAACACAATGTTTTCTTTCGATTTACTTTTTGAAGGAAAACCAAAAGAAGATTTCAAACCAAAAATCCAGAAATTTTTTGAACGAATAGAAAAATATTGTCCTTTTCTAACGCAATATCATTTCACGATTGAAACCCAAAACACCTTTCCACACAGTTCGGGAATTGCATCGTCAGCTTCAGGAATGGCAGCACTTTCGATGACAATTATGGCTTTTGAAAAAATGTTATCCCGAAATTTCGGGACAGAAATGACTCAAGATTATTTCTATAAAAAAGCCTCTTTTTTGGCTCGACTAGGATCTGGAAGCGCTTGCCGAAGCATAAAAGGTGAAGTTGTTTGTTGGGGTAATCATGCCGAAATATCTGGAAGCTCCGACTTGTTTGGTGTTGAATTTGCAACAAATATTCATGGCAATTTCAAGAACTATCAAGATACAATTTTGCTCGTTGACAAAGGCGAAAAACAAGTTTCGAGTACCGTCGGTCATGATTTAATGCACAATCATCAGTATGCCGAAAGACGATTTGAACAAGCACACGAAAATTTATCTAAGCTAAAAACGATTTTAGAAACAGGAAATTTAAACGAATTTATAGCCATTGTCGAAAGCGAAGCACTTACTTTGCACGCTATGATGATGACCTCAATGCCTTATTTTATCTTGATGAAACCTAATACTTTGGAAATCATAAATAAAATCTGGAAATTTAGAACGGCAACCAAGATTTCAGTTTGTTTCACGCTTGATGCTGGCGCAAATGTGCATGTTTTGTATCCCGAAAACGATGTAGATAAAGTTTTGCAATTTATTAAGGACGAATTAGTTGGCTATTGTCAAAATGGTCAGTATATTTGTGACCAAATTGGAAATGGAAGTCAATCGATAATTGATAATTGGTAATTGATAACTGATAATTTGCTAGTTTGGAGAAGAAGAATGTTATTAGAGAGAAAACTTTTTCATTTGCAATAGAAATAGTTTTCCTGTATAAAGTTTTAATAGAAAGAAAAGAATTTGTTTTATCAAAGCAAGTTCTGCGTTCAGGAACTTCAATTGGAGCAAATGTAAGAGAAGCAGAACATGCACAAAGTAAAGCAGATTTTATTCATAAACTTTCGATTTCATTAAAAGAAGCAAACGAAACAGAATATTGGTTAGATTTATTGTTTATAACAAAATATATTTCAGAATCAGAATATCAAACCATTAAGCCAAAAATAATTGAATTATTAAAATTGCTAACGAGCATAATTAATACTTCTAAAATTAAATAATTATCAATTATTCATTGTCAATTATCAATTAATTTATGAAAGGACCATTATTTTACTCAAAAATATTACTCTTCGGTGAGTACGGCATAATTCAAGACTCAAAAGGCTTGTCAATTCCTTATAATTTTTATAACGGCGCATTAAAAACCGAGGAAAATCCATCTGATCTAGCAATAAAATCAAACAGCAATCTTAAGCTATTTGTTACTTATTTAACAACTTTACAAAACGAGCAACCCGATTTAGTAATTTTTAATTTAGATAATTTAAAAAAAGATATTGAAGGCGGAATGTATTTCGATTCAAGTATTCCGCAAGGATACGGCGTTGGAAGTAGTGGCGCATTAGTCGCAGCTATTTACGACAAATATGCTCAAAACAAAATTACCGTTTTAGAAAACCTTACACGAGAAAAACTGCTGAAACTAAAAATGATTTTCTCTCAAATGGAAAGTTTTTTTCATGGTAAATCTTCTGGTTTAGATCCATTAAACAGTTATTTGAGTATTCCAATTTTAATATATTCCAAAGATAATATAGAAGCAACCGGAATTCCAACCCAAGCCACAAATGGTAAAGGCGCAGTGTTTCTTTTAGATTCAGGAATCGTTGGCGAAACAGCACCAATGGTAAATATTTTTATGGAAAAACTCAAAGATCAAGGTTTCCGTACCATGCTAAAATCGCAGTTTATAAAACATACCGATGCTTGTGTAGAAAATTTTCTTGGTGGCGATCTTAAATCATTATTTTCAAATACCAAAAAACTTTCGAAAGTGGTACTAAATAATTTCAAACCCATGATACCGGAACAGTTTCATGGCATTTGGCAAAACGGAATCGATTCCAACGATTATTATCTAAAACTTTGTGGTTCAGGCGGTGGCGGTTATATTCTTGGATTTGCCGAAGATTTAGAAAAAGCAAAAATAGCCTTGAAAGATTATAAACTAGAAGTAGTTTACAATTTCTAAATAACACCGAAAACCAACTAATGTTAAGCAGACAAAACAAACTTTTTATAATGAAAATTATCGGTTTGTTCTCTGTAGTTCGGGGTTATAATATTCCCATTATTGCGTTAGCTCAATATTTGTCCGCAATTTTTATCCTTGCTCCCGAAAAACGCGCATTACATGTTTTGCTCGATTTCAATTTGTTTATTTTAGTGATTGCCTCAAGCCTAACTATTGCATCGGGATATATTATCAATAGTTTTTACGACTCCAAAAAAGATTTAATCAACCGCCCAAACAAGACCAAACTCGACCGACTTGTAAGTCAAAAAACAAAACTTCACGTCTATTTTTCGCTCAATTTTTTTGTTGCACTCATTGCCTTTTTCGTTTCCTTTCGCGCCGTAATCTTCTTTTCAGTATACATATTTCTCATTTGGTTTTATTCCCATAAAATAAAAAAATATGTAATTTATGGCAATCTAATGGTTTCTTTTTTAGCCGTTTTGCCCTTTTTCGGAATACTTTTATATTACAAAAACTTCTACGAAGTCATCTTTTTTCACGCTACATTCCTGTTTTTAATATTATTTATTCGCGAAATAATCAAAGATCTCGAAAATATAAAAGGCGATATATCAAACAATTACAAAACAATTCCGATTGTTTATGGCGAACATATTTCCAAAATAATAATTCTTGTTTTGCTAGCCGCAACCATATTTCCAGTATATTATCTCATCAATATTTATGATGTTGGCTACATGGATATTTATTTTTACATCTGTTTTATTATCTTCATTTTCTTTGCTTTAAAGCTCTGGAAATCAACAGCAAAAGAAGATTACTTACAGCTCCACAACACACTCAAATTTATAGTCGTAGCCGGCGTTTTTTGTATCGTACTCATCGATCCAACTGTATTGTGGAATGGAGAAAAACTACTTCAAAACATTTAATTTTTTTAGGAGCTAATCCCGCTATCCGTTCCAATCTTTTTTGTATACCAGACAGGTTTTTAAAAACCTGTCTGGTATACAAAAAAGGATTTCCACTGCTATCAGGGCTAAAAAACCGTAAAATTCAACATTATACTCTATCTTTGCAGCAAATTACAGAATTCATGAATAACAAATCAGGCGACAAAAAAGGAAACGGACCACGACCAAACAGCTCACGTCCAAGTTCCAACAAGCCAAAACCAGCAATGGCAAAACGGGCGCAAGGACCAAAGAAAGTAAAACCTGCGCCAAAAGTTGCAGAAGTTGATCCAGCAAAACCTGCCAAACGCGAAAACCAAGCACCAAAACGACAAAAAGAAAAAGACGAAATTCGTCTCAACAAATATATAGCCAATTCTGGCGAATGTTCCCGTCGTGATGCCGATATTTATATCCAATCGGGCAACGTAAAAGTCAACGGCGTTCCTGTTACCGAAATGGGATATCTTGTAAAAATCACCGATGTCATAAACTTTGATGGAAAAGTAATCACTCCAGAAAAGAAAGAATACATCTTATTAAACAAACCCAAAAACTTCACTACGGCAATGGATGAAGGTCAAGAAAACCGTAATGTATTTGAGCTCGTTCGTGGTTCAACCAACGCCAAAATTGCACCAGTTGGACGTATGGATAAAAATACAACAGGACTTCTTTTATTTACAAACGATACCGATATGATTAGAAAATTTGGATTACCAAATCAAAAATCATCCAAAATATACCAAGTTTCGTTAGATAAAAATTTGAAATTCGAAGATCTTGAGAAAATTTCGAAAGGAGTAACTCTCGATGGGCATCGTCTAGCAGTTGAAGAAGTTAGCTATATTGAAAACGAATCTAAAACCGAAATCGGCATTAAACTTAGAACTTCAAATGTAAAAGTAGTGCGGAATATTTTTGAACATTTCAAATACGATGTACTTCGAATTGACCGAGTGGCTTTTGCAGGATTGACCAAAAAGAATTTGCCAAGGGGCAATTATCGTTTTTTGACTGAACAAGAAATTATCAATCTGAAAAATAATTAGACAACAGTAAATTATAGCATTCTAAAAAATTCCTGAACAGCAGGAATTTTTTATTTTATACCAAAAAAAATGACCATAAACAAAAATTTATCTATTGCACACAAATGGTTTGAAGCGTTTAAAAATCGTAATTTAGAACAATTACTTTCTTTATATGATGATGAAGCAGAACATTTTAGCCCAAAATTAAAAATAAAACAACCCGAAACAAACGGCTTTGTAAAAGGCAAAATAGCTTTACATTCTTGGTGGCAACAAGCCTTTAGTAATTTGCCAACGCTTGAATACAAAGTAACGTCGCTAACGGCCAATGAAAGCCGTGTTTTTATGGAATATATCCGAAGCGTCGAAAACGAAAACGATATGTTAGTAGCCGAAGTTTTGGAAATTAAAGACGGAAAAATTATATTTTCTAGAGCGTATCATGGTTAAAAAATCTTCAAACTTCAATCACCAATCAAATAATTTATTATCTTTATTTTTATAAATAAATCATGAAAAAAATATTGTTACTTCTTGTAATTGTAATTACCGTAACTAGCTGTCAAAAATCTCAAAACGATGCTTTCTCCGCAATTACCAAAAGCTATTTTGACGAAAAAAACGCATTAAATCCTCTTGATGCAACTCAAAATGGGCAATCACAATACGACGACAAATTGCAGTTCGAAATGACTGATTCATATAGAAAAGCACAAAAATCTTTTTTCGATAAATATCAAAAATCATTAGCAACGATCGATAAAAAATCTCTTTCAGAAGAAGAAAAAAACAGTTATGAAATTATAAAATGGGAAGTCGAAGTGGGAAAACAATTATTGCAGCAGCCAAGTAATTTAATGCCAATTCATCAATTTTGGGGAACACATCTAACCATGGCACAATTTGCAGCTGGCGAAAGTGCACAACCTTTCAAGACTGAAAAAGACTATCTCAATTTTCAAAAAAGAATGGAATTATATTCCGTTTGGATTGATTCGGCTATGGTTTACATGAAAAAAGGAATTGACAAAAAAATTATTTTACCAAAAGTATTGTCACTAAAAGTATTGACACAATTTGACGAAATGATTACCGAAAAAGTCGAAGACAACTTATTTTATTCGTCACTCAAAATCATGCCGGCAACTATCTCTGCTCCGTCACGAGTTGCCATCACGGCAAGCTACAGTAAGACAATAAACGAAAAATTGTTGCCGAAGTTTAAAGAAATGTCAAAATTTCTAAAATCAGACTATATTCCAGCTTCTAGAACATCAAGCGGAATCGGAAGTTTATCAATCGGAAAAGAATTGTATGCTGCAAATGTAAAATCTTGGACAACAACTTCATTGTCGCCTGAAGAAATTCATACTTTAGGATTATCTGAAGTTGCTCGTATAAAATCTGAAATGGAAAAAGTAAAAACACAAGTTGGTTTTAAAGGCACAATAAAAGAATTTTTTGAGCATGTCAGAACTAAAAAAGAACTGATGCCTTTTACAAAACCCGCAGAAGTAATTGCCAATTTCGAGAAAATACATAAGGTAATAAAACCTAATGTTGATAAGCTTTTCTCGCTGCAACCCAAAACGGCTTTTCAAATAAAGCGCACCGAAGTCTTTAGAGAAAAAACAGCAAGTGCCGAGTACGTTCAAGGCGCAGCAGACGGATCGCGACCTGGAACTTTTTATGTGCCAATTCCTGATGTAAAAGCCTATAATTATTATGCTGATGAAGATTTATTTTTGCATGAAGCGATTCCTGGACATCATTTTCAGATTGCGTTGCAACAAGAAAACCAAGCGTTGCCCGATTTTAGAAAATTCAATTGGTTTGGAGCTTATGGCGAAGGTTGGGCGTTATATACCGAAAGTTTAGGAAAAGAATTGGGGTTGTACAACGATCCGTATCAATATTTTGGAATGTTGGGTAGCGAGATGCATCGCGCTATTCGATTAGTTGTTGATACAGGTTTACATTCCAAAAACTGGACACGCGAGCAAGCCATTCAGTATTCATTAGACAATGAAGCCGAAAGCGAAGCAAGTATCATTGCCGAAATAGAAAGATACATGGCTATTCCTGGACAAGCTTTATCCTATAAAATTGGGCAATTGAAGATTATAGAACTGCGCAAAAAAGCCGAAACAAAAATGGGCAAAAACTTCGATATTAAAGATTTCCATCAAAAAGTTTTAGAATCTGGCGTGTTACCACTAGCACTTTTAGAAAGTAAAATTAATGCTTGGATAGAAAAAAAATAATAGTAAAGATTTAGTTTGTTAATGAGTAAGGTTCTTTTAATTATGAAGTACAAGTGCTACATTAAAAATTTATAGAAAACTTCTATTTTTTTTATAAAAAAACTATGTATTTTGTATTTTTAAAATTATCTTTGCACTCTGAAAAAAGAGGTTTCAAAACCTTCCAATTATAAATATAAATAGCTATTTAATAAATACATAAGTAATGTCAAAAGTAATAGGAAAAGTTTCGCAGATTATCGGACCAGTTGTCGATGTAGTTTTTAACGGAAAAGACGTTGAACTTCCAAAAATTTATGATTCGTTAGAAATCACCAAAAAAGATGGAACATTATTGGTTCTTGAAGTACAATCACACATTGGCGAAAACACTGTTCGAACAGTATCAATGGACTCAACCGACGGTTTAAGTCGTGGTTATGAGGTTGTTGGAACTGGAAACCCTATTAAAATGCCAATTGGAGCAGATGTTTACGGACGTTTGTTTAATGTAATTGGAGATGCTATTGATGGATTGCCAGAATTACCTAAAGATGGCGAAAACGGAATGTCAATTCACCGTCAAGCGCCAAAATTTGAAGATTTATCTACTTCTTCTGAAGTTTTATTCACTGGAATTAAAGTAATAGACTTGATTGAGCCTTACGCAAAAGGCGGAAAAATTGGATTATTTGGTGGTGCTGGAGTTGGTAAAACAGTATTGATTCAAGAATTGATTAATAATATCGCTAAAGGACACGGTGGTCTTTCTGTATTCGCGGGTGTTGGAGAGAGAACGCGCGAAGGAAACGATTTGCTTCGTGAAATGTTAGAATCAGGAATTATAAAATATGGTGACGATTTCATGCACTCTATGGAAAATGGAGGATGGGATTTGTCAAAAGTAGATTTGAAAGGAATGAGAGAGTCAAAAGCTACTTTTGTTTTCGGACAAATGAATGAGCCTCCAGGAGCTCGTGCTCGTGTGGCACTATCTGGACTTTCTATTGCTGAATACTTCCGCGATGGAGCAGGAACTGACCAAGGGAAAGATGTATTGTTTTTCGTGGACAACATTTTCCGTTTTACACAGGCAGGATCAGAAGTGTCAGCACTTTTAGGACGTATGCCATCAGCTGTAGGATATCAACCAACATTGGCCACTGAAATGGGTGCAATGCAAGAGCGAATCACATCAACAAACAAAGGATCTATTACCTCTGTACAAGCAGTTTACGTTCCTGCGGATGACCTTACCGATCCAGCTCCAGCAACTACATTTGCTCACTTAGATGCAACAACAGTATTGTCTCGCAAGATTGCAGAATTAGGAATTTATCCTGCTGTAGATCCATTAGATTCTACTTCTAGAATTTTAACTCCACAAATTTTAGGTGATGAGCATTATGATTGCGCTCAAAGAGTAAAAGAAATTCTTCAAAAATACAAACAATTGCAAGATATTATCGCAATTCTTGGTATGGAAGAATTGTCTGAAGAAGATAAATTAGCGGTTTCTAGAGCTAGACGTGTACAACGTTTCTTGTCACAACCGTTCCATGTTGCTGAGCAATTTACAGGTTTGAAAGGGGTTTTAGTTGACATTAAAGATACTATCAAAGGTTTCAACATGATTATTGACGGCGAATTGGATCACCTTCCAGAAGCTGCTTTTAACCTTAAAGGAACTATTGAAGATGCAATTGAAGCTGGACAAAAAATGTTGGCAGAAGCATAAAATTAGTATTCAGTTTTCAGTCACAGTATACAGTACTGAGACTGAAAACTGAGACTGAAAACTAAAAAATATGATTTTAGAAATAGTATCACCAGAAGCCTTATTGTTTTCAGGCGAAATAAGTTCCATAACACTTCCAGGTGTTGACGGTTCTTTTCAAATGTTGAATAACCACGCACCTATTGTTTCGATTTTAAAACAAGGTACAATAAAAATTTCTTCATCAACCTTCAAAATTGGAAAAGAAGTTGCAGCAAAATTTACGAAAGTAAACGATCAAAACTATACTCTTGAAATCAATTCGGGAACTATAGAAATGAAAGATAATAAAGTAATTGTATTAGTAGATTAATACTTTTATTTCATAATTTTGAAAAGCCAAGCATTTTTGTTTGGCTTTTTTTATTTTTTAATTTTCGATATACTTATTTAATAGTTGAGCCAACATATTTACATTATCTCTATTCCAAAAGGAAAAAATGTTTTTTAACTAAAAGTTAAATTTAGTTCAACAATAGTTAATTGTTGGTTCTTTAGAAAAAATCGATCATTTATTTTGTAATTTTATATTCTAAAATAATGCAGTTTAACACAATAAGTTTATAGAAATGAAAAAAATTATACTATTATTCGTTTGTCTTCTGGGTATAAAATCAAACGCGCAGCCTGTTAATGAACTATTAACTGTGGTTTCAAAATACAATACTGCTGCTATGACGGGAACTGTACGTTTAGGTATTTTCAATCCAAATATAGGATTAGTGAGTAATATTGGTACTTCAACTAGCTCAAACGTATTTAATGTAACTGGTGGCGCATTAAATCAAGTAACTAACAAATTTAATTTAGCGTCGATAAATTCTATTATTTCATTTGACTTATCTGACGGAACAATTGAAGAGATTCCTGTAACAAGTTTTTATACTGGACAAACTTATTTATCAAATATTAGATACAATGTTTCTGATAATTCTTTGTATTGTCTAGCATCAACTTTTACTGGGAATAATGATTTTACTGGCATGTATTTATCAAAATTCAATACTGAAACTGGATTTTTGAACTCAGTATCTCAAAACTCGATTGGAACTAGTTATCAATTAGCTGGAAATGCAATAGACCCTTTACAAATGGTTTACTACTACTCTACTGGTTCTACTTTTATGGGTTTAGATTTGTACACAGGTGGTATTTATAGTAATCCAACAATTATTTTTAGTAATCCTAACGAATATAATTTTAGCAATTTTACATATAATTGTGCAGACAATACAACGTATGGCTTGGTTACAGAAAACACCCAAATTCCAAATCCGAATTTTCCTTTCCCAGTTAACATTTACAAAGTGAGACTCGGAAAAATAAATCCGACAACCGGTGTTGTAACCACTATTTCAGAAACTCCATTGCCAACATCTTCATATTCTGTAAATGCTGGATCAACAATCGATCCTGATACAAATGTTTATTATTACAGTGATGGTGCAATTGTTTATGGCATTTCTCTAATTACTGGATTACAAGTAAGTGCATCAACGTTAACCTACGAAGATGGGCAACAAATCAATACAATTGTCAATTATAATAACTGTCTTGGTGCAACAAGCATTCGCGCAAATCCTTTACTTTCAATATCCAAAAATGAGCTGGATTCCACTACCGTTTTTCCTAATCCTGCCGAAAATTTGTTAAGCATTGCAACATCCTTAAAAATAGATTCAGTTATTATTTATGATATTAACAGTCGAATAGTAAGTGTGCCTTTTTTAAACGAATCGGCGTTGAATATTCAAAATCTACAAACAGGAGTTTACTTTTTAAAAATAAGTAACAATACTTCTGTCACAACCATAAAGTTTATTAAAAAATAATTTAAAAAAAATTATAGTTTTAATTAATGATTAAGTGATATAAAAAAGAGTTTCAAATTAATTTTTTCATGATTTCTAGTTTTTAATGATTGTTTTAGCATCTACTATTTGTCCATTGCAAATCAAAGCTACGGTATACAAACCATTTGTAGATAACCTACTTTTTTATTAATTTTTCTTTAAAAATTTTTCCTGAAACATCTTTTATTCGCACATAATATACTCCAGAATTCAAATCTGAAATATCGTAAGTTATTTGTGGTTTAAGGAACTCTTTTGCTAATCTACCTAAATTATCATAAATCGTAACAGATGTTAAAGTATTACTTTTTATTTGAAAAGAATTGTTAGCAGGGTTTGGGAACATACTAATTTTTTCTTGTGAATTTTCAAAGGTTGTATTGCCGAGTGATATTGCATTTGTTACTGGTGTCGAAAATGTTATTGTTTCGGTATCAAAACCTATTGTACTATCACAAGTCCACAAATTATTACCTAAATATTGTCTTTGTTTAACATTTACAATTAAGGTATAATTTGAATTCGATAAATTTATATTAGGTATAATAAAATCATTTTCTAAGGTAGTATAAGCTTGACTTAAACCTGCATTATAACAAATATTAAGTGCAATTGTAGTGCCTATAATTTCATAACTGCTGCTATAATAAAAAAAAGTATAGCTGTCCCAAACTTGAGTTCGTATATTTATATCATTTGAATTACTACTTGATATTGTTATGTTTTGAATATTTAATGCTTGTATTTTATTTGCTATACCAATCACAAACAGAATTAACAATAATTTTTTCATGATTTCTAGTTTTTAATGATTGTTTTAGCATCTACTATTTGTCCATTGCAAATCAAAGCAACAGTGTAAAATCCGTTAGGATAGTTGGCGATGTTTATGGTCGCTGTATTGGACGTTGCATCTAAAATATAATTATTGGAGGCATAAGTTGTACCGTAATTGCCCAAAATCATTAAATAAGCGGTTCCTGTTTCATTGAGCTTATAGTCTATGACAATAGTATTTGATGTTGGATTAGGACTTATTGTGCTAATGATACTCGGTTTTATGCTTATATCAACTTCTGAATAATCCTTGAACCCATCTGCCGTGGCTATAATTTCAAGTTTGTATTTGGCAGCAATATCGGTAGTGATAGTCAAGTCTTTGCCCGCATAAATCAAATTACCCAAACTGTCGTACCAATTGTAAATGGCGGGTTCACTTATTTGGGAAGCACTAATAATTATGGGCTCGTTTTTATCTACTACTTTATCACCGCCTGCATCAGCAGTAAAAATTGGACGACTATCTTTATAAATTACAAAAGTACAACCACCTTCAATCTCGTTAGTGCTTCCATTTTTTTGAATCAGATGATATTGGTACTCAATTTTATCTGTTAGTTCTTGCGTATGGAAATTGAACTTTAACTCTAGCGAACCACTTTCGTTTTGATGTAAAAGTGCATTGTTTAGTTGTACAAGATTATTGGTCACTAAGGCTACTTTTTCATCAGGTGTTGCTACAATATTATTCGATAGTTTACCACCTCGTTCCCATGCCGTATATAAACCTTCATCCATTTTGATGCTTATTTCAGCTTCTTCATAAATGGCTTTTCCAGTTTCTGTTGCTTCTTTTATTATCTCAAACTTAATATTTTTTATAGTAGTAGTAAGATTATCAATCCCTACGCTTCCATTTAATACACCGTCAGCTTCTGCCTGCGCATTGATAACCACAATACTTTTTCCTGCAATATTATTATTATTTTTGATATTGGTGTAGGTGTTGGAAACTTCTGCAAAGGCATTTATATCCGTTTGAGATACAATTTTGATGAGCAAAAAAGTATTCCATTCTGTTTGATCGCAACTTACAAAAAACGGAACATTCCATGGCATGGAAACTATTGTTTCCTGACCGGGGCTTAAAGGAGGAATATTCAACGTCCCGATAAGTGTTACAGCACTATTTATTGGAGCAATGGAAGATCTAAAAGACGATGAAGTGGTTCCATAATTGGAGATAGAACAATAAATTTTAAGTTTTTCTGTTCCTGTCGAAGTTGCACAACTTTTGTTGGTAACTTTTACATAAATATAGTTAGGAACTGTTGGGTTAAATAGCGGATTTTGATGTTCCTGCACAGCGTCTTGTTGGTTGCGCACCCAAATATCTGGGCTGTTCCATAAAATTGTTGAAGTTGTATTAGGTTGTAAGCCAAAGTCAGTTGGCGTGTCTTTTACCATAAGATCTAACGTTGCCTGATACATGGCTTGTGCCAACAGTACCGCAGCATGCGCATCGACCAAGCCATAGCCCATCTCGATGTTCCAAGTGCCGTTGGGTCTGCCGGCAGTATTGGAATATGTATAATTACCTACTTTTTGGCAAGTTTTTTCGATAATGTCACGAACTTGTTTATTACTCAAACATGGATTTACAGATAAAATTAATGCAGAGATGCCTGCTACCATGGGTGCGGCTTCTGATGTACCAACAGTATAAGCAAAATCATCACCTGTAGTTGTAGTAATTATATTTGATCCCGGAGCCATTACATCTAGTGAAAGTCCGTAACCAGAAAAGGATGGAACAGAAAAGTCATTTGTTCTCAATCCGACTGAATCAATACCACCTACACTTAAGATTTCAGGAAATACGTAAACTGGATAATCAATTACAGTATTATTTCCTGAACTAAAAACAATAATTGTACCTAAACCATTTCTGCCTAAAGTAATTGCATTTTGAAGTGATTCCTCTAAAATTTGGCTGTTCAAATTATTAAAAAATTGTCCTCCTTGATCCCCCCAAGAATTATTAATAATATGTGCTCCATTTTGCCAAGCCCAATTTATACCATCAGCAAGTTGTTCTGATTGTTGAGGATTACCTGCAAAGCCGTTACTGATATCTATAAGTTTAGCTTGTGGTGCAATACCAGCAATAAGGTTACCGTTATTTTTTGCCGCTGTTATTATTCCTGATACCAACGTCCCGTGGAAACCTCTCAAAACGCTAGGACTTGAACTAGGTAAAAAACAAGTATCAAAACTGTCAGTAGCAAAAGACCCCAACAAATCAGAATGGGTTTTTTCAATACCTGTATCCAAAACGGCTACTTTAATTCCTGCACCTGCTGTTATTGCCCATGCATCGCAGGCGTTAACATCAATAGTTGGATTTGCAGTGTTGTGCAGTCCCCATTGCTCTGTAAAATAAGGGTCGTTGGCACAAGGCGAATTTGTAGTTGAAGATGCGGGTTTAAAATCGAACATAAAAGCAGGATCTATGGCTTCAAAAAGTCCCGTTTCGTATAAATAATTAGACAATTGTACTGTATCTTCAAGTGCTTTGTTTTTCAATTTTAATTGATACCACAAAGGCATAAATTGGTTCTGATGATCTACAAGAAAGTTCTTTTCTGTTGCTTTAACATTTAAAGCATTAATACTAGTCGAATTTTTTAGTTTTACATAAAGAATTTTTGAGGTACCTATGGCAGCAGTTTCCGATTTTTTATAGAAATACGAAACATAATTTATACCAATATTGTTCTTAAGCGCATTAATTTTCTGAATAAACTCTGTATTCGACAAAGAATTGTTTGCAAATTTTATATGTATTAGCCTGTCTTCAGATTCGTCTGGTTCACAACTTAATTGTGTTGTTTGCGTTTGAGTAGCTTGAATTGTTTGTAAAACCGCAGGATTAAAATTAGTATTTACAAAAATATTGACTTGCTTTCTATCTAGCGTTAATTGCTTTCTTATACCTTTATAATAATAGAAGTTACTTTGCGAATAACAAATACTGGTTAGAAAAATCATAATTAAAAAATAATAAAATTTCTTAAAATTGTAGTGGTGTAATGCTGTAATGCTGTGTCATCATCTATAATTTATTAAGCTAAAGTACTACAATTTTATTAAAAATTCTAATTTTTATAAAAAATAAAGCATTCATGCTTCTAAAATGCAGGCTTTTAAAAGAATATTGACAAATTTTACTAAAGACATTTGAGTCAATTTTAATTTTTAAAATGACTTTATTTAAAACAATATCCGAACAATTACGATTTACAATTATACTTGTGGTCCAGCCGAAACCAAATTCATTCCCTCAGCATTATCAGTATATTGAACAAAATTTTTAATGAACAACCCAGCTAAATTGTCAGCTTTTTTATTCCAGTCTGATGAGTTTTCGTAAGTAGCTCTTGGGTCTAAAATTTCAGGATTTACGTCATGCAAAGCCGTTGGAATTTCAAAATTAAAAATTGGAATTATTTTTGTTTCCGCTTTTTCTATCGATCCGTCTAGTATTGCATCGATAATTGCGCGTGTATCTTTTATAGAAATTCGTTTTCCTATTCCGTTCCAACCTGTATTGACCATATAGGCCTTTGCTTGGTGTTGCTCCATTTTCTTTACTAATTCCTCTCCATATTTTGTTGGATGCAACGACAAAAATGCTTTGCCAAAACAAGCAGAAAAAGTTGGCGTTGGCTCAGTAACACCGCGTTCTGTTCCTGCTAATTTTGCTGTAAAACCAGACAAGAAATAATATTTGGTTTGTTCCGGTGTAAGTTTTGAAACTGGTGGCATAACACCAAAAGCGTCTGCCGTTAAGAAAATTACTTTGGTAGCATGACCCGCTTTTGAAACTGGAGTTACAATATTTTTGATGTGATCTATCGGATAAGAAACCCGAGTGTTTTGTGTAACCGATCCATCTTTGAAATCTATTTTTCCATTGGCATCCAAAGTTACATTTTCAAGAAGTGCATCTTTTTTTATCGCTCCAAAAATATCTGGCTCGTTCTCGGCACTCAAATCGATAGTTTTAGCATAACAACCGCCTTCAAAATTGAAAACACCATCATTATCCCAGCCATGTTCGTCATCACCAATCAATTCCCGTTTAGGATCAGTTGATAAAGTCGTTTTCCCTGTTCCTGATAATCCAAAGAAAACCGCAACATCGCCAGCTGCACCTTTATTTGCAGAGCAATGCATAGAAGCAATTCCTTGTAAGGGCAAATAATAATTCATCATCGAGAATAAGCCTTTTTTCATTTCGCCTCCATACCAAGTGCCACCAATTAACTGAATTTTCTCGGTTAGATTAAAGGCTACATAAACTTCCGAATTCAGATTATGCGCTTTAAAATCATTAAATTCTGTTTTTGAAGCGTTCATAACTACAAAATCAGGGGTGCCAAAATTTTCTAGTTCTTCTTCTGTTGGCCGAATGAACATATTTTTTACAAAATGAGCCTGCCAAGCCACTTCCATAATAAAACGCACTTTCAATCGAGTGTTTTCATTAGCGCCGCAAAAAGCATCAAGAACAAACAGTCTTTTCCCTGAAAGTTGGAGAACTGTTGTTTCTTTTAGTGCTTTCCAAGTAGTTGTAGAAATGGGCTTATTATCGTTTGGTGCTTTTTCAGAATTCCACCAAATAGTATCTTTTGTGATCTCGTCTTCTACAATATATTTGTCTTTTGGAGAACGACCCGTAAATTCTCCAGTCATCACGTTGACAGCACCAAGCTCGGAAAGTTGTCCTCTTTCAAATCCTTCTAAATTCGTCGCTAATTCTTCTTTAAACAGCATATCGAATGACGGATTATAGATAATTTCAGAAGCGTTAAGTATTCCGTACTCTTCTAACGAAATCGATTTCGTAGCAAATGCAGATTCTATCATAAATGGAAAGTATTACAATTAGTAAAATAGAATGCAAATGTAAAAAATATTTCCTACAACGATGTAGTAAAAATAAACTTTATGCTTTTTTTTGCAAGATTTGAAAAAGCACAAGCACCCAGGCAACTATTAAAAGAAGTCCGCCAATTGGTGTCAAAAATCCAATTGGTTTAAAATCTATAGCCGTAATGGGCATTGTAGAAAGTGCATAGATTGAACCTGAAAACAAAATAATTCCTATGTTAACAAAATATAAAATTTGTTTTTTGCATGTTTCATTTATAAAATGTGTTGTGCTAACAAATAATAAAAACAAGCCATGATACATCTGATATTTTACACCAGTTTCAAAACTTGCAAGTTGTTCTAAACTCAAATACTTTTTCAAAGAGTGTGCACCAAAAGCTCCAAAAATAATTGCAGTCATTCCTAAAAGAATACCAAAAATTGCGATTTTTTTATTCATTTTCTATCTAAATATACTATTCTGCAAATTTACAAGTTATCTAGTACCAAACAGAAATTGATTTCTATTTTTTTAAAATTAAAAAATTTATCTTTGTACCTATTAGACAAATACTATGAAAAAAATATTTTTAGTTACTTCTATATTCTTTTTAGGAACTTTTTGCTTTGCACAAATAAAATCTGGAGAAAAACTGACTTTTGCAGCATCTTATAATATGAGCGGCTTGATGACCCAATTAGCGCAGGTGATTATGGAGACTGAAAGCGTAAAAACCGAAAAAAATAATTATTTACATTTAAGCTGTCAAGCTACTACTTTTAGTAAATGGGATTCTTTCTTCAAAATTAGAGATATATACGAATCGTATGTAAATCCAACTACTTTAAAGCCTAGTTTATATAAAAGAAATATTGATGAGGGCGGATTTACCAAAAAAGAAAAATATGTTTTCAAAGGTTCAAATGTAACGAGTACAACAAAAAGAAAAAATATGGCCGAAACCACCAAAACTTTCACTATTGGCGGCTCTACACAAGATATCGTTTCGTTGATTTATAAATTGAGAACAATAGATTTTGGAGCAATGAGTGTTGGTCAAACTACTTTTTTAACTGTAGTTTTTGATGAAAAGCAAGTTGGTGTTACTGTGAAATATATGGGAAAAGAAACTGCAACTGCAGGAAATCTTGGCAAGAAAGAATGCTACAAATTATCAATAGATGCAAAAACGGATAAACTAAAAGGAACCGATAAAAACCTTATCTGGCTTACTGCAGATACCAAAAAAGTTCCTGCTTTAATCAAGTTTAGTATTCCGGTTGGAACTGGACAATTAACACTATCAACAGCAACCGGAATTTAAATTTCTATAAAAGCATGAGAAAAACAACCTTAATTTTAGCTTCGATTTTTACCGTTTTAGGAATCGTTTTTTCGTTTTTACCATTAGGAACCTTGGCGTTGCTTCCGATAATTTTGGCACTTATTTTTAGTTTTATAACTTTTTCAAAATCTGAAACTGAGTTAAAAAAACTACCAAAAATGTTAATAATTGTTGGTATCGTTTGTATGTTGTTTGTTGTTTCGAAAGAGTTTTTTATAAAAGATGAAGTTGTTGTTGATCAAAAATTTGAAACTACAAAAAAAGAAACCAAAGCGGAAGCCAAAAAAGAATTAGAAGAAATTGAAGGTTTAGAATAAATTTGATTGACTATAATTTAAAACCCCAAGTTTCTATAAAATTTTGGGGTTTTTCCATTCTAATTTATTTAGTTTTGCATTCTATTCTTTCAAAACAATATGAGAAATATACTTATTATAGGAGCAGGTCGTTCTGCCTCTGCATTGATTCAATACCTTTTAAATAAATCTACTACCGAAAATCTGCATCTTACTATTGGTGATTTGTCTCTTGAATTAGCACTACGCAAAACCAATAATCATGCCAATGCAACGGCAATTCAGTTGGACATACATAACGAATCTCAACGAAAATTAGAAATCAGCAAAGCCGACATCGTAATTTCAATGTTACCAGCGCACATGCATATTGATGTTGCTCGTGATTGTATTGTCTATAAAAAACACATGGTTACTGCATCTTATATAAGTGATGAAATGCAAAAATTGGATGAAGAAGCCAAAGCGAACAATCTTGTTTTTATGAATGAAATTGGTCTCGATCCTGGACTTGACCACATGAGCGCAATGAAAATTATTGACGAAATTCAGGACAAAGGTGGTAAACTGATCTTGTTCGAATCCTTTTGTGGCGGATTGGTTGCTCCCGAATCTGACAATAATTTATGGAATTATAAATTTACTTGGGCACCAAGAAATGTGGTTCTTGCTGGTCAAGGCGGAGCCGCCAAATTTATACAAGAAGGCAAATACAAATACATTCCGTACCACAAACTTTTTCGTCGTACCGAATTTTTAGAAGTCGAAGGTTACGGCCGTTTTGAAGGTTATGCTAACCGAGATTCGCTCAAATATAGAAGTATTTATGGATTGGACGATATTTTGACCTTGTATCGTGGCACCATTCGCCGAGTAGGATATTCCAAAGCTTGGAATATGTTTGTGCAACTCGGCATGACTGATGATACTTACATTATTGACGATTCCGAAACGATTTCGTACCGCGATTTTATTAATTTATTTTTGCCGTATTCGCCAACAGATTCTGTCGAAATAAAAACCCGATTAGCACTTGGCATCGAGCAAGACGATATTATGTGGGACAAATTATTAGAACTCGATTTGTTCAATTCAAAAAAAATTGTCGGCCTCAAAAATGCAACTCCAGCCCAAATTCTCGAAAAAATATTATCAGATAAATGGACGTTACAACCACACGACAAAGACATGATTGTGATGTATCATAAATTTGGTTATGAACTAGACGGAAAACAACATCAAATCGACTCCAAAATGGTTTGCATAGGAGACGACCAAACCTATACTGCTATGGCGAAAACCGTAGGATTGCCAGTTGCGATGGCAACATTGCAAATACTAAATGGCGCAATAAAAACACCTGGTGTGCAACTTCCAGTTCATGAAGAAGTTTATTTGCCTATTCTAAAGGAACTGGAGGAATTTGCTGTGATTTTCAAAGAAACCAACATGCCGTACATTGGCTATAATCCCGATCATTTATTAGGAAATTAGAAATATGAACTTTGCATCTTTGTGACTTTGTGGCAAAAAAAATACTAGTTATTTACGAAATCGTTATATTTACCAAGTAAAAATCACGAAATGAGTAAAAAAATATTAATTATTGGTGCTTGCGGGCAAATCGGAACCGAATTAACCCACAAACTACGAGCAATTTACGGCGTCGAAAATGTCATCGCCGCAGATATTCGAAAACTCAATAACGATGTTGTCAATTCGGGACCATTTGAAGTTGTAAACGCCCTTGATTTTAACCAAATCGAACATATCGTCGAAGAATATAAAATTGATGATGTTTATTTAATGGCTGCACTACTATCGGCAACAGCCGAAAAAAACCCAGCATTTGCCTGGGATTTGAACATGAATTCTTTATTTCATGTTTTAAATCTGGCGAAAGCCAAAAAAATAAAACGCATTTTTTGGCCGTCTAGCATTGCTGTGTTTGGACCAACAACGCCCAAAGAAAACACGCCACAATACACCATCATGGAACCTTCAACCGTTTACGGAATCAGCAAGCAATCGGGCGAACGCTGGTGCGAATATTACCATAATATTTTTGGTGTTGATGTGCGCAGTATTCGCTATCCAGGCCTAATAAGTTGGTCGACCCCACCAGGCGGTGGCACAACAGATTATGCCGTAGATATTTTTCATAAAGCCATAACCGACCGCAAATACGAATGTTTTCTTTCGTCCGAAACCAAAATGCCAATGATGTACATGGACGATGCCATCAAAGCAACAATTGCCATCATGGAAGCGCCAGCCGAAAATATCAAAATACGATCGTCCTATAATCTAGCCGCAATGAGTTTCACTCCAACTGAAATTGCTAACGAAATCAAGAAACATTTTCCAGATTTCTCGATTACCTACAAACCCGATTTTCGTCAAAAAATTGCCGATAGTTGGCCTGCAAGTATCGATGATAGCGCCGCTCGAACCGACTGGAACTGGAAAAATGACTTCCATATGCAAAACATGACCTCAGAAATGCTCATGCAGTTAAAAGAAAATATTTATTAATTTTTTTTGGGCGTGACCCGAAAAGGGTCAGGCTTTTCGTTGCAAGTCCTCGCACTTCCCTTCGGTCAGGCTGTGGGCTTTTCACTGCAATCCTTCACGCAACCTATCGAAACAATTATTTTTTCAACTTTTCGATCAAGCCATCTTCAATTGGAGATTTAATTTTCACGACGGCATCAGAGTTGTCATTTGGAATCGTCATTGACAAAACATAATGTTGAATTTGCCAATCGTTACCAACTTTTATCAAAACGCCCGAACCACGACAAATTTTCATTTGCGTATTCAAAAGCTCATCAAACCAAGCTGTTTTGCCATCTTTTCCAAAATAAACATGTCGCTCAATAACCGTAAAACTCCACGCTTTACCTTTATCAAAATACGGTTTCGAAAATTTCATAAACGCTTCTTTGTTCCAATTTTCAGTGGCATCGGTTCCAATAAAAATGGCATCGTTGGTCATTGCATCAAAATAAGCTTCAAACTTCACTTCCGCAGCATTTTTATGCCAAGAATCCAAAACCGAATTTATAGTTGCTTTCTCGGAAACAAGATTTTTTACCGAACCACAACTTGTAACCAATAGTAACAAAAAAAGTTTTTTCATGTTTTTGAAAATTTCAAATCAAAGTTACGGCAATTTTGTTAAATTTGAATCTGATTTAACCGCAAAGTTCGCAAAGATTTACGCGAAGACCACAAAGAAAATGACTGAAAATGACTGAAAATGAATTGTCCAAAATAGTTTTTGATAGTGCGCTTAAAGTTCATCAAGCTTTAGGTTTAGGATTATTAGAAAGTGCTTATGAAGAATGCCTATTTTATGATTTATAAAAATTAGGTTTAAATGTTCAGAAACAAAAACCTTTACCACTAATTTATAAAGATGTAAAACTAGAAATTGGCTATCGAATTGATATTATTATTGAGAATAAATTGATTTTAGAAATAAAATCAGTTGATGCGTTAAACGAAGTTCATTTTGCATAACTTTTTACCTATTTAAAACTGACAAATTGCAAATTAGGAATACTAATTAACTTCAATGTTACCTTGATAAAAAACGGAATTAAACGAGTAGTAAATAATCTATAAAAACCTTTGCGCTTTCTACGGTTAAAAAAATAAAAAAAAATAAAAACCTTTGCGGAGTTAGCGTAAACCTTTGCGCGCTCCGCGGTTAGAACAAAAATGATAGCAAGAATCCACGATAATTACGAAGTCGACTTATCAAAACCTATTGATATCTCGATTCCGTTGACCAATAACGACGAAAACCCAATCGCGTGGTATCTCGACCAACCCGTTATCGAACCTGTCAAAAATGGCGATTGGATTGGCAAAGTTGCTGCAGGAAGTTCGTCGACCAATTTTAATAACATTTATTTCAATCCGCATGGGCACGGCACGCATACGGAGTGTTTAGGGCATATTACGCATGAGTTTTACAGCATTAATAAATGCTTGAAAACGTTTTTCTTTATTGCCGAATTGATTTCGATAACTCCAAAAAAGCAAAATGAAGATTTAGTAATTACAAAAGCTCAAATTGAAAACGCTCTGAATTTGAAAACTCCAGAAGCAATCATTTTGAGAACCATTCCAAACTTACAAGACAAGAAAAGTTTGAAATACTCCAACACAAATCCTCCATACTTATCTGAAGAAGCGGCAATTTATATTCGAGAAATTGGTATTCAGCATTTGCTAATCGATTTGCCAAGTGTGGATCGCGAACATGACGAAGGAAAATTATTGGCGCATAAAGCGTTTTGGAATGTCAAAAACACCAAAAATCTCAATGAGGATGCTAGGATGAATTGCACCATTACCGAAATGATTTATGTTCCAAACGAAGTTACCGACGGTAATTATCTTTTAAATTTACAAATTGCTTCGTTCGAAAATGATGCCAGCCCAAGCAAACCAGTTTTATACAAACTCTTATAATTATGGTCAATTTTCTTTATTTGTTTTTCGGAATATTTTTGGGTTCAGTAATTATGTTTTTTGCCTATAAAGCATTTCGACTTAATCGAAAACGCGAATTGATCGAAAAACAATCAATAATTTTACTCGAAAAAATAAAAACAGTTGCCAAATTGGTCGTTGTCGAAGGCGAATTTTCGGAAATTTACCATCACGAAAACGACAAAGAATATTTGTTCGGCATGATTTCGAGCAAGAAAAAAGCTTTATTGTTAGTAAATGCTAAAGTTCATATAGGATTCAATTTGAAAAAAATTCAACTCGAATCGGATACTTTTTCAAAACGAATTATCCTTAAAGCTTTTCCAGAACCAGAAGTGTTATCGTTCGAAAACAAGTATAAATTTTATGATATCGACGAAGGAATTTTTAACAAATTTTCGGCACAAGAAATTTCGAAACTCAATGACGATGCCAAGCAATTTGTATTGGATAAAATTCCGGATAGTTCCTTGATGCAAACCGCTCGAAAAGAAGCCTTGCAAACGATCAAAATAATGGAAAATATTGTCGAAACTATTGGTTGGAAATTGGATTATTCAACTTTGCAAATCGATGCTTCTCAAAAACATGTATTGAAGTAGTTAGCAATCATTTGAATAATTTAAAATTTTAAAAAAAAAGATAGATTTAATTCTAATATTGGATTTATTTTATTAAAAATTTAGAAAAAATGTTTGACGCAATTGATAATATCATAAATCAATATGAACCTGCAACAATTTTACGAATATTGTTTGTCTAAAAAAGCCGTTACTGAACATTTTCCGTTCGATGAAGATACTTTGGTCTTTAAAGTTGGCGGCAAAATGTTTTGTTTGTCGTCTATGAAAGATTGGGAAAACGGCTCACCATCTTTAAATTTAAAATGCTATCCCGAGAGAGCTGAAGAGCTCCGAGCAATATATGACGCAATAAATCCTGGATATCATATGAGCAAAATTCATTGGAATACCATTGAATTTAATAGCGATGTTTCCAACAAAATGATGTGCGAGTTAATAGATCATTCATACGATTTGATTTTCAAGAGTTTGACCAAAAAAATCCAATCCGAAATTATAGACTTGTAGAATTAGGCATTACTTTTGATGCCGAATGTTGATAACCTTATAAACCTAATAACCTTCTAAACTTTTCCCATGATAGACAACCTAAAAAAAATACTCAACGAAGACCAAGATCCAAAAGCGATTGAAAAAATAACTGCAAAATTATCTAATTTATTGATGTCGAACGAAGAAATTGGTTATATCGCTGTGCAAAAAAAACCAGCAATTACGGTTTTTCCTGATAGTGTTGTGGTGACCAACAAACGCATCATTATTTGCAAACCAAAAAACTTAGGTTTGTCGATGGAGTTTATCGATTATGATTGGGACGATATTGCCGGAAGTTTTGTAAAAGAAGGAATCTTGGGTGCCGATTTTTCGTTTTCGACCAAGTCGGATTTGACACAAACGATCGATTATTTACCAAAAAATCAAGCTCGAAAATTATATACATACGCCAAAGAACAATTGGATTTACTTAAAAATCCTGTAGCTGCAACATTCGTTCAGGTTACTGATGAAGAACCGATTCCGAGTTTTGATAAAGTTCTAGAAGAAGAAATAATTGAAGAAACTCCAACGGAAGAAGTTACTAATTATTCTGAAATTATGACCGCAACAACATATTGTTCCTACGACGAGCCAAAAGCAGAAACTATTTCTACAGAAAAAAAATTAAATGATTTATCTCAAGACGAGCTGTTTGAGAAACTTCAGAATTATAAAAAACTATTGGATAACGGCTTGATTATGCAAGGCGAATATGATAGTTTTAAGAAAGAGATTTTGACTTTTATGTAGTATTATTGTAACACAAATAGCATAAATTAGTAAAGGCGAACAAAAAAATATATTTAGTTCGCCTTTACTAATGTTATAAGGTTGCTTTTTGCTTCGTTACAAAATTATTCGATTGCAATTCCAATAAATCTGTAGCGTTTTTTCGTTGCAGATTATAGAGATTTTTATCATCGGCAATATCGGCATACACTTTATCATGCATCGCCGAATTGGTTTTGAGTAATAAATCGCGTTGGTGCATGTTTTGCAACAAACTAGTTTTTAAGGCTGTTTCGAGATCGTCTTGCTTAAAATCGTATTCCCCTTTTGGAGCTAATAATTTGGCAATAATTGGCGATGTTTCGATGGCCAAAAAAAGCAACATGATAAATAATGACGGTAATAGCGGTAACTTGTTGAGTGCATTGATTCGTGCCATCAAGCCATCAAAACCATCAATTATAGGTTGTGTTTCGGTTACTTTTTTATCCAAATCGGCTTGTAAGGTTTTGTTTTGTGTTTCTTTTTCGGCAATTTTTGTCAAATTTGATTTTTGTAACGTATCAAATTCTGTTTTTGCCAAATCATGTTTGGCGATTTTTTCTTTAAAAACTGGGCCTTTTCCTAACTTTTTTGTTCCTGATGTTCCTTCTGCTTCCGCAATATAGGTTTGATAATAAGCGTTTACTTCTTTTTCTTTAGAAGTGATTTCAGCTTTCAATTTATCTATTTCTGATTTGTTTTTATCTACATCTGTTTTGAAATAGTTAGTTATTTCTTTTTTATTCTTCAACGCCATTGCATTTTTTTCTTTCAACAAAACAGTATTGATTTCTTTTTCGAATATTCTGATTTCCAAAGGTTTGGATATGACAATTGCGATGATAATTGCCAAGATAATTCGTGGAGTTGCTTGTAGAAATTCGCTCCCAAATTTGTCTCTTTTTCGAATGGTAGAAACAATAAATCGATCTAAATTAAAAATCAACAAACCCCAAACCATGCCAAAAGCCATTGCGAAATAAGCATTATCAAAAACGGTAAAAAGGGCATAACTGCAAGCAATAAAAGCCATTATTGCTGTAAAAAAAACAGTAGCACCAATTCCTGCATATTTTGTTTGCTCGCCATCGGAGCAGGTTTCGAGTACCTTTTTGTCGGCTCCAGCGCAAAGAATAAAAAAGTGTTTTAACATGATTAGATGATTTAGTTTATTTTATAGTGATTAGTACAAATTTAACGCCAATTGTTACTTTTTGGTATTTTTAATTTTCAAAAAGTAAAAAACGTTCAAAAACAACTTATTTTTGTTGTAGAAATTTTCAAATGTCAAAGCAAAAATTACTTATTATTGGAATAGTTTTTCCAGAACCAAATTCGTCTGGTGCTGGAACTCGGATGTTGCAATTAATTGATTTGTTTCAACAACAAGGATATCAAATAACGTTTGCATGTGCAGCTTCGGATAGCGAATTTATGTTTGATTTGTCAACTATTGATGTTGAAAAAATATCCATAAAACTTAACGATTCCAGCTTTGATGATTTTATAAAAAAGTTCAATCCATCGATAGTTTTGTTCGATCGTTTTGTTACCGAAGAACAATTTGGTTGGCGTGTTTCTGAAAATTGTCCTGAAGCCTTTCGGATTTTAGAAACTGTTGATTTGCATACTTTACGATTGGCAAGACAAAGTTCTAGTAAACAAAATAGAAATTTTGAAATATCAGATTTATTTTCTGAAACTGCCAAAAGAGAAATTGCAAGTATACTGCGATGCGATATTTCGCTAATAATTTCTAAAGTAGAAGTGGACTTTCTGATTATGACTTTCAAAATAGATCCTGCCATATTATATTATCTTCCTTTTTTGGTTTCTAACATCGAAAAAGAATCAATCGAGAATTGGAAAAAGTTTGAAGATCGGAAAGATTTTATATTTATCGGAAATTTTCTGCATGAACCGAATTGGAATTGTGTACAATATATAAAGGAAACCATTTGGCCATTACTTCGAAAAAAATTACCCGAAGCCAGAATGTTGATTTATGGCGCATATCCAAATCAGAAAGTACTGCAATTGCATAAACCGAATGAAAACTTCTTTGTTTTAGGGCGAGCAGCAAATGCTTTTGAAGTTGTAGGAAACGCACGAGTAGTTTTGGCTCCAATTCGGTTTGGTGCTGGTTCTAAAACAAAACTGCTTGAAGCTATGCAATGCGGAACACCAAGTATAACTACAACTATCGGTGCAGAGTCGATGAACGGAAATTTATTTTGGAGTGGATTTATTGTTGATAGTGTTAATGGCATTATCGAGAAATCGGTAGAATTGTATGAAAATCAAAAATCGTGGAAAAATTCTCAACAAAATGGAATTGAAATTGTAAATCAACGATTTGATAAAACTCTTTTTGAATTAGATTTTTCCAAACAAGTTGCTTATTTAAAAAAAAATCTCACGCATCATCGTGAAGAAAATTTTATTGGTGAAATATTGAAACATAATACGCTTGCAAGTACAAAATATATGTCTCGATGGATAGAAGAAAAAAATAAGAAATAGATTATAAACTAAATTTTTTTTAAATTAATACTTTATATCGTTCCTTTTTCAATACAATGGATATTCTTAATAATTGAGATATAAATACTTATTTATGCTAAATAGCAGCAATATGATAATTGCATCTGTAAAAAGTTAAGAAAAATCGATAAAAAGCATAGATTAAGATTATAAATTCACTGAATTTTAAATATAGTTTATATATTTTTAGAAAAAACAATTCTAAAAACTACTACTTATGAATTTTAAACTACTACTGACCTTTTTTGTTATCACTTTTTCGTTGCTTAGTTTTACCAAAATTTCCGAAATTAACAATTATAAACTTGAAAAAAAATCTATTTATGATTTTAAAGTCAAGGATATTAACGGTAAAATATTTGATTTTGAATCTTTAAAAGGCAAAAAAATAATGATTGTCAATACTGCTTCACAATGTATACTGGCAAATCAACAATTTGCCGAATTAGAAAAATTATACCAACGTTATAAAAATGATAATTTTATAATTGTTGCTTTTCCGTCAAGTGATTTTATGAATTGTGAAGTAGCCTTTAATGATGATATAAAAACAACTTATCAGGAAAACTTCAATATTTCTTTTCCGGTTATGGAAAAAATTTCTGTAATAGGCAATGAATCTCATGAGCTTTATAAATTTCTTAGCGATAAAAAGCACAATAAAGTAAAAGGCTGTGGAGTTTTGTGGAATTTTCATAAATTTTTGATTGGCGAAAACGGACAATTAGAAAAAATTGTATATCCAAAAGTTTCTCCAACAGATACAGAAGTTGTTGATTGGATATCTAATGTTAAAACCGCTGTTGTATCCAATTAATAGTGGTGTCAACTACTATAATTTTAAGCCAAAACAACTTTTTTTAACTTTTTTTGTTACATAAATAATTTTATTTAATTAGTTTCTCGTATCGAATCTAAATCACTTTTTTTAAAGAATTTGGTTTCGATAAGTTTGCCAGTTGAGTCAAAAAAACGCCATTGATCAAAAAAATACCAATGAGTTTCCGTTGCAGATTCGGTAAGTTTTGTTTTTCCTTTGGATGCAATTTGTCCATTTGTATGATAGTTTATAGTATAACAAATGCCTTTTTTGTATTTTTCAGTTTTAATTAATTTTGTACCTTCAAAAGACTGCCATGTGCCATGTTCGATGTTTTTATGGTATTTGCCGATAGATTTATAAACGGTGTTATTCACTGTATCGGAAAATACCCATTTGCCTACTTTAAGTTTATTTCTTGTTTGATTAGTTTTGCAGCTAACAACGGCCAATAATATAATTAGTACTATGATTTTTCGCATGGTGTTTTTTTGTGTTAGATACAGAATCGACATCCTTTTATAAAAAAGATTTTTAAAGTTTTTTATAAAAGATATACCCAAAACGACTTGCATGATTTTCATTCGGGATAATGTGCATCTATTACTGCAAGATGTTTTGACGATTTAAATTTACTTGTTCATTTCGACAAAATATTTGTAGAATAATGGTATGGTTTCGATACCTTTGAGGTAATTAAAAATTCCAAAATGTTCGTTTGGCGAGTGGATGGCATCGCTATCTAGACCAAAACCCATGAGTATTGTTTTGGATTTTAGTTCTTTTTCGAATAAGGCCACAATTGGAATACTTCCTCCAGATCGTACTGGAATTGCTGGTACTCCGAACGTTTCAGTATAGGCTTTGTTGGCAGCTTTGTAGCCAATGCTATCAGTTGGTGTTACATATCCTTGACCACCATGATGTGGTTTTACTTTTACGGTTACGCCAGATGGGGCAATGCTTTCGAAGTGTTTTTGAAACAAATAGGTTATATTTTCCCAGTTTTGATTTGGCACCAATCGCATTGATATTTTAGCAAATGCTTGGCTCGCTATTACAGTTTTTGCTCCTTCGCCAGTATATCCACCCCAAATTCCGTTAACGTCAAGCGTTGGCCGAATTGAATTGCGTTCGTTGGTGGTGTAACCTTTTTCGCCGTAAATATCGGGAAGATTCAAGGCTTTTTTATAATCGTCAAGAATGAAAGGTCGTTTTGCCATTTCCTCTCTTTCTGCTGTAGACAGTTCTTCAACATTATCATAAAATCCAGGAATTGTGATATGGTTGTTTTCGTCATGTAGTGATGCTATCATTTTGGCTAAGACATTTATAGGATTGGCAACCGCACCACCATATAAGCCAGAATGTAAATCACGATTTGGACCAGTAACTACAACTTCGACGTAACTTAATCCTCGTAAACCAGTGGTAATTGAAGGTTGTTGATTGGATATCATTCCTGTATCTGATATTAAAATTACATCACAAGCTAATTTTTGCTGGTTTTGTTCAACAAATCCAGCAAGAGATTTTGAGCCAACTTCCTCTTCGCCTTCAATCATAAATTTAACGTTGCAGGGCAATTTATTTTCGGCAATCATATATTCAAATGCTTTGACGTGCATGTACATTTGTCCTTTGTCATCGCAAGAGCCTCTGGCAAAAATAGCTCCTTCTGGATGAATATCAGTTACTTTAATAACGGGTTCAAATGGCGGTGATGTCCAGAGGTCCAAAGGTTCTGGCGGTTGCACATCATAATGACCATAAACTAATACGGTTGGTAAATTCGGATCAATAATATGTTCTCCAAAAACAATTGGATATCCCGGCGTTTCGCAAATTTCTACATGTTTACAACCAGCTTTTTCTAGTGATTTTTTTACTGCATCGGCCGTTTCAATTACGTCTTTCTCGAAAGCTGGATTGGCCGATATTGACGGAATTTTGAGAAGTTCAAGAAGTTCGTCAATAAAACGTTGTTTGTTGTCAGCAACGTATGATTTTATAGTATCCATTTATCTGTTTTTATTTAAAATTATTTACTTTCAAAATTACAATAAAAAATTTCTTAATTCATAATCAACAATTCATAATTTGTTTTATATTTGCATTCTTAATTTTGCGGATATGGTGAAATTGGTAGACATGCCAGACTTAGGATCTGGTGCCGCAAGGCGTGTAGGTTCGAGTCCTATTATCCGCACAACAGTATAATCCTATTTATTTGTAAATCAAGTAAATAGGATTTTTTATTTGAAAGTTATTTTCCTTTTTTGTTAAATTTTGTTAAACCGTTAAAGTAATTATAACATTTGAATCAAATGATAAAAGACAAAAAAACAATCATTGCACAAATAGCAGCGATCGCCAACAGATTAGATATTAAATATAGTTCTGAAACTAATTTTAGAAATCATTGCTACTTGAGAATAGCTTATGATTGTGCACTTAAAAATAAATGGGATGTAGTAGTTCCGAAACCTTTTGTTAAAAATGCGGATGTAGCACAATTAGCAGAAGTGTTTGAACTTTTAAATCACTATTTGACAAACAAAAATCAATTAATGCTTGATAATATAGCTAGTTTAAATTTTAGAAAACTAGCCAGATTATCAAAAGAAAAAGAATCTCAAACATTATTTTGAAATTTACATATGATTTTAGACACACTAAAGGAGTATAGGTAGCAAAAAAATCGCTATTTATTATTTTCCAACTGCACTAAGTACTCTTTTCATAAAATCGTTAACTGCGGTTTTACTGTCCTTACCTGCCTTTATATCTTTCTGTACAGATAATGCACCATACATGTTTGATATAAGCTCCCCCAATAAATCTATTTCGGCATCTTTTAATGAAGATAGTTCGCTTAAATTTTCCAATACTTCAATTGTTTCAATAATAAAGTCTTCATCGTTATTTTCGATAAAACTAACTAGGTGCTTAATAATAGGTAATTTCATAAAATTTAAGGGAATAAAAATTATAAGTTTGCTATTTCAGTAACCAGATTACTTAGAACTTCGGTTTTATTTGTTTGTGTTTCGTTTACTAACACACCGTTATTGAAAGATGCAAATGTTGGCAAATTGGATACATCTGCAAGTGCCCGCGAAAGAGGTGCATTTTCAGAATCGATTATAACAAAAGCTATATTTTCATTTTCTGACGCCATTTTCTTAAATTTTGGTTTCATTATACGGCAATTTCCGCACCATGATGCAGAAAATTGCACAACTACTTTTTTATTTGTATCTATAATATTTTGCAGCGTGTCGGTATCTAAATCTATAATCATTTTGAATTTTAATATTATTAGTTTGCTGACAAGTACTCGGCCGTACTCAATCGATTTGCGCTCATCGCTTCTTTACCAGATTCCCAATTTGCAGGGCAAACCTCACCTTTTTCTTGAATATGTGTATAGGCGTCGATCATACGTAAATACTCATTTACATTGCGACCTAGCGGCATATCGTTGACACTTTCATGAAAAATTTTGCCAGTTTCATCTATCAAATAAGTTGCTCTGTAGGTAACATTAGACCCTTCTATAAGCATAGTATCGGTATCCTCGTTATACTTGGTCGCTTCAATATCAAGAATTCCTAACACATTTGATAAATTTCTAGCTGTATCACTTAAGATAGGATAAGTAACACCTTCGATACCACCGTTTTGCTTGGCTGTGTTTAACCACGCAAAATGCACTTCATTTGTGTCGCAAGATGCGCCAAAAACCAATGTATTTCGTTTTTCGAATTCTGGTAAAGCAGTTTGGAAAGCGTGTAATTCGGTCGGACAAACAAATGTAAAATCCTTTGGATACCAAAATAAGACAATTTTCTTTTTGTTGGTAATAGCTTCATTAAGAATGTTAACACTTAGATCATCGCCCATTTCTGACATGGCTCCAACAGTTATATTTGGAAATTTTTTACCTACTAATGACATAATTTTTTAATTTTTTGCAAATATAGTGCATACATAAAGGTTATGTAATTAATCAAAATAGAAAGTTTTGTTAAGAGTTATGTCAACGAGATTTGCATACAAATTAATTGCTACTGAAAATTTCTATGCATCTATTACTTGATAAGCTAGTTGGTTATCCAATTATTTATTTTCTTTTCAAGAAGGGCAAGTGGCAAAACTCCGGACTCCAATACTTTTTGGTTGAAAACTTTAATATCGAAGTTTTTACCGATTTTGGTTTCGACTTTTTGCGGAGTTCCAAAATTTTGAGTTGTCCAATTTGGTAGGATAATGCTTGACCTAGAATTGCCATGTAGCGTACTATTTCGGCAATAATGCTTGCTTTTTTTTCAACGACGTATGATTTTCTAGTATCCATTTATCTGTTTTTATTTAAAATTATTTACTTCAAAAATTACAATAAAAAATTTCCTAATTCTTAAAAGACATTTCATAATTTGTTTTATATTTGTATTATTAATTTTGCAAATTTGATGAAATTGGTAGAAATGCCAGACTTAGGATGTGGTGCCTCAAGGCGTGAAGGTTCGAGTCCTATAATCCGCACAAAAAGCTTCTCAAGTGAGAAGCTTTTTTTAATTAAATTACTTTCTTAGTATTAAAATTTTTAAATTTGCATTTCAAAAAAAATTAAAATGTATAGAAGTCATAACTGCGGTGAACTCAACGCAAAAAATATAAATCAAGAAGTTACACTAGCTGGTTGGGTTCAAAAATCGAGAGATAAAGGATTTATTAATTGGGTAGACCTTCGCGATCGATACGGTATAACGCAAATACTTTTCGACGAAAGTCGTACGGAAAAAACTGTTTTCGAATTGGCAAAAACTCTTGGTCGAGAGTTTGTGATACAAGTAAAAGGAACCGTTATAGAACGAGAATCGAAAAATTCTGTAATGCCTACAGGCAATATAGAAATTCTTGCAACCGAATTACAAATCCTAAACGCATCGCTAACACCGCCATTCACAATCGAAGACGAAACTGATGGCGGCGAAGACATCCGAATGAAATACCGTTATCTCGATATTCGTCGAAATCCAGTAAAAAATTCCTTGCTTTTCCGTCACAAAGTGGCAATGGAAGTGCGCAAATATCTTTCAGATTTAGATTTTTGCGAAATCGAAACACCAGTACTCATCAAATCTACACCCGAAGGCGCTAGAGATTTTGTAGTGCCAAGCCGCATGAATCTGGGCCAGTTTTATGCTTTGCCTCAAAGCCCTCAAACTTTTAAGCAATTATTGATGGTTGGTGGCATGGATAAATATTTTCAAATCGTAAAATGCTTCCGTGACGAAGATCTTCGAGCCGATCGCCAACCCGAATTTACGCAAATCGACTGCGAAATGGCATTTGTTGAGCAAGAAGATATCCTAAATGTTTTCGAAGGATTAACGCGCCATTTACTAAAAGAAATAAAAGGAATCGAAGTAGACAAATTTCCACGAATTACCTACGACTATGCCATGAAAACCTACGGAAACGACAAGCCAGACATTCGTTTTGGGATGCAATTTGGTGAGTTAAACGAAGTAGCACAACACAAAGATTTTCCAGTTTTCAACGTTGCCGAATTGGTAGTGGCGATTGCTGTTCCTGGTGTTGGCGAATATTCTCGTAAAGAAATCGATGCGCTTATCGAATGGGTAAAACGCCCACAAGTTGGTGCAAGCGGAATGGTTTATGTAAAATGTAATGAAGATGGAACATACAAATCATCAGTAGATAAATTTTATGACCAAGGCGATTTGAGCAATTGGGCAAAAGTAACTGGTGCTAAATCTGGCGACATGATTTTTGTACTTTCAGGTCCAGCCGATAGAACTAGAACACAGCTTTCTGCTCTAAGAATGGAACTTGCAGTTCGTTTGGGATTAAGAAATCCTGCTGAATTTGCTCCACTTTGGGTTGTAGATTTTCCTTTGCTAGAATTAGACGAAGAATCTGGAAGATGGCACGCCATGCATCATCCATTTACTTCGCCAAAACCAGAAGATATGAAGCTGTTAGCCACAAATCCTGGAAAAGTTCGTGCCAATGCCTACGATATGGTTTTGAACGGAAACGAAATTGGCGGTGGTTCAATTCGTATTCACGACAAAGCTACACAAGCTTTAATGTTCAAATATTTAGGTTTTACCGAAGAAGAAGCTCACAACCAATTTGGTTTCTTGATGGACGCCTTTCAGTTTGGTGCACCACCACACGGCGGATTGGCTTTTGGATTGGATAGATTGGTAGCAATTCTGGGCGGTCAAGAAACAATTAGAGATTTTATTGCCTTCCCAAAAAATAATTCAGGTCGCGATGTAATGATCGATGCACCATCAATTATTGCTGAAAGTCAGTTGAAAGAATTGCATATTATTTTGAATATGAAATAATTTAATATCCTCAAAATCAAATATTTTTAAAAATAATCCTTACATTTATATTTAATATCAAATATTAGATTACATTTGCATCATTATTAATTATTTATTACAATTACAATGCGCACAGGAACAGTAAAATTTTTTAATGAATCTAAAGGTTACGGATTCATCACAGACGAAGAAACAGGAAAAGATATCTTCGTTCACGCTTCAGGAATTAAAGCTGAAGAATTAAGAGAAGGAGACAGAGTTTCTTACGAAGAAGAAGAAGGAAGAAAAGGTAAAGTTGCTGCGCAAGTAGTTGCTTTAGAAGACTAAAATATATATATTTTTGTTACCTAGAATGAGTTAGAACGTTCCGATTAATTTCGGAACGTTTTTTTTATTCCCTAACGATCTCAATTTTTCGTTTTATTTCATTTCCCGTTTCGTCAACAATAGTGATGTAATGAAATCCTTCATTTGGAGAAATAGGCATTTCGTGAAACGTTTTGGTCGTGCCTTGATACACTTTGTCGAGATACCAAAACAAACTTGCCTCACGGTTTGAGTGTGCTACTTTAAGAATAACGGGTTGTACTTCGCTATTAAAGTTTTTTGTCAAATAAATTTTGCTATTGGTTTTTGGGTAAATAAAATCCATATTTGCGGTTTGTGTCGCAGCACAATCCTCCCGAAAAGGTGGAAGGGGCAAATATTCAATATGCTGACTTTTGTAATACCATTCCATCACAGGCGGTAAAATAAACCAGTTTTTATTTATGATATTAGCAACATTTTCGCAACTACTATTCACACGAAATTTTTCGGTAGTATCTAAATGTATCATTTTGTGATAAGGACAAACCGAAGTTGTTCTTCCTTTTATTGGGATGTATTGCTTTATTTTTGGACAATCGTCTTGCGCCAAATGACCACTTAACTTACAAACTTCAGAAACTTCTAAATCTTTTTTTGGAGTTGCAAACCATTTTTGACGAGGTAATAAATTAAAAACATCAAACAGAATTGGGGCCGCACTCGTAACACCAGTGAGCGTTGGTCGTCCTTCTCCCGAAGCATTACCAACCCAAACACCTACGACATAGCGGGAATTGGTACCAATTGCCCAAGCGTCTCTATTTCCGAAACTGGTTCCCGTTTTCCAAGCAATTTTCAACGAACTGTCATAAAACTTCCAAGCTTCATCGTCTTCTGGACGATTGACTTGCTCCATCGCATTATAAGTTAGCCAAATAGAACCCGCTCCTAATATTGTTTTCTGGCTGCTTTCTGATCCAAAATCTGGTTTGAAATCGTACTTATAATTCAATTCTGTAAATTCCTTGCTGCGATATTTCCCATCATTTCTGGTATAAAAATTTACTGTTGACGACATTCCAGCATACGTTCGGCATAAATCCCAAAGGTTGCTTTCGGCACCACCTAAAATAAGCGAAAGACCATAATGATTAGGTTGTTTGGATATATCATGCAACTTGAATTTTTGTAATTCGTCATAAAATTTATTTACGCCATAATCCTGAAGCATCAAAACCGAAGGAATATTAAGCGATCGAGAAAGTGCTCGATGCGCAGGAACGGCTCCATCGAATGTTAGATTAAAATTTTGTGGTGTATATCCAGAAATTTGTGTTGGGATATCAGCTACCAAAGTGTTTGGCAAAAGTTCTCCTTCGTCCAACATAGCTGCATACAAAAGAGGTTTGAGTATACTGCCAGTACTTCGTGGTGCGCCAATTATATCAACATCCTTATGATGGTTATAATCGGTTGGAGAATTGCCTACATAACTCAAAATATTTCGATTAGAAACATCAATTACAATTACGGCTAAGTTGTTGACTTCGTTTTGTTTGTATTGGTTATAATAGTATTTTGAAATTTGATTTACCCGATTTTGAAGCTCCATTTCGATAGTTGTTTTTACCCGAATTCCTTCTTGATTTTGGGCTACCCGTTGTAATAAATGTGGCGCAATTTGAGGTAAATCGAACGGTTTTTGAGGCAATGGTTCTTGAACTGATAAGTCGTAAGTCTTTTGGTCGATAACGCGATCAATTTTTAATTTTAATAAAAGTGCATTGCGTTTTCTTTGCAGTTTTTCTTGATTTTTACCTGGATAAATTAATCTTGGTGCATTTGGTAAAACCGCCAATGTAGCACTTTCTGCCCAAGATAATTGATGCGATTGAATGCCAAAATACCGCCAAGAAGCCATTTCAAGACCTACAACATTTCCGCCGAAAGGAGCATGAGCCGCATAGATTTCTAGAATTTTTTCTTTAGAATACCTACATTCCAAACGTGTAGATAGTACTAACTCTATAATTTTTTCAAAATAAGTTCGTTTTTTACCTTTTCGAGACAATCGTATTATTTGTTGTGTAATAGTACTTCCACCACGAACAACTTTGCCTGCTTTTTGGTTTTGCTTTACAGCATTTACCATTGCGACGGGATTAAATCCTGGATGGTATCGAAAATATTCATCTTCAAAATAGGTTATACATTTCTTGAATTTATAAGGAACACTATCTTGTGCAGGAAATCGCCATTGACCATCGCGTGCTATTTTTGCGCCAAGTAATTCACCTTCTTTACTTTCAATAACGGTAGAATAAGGCTCTTGAAAAAGAGTTCGAGGTAATGAAAAGTAATATAGCACTAGAAGCAAAAAAACAATTGTTGATTTTTTTTTGTTGCTTTTTATGTAAATAGTACTGCGGTTCAAAAACGTTGATACTGTTGCTTTCAAAGAATTAAAATTAAAATTATTTTATAAAATATTTTTTAAAATCTTGCTTTTCTTGCCAAACTGCTAATGGAAAAGTCCAATAATCACATGGTTCTTCTATGCAAATCATGTTATAGGAACCCCACGAATATTCGAATTGAATTTCTTTCATTAATTTTTTAACTAAAACAGTTCCGACAATATTATTTGTAGTACTACCGCTAGTGCCATTAGTATGAAAAGTAGCTGATTCAATGGTTATTTTTGTTCCTTTTGGAATAACTTCTATTTTTTGTACACCTTCAAAAAGTTCTTCATCTTTGGTTAAAAAATAGATTTGTTCTAAATAGAATTCTTTTAAATTTTTTGCAAGAATAATATCTCTTTTCAAAGTCAAATTTGCTCCAATTAAATCATTAAAAGGATTTTTTTTACTGACATCTTTTGTTTTTGTTCTTAAGGCTTCATAAAATGCAAAAACAATAAAGATAATAATTGTAAGAGCTGTATAAATTGCTGTTGAAATTTTCATAATTCAGTTTTAAGATTATCACTTCACAATTGTTATCCAAAAACCTTTTGTTCGTGCCAAATAAGTATTGTCATACATGGCTTCACATTGCAAACCAGGCAAATAGTAATTCCCTAAATACGATGCGTTTAACAATATTCTAAATGTTTTTGTTTCGTTTGCGCCCATAGCAAAATAGAAATTGGTGCGATCATCACGAATGTCGATATAATCGGCAACGTTGTTGGTGGCATCTCCAAAATCTGTGAATCGTGTATTTACAATTTCAAATCCAGAGGGTAATATTTGCGAAAGTGCCATATTTTCGACACGTTCATTCTGGGTATTTTTGATGGTAACTTCAGCAATAAATTCGGTTCCTTGATTTATTTTTGAAACATTTATAACTTGCGCTTTTCTGTTTTTGAAAACAATTTTCGCCGTGATATTAGTCTGAATCACTTGCTCTTGTCCAATTGGCAAAATACCTGAATTGAGAATGCGAACATAAACAGTATTGTTTTTCAGATTTTTGATGGTGATGTTATTAATTCCTGATTTTACATACAAATCTCTATTTACTAAAGTCTTTATAGTGCTAATCGGATTGTTTTTTCCATCTTTTGAATATTGAATTGCAATACCTTTTGTGCCATTGATTTGCGCAAATTTAGATATCGAATACAAACAGTAAGCGGTAGTTTGTGTACTCATCCAGCCATTACTTGACATGCTTTTTGCCAGTTTGGTTGCCATAGCAAATGCTCTTTGTTTTTGGTCCAACAATACTAATGATTCTAATGTCATGGCACGATTTCTATCGGAGGAACCATAATAAAAATAATTGCTAGACGAAGCTTCTTCATCGATTTTGCTCTTCATTAATAAAGATAAACCAGCAGATTTTTGCCCCGCAAGAACATAAGAAGCAGCCAATCGTAACTTAGTTTCGTTCGAAATCCCTGTCGTTTCGCGTAATCTGTTCATCGAAGCCAAATCTGGCGAGCCAGCAATTGCAAGTGAGTATAGACGATAAGCTTGTGCAAAATCGTTTTGATATTCTTTTGCATAACGCCATTTTTTAGCTTCTTTTTGCTGATATGAAATCCATTTTTGTTTAAAATTGGTTGGCAAAACATAACCTTTCTTCTCGGCTTCAATCATAAAATGTCCCGCATAAGTTGTTCCCCAATCGTCTGCAGTTGGGTTTCCTGGCCAATAGGCAAATCCTCCGTTTGATAATTGAAAACCACCTAACCTAGTTATTCCTGCCATAACGTTTTTCTGAATTGATGCCAATCGAGAAGCATCAATATCTGCAACATCATTCAAAAATAATTGAGGAAAAACCGACGATGTTGTTTGCTCCACACAACCATGCGGATATTCTATCAGATATTGCAATCGTCTGTTAAAATCTATTGTTGGAATAGAAGATACTTCTAACTTTGCTTTGTTGCTTCCTGATATTCCGAAAGTTGCCCACGAAACTTTTTTAGAGCTATTTGGTTCTAAAACAATATCTGTATAGGTGTTTGTGATTGGATTTGGATTTGTCATGTCGACTTCCACATCATAAACTGATTTTTCTTTTCCAGAAGTAGCAATAATTTGCACTTTTCCGATTCCGGTTGCGCTTCCAACTTCGAGATTGAAATAAACCATTTTCTCGTCAGGAGTTGTAAAGCTAAGATTTTGAGTTGCATTGCCAATTACTCGAAGTCCGTTGTTGGTTTTGATCTGAACCGTAACATTTTTCACTTGTTTTTCCATAGCGAAAATTTCGACTGGAATCGTCACTTTCTCAGATGGTGAAATTTTTCGAGGTAATGAAGCTAGTGCCATAATCGCACTTCTAACAGGAGTTGCTTTTTCATCATTGCCATAGGCACTCGTTTTTGCATCTCCAGCAACAATCATAGTTCGCACCGATCCAATATATTTTGGCAATTTGATTTGATGCGATGTCGTTTGACCTTTTTCAAGTTTGAATGGCCCAAGATAAACCACTACTGGCTTGAAACGATTGGCTTTTTTTGCTTTTCCGCCACCCAAATCTTGATCACCACCGATACTGAAAATCTGATTTACTTTTCCACCATAAGCACCAATAACATCATCATAAATATCCCAAGTTTTTACGCCCAAAGCTTCACGAACATAGAAACTATCCCAAGCATTTGGAGTTTTAAAACGGGTTAAATCTAATAAACCTTCGTCGACAACTGCAATAGTATACGTCATTGCTTTTCCAGTTTTCTCACGTACTTTCAAGTTAAAATTTTGTTCTGGTTTTAAGACATCAGGCATTATGATTTTTGGTTCCAAAATGGTGTTTTTGTCCAGAACTTCTATCGGAATAACACCATACATTCGTATTGGCGAATCGTTTTTGGTTGATGCATGCGGTTGTAAAAGTGTTATATTCAAATACGCATTAGGTGCCATAGCAGTTGTGATCGGAATGTTAACTTTGGTTTCCCCTTGTTGTGTTTTTGCCCAAAGTGTTTGTAGTACTTTCGAGCCGTTTTCTATAGAGATTAAAGCACGTCCGCCTTCGCTAGATGGAAACGAAATTTGTGCTTTATCGCCTACTGCATAATTTTTTTTATCTGTCGAAAAAACCAACATATTTGCGGTCGAAGCATCAGTATTTCTTGTCTTTCCTGACCAACTAGGCCAATCAACATTTACAGTTTGCGCAGTGGCATGACCATCATTAGGATCTGACACCCGAACTAAATAACGTCCCCATTCATCATCAGTTACTACAAATGAAAAACTTCCTTTACCATTAGAATCAGTATTTAAACGAATAGTTTTGAACGAAGTTGTCGAGTTTGACGAATTATAATTCGAAAGATTATTATTAGAAGCATCCCACCACCAACGCCATTCGACTTTAAAGATCTTTACTTCGAGATTTTTAACCGATTTTGGGCGACCATTTTCATCGACTGTGACCACATCAAATTTATTATTAACCCGAGTTTCTAGCATTTGATATTTTGTTAAAGCTGGTAATTTTATTCCAACATATGTTTTATATGGCGAATAAGTAGTCGATGTAACATCAGTACTAAAATCGCCACCTTCTTCATATACTTTAGTCATAAATGAGGCACGCAACATTCCTGGAGCTTGCCCTTGAATTTTAGGATCGATGGTTACAGACGTTTTTCCGTTTGCATCAATTTGTCCAGAAAATACATTAACTTCTTCCGTATTGAATTGGCGTACTTCATCATCAAAAATATAAGTTTCAAATCTTTTGAAAGTTGTGATTTGTTGTGAGAATTTGGCTTGCATTTCTACTTTCAAATCTTTTGCAACTGCACCATGAAGCCAGGTAACTTCTAGATTGTTAATATTTGGATAAGCTGCTGATAAAACCGGGTTTTTAAAAACGTTTTTGATTCGTAAACGATTCGGTTTTATGGTTTCTATTTTTATGGTTTTATAAAATTTTGCACCTCCAACACTCACTATTGCTTCCCAACTTCCTGTTGGCGCATCAGTATTTGTTGGAACTATAAAACTGTAATGATTGAGCTCGTTGGATTTTTGAAGGGTTTCGAAAGTTACTTTTCCTGACGGATCTGACAATCTAAGTTTTATGGGATGTTTTTCTGGAATTTTACTTGAAGCATCATTAAAAATGAAGGATAAATGCAAATCGTCTCCGGGTCGCCAAATACCACGTTCGCCATAAATATAGCCTTTTAACCCTTTTTGCAAAGCTTCGCCAGACACGTCAAAATTACTTATTGATAATGAATTTCCATCGTCAAGTTTAACATAAGTTGCTTGTTTGCCTTTTGTTATAATTGCAAAATAAGCCATTTTATCAATTTCAAAAGTAGCAATACCATCACTATTGCTTCCGCCAGATGCTATTTTTTGTTGTTGGAAATTATATAAATCAATTACTGCATTCGAAACAGGTTCTGTCGTAACGATATCATTTACAGCAAATAAATACGATTTATTTTCACCTCTTTTTGCAATTACTCCCAGATCAGATGCCAATATATTAGTACCAATTCGAGTGCCATAATAATAAGATTGTGAACACGGATCTTCGCTTTCGCGCCAGCTGTAATCATCATAATAATAGTCGTCGTAGGAGTTGCTACTATAATTCACATCATTTTCAGCAAGATCATTTTCATCTTCTTGGTCTTGGTCTGCTTCAGCATTTTCGCATTTATATATGGAGTACGATTTTTTAAAATCAAATTCTACACGATAAATAGCACCAGGTTCTGGCGTGATAATTTTCGATAAATCTATAGCAAACATATTCCATTTACTGAAGTTTACAAGTTTATTTTCTTTAAGATTTATAGTAGATTTTGCTACAGGTTGAGAAACTTTTTTGAGGTTTTGCGTACCATTTAAATCATTATATTGAAGAAATTGTAGAATGTTGTTTTTATAAATTTTATACACTGTTACATCTACAGCACTCAAATTTACGGCTTCAAAGTTGAGTTTTAAATTATTTGAACTTGGAAGAATTGTTCCGTTTTTTACAAATCGAACATTAGGTTTTATTTGATCGAAAGAAACTTTTGTAGCAAAATTCTTTTTTAATTTAAAACCATTTTCACTTTCAATTCCTTGGAAAACTTCTACTAGAATGTCGCCTGTAAAAACTTGTTCGACGCTTGTTTCCGAAGCCGCAACTGCACTAGCTATTGCTGTACTGTCTGTTGCAACGGTATCCGAAACTTCGATTTTTGGCGCTGGTGTCGCTTCTTCATTAAAGAAAACTTTCAATACATTTCCTTGCGTAGCAAATTTTAGATTTCGTGCATTTTGAATGTTTACTAATCCTTTAAAATCTTGGCCTTTTTGTAATGCATCCGAAAAATTAATGAGCATAGTTTGGTTGTTCCCTTCTGGAACTTCAACATTAACAACCTTAAAATTGTCTTTTCCAGCGATTGGATATTCAATTTTTCCTTTTCGGTCAATATCAAAGTCATCGCCATCATAGTATAATTCGATTTTGCTGTCTTCAGCGATACGTTGAATACTATCAACGAAAAACATAAATTCGATTTTTGAACTTTGCGATTTGATAAATTTTACCTTCAGGTTTTTCCCGTTTTGCTCGGCAGTAACAAGTTTTTGTGCCGTTTCGTAGTCAATTTCATCGGCAGTTTTGAGCGTACCGTTTAGGTATTGATATTCTTTACTGTAAGATTGAATATCATTAGTGGCAACTAAAAAATCTTGTTTTAAAGTTTTTAATGTAAAATTAAATTCGGAGATATCTTTTAGTTCAGCTTTCGGTTTCGAAATCAATTTATCCAATCGAAATCTAACCTGATATTCAGTGTCAAAATCTAATTTGTTATCAGGAATAAAAGCAATTGTATTTGGAGAAAGAGCCACAACTTTTCCGCTAATACTTGGCGAAATATCAAACAAATTATCATCAAGAACTTGATCTTTTTTCAAATCTTCTTTTTCAAAAGCAAGCACGACTCGAATATCGGTTTTTGTGGAGACAATTCCTCCTGTGAAACTGACGATATATTCCCTAAATAATGAAAAATCTGAATTAAAATCGGCAGCCGATTTTTTACTACACGCTTGAAACATAAAAATTGCAAAAAATACGCAAACAAAACTTTTCATTTTCATTTTTATTTAAGGATTTAAGAGTTACGGAGTAAGAGTTGAACGTGTATAATTTTTCAAAAATCATTGTTAATTAATAACAGTTTTTTATCCGAATTATAGTAGTAAATATATACTATTTTTTCAAAAAAATTAGTGTTAAAAAAACAATTTTTCGAACAAAGAAACCTTTCTTATTTAGAAGAGTTAAAAATAACAATCAGATTGTCTTTTTTGTTTTAAATTTATCTTTTAGGGTTGTGATTTAAAACTTTGAAATGTATCTTTGTAACAAAATTTAATCTAATGCAATCAGATCAATTAAGTTACTTGCCAATCATCATGCAATTCTTATTAGCAGCAGGTTTTGTTGTAGGAATGATAATTCTTTCAGGAAATCTAGGGCCAAGCAGATCATCAAAAATTAAAGATGCAAATTTCGAATGCGGAATAGAATCTATCGGAAATGCTCGAATTCCTTTTTCTGTAAAATATTTCTTAGTAGCAATTCTATTTGTATTGTTCGATGTTGAGGTAATTTTTCTTTATCCTTGGGCAATAAATTTTCGCGAAATGGGAATTGAAGGATTGTTGAAAATGATGATTTTTATGGCGTTGCTGTTAGTAGGTTTTTTTTATATCATCAAAAAGAAAGCATTAATTTGGGAATAAATTAATTTCAAAAAATGAGTAATTCATACACAAATATAGTAGAAGCGCCAGAAGGAATTGTTGGAGAAGGATTTTTTGCAACAAAACTTAATGACGTTGTAGGATTAGCAAGAGCCAATTCACTGTGGCCATTGCCATTTGCAACATCTTGTTGTGGTATCGAGTTTATGGCAACAATGGCATCACACTACGATTTAGCACGATTTGGATCCGAAAGAGTTTCGTTTTCTCCTCGTCAAGCAGATATGTTGATGGTTATGGGAACTATATCTAAAAAAATGGCGCCAATTTTACGTCAAGTTTATGAGCAAATGTCAGAGCCTAAATGGGTTATTGCAGTTGGTGCTTGTGCAAGTTCAGGCGGAATTTTCGATACCTATTCGGTTTTGCAAGGAATTGATAAAGTAATTCCTGTGGATGTTTATGTTCCAGGTTGCCCACCAAGACCAGAACAAATTGTTGATGGAGTAATGCTTTTGCAAGAAATAGTAAAAAACGAATCAGTTAGAAGACGAAGTTCTCCTGAATATGTCGAATTATTGGCATCGTACGGGATAAAATAACACTAAAATTTTCTCATTTATCAATCTATGAGAATTTGTGAAATCTGTGGCAAAAAAAATATAATGGCTTTAGAAAATATAGAAATACAAGAAAAATTACAAGAAACATTTGGTCAAGATGTATTTGATTTCAAGCAAGAAAAAGATATTTTTTCATTCGAAATCAATGCCGATAAAAATACTTCAGTAATTTTATTCTTAAAAAACAGTCCAGAATTACGTTTTCACTTTCTAACTGATTTGTGTGGTATTCATTACCCTGATAACGAAGAAAACCGACAATTTGCAATCGTTTATCATTTGCACAATTGGTACGAAAACAAAAGAATAAAAATAAAAGCATATATAAACGGGACAAATCCAGATATCAAAACCACCATCAACATTCATAAATGTGCCAATTGGATGGAGCGTGAAACATGGGATTTTTATGGAATTAACTTCGCAGGTCATCCACAATTAAAGCGAATGTTGAATATGGACGAAATGATTTCGCACCCAATGCGTAAAGAATTTCCAATGGAAGATTCAGGGCGAACCGATAAAGACGACCGCTTTTTCGGAAGAACAATGTCAAATAATTAGATAATTCAACATTATAAATGTCAGAACTGTTATTATCACCAGAGCATCGTTATGCTAAAATAATCGAAACCAGCCGCAACGAAGATGGCAGCGAACTTTCGATTCTAAATTTAGGACCAACACATCCAGCAACGCACGGTATTTTTCAAAATATTTTGCTTATGGATGGCGAACGCATTCTCGAAGCCGAACCAACCATAGGTTACATTCATCGTGCGTTTGAAAAAATTGCCGAAAACCGTCCTTTTTATCAAATTACGCCACTTACCGATAGAATGAATTATTGTTCATCACCTATAAACAATATGGGTTGGTGGATGACATTAGAAAAATTACTTGATATCGAAGTACCAAAACGTGCTCAATATCTAAGAGTAATTGTAATGGAATTAGCTCGAATTACAGACCATATTATTTGTAATTCGATTCTTGGTGTAGATACGGGTGCTTATACAGGATTTTTATATGTTTTTCAATTTAGAGAAAAAATCTACGAAATATACGAAGAAATTTGTGGTGCTCGTTTAACTACAAATATGGGAAGAATTGGCGGTTTCGAAAGAGATTGGTCGCCAAAAGCGTTCCAATTGTTAGAAACATTTTTAGTTGAATTTCCAGTTTGTTGGAGAGAATTTCAAAATCTTTTCGAAAGAAATAGAATTTTTATTGATCGTACCGTAAATGTAGGTCCAATTACCGCCGAAATGGCAATGGATTATGGTTTTACAGGACCAAACCTTCGAGCTGCGGGAGTTGATTATGATGTGCGAAAAGCACAACCTTATTCCTCTTATGAAGATTTTAATTTTGATATTCCAGTTGGAAAATCAGGCGATACTTACGATCGTTTTTGCGTTCGTAACGAAGAAGTTTGGCAAAGTTTGAGTATTATTCGTCAAGCACTAGACAAAATGCCAGCAGGAAATGACTATCATGCTGATGTTCCAGATTATTATTTGCCTCCAAAAGAAGACGTATATAATTCGATGGAATCGTTAATTTATCATTTCAAGATTGTTATGGGCGAAGTTCCAGTTCCAGTTGCCGAAATTTATCATCCAGTCGAAGGCGGAAACGGCGAATTAGGATTTTATCTTGTAACCGATGGAAGCAGAACGCCTTACAGATTACATTTCAGAAGACCTTGTTTTATCTATTATCAGGCCTATCCAGAGATGATAAAAGGAGCCATGTTGTCTGATGCAATTGTAATCTTGTCGAGTTTGAATGTAATTGCAGGAGAATTAGACGCATAAGATTTCAGATTATTGATTAACGATTTTTGATTTCAGATTTAAAAAATAAAATGGAAAGAACACATCATAAACAAGAAATAAACATAACCGAAGCGTTGATGACGCGAATCGAAGAATTGTGTAGTCATTATCCAGACGACAAACGAAAATCGGCATTATTGCCCGTTTTGCACGAAGTTCAAGACGCTCACAACGATTGGTTAAGTATTGAATTACAAGATAAAGTCGCCGAAATTCTTCGGATAAAACCTGTTGAAGTTTACGAAGTTGTAACGTTTTATACAATGTACAACCAACGGCCAATTGGCAAATATATGTTCGAATTTTGTCAAACGGGACCTTGTGCCTTGAACGGAGTAGAAAATCTAATGGATTATACTTGTTCGAAATTAGGAGTAAAAGTTGGTGAACCAACTCAAGATGGACTTTTCGAAGTTCGTGGTGTAGAATGTCTAGGTGCTTGCGGATATGCACCTATGATGCAATTAGGAGATTTCTATCAAGAACATCTCAACGGACAAAAAATCGACCAACTCATTGCAGATTGCAAAGAAGGAAAAATAGTTTTACACGATAAATAAAAATGAATAAAGATATTCCAAAAATAAAAACCGCATTAGCACTAAACGGCTATAAACTTGAATTGACTTTCGAAGACGGTGTTTTTGGTATAATCGATTTAAGTAAAAAAGTTGGTAAAGGAGTTTTTGAATATTGGAATGATGAACAAAATTTTAAAAATTTTAAAATCGTTTGGAATTCATTAACTTGGAATGAAATTTTAGACATAGATTGTGATTCTTTTTATTTAGAAATTATTAATAAAACATATTTTGAATATGCCAGAAATTAGTAGATTTTACGGAATAATCATATACATGTACATTAATGACCACAATCCACCACATTTTCATGCACGTTACAATGAATTCGAAGTAACTTTTCAATCAATGATTTTGCTTTATTAAAAGGAAAATTACCCGCCAAAGCCTATGACTTAGTTATAGAATGGGCTTTATTGCATCAAGATGAATTAATTAAAAATTGGGGTTTACTTTCTGACGACGATAATAAATCATTTAATAAAATTGAACCATTGAATTAAAAATATGTCACAAAAAATATTATTAGACAAAATCAATGTTCC
>JANOPO010000046.1:0-65116 GCA_031422015.1 Flavobacterium sp. | reverse complement strand
AAATGATTTTGTGAGTAAGTTAAATTCGTAAGTAGTAAGGCGGTTAAGACAAAAAAGTTTTTCTTGGTGTTGTCCACCGCCTTGACCGACCAACTACTGGAATTGTTGTTTTTGCAAAAACAAGTAAAGCGCTAGAACGATTAAATAAAATGTTTAGCGAACGAGAAACCCAAAAAACCTATTGGGCAATTGTAAAAAATAAACCAGCAAAAACAGAAGATAATTTAATACATTTTATAAAAAGAAATGAAAAAAAAAATACTTCAAAAGCACACATAAAAGAGGTTCCAGAAAGTAAAAAAGCATCTTTAGATTATAAAATTATTGCAACACTTACTAACTATTATGTGCTAGAAATAAACCTTCATACAGGACGCCATCATCAAATTCGTGCACAATTGCAAGCCATTGGATGTCCAATTAAAGGAGATTTAAAATATGGATTTGACAGAAGTAATCCCGATGGTGGTATCCATCTTCATGCCAGAAAATTAGTTTTTATACATCCAGTTTCTAAAGAAAATATAACTATAATTGCTACAACTCCATCAGAAGTTTTATGGAAAATAATTTAAAATAAATAATTAGGGGTTTTACTGTTTTTTAAATCCTAAAATTTAGATAAATTTGCGAATACCTAATTTTAAAATTCTTTATATGAAAAACTTTTTTGTCTTAACCGCCTTACTACTTACGAATTTAACTTACTCACAAAATCATTTTGAGGGATTAACAAATTCTAGCCGATTAGGACTAATTACTGTAGGGATGAATCCCGCTGAGTTAGCTAATCTAGCTAATAAGTTTGAAGTAAATGTCTTCGGTACAAGCGTTAAAGTATCAAATAACAAAATAGGTTTTAATGACATAATAGAGGGAAAAGATCTAGAAAAATTAATTTTTTTAGGTACAGATCCAGTAAATATGCGATTTGATGCAGAAGTTTATGGGCCTGGTTTTGCTGTTAAAGTTTTAAAATGGGGATTTGCATTGACCACAAAAGCAAATGCAAAATTAGATGTTGTAGATGTTGATGTCAATTTGGGTGATGCCTTGACCAATCAAGTTACTAATAGCCTTTTGACAGCATCTGGTGTCGATATAAATAGTCCTTATAATCAAAGATTAGCTGGTACATCTTGGGGCGAAGTCGTACTATCTGTAGCTAGAAGTATTGTTGATAACGAAAATAATAAATTTAGCGCAGGAGCAACTTTCAAATTACTTTTTCCAGGATCCTATTCAAATTTAGGTATTTCTAAATTTAAAGGAACCATATCCAATGTAGCCAACACCATATATTTAGATAATGCAAGTGCCTCCTTAAATTTTGCGTACTCAGGAAATTTGGCAGATAGTTTTACTAATTTTAATGATTATTCAAAATCAATATTCGGAAATCTTAATGGTTTTATGGGAGATATTGGTGTAAATTATCAACGAAAAGATAACAGTAGTACTAATGTACTTGGTGGCAAAAACAAATATAAAATCAATATTGGTGCTTCTATAAAAAATATTGGATCAATGACTTTCAAAAATGAAAATAACTATTCGACAGATTATACCTTTAATGTTCCTGATGGCACGGCTACAGATCCTGGATTGAATCTAGAATTATTTGAGAATGTAGATAATCTAAACGAAATTGAGACCATTTTGAAGGACAAATACCTTACAAAAGATAGAAGAAAAACAGCTTTTACAGTAAAGTTACCCACAACATTTGTGGCATATGCTGATATAAAACTACTTCCTAAAATTTATATTTCTGGATATTATCAACGCAAATTAACTAATGATTCTGATAATGACCAGATTACAACTCAAAACATAATTACAGTAACCCCGCGAGTTAATTTAGGAATTTTTGAAGCATACATCCCAATTTCAGAAAATGAAATATCAGGATTCAATGCCGGATTTGGCTTTCGTCTTGGTGGTTTTTATTTAGGTTCTGGATCCATTATAACTTCGGGCTTCAACTCTGAAAATAGTAAACAAGCGGATTTTTATACTGGTTTTAGATGGGCATTTTTGTAATCAATAGCATTTATGATTTATAAAAATAATATTAATTTTAGAAAAAAAACGTTACAAAAACTATTAGATAGCATTGTCTATAACGAAAACGAAATAGTAGATTGTTTACGAAAAGATTTTAAAAAACCTCCATTCGAATCTTTTTTGACCGAAACCGATTTAGTAATTTCTGAACTTAAAAAAACTATAGAGAACATTCATTTATGGTCAAAACCGAAGAGAATACGCTCGTCAATTAGAAATTTTCCATCATCAGATTATATTTATTCAGAACCTTACGGCAAAGTTTTAATAATTTCGCCATGGAATTATCCTTTTCTACTTTCGATGTCTCCACTAATTGCAGCAATAGCAGCAGGAAACTCAGTTACTTTAAAACCATCTGAGCTTACGCCAAACACATCTGGTATTATTTCCAAAATAATTAGAGAAATTTTTGATGTAAATCATGTCGTAGCGATCTTAGGTGATGTTTTGATTGCGCAAGATCTTCTCAAAAAACGCTGGGATTATATATTTTTTACTGGTAGCGTAGCCGTCGGAAAAATCGTAGCCAAAGCTGCTGCAGAAAACTTAACACCGGTTACGCTAGAACTCGGTGGCAAAAACCCATGTATTGTTGACGCTACTGCAAATTTAAGAATTGCAGCCAAGAGAATAATGTGGGGGAAAATTCTAAATGCAGGACAAACTTGTGTTGCTCCCGATTATTTGCTAATTGATGCTAAAATAAAAACATCATTTATCAAATTTTTAAAACAAGAAATCACCAAAGCTCTAGGCGAAAACCCAGAACTTTCTCAAGATTTTGCTCGAATAATAAACCGTAAAAATTGGGATAGACAAATTGCTATGATGTAAAACCAAAGAATACTTTTTGGCGGCCAATCTAATCGATCGAATTTATACATAGCACCGACACTTCTTGACGAGCCAGATTTATCCAGTTTGGTCATGCGCGAGGAGATTTTTGGTCCAATTTTGCCAATTATTTCCTATGAATCAAATGCAGAAATCGAAAAAATAATTTCTAAATTCGAAAAACCATTATCATTTTATATTTTCTCCGAAAACAAAAAATTTATAAATCAAACCATTACCAAATTCTCTTTCGGAGGTGGTTGTATCAACGATACAATTGTGCATTTATCTAATGATCGTTTACCATTTGGAGGTGTAGGCCACTCGGGCATTGGCGCGTATCATGGTAAATTGAGTTTCGATATATTTTCTCATAAAAAAGCAATTCACAAAAAAGCAACTTGGCTGGATATATCAATTCGATATGCTCCATATACCAATAAATTAAGGTATATTCGAAAATTATTTAAATGGATATAATTATGGACACTACTACCGAAAAATTACAAATTATCAAAAACAATGGTTATGATCTCGATTTTGGTGATGTTTTTAGTAATGGATTTGAAATTTTTAAGAAAATAGCACTAAACGCTGGTTTTGCCTTTATAATTTTGATTGTAGTTTTTGTGTCATTATTTGTAGGAGTAATTGGTGTAGCTTTTGGTTTTACTGATTTTGCATCACAAATGACAAACTTTAATATTGCAAATTTTTCGACTGTTGGAGTACTGATTTACTTATTTGCAACTGTTTTTGTCACAGCTTTTATTGCGCCTTTTAGCGCCGGAATATTAAAAATGGCATATTGTGCAGACAAGAATGAAGCGTTTTCGCTGACAACTGCTTTTGATTATTATAAAAACAACTATTTTAAAGATTTGTTTATTGCAACAATAATTATTTCCTTTTTTGGAGCTGGGCTAAATGTCGCTTTAGAATATAGCGGCATCAAGTTTGTTGGCGCATTAATTGCCTATTTTATCAATTTTATAACTTTTTTAGCCATACCACTAATTATTTTTGGTGATCTAACTGCCATTAATGCAATTCAGAATAGTATCGTGTTGGTCGTAAAACGACCATTCGTGATAGCCGGCCTTTTACTGGTAAGTGCTTTACTAGCTGGATTTGGAATAATAGGATTTTGTATTGGAATATTCTTTACATTACCTCTAATATATGCTATTCATTATGCTATCTACGAAGCAATTATTGGTATAGATAAATCTTCAGAATTAGATCAAATTGGGTCGTTCGTCGAATAAATTGATAAAATCACAATTTTATTATTTTAAATGCGTAGATTTATTTATAAAAAAAAATATATTTACATATTATAACTAGTATATGATTTCGTTTTCTACTACCGTATTAGTAAATACCAACCTTAAAAACCCCAACTTAAGTTGGATTTTTAGCTTCATATTTGGTGCACTTTTAATTGCAATTTATTACACTAACAAAAATAAAATAAAGGTTGACGAAGACTTTATTAGAAGTTATTACGAACTGCGGTTTAACAACTTAAAATACGGAATGTTTATTTTTTATTCTGGATTTGCAATCACTTTGTTAGAAATCATTTACTCATTTTTGGGCTTCAGAGATCAAAATATTGCAATTCAAAATTTTTGTATTGGATCTGGATTATTAATTATGCATCTCGTTGCAAAGAATAGTAATTTTCTGCTAAAATATGTTCGAGCAATTTTTCAAGTGTTTTACATCAGTTACCTACTTTTTGTATTTAATAATCTAGCATACAATGAGTTCAACATTATAACCTATACTGCTTTTTTAATAATAATTTATTTTTCATATTCAATTTATGATACCGTCAAAGAATTTATTTTATTGAATATATTATTAATTGGCCTAATGTTGTTTTTGTATTACGGCAATTTGATGGAACTTCGTATAAATATAGTATTGTTTTTATCAATTGTAGTCATAACCATACTCAACTATTTACGGCAATTATCAGCAATTAGTAATAATGAAAGTATACTTTATGCGAGCGAAGTAGTTAACAAAAAAGATTCTTTGTCAATTGCCACAAACAAAAATGGTGAATTGACCTATTGCAGCGATAGTGTTGAACAAATATTAGGCTACAAAGTAATCGATGTTTTAGGATTAAATTTTTGGAAGTTAACCAAAGATTCTGAATTTGAAAGTGAAACTTTTGGCGCTAAGAAAATTGATAATCAAGTTTATATTAGAAAACTAAAATGTGAAAATGGCGAGTATAAATACATACAATGGACAGATCGAAAATTGACAGAAAATTTAGTTTTATCAGTAGGGAAAGATATAACCAAACTACAACAAATTCAAAATCAATACATAAATGTAATAGATAACGCCACTGACTTAATTTTTGAAACAGACAAATATGGTAATTTTACTTTTCTCAATAAATTTATTATAACTAACCTTGGCTACAACCTCGATGAAATTTTAAATAAACCTTTTACAGACTTTGTACGAGATGATTATAAATTACAATTATTGCAGTATTTAAATAAAATTACAGAGCAAGAAATTGTAGCCGAAACAATAGAATTTCCTGTTTTGAAAAAAAATAAAGATTTTATTTGGGTTTCGCAAAAAGTTACTATTAATAGAAACAATGAAAATCAATTAATTGGCTATTCTGCTATAGCTAGAGATATAACCGAAATAAAAGAAGTAGAAACCGAAAAAATCAGGAGAGAACATAAGAATAAAATTTACAACGAATTTCTTAAAAATTTTTCGACAAAAAGTTATGGTACAAACGCAAATTTTGAAGATATCCTTAAAAATATTTTAGTCGAAACATCAAAAAGTATTGATATAAATAGAGTTAGTTATTGGAGTTTTGAAAGCGACAAAATAGTTTGTAAAAATCTTTATGATAATAGTAAAAAAACATTTGAAAAAGGGTTTGTTTTATTTAAAAAAGATTTTCCAATATACTTCTTAAATATCGAAAAAGAAGTTCAAATTGTTGCGCCAAACATCTATGATTGTCCAGCTACAACTGAGCTCGTAGAAACCTATGCCCCGAACTACAATATCAAATCTTTATTAGATACTCCTATATATCACAATGGTAAATTTACTGGCGTTTTATGCCTAGAGACAAACACAAAATATAAAGATTGGGATCTCGACGATGTGAATTTTGCTAGATCAATTACAGATATTATATCGCTTGCCATAGAAGCTCAAAAAAGAATTGAAGCCGAAAAAAATCTATCCTACAAAAGTGAATTATTAGCAGAAGTAAACTTAATAACCGAACAATTTGTAAAAAATAAAGACAACGAAAAAATAATTGAAGAAACTTTAAAATCTATCGCAAAAGTAACCAAAGTAACCCGACTTTCGTATTTTGAATATGTACCTGAAAAAAAAATAATTTCTCAAAAACACCGATGGGTTACCGAAAAATTTACTTTTACAGATGTCAATCCAGAGTTACAAAATATTCCTTTAAAAAAAATAGAAACTTTTTTTGATTTACTAAAAACAAACAAATATCTCGAAATTTCTATAGCTGAAATAGAAGATAAAAAACTAAAAAAACTGTTGGAAGCAACAGGAGCAAAATCTTTATTGATTCTCCCAATTAATATTAAAAATGAACTTCAAGGATTTTACGTTTTTGATGAAATAAATCTGGACCGAAAATGGACTGTTGACGAAATTTCAATTTTAAGTTCATTAGCAAATAATATAGCAGCCGCCATCGAACGAAATCAAAACGAAAAAACAATTTTCGAAAGTGAAGAAAAATTTAGACTTTTGGCTGATAATATTCCAGGAACCATTTATTTATCAAAAAATGATGCCGATTTTTCAAAAATATATCTCAATAATAATATAGAAAATTTAACAGGCTATCAAAAAAATGATTTTATAGAAAATAAAATATCCTATTTTGATTTGATTGTTGATGATGATAAAGAAATAATTAGATCTAAACAAAACGACAGTATAAAAAACAAAAAACCTTATCACTTTACGTACCGAATACTAAAAAAAGACAACTCAATCGCTTGGGTAGAAGAGTTTGGTGAGGCAATTGTAAAAGATGGTGAAATAACCTATCTAGAAGGAATTTTCTTAGATATTACAGAAAAAATAGAAGCAGAAAAAAAATTAGCATACAAGAGTATCTTGCTTTCGGCTATAACAGCTATTACCAATAAGTTTTTGACAACTTCAAACATCGAAACTTTTTTTGACGATACTCTTGAAATAATTGGTAAAGCAACCAATGCCGATAGAGCCTATTATTTCACTAATAATCCTGATAAAAAAGTAGTACAACAACGTCATGAATGGGTTAGAGATACTATAAAACCACAAATAGATAATGTGGCACTATTAAATTATTCTCATGATAATTTTCAAGAATTTATAACAATTCTAGAAAATAAAAAAGAATATAACTTTATTGTCAAGAATATAAAAAATGAAGTTTACAGACAAAATCTAGAATTTCAGGATATCAAGTCGATACTAATTCTACCTATTTTTGTAAAAGATAAATTTTATAGTTTTATCGGATTTGATGATTGCACCAATGAACGCATTTGGGAAGATGACGAAGTTAATATTTTACAAACATTAGCCAATAATATCTCATCCGCACTAGAGCGAAAAGAAAACGAAAATCAAATTAATATAGCAGTAACTGCAAACAATGCAAAATCCGATTTCTTGGCCAATATGAGCCATGAAATTAGAACTCCGCTCAACGGAATTATAGGATTTACAGATTTGTTAATGAATACAAAACTAGAAAATATTCAAAAACAATATATGAATACCATTAATCAATCTGCCAATTTGCTGATGGAAGTTGTTAATGACGTTCTTGATTTTTCGAAAATTGAAGCAGGAAAAATTGAACTTGAAATTAGCAAACACAATATTCAAAATCTAACATCAGAAATTATACAATTACTTAAATACCAATCTAATCTAAAAGAGGTTGAACTATTTTTGAATATCGAAAAGTCTGTTCCGAGTTATATTTGGATCGACTCCGTAAGAATAAAACAAATTTTAGTAAACCTACTTAGTAATGCAATTAAATTTACAGAAAAAGGCAGAATAGAATTAAATATAACAACTATCAAAGACATAAGCACCAATATAAAAGTGCTTCGCTTTGCAGTTAAAGATACCGGAATAGGAATTAAAATAGAAAATCAAGAAAAAATATTCGATGCATTTTCTCAAGAAGACAGCTCAACAACAAGAAAATTTGGTGGTACAGGACTAGGACTTTCAATTTCTAACAAATTATTAGAACTCAATGGAAGTAAACTTGAAATAAAAAGTGAATACAATATTGGAAGCGAATTTTTCTTTGATTTGCGACTTAAAACATCAGAAATAAAAGAAGAAGAAAAAGAACATTTTGAAAATGTAAAAATCGAAATCGATAATCAAGAATATAAAAATAATCGAATCCAAGAAAATTTTAAAGTACTCATCGTAGAAGACAATAAAATAAATATGCTACTTGCAAAAACATTGGTTAAACAAATTGTGCCAAATGTATCTATCTTTGAAGTCTTTGATGGTAAACAGGCTGTTGACAAATTTGAGATTATACAACCAGATCTTATTTTGATGGATGTACAAATGCCCATAATGAATGGTTATGAAGCAACAATAGCAATTAGAAAACTAAAAAATTCTGATATCCCAATTATTGCACTTACCGCCGGAACCGTTGTTGGCGAAAAAGAAAAATGTGTTGAAGCCGGAATGAATGATTATGCCTCTAAACCAATAATAAAAGAAGCATTGCAAAAAGTAATATTAAAATGGTTAACAATCTAAAAAAATAAAATTATGAAATGGATAGGCAGAAGACAAAGCGATAATGTTGAAGACAGAAGAGGCATGTCAGGCGGAGGGAAAGTAGTCGCTGGCGGGGGATTTCTTGGTGTAGTAATCTTATTGCTTAGTATTTTTGGTGGAGAGCAAATTCAACAATTTTTGCCAGTTTTAGAGCAATTTAATCAAAACCAAACCACCGCAAGTCCAGAACAAAGCAAAGAATTATCAGATAATGATAAGCAAATCGGACAATTTGTTTCAACTGTATTTGCAGATACTGAAGATATCTGGGAAAAGATATTTAAAGAAAATAACCTGCAATACAGACAACCAAAAATGGTACTATTTTCTGATGCTGTAGAAACCGCATGCGGAAGCGCCACGGCAGCTTCAGGACCTTTTTATTGTCCAGGTGACGAAAAAGTATATATGGATCTTATCTTTTTTAATGAATTACAAACTCGCTTTGGAGCAAAAGGAGGTGATTTTGCGATAGCGTATGTAATAGCACACGAAGTAGGGCATCATGTACAAACTGTTCTCGGTACATCTAATAAAGTTAGAAACTTGCAAGCGGCAATGAGCCAAGAAGAAGCAAATAAACTATCAGTTTGTTTAGAACTACAAGCAGATTTTTATGCAGGACTTTGGGCAAAATACAACCAACAAAATCTTGACATGAATGATCTTGATGAGGCAATTAGCGCAGCACAAGCAGTAGGCGACGATGCTATTCAAACACGAACGCAAGGCCACGTAGTGCCAGAATCATTTACACATGGATCTTCAGAACAACGCAAGTATTGGTTCATGAAGGGTTTCAAAACTGGAGATATCCAACAAGGAGACACTTTTTCTGAAATGAATTAAAATTTCATAATAGCACAAATCAAATACATAAAATTATAATTTGATTAAATAAAAGTTCTACAAATGACTATTACCCAATTAAAATATGTGCTTGCCGTTGCAGAATATAAAAATTTTACGCTGGCCGCCGAAAAATGCTTTGTAACCCAGCCAACGCTGAGTATGCAAATTCAAAAAGTTGAGGAAGAACTTGCAATAAAAATATTTGATCGAACAAAAAAACCAATACAACTCACTGACATTGGTCATAAAATAGTAAATCAAGCAATCAATATTGTCAACGAAGCAGATAGAATTCATGATATTGTAGAACAACAAAAAGGCTATATTGGAGGAGAATTTCGGCTTGGCATTATACCTACAGTAATGCCAACACTTTTGCCAATGTTTTTAAAAAATTTTATAAATAAATATCCAAAAGTAAATTTAATTATAGAAGAATTAAATACTAACGAAATTATAAAAAAACTTAACAATGGTCAACTAGATGCAGCAATTGCCTCTACCCCATTGTACGAAGAAAAAATAAAAGAAATAGTATTGTATTTCGAACCATTCGTAGCTTACATTCCAGAAAATAACCAAAATTTTAATAAAAATGAAATTCAGATTGAAGATCTAAATCTTGATGAAATTCTACTTTTACAAGATGGTCATTGTTTTCGGGATAGTGTTTTGAATCTTTGTAAAAATAATTTGAATTCAGAAAAATATCACTTCAATATACAAAGTGGTAGTTTTGAAACCCTAATTAAACTAGCTGATGAAGGATTAGGTATCACACTGCTTCCCTACTTGCATACACTTGATCTAAAGGAAAAAGATGCTCAAAAACTTAAACATTTTAAAGAACCCAAACCAGCGCGAGAAGTAAGTCTTATTTACCCAAAAAATGAGCTTAAAATACACATAATAAATGCTTTAAGGAATACAATAACGGGCGTAATTAAAGGAGCAATAGTTTTTCAGAATGTAGAAATCATAAGCCCAAAAATTAATAAATAAAAAAGAAGCTTTTATAATAAAGCTTCTTTTTTATTTATTAATTAACAATGTCAATCAAACAATATTGTAATTCTGGTTTGTTGTTCGTGAAAAACAATAACCAATTTCTAAGTTGCTCAATTTCGTACGGCAAAAGATTCCGCAATGCTTTTAGTAATTCTTTTTTAAATAGAAACGGGTCAAAACTTACTTTCTCTAACGTCAGTTTTGTGTAGTCATATATCATTCTTGCCATAATAATAAGATTTAGGGTTTGTCTTAATGTTATTTTCATTATAAATATAAAAAACAAAAATGAAACAAAATAATAATACAACGTTTAATTACTATTATAATCGATAAAATACATATGTTAAAATTTAAACAAGTATAATCTTATAAATATTTATCAGACAAAAAAAAGAGCCTTTTAAGCTCTTTCTAGTTTTATATATTGATATTTAGCAAACATTGCCTCAGTTCTGGCTTTTCTGAAGTAAAACTTAGCAACCAAAGGCGTAATTCTTCAATTTCGTAAGGCAAAAGAACCTTAATTGCTTTTTCTAATTCTTTGCAAAAAAGCATCGAATCAAAACTTACCCTTTCCAAAACAGATTTGGTGTATTCATAGATTAATCTTGACATAAATATTCGTGATTAGTTTATTTATAAGAACATAATTTAACAATTGTTGAACCAAATTTAGAAAATTAAAAAATACAAATTAAAAAAAAAACGTTAAACTTTTGAATAATTTTCGCTGCCCAAAAAAAGTAAATTGCTATAAAATTATTTTTTTGTTGCACGAAGCATTTCTCTCTTGCCGGGTGCGCCAGGAAGTTTTTCAACAGTAAATCCGCATGCTAGCATGGCCTGCTTGATAGATGTTCGGCAAGCATACGTTACTAATATACCATTAACTTTAAGCGATTTGTACATTTTTTCAAAGATAGAAAAAGACCATAAATCTGGTTGAACTCGATATCCGAAAGCATCAAAATAAATTAAATCGAATGAATTTTCGTCAGATATATCCTCAAAAAATTGATTTCTTTTGGTCAATTCAAAATTTATCGACAAAGGTTCTTTTTGTTCCCAATTTATATCGTGCATTTTTTCAAAAATAGCCCGATGTTTTGTTGCAGATAATTCTACAACATAATTCATTTTCAAAGCCTCCTCTTTTTGAACTGGATAGGCCTCAACACCAACATAAGTAATGTGCTGATTATTATTTGTAGCTTCTAAATAAGTAATAAAAGCATTAAGACCTGTGCCGAATCCAATTTCAAGAATGGAAATATTTTTACCTTCACATAGTGCAAGACCACTTTTTATAAAAACATGATATGCTTCCTGAATTGCACCAAATTTTGAATGATAGGTTTCGTTCCAATCTATCAAATGTATAGATGTCGATCCGTCTTTAGTTAAAATAATTTCTCGTTTCAAATTATTTTTTTAGTAATACACCATCTGATGTAAATGAATATATCTTTTTAGGAGTAGTTATTTTGGCAATTTCTTCTTTTGATTTTCCTGCATCTTCTGCATAGTGCTTCTGATCAGCTACTGATTCTAAACTCAAAAAAGCTTTACCATTAACTATAACTTCATTATTTTTAGAATCTAATGGCATAAAAAATCCATAGTCTTTAAATTTGACAAAAGTTTCTTTTTTATCTGACAAATCCAAAACCATCCAACAACCTTTGTTTTGACAAACATCTTTAATCGAGGACTTGAATTTTACATTTAAAGTATCGCCTTCTTTTAACGAAGCATACTTTGTAAGCATGGCCTGTTGAGATAACACATCAGTCGTGGTGATAACAGAACCTATAGACGTAAATTCTCCAACTTTAACTTTATTGCTTAAATTTTTATTTCCGTTGCAGCCCAAAAACATCAGAATAGAGCAGATTATAATTATTTTATTTTTCATTATAGGTATATAATTTATTTAAGCAAATATAAATAATATTATCTGAAAAAAAAGTGATTAGAATTGTTAATCCATTGCAAAAAACAAATATTTTTTATTATTTTAGCAAAAATTAGTTGTTAGTAAGATATTTTTTAAAATAATATATAATAAACTGATTAGCAATATTTTAAAAATAAAAATCTATTTTAAATACTTTTTAATGCAATCAAAAAATACTTTCGAAATCGATATAGTGACGTCCGCGACTTCAAAAATTGAATCTATTGATTTTGAAAACCTTTCATTCGGGAATGTCTTTTCAGATCACATGCTTATTTGTGATTTTAAAGAAGGTGCTTGGCAAAAACCCCTAATAAAAGCTTACGAACCTTTTATGATTGATCCATCTGCTAAAGTTTTTCATTATGGACAGGCAATTTTTGAAGGTATGAAGGCCTATAAAGATGAAAACGATGAGGTTTGGTTGTTTAGGCCCGACGAAAACTACATACGCTTCAATAAATCAGCAATTAGAATGGCAATGCCAGAAGTTCCAGAAGATATTTTTATCGATGGGTTAAAAAAACTATTGGATATTGATCAAAATTGGGTTAAAAAAGGGCTCGGAAATACCTTATACATTCGTCCATTTATGATTGCTATCGGATCTGGAGTAATAGCCCAACCTTCTACACAATATCGGTTTATGATTTTGCTTTCGCCAGCAAGAGCTTATTATTCTGGGGAAGTTAAAGTACTAATAGCTGAGCATTTTAGCAGAGCCGCAAATGGCGGTATTGGAGCTGCAAAAGCTGCAGGCAATTATTCTGCACAATTTTATCCTACTCAATTGGCTCATAATTTAGGTTTCCAGCAAATTATTTGGACAGACGATGCAACGCATACCAAATTGGAAGAAGCTGGAACGATGAATGTTTTTTTTAGAATAAATGATACTTTATATACAGCACCAACTAGTGAACGCATATTGGATGGTGTAACCAGAAAAAGTTTGATAGAGCTTGCTAAAAAAGAAGGCATTAAAGTAGAAGTTCGATCGGTATTGGTACAAGAATTAATTGATGCTTCTACAAATGGATCATTAAAGGAAATATTTGGTGCAGGCACGGCGGCAGTCGTAAATCCGATAATTGGTTTTTCCTACCAAGATATTTATCATGAATTACCAAAACTAGAAAATCCAATTGCATTGCAATTAAAAGAAAAATTAACTAAAATTCAACATAAAATGGCGGCTGATCCTTTTGGGTGGACTGTTAAAATTTAATTTTTGATAGTTTAATTATCTTAAGCAACCAATTTTTAATCAACTACATATCAACCCATCAACCATCGTTAGTTTTCTGTCGGCCATGTTGGCCAATTCCTCATTATGAGTAACTATAACAAATGTTTGACCAAACTCATCCCGAAGTTTAAAAAATAATTGATGTAGATTTTCTGCTGAAGTTGTGTCTAAATTTCCTGAAGGTTCATCTGCAAAAATCACCGCAGGCTTATTGATTAATGCTCGAGCTACTGCAACACGCTGTTGCTCTCCACCAGATAATTCGCTTGGTTTATGATTTATTCGTTCTGATAATCCTAAATAATTAAGCAGTCTATTTGCTTCTTTGACAGTTTCTGTTTTGTCTTTGCCTGCAATAAATGCCGGAATACAAACATTTTCAATTGCTGTAAACTCTGGTAATAGTTGATGAAACTGAAAAATAAATCCCAAATTTAGATTTCTGAATTTAGAAATCGATTTGTCAGTCATCGTCAGTACATCTTCATTATTGATAGATAATAAGGTCGCTTCATTTTTGGATGGCACATCTAAAGTACCTAAAATCTGTAATAAAGTCGTTTTGCCTGCTCCCGAGGCGCCAACTATTGAAATAATTTCGCCTTTTTTGATGTGCAAATCAACTCCTTTAAGAACTTTTAGATTGTCATACTGTTTGTGAATGTTTTGTGCAATTATCATAAAATCTATTTTTTGCAAAGTAACAAAGTAATTTAGACTGTTGAAACGGATTATAAAATTATATTAAATTATTTAACAAAACTACTTGTTTGTTTAATATTTAACTACATTTGTTAAACAATAAAAGTTTATTTAACGAACAGCGCTAACGCATAGATGTAAACGAATTTTAAAACACTTAAATGAATAACCAAACTGAACAAGAATTTTTTGAACTTATCGGTGAAAATCACCAAATGACTTCCTCAGAATCGCCTTTACGAAAAGATGCTTTTGACAAGACCAATGTTGACAAAATGATTTCTATTGAGAATCATTTTTTTGAAATTATGACAGAAATGGGGCTTGATATGACTGACGATAGTCTTCGAGGAACTCCACATCGTGTCGCCAAAATGTTTGTACAAGAATTATTTTCGGGTCTAGATCCTAAAAATAAGCCCAAAATTTCAACATTTGAAAACGGGTATCACTATGACAAAATGTTAGTCGAAGCAGACATTTCATTTAATTCTACATGTGAACATCACTTTTTACCTATTTTCGGTAAAGCGCATATAGGTTATGTTTCCAGCGGAAGAGTCATTGGCTTGTCAAAACTTAATCGAATAGTAGATTATTATTCGCGTCGTCCGCAGGTACAAGAGCGATTGATAATGCAAATTTTTAACGAATTAAAATCTGCGCTAAAAACTGATAATGTAATTGTAGTTATGGAAGCCAAACACCTATGCGTATCAAGTAGAGGTATCAAACACGAAAATAGCTTTACATCTACAATACAATATGGTGGCATATTTAACGAAAAGGAAAATCGCAACGACTTTTTTAATATGATCAAAAAAGAAAATTAGTTTGGCATTAGATTTGTATACTAGCTTGTATAATTTTTAAATTAAAAACTAAAATGACACAAGAAATACAAATTGAAACCAATCAACCAAAAGAAGCAACAAACAAATATGCGATGCTGATTTTAGGATTAATTTTTGATGCGATAGGAATGGTTTCGTATATTATTCCAGGCATTACTGAATTTATCGATATTATCTGGGCACCAATATCGTCGATGTTGTTGGCAAAAATGTATAAGGGCACAACTGGTAAAGTAGCCGCAGTTATTGGCTTCTTGGAAGAAATTTTACCAGGATTGGATGTAATCCCAACCTTTACTATAACGTGGTTTTATGTATATGGTTTGAAGAAAAATTAATATTTGATAGAGCAATAAAATCCCGAATTATTCGGGATTTTTTTTGGTTTTGAAAATACCAAATGCCATTTTCGATAGCATATTGGTTACAAATTTCCAAAAGAAATTGTATTGCCCGAATAAAAATCCGAACCAAAGTAACAAAAACTGATACACAATAAAAATAATTCCGATTTTATAAAAATAAAACAAAAACGGATTTAATTTGTCTAGTCGGATTTCAAAAAAAGACATAATTGGTTTCGTCAAAAACATCGAACACGTCCCTGTTATAGCAAAAACAATCAATATTATTATTATTTGCCAATTAGATGAAATTCCCCAACGTTGTTTTAATTTTTCCATGAAAATGTACTAATTGGCACAAAAATACACAATTATTGCCTTGGAACAAAACCTGAAAGTTGTTGCTTGTTGGTAAGCTGAAAATAAATAAAATAATTATAAATCAAATAATTCACTTCATAGCCATAGCGAATGTTTCGATCATAATTTATTTGCATTTCATACAACATCGGTTCAAAACGCTGTGGCTGCAAAACACGATTGTTCCACTCGGTTACAAACAATTGATTTCGACCCTCAAGATAATCGATACCATAAAACCCTCGTGGTTTTGCGCGACCGCTCATCCAGCTAGAAAATCCAGCATCAATAATAATTACTTCATATTCCAGCGAGTCATTTGCAATTCTGACCGTATCAGATTTGGTTGTTGCCAGCGCTTTATCAGAAATTACTTTTTTCGAACTGGTACAATTTATTAATCCAACCAGAAATAGTATAAATAAGATTGTTCTCATGTCAAATTTTTATATAAAGTTATAAATAATCAATAACATCTGAAAAAAATTAACTTTATATTATTTCATTCATTACGATATTTAGTTTTAAATTTTACTGCAAATTTGAAAATTATCTCATTTTTTATTTTCAAAAACTCAAAACTCATGCTATTATAAATAAAAAAACCAACCGACAAGCGACTGGTTCTAACTATTTAAAAAAATAATTTTATTTTCCGAAAAGACCACCAAGCAATCCGCCAAGTCCACCTTTTTTGGTAGCTGCTGCAACAGCATCGCCGATACCTATCTGGCCATCGCCATCTTGATCTAATATTGAAGTAAGAATTGATCCGCCAATTCCGCTGTTTTGAGCAGCTGGAGCTTGTTGCCCACCACCTAACAGCCCGCCTAACAATCCACCAAGTCCACCGCCATCTGCTGTTTCTCCTTGTTGATTCATGCCGCTTCCTTGTGCTTGCTTAGCTAAATATGCCATCAAGATTGGTGCTGCCAATTTCATAATCATTGCAATTTTATCTCCACCAATACCAGTATTCTGACTTACTTGTTCTTGAACTGCGCCTTGATTATCACCAAGAACATGACCTAGTATTTTGCCACCTTCGTTCTGAACATCGCCACCGCCTAACATTCCAGATAAATTATCTAGTAATCCACCATGTTTTCCGCCCAAAAGCGCCCCTAAAAGGCCACCTTGTCCTTCTGCTGTTTGGGAGTTATTCATCATTCCGCCAACAAGTGCTGGTAACACTGAAGATAAAACTGAGGAAGTTTCGCCTTCGCTAATTCCTGCTTGTCCCGAAACTCCAGCAATGATTTGTTTACCCAAATCACTGTTTAGTAAATCCATTAATCCTGCCATAATAGTATGTTTTTTTTTGTTACGTTTTTTATCGAAATGTAAATCTATAACTTATTTTTGAATAAAAAGCTTATTTATTTTCAACTTTCAATAAACTAGCAATCTGCTCTGCAAGTTCGGCGCCAATTCTGTCTTGTGCTTCTATGGTTGCGGCTCCAATATGTGGCGTTAAAGAAATTTTCGGATGCATTAAAATCTGAATTTCTGGAGTAGGTTCGTTTTCAAAAACATCCAAACCTGCAAAAAGTATTTTTCCCGAATCCAAACCTTCTAACAATGCCACTTCATTAATGACACCACCTCGAGAACAATTTATAATTCCCACATCGTTTTTCATTGATGCAATTTCATCAGCATCAATCACATAACCATCTTGAGCAGGAACATGAAGTGTAATAAAATCTGAATGTTTGATAATATCATCCAAAGGCTCGGTTACAATATCAACATTTATAAACTGCCCGTTGTAAAAATCCACTCTAATAATGGCATCATTTACATATTTATCGGCAGCAATAACTTTCATTCCTAGTCCAAGAGCCATTTTTGCAACCGCTTGGCCAATTCGTCCAAAACCAATAATCCCGATAGTTTTACCACGCAATTCGATACCGTTTGCATAAGCTTTTTTCAAACCATCAAAATTCGAATCACCTTCCAAAGGCATATTTCTATTGGCATCATGCAAAAATCGAACACCCGAAAACAAATGCGCAAACACCAACTCGGCAACACTTTCGCTTGATGATGCTGGCGTATTTATCACGTGTATTTCTTTTGATCTAGCATAATCCACATCAATATTATCCATACCAACACCACCACGACCAATAATTTTAAGGTTCGGGCAAGCATCAATCAAATCTTGTTTTGCTTTAGTCGCACTGCGCACCAAAAGCACCGCAATATTATTCTGATTGATATAATTGGCTACATGCTCTTGCGCAACTTTGGTTGTAATAACCTCAAATCCAAATTTTTCTAAAGCTTTTATTCCGCTATTCGAAATTCCGTCGTTTGCTAATACTTTCATTTTTTATTTTTATTTTTTTGGAGCTTATTCCCGCCATCATTCCAATCTTTTTACAAAATTGAAGAAAAATCAATTTTATAAAAAGGATTTTCCCTTCTGTCAGGGCTAGGCATTCCGTTATATTTTATGATTATTTTATGATCGAACCTCGTCAGATTCAAGAGCGAACTCAACATTTTTCTCCAATTCTTTCATTACATCTACCAAAACCTGAACACTCTCTAGCGGCAAAGCATTATACATTGACGCTCTATAACCACCAACTGATCGATGACCTGGCAATCCAGATATTCCAGCTTCTTTCCACATTTTGTCAAAAACACTGGCGTGTTCTTCATCAACCAATAAAAAGGTTGGATTCATTACACTTCTATCTTCGACAGCAGCAGCACCTTTAAACAGCGGATTTCTATCTATTTCAGCATAAAGCAAATCTGCTTTGGCGTTATTAATTTTTTCAATTGCAACAATTCCGCCAAGATTTTTTAACCATTGCAACGTCAAAAGCGAGGCATAAATCGGGAAAACAGGTGGCGTATTGTACATGCTTTCGGCTTGAATATGTTTTTGATAATCCAACATACTTGGAATATAACGCCCCGATTTACCTAAAATTTCTTCTTTAACTATGATCAAAGTAGTTCCTGCTGGTCCCATATTTTTTTGAGCGCCTGCATAAATCAAATCAAATTTTGTAAAATCCAAAACTCTCGAGAATATATCCGAACTCATATCGCAAACCACCGGAACATTCGTATTTGGAAACGATTTCATTTGGGTTCCAAAAATGGTATTGTTGCTCGTGCAATGAAAATAATCAGCATCAGTAGGAATTTCAAAACCTTTTGGAATATGGTTGTAATTTTCCGATTTTGAAGATGCTACAACAAGCGTTTCTCCAAAATGATTGGCTTCTTTTATGGCATTGCTTGCCCAAGTTCCAGTATCAAGATATGCGGCTTTACCATCGATTTTCATCAAATTATAAGGTACCATCAAGAATTCTAGACTTGCGCCACCAGCCAAAAACAAAGCTTGGTATCCTTTGTTCGTCAAACCCAAAAGCTCCAAGGCCAAAGCACGAGCTTCATCCATAACCGCAACAAAATCCTTGCTGCGATGCGAAATTTCAAGAATGGAAAGTCCCGAATCATTAAAATTCAAAATCGCTTTTGCCGATTTCTGGAAAACTTCCGGTGGCAAAATACATGGACCTGCGCTGTAGTTATGTTTCTTCATGGTTATGATAATGAAAAGTTAAGTTTGCAAATTTCGGAAATAGAGTTTTAAAATCCGATTTTAGTTATGTCTTTTAACACCATCTTATTAACAAAATCGTTATAGTAGAAAAACTCAAAAAAATTAATTTCAAAATAAAATTGTTATATTTGTATAAATTTATTTTGATATGGGATTTCCTGAAAAAATATATATTTCTGAAGCTGAATATCTTGAATTCGAGCGAAATGCAACCGAAAAGCATGAATATTTTCAGGGCGAAATACGATTGTTGCATAGAAATGAGGATGCAATAAATGATGTTAATGCAATGAGTGGTGCTTCAAAATCGCACAATGAAATTTTTTCAAATATTTTTGGAGAGTTGAAATCGAAATTAAAAGGAAAATCTTGTAGACCTTATGGAAGCGATTTTCGAGTTAATATTCCAAATCTCAGTTTGTATACTTATCCCGACATAAGTGTGGTTTGTCATGAACCTATTATGACTGATTCTGAAATGGATACCTATACAAATCCAACAGTAATTATCGAAATTTTATCAAAATCGACTCGAAATTATGATCTTGGTGGTAAATTTTTGTTATACAAACAAATTGAATCCTTGCAAGAATATGTCCTTGTTGATAGTGAAGCAATTAAAGTAATAAAATTTACCAAAAATGAAGACAATTCTTGGTTAATGACCGAAATTAATTCAGTTTCTGAAACTTTAAAAATAAATACTTTAGAAGTTACTATTCCACTAATTGACATTTATGATAATGTGAAATTTGTTTAGTTTAAATCGAAATCAAAAACTCCAAAGTATCCACATTATCTGCATAATCCCACAAATTCGGATTTTGTGTTTGTCCGAAAGATACAGAATTTGGTACAAGATTATTGGAAACAATACATTGAATTTGGTCCTTTTCGTGTTCTAATTTTGTTTTCAGCGTATCTAAATCATCATAATACTCGTAAAAAACCGAAGCAATTGGTGATGCGTGGCTTGTGTCTTCTTTAATTGTTAGGAATTCGTTATCCAATAGTTGAAAATTACTCATCAAGAAAACCGCCTTATTATAATCATAATTGTTGGCATATTTTTCATATTTAATAACATCTTGATACGGAAACATTCCATTAAAAAATTGATCAAAATTATAATTTCTTGGAATAAAAAGTTTTGAAACGTTACGACAACCCAAACCAAAATACCTAAAAATATCTTCGCCCAAAGCGATCATTTGATCTTTTGATTCTGAACTATCAAGTACAGCAACCGAGTTTCTATTTTTTCTAATTATTGAAGGTTTGTCTTTGAAATAATATTCAAAATAACGTGCCGTATTATTGCTTCCAGTGGCAATCACGGCATCAAAATTTTCAAGTTTGCCGTCTACAAAAGTGATTTTTTTATTAAAATCTGTATTGATTGCATTGAGATATTTCGCCAAAAAAGGCAATAACTTTTGGTCGTTGGATGATGTTTTTATCAAAACCGAATGTCCAGAAATTAAAACCGATAAAAAATCGTGAAAACCAACCAACGGTATATTTCCCGCCAAAATAATTCCGATCTGTTTAGAACTAATTTTTTCGAAATTATAAGGCAACAGCCATTTTTCGAAGTTTTCTTCTGTTAAAGCATTTGCCCATGAATGAATTGAAAAGTATACATTTTCGGGCGTGTACCAACCGTTATGCGATTGCGAAAGTTGAATCAAATCCTGAAAAGCATCAAAAAACAAATCGTTATTCAAAACCGTATCGTTTTTTACAGCTTTATCTGAAGAAAATTGTCCTAAAAATTTCCCTAATTCGATAAAACCGATTTTAATTTCGTTTTGTAACATTTGTTTATTTGGTTATGAAAGGATTTGATTGTAATTTTGCACAAAAATAAGATAATAGTTATTAGAATAAAGAAAATAAAACAAAGAAAATAGATTGATTCTTTTTAGATTTCAATTTTAAGTTTTTGTTTTAATTGATAAGGTCTTTATTCTTTTATCTTTATTCTTTTATCTAGATAAAAAATGGCAATAATCATCACCGACGAATGTATAAACTGTGGCGCTTGCGAGCCCGAATGTCCTAACACGGCAATCTATGAAGGCGCAGACGATTGGCGCTATAAAGACGGGACAAAACTAAAAGGAAAAGTAATTTTGCCAGACGGGACTGAAGTCGACTCTAACGATGCACAAACACCAGTTTCTGACGATGTATATTATATTGTACCTGGAAAATGTACCGAGTGCAAAGGTTTTCATGACGAACCTCAATGCGCTGCAGTTTGCCCTGTTGATTGTTGTATTCCTGACGATAATCATGTGGAGAGCGAAGAAACGTTGTTGAATCGTCAAGCATTTTTGCATAATGAGTAAACTGTAATCTCAATTTATTAAACCAAATCCAAATTTGAAATTTTTCAGATTTGGATTTTTTTTGCAACAATAACAAACGTATCGTAGGCATATGTACTGCGATCGATAGTTTTTATAATTTCGAAATTATTTTGATATAAAAAAAGTTGTATTTCATTTAAAGTAAATACCCGCGCAGTTGAAAAATCTTCTGATAGTAATGTCCTCTTATTGTCTTTGACTTCATAATATTTTGCAGACCAATCGAGCATAAAATTTTCGGATTTTGGAGTAGGAACCCAATTTCCTATTCTGAAATATAGTTTATCATTTACTTTTGCTTCATGTTTAATATCTTTATTTTTTAAAACATACGGTAGATATCGATTCGCGTCAATAAAATCAAAAATTAGAAATCCGTTTTGTGTCAGATTTTTATAAACCGACGCAAATGTGTTATTTATATCTTCGTTTGAAATTAGATAACTTGTTGTTCGACCACTAATTAGTATTGAATCATAAGGAAGTTTAACAGAAAAATCACGCATGTCGGCTCGAATAAAGCTACCGTTCGGGTTTCTTTCTTCTGCAATTGTAAGCATCGATTGGCTGTAATCAAGTCCAAGATAGTCCTGTTTGTTTTCTATAAATCGTTTGGCCAAATTTCCAGTTCCGCAACCTATTTCTAAAACATTTTTGCTAGTAATTAACTGATCATAAAACTGATATTCTTGATCATAATCAATAAAAACTTGATACATGGCATCAAAAATCTCCGCCATTTTGCCATCATATAGTGTTGCCATAAGGTTCGTTTTTGGATTATAAATGTATAAAAAAAGAGCCAACTTTCGAAGGCTCTTTAATTTTGAAAAAAATCGATTAGAATTTATAATTCATAGATAAATTATACATGGTTCCTAATTGACTGAAATGGTATCCATCATAAGTCATTTGCGAATAACGACCATTGAAGGTTATCAAGTTGGTTTGAGATTTTACAGAATTTGAATCTGCAAGTAGTGCTTCTCCAGTGCTATTATCTGCTTTAAACTTCCATTCTGGCAAAACATTTAGTAAGTTATTTACATTTAAAGCAAAGGTTAGATTTTTATTTGCATTAAAATTAATACCTAAATCGGTAACCACTTTTTGTAAAAATACAATTCTGATATTGGTATCCATACCGTCATTTCTGAATTGTGTTGGTCCAAAAACAGTATTATTTAATGAAAGTCCAAATTTACCAACTTCATAATCTGCTCCTAAAATATACTTGTATTTTGGTCTTGACGTAAACAATAATGCTTCTTGCGTGCCATTTAATATAGATTGTCCTTCCAATTCAGGATTTGAAGTACTTTTAATTTTATCTAAAGATTTAGGATTTCTAACATCGCCAACGCGTTCGTTTTTGTATGTGAAGTTTCCGGATAAGTTCAATCCTAATTTTCCCGATCCTAGATCTAAACCTTTGTAGCTAGCTACGAAATCCAATCCAGAAGTTTGTGTGTCGATGGCATTTGAAAAGAAGCTTTGTTTGCCATCCCCAGCAATTTTTACGTTTACATCTGTACTTGCTGGATCATCTTTACCAAAATCAACTAGATTGCCTAATACAATTCTGTCATCCACACGAATATCATAATAATCGATAGTTACGCTTAGGTTTTTAACTGGTTTTAAACCAATACCCACTGTATAATTGGTTGATTTTTCTGCATCTAATTTTTCAATTCCATTAACTTTTGCAGATGACGAAACATTATTGATCAAACCAGAAACTACAATTCCTTGTCCAGGAACGAAGGCAGATTGCGCTTTTTGAGTGTATATCTGGTGCAATGATGGTGCTCTAAAACCTGTTGAAGCAGAAGCTCTTAAAGTTACTTTATCATCCAAAAATTTATATCTTGAACTTACTTTCCAAACGGTAGCATCGCCAAAATCGCTATAGTTTTCGTAACGAGCTGTTCCATTAATTAAAAAATCTTTAGTAACATCATACGCTACATCAAAATAAGCTCCAAGATTGTATCTATTGAATGTGCCTGAATTTTCTGGCGTGTTCCCTTGAAAAGAATCGGCACCACCACCAATATAGGAGGCTTCATCTCCAGCAATAATTTCGAAATCTTCGGTTCTAAATTCTGATCCAAAACCTATAGAAACTTTATCAGAAATTGCTTTAGATATGTCTAAATTTCCAACAATATGATTAAATGAAGTTCCACCTGGCTTAAAGCTAATTGGTGTTGCTGCACCATAAATAAAATTACCACTACTATCTTTAGATCGGTTTTGAGAATTATTTACAGAATACAATTGCTCATTGCCACCAAATGTTATACTAGTATCGGTATTCCAACCATTCAATTTAGATTTATAACCCAAAGTTCCATTATAATCTTTTAAATCTCCAACAAAAGTAGGCACATAACCCACATAAGCTGGATTGGCACTATCTCCATTACCATACAAATCATTTAGATATGGGAAAGCCTTTAGCGTTCTCCAATAAGGTGTTCTGTAATTAGCAAAAGAGTTTACTTTTTTGTACACAAAAGCAGCATTGTAATATAATTGTGTTGTATCAGAATAGTCAAAACCACCATTTACTTCAAATTTGGCTGCAGTTGTTTCTGGAGAACCATTGATATTTCCTGCATCAGGAAATCTATTTAAAAAAGTATCGATTTGGTTTCTTCCATCTGTATTATCAGAATCAATATCAGAGCGTTTGGTTGTGTAATCAACCGTTGTTTGGTAAGGTAAGAAAAGCGCGCCAATTTGCGCACCACTTAAACCAGCAATATTTGTTCCGCCTAACGAGGTAATACCTGTTGTAGAATCAACATCATAATAATTAGATGGACTTGTTGGATCTGTAAAAACAAAATCTGCGTACTCACCACCTGATAATGGTTCTCCATTAGCACCAATATTTTTTGTACCGCCATCCACTTTTCCTGGTCTATTTGCTAATTTTACTCTAGAAAAGTCCACAGTATAATTTACAAAACCTTTATCACCAACAGTAGATCCATTGTTTAAAGAAACTCCAAACATTTCGCCATCACCCTCACCGGTTACTCCAGTTCGCAACGTAGCAGCTCCAAATTTGGTGTTTTTTTTCAAAATAATGTTCATAACTCCGGCAATGGCATCGGATCCATATTGGGCAGAGGCACCATCACGTAAAATCTCTACGCGCTCGATAGCATCCGTTGGAATAGCTGAAATATCTGCACCCGTTTCGCCACGTCCCGGAGATGTTTGCGTATATAATAAAGCACTCATGTTTTTACGTTTTCCATTAATAAGTACTAAAGTTCTACTTGGTCCAAGATTACGAATTTCGTAAGGATCTAGCAAAGATGTTGCGTCATTTACAGGAGTTTGCACGGTATTAAATGACGGAATTTTGTATTGCAATGCCTTATCGAATGATGCTTGTCCAGTCGACACTAAATCTCTAGCCGACAATACATCTATTGGTAAAGCAGATGTTGTGTTACTTCGTGGAGCGGTTCTTGTTCCTGTAACTACAACATCATCAAGGGTTTGGCTGTCATTATCTGACATTGTTGCATTTACTGTGTTAGTATTGGCAGCACTTCTTTCTACTTTGCCAAAACCAACATAACTAAAAACCAAGGTTGCAGCCTCTTGAACATTGAGTTTGTAATTTCCATCAGAATCTGTGGACGTTCCGTTGGCAGTTCCTTTTTCAACAACATTGACACCGGGAATTCCAAGCCCCGCCGCATCTGATACTTTACCGCTAACTTCCTTTTGTGCAAAAACAAAAGAGGTTGCGAGCATTAATAATAAAAATGTAATTTTTTTCATAAAATAGTTTGTTTTTGATTAGAAATTCAAAGATATGTAAAATAAATGTTAAAATATATGCATGCATACTAATTACTTAAAATTATTGTACTTTATGTATCTAAAACTCTAATTTGCTCCTTAAAATGAAATTTATTTACTTAAAATACATTATTATCGTAATTATCTGCAACGTATTATATCTTGTTTAATGTTTGAATTTTATATGTTTATACTATTTGCATTACAATTTGATAACAATCAAAACCCTATTTTTGACTTTTTATTTTAAAAAAAAAGTTGATTAATACAAAATCTTTATATTTTTGTTACATCAAATTGAAAAAATGAAGACAATAGCGGTACTTTTAATTTTTTTTAACGGTATATTATGTTTTGGGCAAAATATCGAAAAGACAGTTCTGATTAGAGACCTTGAAACTAATCTTCCAATTGAAGATGCCACTTTTTATGTTGCAAAAAACAAACAAATCTCCATATCAAATTCTGAAGGCGAAGTAGCTATACTCTTAAAGGGAATCTCCAATATTCAAATATCCCATTCTCTTTATATTCCGCAAAACTTTAGATCAACAATTCTAAAAGAACCCATTACAACAATATTTTTAAAAAAAAATACTAATAACTTAGATGAGATAATTTTGACCAAGCAGCATCCCCAAAAAATATTAAAAGGATTAATCGATAATTCATCCAACACACTTAATGTTCCAGCAAGATTGAAAATATATGCTCGTGAGTTTTTCAAATTTAATGGCGCCTACACCTATTATAACGACGGAATTTTAAATTTTCAAATCTCAGGAAAACCAAAAAAAATGGATACCAAAATTTTAGTAGAGCAAAATAGGTCGATCGGTGTTATTGATGAGGCTACTAAAGATGATTTGTTGGGTTACAATCTTAATAACATAATGGAGAATTATTATAATTTTAGATATCTAGCGCCATTAATTGAACCAAGTGCCAAAAAAGAATTTAATTGGATACTACGTGGTTTATCATCTAATAACGATTGCTATTTGATGACCGCATCGCCTGTAGTTGAAAATAACAAATTACAGGATGATTTTTCTATAATTTATAATTACAAAAAAAAGATAATCCTAGAAGTTACCACTTCAATTTCTCCTATAAGTTTAGCGAATAACGACCGTAAAAAAGGTACAACACCCAAAAAAATTTATAAGTCGAATTTTAAAACAACCTACAGGCTAGAAAATTCAAATTATTTTTTATTAAGCTCCAAAGAAGAAATTGGTTTTGATAAAAAATCTAAAACCAATGAAAATGAAGTTGAAGTTAGAAATTTCTTGGTAACTACAAATTTTAGTAATCAAGGGTATACTTATAAAAAAGGAGAGGTTTTTATGGAGCAAACACTCCACAACAAAAAAAATTTAGTACTAACCAATTATTGGAATACATCTGGACTAAAAACAACTGATGAAGAGCAATTAATTATTGATTCTATATCCGATAAAACTACAATTCCCGAATAAATTTACCTGAAATTTTAAACGCAAACTTTCATTATTAAAAGTTATATTTGCACCCCAAAGTTACGGGATTTAAAAAATAAAAAATAATGAAAGCAGGAATTGTAGGATTACCAAACGTTGGAAAATCAACTTTATTCAATTGTTTATCAAACGCCAAAGCACAAAGCGCCAACTTTCCGTTTTGTACTATTGAGCCAAATATTGGTGTTGTCAACGTTCCAGATTCTCGAATAAACAAACTAGAAGAATTAGTAAAGCCAGAACGTGTACAAATGGCAACTGTCGATATTGTTGATATTGCAGGACTAGTAAAAGGAGCAAGTAAAGGCGAAGGATTGGGAAATCAATTTCTGGGAAATATAAGAGAATGTAACGCTATAATTCATGTTTTGCGTTGTTTTGATAACGACAATATCATTCACGTTGATGGTAATGTTAACCCCATTCGTGATAAAGAAACAATCGATATTGAGTTGCAACTTAAAGATTTAGAAACGGTTGAAAAACGCCTCGAAAAAGTAAAGCGAGCCGCCAAAACAGGTAATAAAGAGGCACAAACCGAAGAAGGATTACTCAACCGAATTCGAGAAGCATTACTACAAGCCAAATCAGCACGAACTGTCGAGCCAAAAGGATTTGAAGAAGAAGAATTGTTCGAAAGTTTTCAATTAATTACATCAAAACCAGTGTTGTACGTGTGTAATGTTGACGAAAATTCAGCAGCAACTGGCAATGATTATGTAACACAAGTTCGCGAATTAGTAAAAGACGAAAACGCCGAAGTAATCGTGCTAGCCGTTGGTACAGAAGCTGATATTACGGAACTAGAAACCTACGAAGAGCGTCAAGTATTTTTAGAAGACATGGGTTTGACTGAGCCAGGAGCATCGGTTTTGATTCGTGCTGCATACAAATTATTAAAACAACAAACCTATTTTACTGCAGGTGTTAAAGAAGTTCGCGCTTGGACCATCAATGTAGGAGCAACTGCACCGCAAGCCGCAGGAGTTATTCACACCGATTTTGAAAAAGGTTTTATTCGTGCCGAGGTAATATCATACGAAGATTATATTCATTATGGTACTGAGGCCAAAGCCAAAGAAGCCGGAAAATTCAAAGTAGAAGGTAAAGAATACATTGTTAAAGATGGCGATGTGATGCATTTTAGATTTAACGTGTAGATTTTATAAAAATAGGAAGTTAGAATATAGAGAAACTGCAAAAGAGATTTTGCGGTTTTTTTTGTGCCATTCCCCGCTTTCCGTTGCAAGGTTTTTCAAGAAATTGCTTTTTCTAAGCCAAAAAACGAACTTCCGTTGGTCGTTGTTTTTTGTCAAGAAAAAATGCCATTTCTTTTCAAAACGCTTTCCACTTCAAACGGGGGCAAAGCTTAACGATAAACTCGGTTTTGCATTTCAAAATCAATTATCCGCCATTTTTTACTTTTTTAATTAAAAATGGCGGATAATATTAGTCTACAAATAATTCATCTAAAGTGATTTCGTTGCTTGCAACAGTACCATAATACTGGTTTTTTACTAATCCGAAAGTTGTAATCATCGTCAAAAAAACTGTTTTTTTGGTGTTTGTAGTTTCTTTAAAAACAGCTATTTTATTGCGTAAATTTTCATCGTATGCTTTTGTAATTTCAAACTCGTTTATGGCATATTTTATTTCAAACAAATTGATAACACGATCTTTTCTATCCATAATCAAATCGATTTGTGCGCCTTTTGCATTGTTAGTTCCTTTTTTATTCCAAACGGTTGTTTCGCTATAAATTCCTTTTATTCCTAATTGTTTCTTGATGTTTTCTGTATGATCCCAACACAATTGCTCAAATGCCAAACCGCTCCAAATTGCAATTTCAGGCGTACTACTTTTGCTTAACCAATTACTATTTTTCGAATTTTCAATAAATTTCAAATAAAATAAGGTATAATAATCGCTTATCACATAAATACGTTTGGTTTTGTTAGCGCCAAAAGGCACATACGATTTTATGAAACCACTTTCTTCCAATTCTTTTATTTTTTTTGAAAGTTCGCCACTCGAAACAATATTCAATTGGGTCAAAAGTTGTTCTCTAGTTGCTCTAGCACCAAGGTCAAAAATAGTTCTAATTATTTTTTCGTGCCTTTCTGCTTGGTTAAACAACGACGAAAAGATATAAGTAAACTCTGTTTTTAAAAGGCCATTTTTGTCAAAGGCAATTTTTTCTATATTTTGAATCGCACTCATTCCTTTGGATATTTGGTCAAGATAGTACGGAATTCCGCCCATTGTCATATACAAATAAGCAATTTGATAGCGGTCTAATGCTATATTTTTATTTTCCAAAAACTGTTCGGTTTCTAATAAAGTAAAAGGTTCAATCTTCATTCTGTGCGTAACCCGATTGTGCAATCCGCCACGATTGGCTATCAATTTGTTAAGCATCCAAGACGCTGACGAGCCACAAACTAGGAGTTTCAGATTTTCTTGCGAGCTTGCCCAACTGTTCCAAAACCACTCTAAACCAGATATAAAATCAGATTTTTTTGTATCAAACCAAGGCAACTCGTCTATAAACAGTATTTTTTTGCCTTTCTTTTTTTCAAGTACTTTTTTGAGAAGATAAAACGCTTCCAACCAATTTTTAGGCACGCTAAACTCTTTATTGAACGATTGATTTAAAAATAACGTAAAATTTACCAATTGTTGTTTGGTTGTGCTGTTGGCTAATCCTGTAGCATAAAAGATGAAATTTTGCTTGAAATATTCTTTTATCAAATAGGTTTTCCCAACTCTTCGTCTGCCATAAATTGCTACAAATGAAGGCTTAGAATCTTCAATTATATTTGCCAATTGCTGTTGTTCTGCTTTTCGACCTACAATTATCATACATTTATTTTTAGCCAAAAATACAATTTTATTTCAAAAATGGCTAATTATAATTTAATTATCCGCCATTTTTTACTTTTTTTATCAAAAATGGTGGATTATACTAATATGTAAATAAATCATCCAAAGTAAGTTCGTTGCTCGCAACAGCGACATAATAATGGTTTTTTTGCTAATCCGAAAGTTGTAATCAACGTCAAAAAAAATTAAACCCTTCTCAAAAACAAAAACTTTTTATTCAGGAAATAATATGCAACAAGCGCAATTGTACAGCCTGTCGTATTCATTAGTACGTCTTCAAAACTTGCATTTCTACCTTCTATAAAAAAGTGTTGAACTACTTCTAAAAAAACACCGCCAATAAAACATGTGATAAAAGCAAACCAATATTTTTTATTACTTTTTGATTGATGATAAATAATAGAAAAAGCAAATAACATATAACAAAACAAATGTGCAAAAGTTGAAAAACTAAATAGAAAATAATCCAAATTTAAATATTTTTCAGAAAAAGAAATTTTTTTGATTACAGTTTTCACAACAGCAACTTTCTCGCACATAGATCCTTGTAGCGGAATTTCAGCGTCAATTTTATCACTAATCATCTTTATTCCGCCTTGTCCATATAGTGCAGAAAAAGGTGGGTTTCCTAATTTAAAATAACATTCAGATGATGTATAAACATACTTTCCGTTTTTTGAATAATAATATACCGCTTCATTACTTTTTGCTCTAAAGTTGTCGCCTTCTTTTGGAAATTCGTGAAATATAGTTGGACTTTTTATAGGAATACATTCCAGAATGAAAATAACCAAATAGATAAAAACAGGATGTAGTGCAATAATTTTTATCTTATTGAGCATTTTATAATTTTTTTTTACAAAAATAGAATAAAATGTAATACACATCTAAATCATTTACTTTCAGAATAAATAATTCGTTTTTATTGTCAATATCATTCTTAATAACTTCTAAAAAACCATAATTACAGGCAGTCTGAAAAGCTGTATATTAGCGAACCCGAAGACAATGCGAATAGATTTGTCTGAACAGAATGCAATTAAATTCGATTTATTCAAAATGCTAGACGAAACCACCAAATACGACGAAGACAATATACGATCACTCGACTGGAAAGAGCATATCCGCATGCGACCAGGAATGTACATCGGTAAGCTTGGCGATGGGTCTTCGCCCGACGATGGTATTTACATTTTGCTCAAAGAAGTACTCGACAACTGTATCGACGAGTTTGTTATGGGCGCAGGCAAGAACATCGAAGTAACCATCAAAGATAAAACCGTAACTGTTCGAGATTATGGTCGTGGCATACCACTTGGAAAAGTCATCGACGTTGTCTCAAAAATGAATACGGGTGGAAAATACGACTCGTTGGCCTTCAAAAAATCGGTCGGACTAAACGGAGTTGGAACTAAAGCCGTAAACGCACTCTCCAATTATTTCAGAGTTGAATCGGTTCGTGATGACAAGCAAAAAGCTGCCGAATTTTCAGCTGGTAATCTCGTTCTCGACGAAGAAATTATAGAAACCGCCAAACGAAAAGGAACTAAAGTAACCTTTATTCCTGACGAAGCAATTTTCAAAAATTACAAATTCAGATATGAATATGTAATCAAAATGCTTAAAAATTATTGTTATCTCAATAACGGTTTGACCATACTTTTCAATGGCGAGAAATACTATTCAGAAAACGGATTGCGTGATCTTTTGGAAGAAACTATTCATTCCGACGATCTCGAATATCCAATCATTCATCTCAAAGGCGACGATATCGAAATCGCTTTAACACACAGTAAAACCCAATATTCAGAAGAATACCATTCGTTCGTAAACGGACAAAACACCACGCAAGGCGGAACCCATTTGGCTGCTTATCGCGAAGCGATTGTAAAAACCATTCGTGAATATTATAACAAAACTTTTGAAGCTTCTGATGTTCGGAAATCAATCGTTACAGCCATTTCCGTTAAGGTGATGGAACCCGTTTTTGAATCGCAAACTAAGACAAAATTGGGCTCGACCGATATGGGTTCGGATCCTGGAATGCCATCAGTTCGGACTTTTGTAAATGATTTTGTAAAAAACAAACTCGACAGTTATTTACACAAAAATCCAGAAACTGCCGATGCATTGCTGCGTAAAATTTTGCAAGCTGAACGTGAACGAAAAGAACTTTCAGGAATTCGAAAATTGGCAAAAGATCGCGCCAAAAAATCGAGTTTACATAACAAGAAATTACGGGATTGTCGCGTGCATTTGACAGATACAAAAAACCCACGATATCTAGAAAGTACCATGTTTATTACTGAAGGTGATTCGGCTTCAGGATCAATTACCAAATCGCGAGATGTGAACACGCAAGCCGTTTTTAGTCTTCGTGGAAAACCGCTCAACTCTTACGGAATGAGCAAAAAAATAGTTTACGAAAACGAAGAATTCAACCTTTTGCAAGCCGCATTAGACATTGAAGAATCGATGGAAGACTTGCGATACAACAACATTGTTATCGCTACCGATGCCGATGTCGACGGAATGCACATTCGATTGTTGTTAATTACTTTTTTCTTGCAATTTTTCCCAGAATTAATCAAAGAAGGACATTTATATATTCTACAAACACCTCTTTTTCGGGTTCGAAACAAGAAAGAAACCATTTATTGTTATTCGGAGCAAGAACGAAAAGATGCTATCGAAAAACTAAAACCCAAACCCGAAATTACCCGATTCAAAGGATTAGGTGAAATTTCGCCAGACGAATTCAAGAATTTTATTGGCGAAACCATTCGATTAGATCCAGTAATGTTAGATAAAGCCACCTCGATAGAAACTCTTTTGGAATTTTATATGGGAAAAAATACTCCAGATCGTCAAACGTTTATCATAAATAATTTGAAGGTAGAGTTAGATCAAATAGAAGCGAATTAATCATGGAAAATCAAGACATTCGTTGGAAACAAAGATTTGCACATTTTGTCAATGCTTTAAAGCAACTAAAAAATGCTAAAAACATTCAAACTGAAAGAAATTTTACTGAATTGGAACTTCAAGGTGTTATTCAAGCTTTTGAAGTAACACAAGCATTATCTTGGAAAGTAATGAAAGATTTTCTAGAAAATCAAGGGAAAACTGATTTATTTGGTAGTAAGAATGCTGTAAAAGAAGCTTTTAACGTAGGACTAATAACATATGGTGACACGTGGCTAGAAATGATAAAAAGCAGAAATCAAACGTCGCAAATTTATGACCAATCTGAGATTTTAGAAATATTAGTTGTTATTTTGAATGAATATTACGAGCAATTTTCAGAATTTGAATTAAAAATGAAAACCTTTTTATAATGTTTGGAATTTATCCTAAAAGTCATTCCGAAATAATAAAAATTATCGAAAATTGTAACTCAATAGATGAAGTGATTATTTATGGTTCTAGAGCAAAAGGAAATTTTAAAGAAGGATCCGATATTGACCTAACGATTAAAGGAGCAGTAACAGATGAAGATTTTTCTGCTTTATGGCACGCTCTTGACGATAGTTACATTCCCTATAAATTTGATATTTCAATTTATAATCAATTAAAATCAGAATCCTTGTTACAGCATATAAATCGTGTCGGAAAAGTTTTTTATAAAAGAAATTTAGAATAAGAAAGCATAAATGAAAGACGAAGAAGAAATAAACGAAAATGAGGAAATTCAAAATGAGGAAAACACTTCTGAAGAAATTCAGGAAGTAGCAGCCAAAAATTTTGAAGGGGAACATTTTTATGAACACGATGAAGATCCCGACGAGACCATTACCAAAGTTACAGGCATGTACAAAGATTGGTTTTTGGATTATGCTTCCTATGTAATTTTAGAACGTGCTGTTCCAGCAATAGAAGACGGTTTCAAACCTGTACAGCGTCGTATCATGCACTCTTTAAAAGAGTTAGATGACGGTCGTTACAATAAAGTAGCAAACGTTGTTGGTCACACCATGCAATATCATCCGCATGGTGACCAGAGTATTGGCGATGCGATGGTACAAATTGGTCAGAAAGAACTGCTTATTGATTGTCAAGGAAACTGGGGAAATATTCTCACAGGTGATGGCGCGGCGGCTTCCAGATATATTGAAGCACGTTTGTCAAAATTTGCTTTAGAAGTCATTTACAGTCCAAAAATAACAGATTGGGGCGTTTCTTACGATGGACGTCGTGCCGAACCAAACAATCTTCCTGTAAAATTTCCGCTTTTGTTAGCCTCTGGAGCAGAAGGAATTGCGGTTGGGCTTTCCACAAAAGTATTGCCACATAACTTCAACGAATTGATAGACGCCTCTATAAAAATTCTGAAAGGCAAACCCTTCACGATTTATCCTGATTTTTTAACAGCCGGAATTGCAGATGTTTCAAACTATAACGACGGTCTACGTGGCGGTCGCGTTCGGGTTCGTGCCAAAATTGGACAATACGACAAGAATACTTTGGTCATTACTCAGATTCCGTTTTCGACAAATACTACAACATTGATTGACAGTATTTTGAAAGCCAATGAAAAAGGCAAAATCAAAATCAAGAAAATAGAGGATAATACAGCGGCCGAAGTTGAAATTTTAATTCATTTGTTTCCAGGTGTTTCGCCAGATAAAACCATCGACGCCTTATTTGCATTTACAGCTTGCGAAACTTCAATTGCGCCTTTAGGTTGCGTTATTGAAGATAATAAACCGTTATTTGTTGGTGTTTCGACAATGCTAAAAATTTCGACGGAACGAACTGTTGATTTACTCAAAAGTGAACTCGAAATTCAACTCAACGAACTCGAAGAACAATGGCATTTTCTTTCTTTGGAACGTATTTTTATTGAAAACAGAATCTATCGCGATATCGAAGAAAAAACAACGCGCGAAGATGTTATCAAAGCCGTCGATGATGGTTTGAAACCGTTTGTTAAGAATTTGAAACGTGCTGTAACTGAAGACGATATTCTTCGATTATTGGATATTCGAATTATGCGAATTTCTAAGTTCGACAGCAACAAAGCACAAGATAAAATAGAAGCTTTAGAAGGCGATATTGAGCAAGTAAAGTTCGATTTGGATCATCTTATTGATTTCGCAATTGCGTATTTTACAAAATTAAAAGAAAAATACGGAAAAGGTCGTGAACGCCTGACTGAACTACGAACGTTCGATAACATAGAAGCTACAAAAGTAGTGCTTCGAAACACTAAATTGTATGTCAATAAAGAAGAAGGCTTCATAGGAACGGGATTAAAGAAAGACGAATATGTTACTGATTGTTCTGATATTGACGATGTTATCGTTTTTTTAAGAGACGGAAACATGATGATTTGCAAAGTCGACGATAAGAAGTTTGTCGGCAAAGACATCATTCACATCGCCATTTTTGATAAATCAGACAAACGAACAATTTATAACATGATTTATCGCGATGGAAAATCAGGACCTTCGTATATTAAACGTTTTAATGTTTCGGGTGTAACTCGTGATAAATTATACGATTTGACTAATGAATCCAAAGGCTCGATGGTGTTGTATTTTACGCATAATCCGAATGGAGAAGCCGAAGTAATCACGATTTTGTTGCGTCAAGTTGGAAGTGTCAAGAAACTGAAATGGGATTTGGATTTTGCTTCAATGGCTATAAAAGGTCGTGCTTCAAAAGGGAATTTGGTAACTAAATATCCAATTAAAAAAATCGAAATTAAAGAAAAAGGAATTTCGACACTCAAACCACGAAAAGTTTGGTTTGACGATACCGTTCAGAAACTCAATGTAGATACTCGAGGCGAATTGTTGGGTGAATTTCGTCCAAACGATCGTTTACTAATCATCAATCAATCGGGAAAACTAAAGACAATTGTTCCGGAACTGACTACACATTTCGACGAAGATATGGTTGTTTTGGAAAAATGGAATCCAAAGAAACCTGTTTCTGCAATCTACTTTGATGGCGAAAAATCGAAGTATTTTGTAAAACGTTTCTTAGTTGAAAACGAAAATAAAGAAGAAATTTTTATCACGGAACATGAAAATTCCCAACTCGAAATTGTGTCGACCGATTGGCGACCAGTTGCCGAAATTATTTTCTCAAAAAACAAAGGCGTTCAAAAAGAAAATCAAACTATTGATCTCGAACAGTTTATAGCTGTTAAAGGCATAAAAGCTATTGGAAATCAGCTCACTGGCGACAAATTAAAGCAAGTTAACTTAATGGAATCGTTACCATTTGAAGAACCAATAGAAGTTATTCCAGAAGAATTGGAAGTAAAAGGCGAAACTGAAATTGAAGATATTCAAACCGAACTTAATGATGACGGACAAATAACGTTGAGTTTGGAGTAGTTTTTTCTAATTTAGAAAAAAAAACTAAAAATCCAAATCGAAAGTTTTGCGCAGTAACTCCAAACTCGGGTTAATTTCGTTCAAGCGGTTGTATTTGTCTTGCGGTGTAAAAGCAAATTTGTTTTCGACAGCTTCGTTTACGCGAACTTCTATCGTGATATCATGGTTGTGCAAATGCCCACGCAAATAACCCAAAAGCGCCACTTTTTCGGATTCGAAATCAATTTTTGAGCCTTCGTTTGGTAGTTCGTGGATAATAGTTGTGTCTTCTAATTTTGGATCATTTAGCAACAAAAGCGATTCCATAATTTTATGACCTTTGTCGCTCAAACGTTGTGCATATTTGTTCCAAAACAATTGCATCTCGGTGTCGGTAAATGCTTCTTTTGGAAGATGAACCGTTTCTTTAACCAGCGATTTATTTTGCAATTCGAGTTCTCGCTTGGCTTTTATACTTGCTAGTGAAAGTGCAGATATATTTGTTGTAAGTTGTGAGTTGTGAATTATGGGTTTTGGAACGTCTACTATAGTTGATATTTCTTCAACTTTCGGAATTTCTTCTGAAATCTGCAAACTGCCTTCTGCATTTTTTTCTGAAGTTACCTCTGAAATCTGCAAACTACTTTCTGCTTTCTTCTCAGTTACTTCTACAATAGAATAATTGTTCTTGAAATAAGTTGGAGCAATTATATAGGATTCAACTTTTTTTTTTCTCCATCGTGAGTGATAGAGCAAAGTTGCATCAAACAAAGTTCTACAAGAAGGCGCTGGTTTTGAGAGACTTTGTATTTGAGATCGCAATCGTTAGCCAAATCGATGCCCTTAAGAAGAAAATCGTTTGTTGTTTTTTGCGATTGGTCGAGATATAATTTTTGGGCTTGTTCGCCAATTTCTAATAACGAAAGTGTTGAAGGTGTTTTGGCAACCATCAAATCCCGAAAATGCGATGCCAAACCTGCTATAAAATGATGTCCGTCGAAACCTTTGGCTAGGATTTCGTTATACGAAATTAAGGTTTCTGGAATTTTATTTTCCAGCAATAAGTTGGTAATATTGATATAAGTTTCGTAGTCGAGCACATTTAAGTTTTCGGTTACGGCTTGTCTTGTCAAGTTATTGCCGCAATAGGAAACTACACGATCAAAAATTGATAAGGCATCGCGCATGGCACCGTCTGCTTTTTGAGCAATGATGTGCAACGCATCGTCTTCGCAAATTACGCCTTGACTTGCGGCAACTTCGGCAAGATGTTCTTTGGCATCTTTGACGGTAATGCGTTTGAAATCGAATATCTGGCAACGCGACAATATGGTTGGGATAATTTTATGCTTTTCGGTCGTTGCTAAAATAAAAATGGCGTGTTTTGGCGGTTCTTCGAGGGTTTTAAGAAAAGCATTGAAAGCTGCTGACGACAACATATGCACCTCATCAATAATATATACTTTGTATTGACCCGTTTGTGGCGGTATGCGCACTTGGTCTATGAGACTTCGAATATCGTCTACTGAATTGTTGGAAGCGGCATCGAGCTCGAAGACATTGAAAGCAAAATCTTCGTTGGGATCGTCATAACCAGGTTGGTTGATTTTGCGTGCCAAGATTCGGGCGCAAGTGGTTTTGCCAACGCCTCTTGGACCTGTAAAGAGTAATGCAGATGCCAAATGATTGGTTTCGATGGCATTGAGCAAGGTATTTGTAATGGCTTGTTGCCCGACAACATCTTTGAATGTTTGCGGACGGTACTTTCGAGCTGATACTACAAATTGTTCCATTGTTGCAAATATAGTTTTTGAAAATGAAATTGCAAAGTAGAAGATAGATAAAAGACAAAAGATAAAAGACAAAAAGATAAAAGATGGAAGATTTGGTTAAAGACTGACGCCCTAGCCCTAATAGTAGTGGAAATCCTTTTGTTTTTTTCTTTAAAAAACAAAAGATTGGAACGGATAGCAGGAAATAGCTCCAAAAAAAACTATTTTTGCGTAGCAGACCGCCTTATCGCTTGTCTCGTTTTTAGGAACGAGACGAGAGGAAAGTCCGGACACCAGAGAGAAGCATAGCGGGTAACTCCCGTCGGTTCAAGAAATTGGATTAGGACAAGTGCAACAGAAAGCAGGTACAGGTTATGCTGTAGTGAAACCAGGTAAACTCTATGCGGTGAAATTTCAAGTATATCAGCATTTAAGGGTTTCTCGCCCGTTGTTGAAGGGTAGAAAGATGGAGCTCGTCGAGTAATTGCGAGCCTAGATAAATGATAAGGCTTCAAGAAATTGAGGACAGAATCCGGCTTATAGGTCTGCTTTTTTTTAATTTTAAGTACTTTTTTATGAAAAGAATTTTATTTTTTTTGATTTTGTCAATGACAAATTTTGTTTTTGGACAACCCGTTTTGAATGTTTCGGATATTGATCCTTTAAATAATAATTATATAACTTTTTCATCTACATCCAATACCACTAATACCGTTACAGCTTCAGGAGTAAATCAGGTTTGGGATTTTTCGGGACTAAGTTTAACCCAAATCATTACTATAACAAATACATCAGTTGCTACTGCTCCTTTTGCAACTAATTTTCCGACAAGTAATTATTTTACTTTGCAAGGTTTTAATAGCCAAGAACAATTTGGAATTTATAAACTATCTGCAGACAAATTAGAGATACTCGGAGTAACTAATGCTGTGAATATTCTTGCAAATTATCAAAATCCACAAACTATTTTTGTTTTGCCACTTACTTATACAACTTCATACACCGACACTTTTCAATTGATTGGCGCATCTGGAGTTGAAAGTAATACAACAACTTATGATGCGTATGGCACTTTAATAACACCATATGGTATTTTTGCAAATGTGATCAGAATAAAAACTTTTGACGGTAATTCTAATATTTATTCTTGGTTTACAGTTAATCCATTTCAGCAGCTTTTAAACGCAACCGTAACAAATGGTATAGTTAGTTTTCAGTTTGCACAACCTTTAAATTTAGCAGTTGAAGAATCTTTAGTAAACAGAAAGTTTTCTGTTTTTCCAAATCCAGTAAATGATAATTTTACAGTATTTGATAATATTGATTTGTTCGATAGTTTTTTATCTGTTTATGATGTTTTTGGAAATGTAATTATTAATAAAAAACCACTATCCAAGAACGATACAAGTATAGAATTTGCTGAATTTGCTTCTGGTTTGTATTTTGTTAAAATTACTAGTGCTGACAATAAAATTTTGTTTACTGAGAAGTTATTAAAAAAATAGTTTTTTGAATCTTCATTTTTTTAAATTTTAAATTATGGGAAAGAAAATATTGAGTTTTGTGGTTGGTATATGATTGCTGGTGGTGGAAGTTTGGCGGCAATCGCTTATCTGTTGTTTAATTTATTGGTAACCACTAAAACAACATAATCATGGATAAGAAACGTTTTTGGAAAGGATTTTTGGCGGGAATTGTTATTGTAATTGCTTTGGGAATTTTTGCTTTTATGAAACTTGTTAGTTCGCCCGATGTTTCTATAAATGAAATTAAAATCGAGGATTTGGAAGGAAATAAAATAACATCCCAAAAATTATTAGACGGCAATCCGCTTGTTTTGAATTATTGGGCAACGTGGTGTGCCCCATGTGTTGCCGAATTTCCAGAGTTTGAAAAAGCCAGAAAAAAGTATGAAGGAAAAGTAAATTTTGTAATGATTTCGGATGAAGATGCTGCAAAAATTTCAGGTTTTAAAACAAAAAAAGGTTTTCAGTTGAATATTCTAAAAAGTGCTTTGCCGTTAAGCAAATATGGCATTAAAGCCATTCCGCAAACGTATTTTTATAATGCTAAAGGCGAATTGGTAGAAACTATTTCTGGGTCGACAGATGCAAATGGATTGGAAGAGAAAATACAGAAGTTGCTAAAAGATTAAATATAATTTAAATTCTTTTTTTTGTAAATTTGAAAAAATTATGATTGATATGGAACTTCAAACATCAAAAATAGAATTAGTTAAACGGATATTAGAAATTGAAAATTCTGATTTTATAGATAGAATTACAAGTTTTATAAATTCTGAGAAATTAGATTTTTGGAATGAACTAAGTAATTCTGAAAAAGAAGAAATTCAAAAAGGAATCGATGATTTGGATAACGGAAAGCGCATCGAGTTTTCTGAATTTTTGAAGAAAATTTCTTAATGAAAGTTTTTTTGTCTGATATTGCAGAAGCAAAACTTTTGGATTTGACAAACTACTTACTTCATAAATGGAATTTGAAAGTAAAAAATGATTTTATAGATTTGCTTTCAGACAAAATTTTACAAATTTCAATTCAACCTGAAAGTTGCCCACAATCTAAAGATTTTAAAGGTCTTTTTAAATGTGTTGTCACAAAACAAACCACTTTTTATTACAGAATTAAAATAGCGGAAAACGAAATTGAGATTGTTACCATTTTTGATACACGCCAAAATCCAGATAAATTACCTTTAGATTTGTAACTAAATTTCTTACTTATCAGTTTCTTCTTCATCATTTTTCTCAAATTCGAAAAACGAAAAAATTGACCCACCATAACTTTTCTTGAATGAAAAATTTTCTAGATGCTCCATTTTGGTATATTTAGAATGTTCGATAACCATCATGCCCGCTTGGTTGAGCAAGTTTTTTTCGAAAATAGAAAGTACCAATTTATCAAATGTTTTTTGGTCGAGTGCATACGGCGGATCTGCAAAAATGAGGTCGTAACTGGCTTTACACTTGTCGATATATCCAAAAACATCGCTCTTGATTGCAGCAATTGGAAAATCAAATTCGTCGGCAGTTTGCTTTATAAATTTGACACAACCAAAATCTTGATCTACCGATGTGATGCGCTCACTACCACGAGATCCAAACTCAAAACTAATATTTCCTGTTCCTGCAAAAAGATCCAAAACAGTAAGCTCACTAAAGTTGAAATGATTGTTCAAGACATTAAACAAGGCTTCTTTGCTCATGTCGGTTGTTGGTCGAACGGGCAAGTTTTTTGGTGGCGAAATGCGGCGGCCTCTGTATTTGCCAGAAATGATTCTCATGCGTTGAAAAGTATAAAATGCTGACGATTTTCAGCTTCCGAACATTGGTTTTTGGCTTGTAAATCACTTACATCAAGAAGAGAAACGTTGCGAACATACTTATACACAATTTTGTAGATTGGACTTTCTGAATCGATAGTTCCTAGAAATTCTAATAGGAAATTTTCTGGATTCAACAACAATTGTTCAGCTGTAAATAGTATATAATAAATTACATCTTCGGGTGTTTTGTATTCGAACGAATTGTACAACAATAATTTTTGATTCTGAACTATAACAATTTCAAAATGATTGGATTGCATGTGAACAAACATCTTTTTGCTTTCGTTATTTTTAGAAATATCTAATAATTTTGACACCAAAACCGAACTCGAATGTTTATAATCGAAACTTCCAAACTGGTCAATTAGTACATTATTGATGTTTACATACGGTACATAAACCGTATTGAATTGGTTGTTTTGGTTGGTGTCGAAGGCAAAAAAATCGGTTTCGAAAACTTTTACGTTATATTGAAGGTAGCTTCCGAGCACATTTTCGTCGAAAAAAGGTGTTGGTACAAAACAGGATAAATTATTGTCGTGAACAACCGTTATTTGATCGAATTTTTGGCTAAAGATTTCGTTTTCTGAAAAAATTTTAGAATACAAATCATCGATAGCTTTTTCGTTATTTGAATTTTCGAAAACGCTTTCTTTGAAAGTAAGGATTTTAGCGTTCAAAGTATCAATTTCGCAATACGAAAAACCAGATTGGGATACAATCAAATTTAGGTTTCTATAGGTTTTGGAAATAATATCTTGATTCATTTTTTACTTTTGAACTTCGCAAATGTACGATTTCAAAAATTAATTGCAATGACAATCTCAAAAATCAATATCAATTACGAAAATCAATTGCAATTTCAAAAAAAAATTGATTTCTGAAATTACCATTGAATTTTGCTATTGAAAAACCTATCTTTACAACTCTCAAATTGCCATTGATTTTTCTAATTGAATTTGCCATTGAAAAACTTCTATTCCGTTTTACTTCAAAATTTTCCTTTTAATCCAACGGTTAAACAAGATATTTTTTTTCAGCAAATAGCTCAATTTCTTACCAATAACAACAACGAAGAAATTTTTGTACTCAAAGGATATGCAGGAACCGGAAAAACAACGGTTATTTCTACGATTGTCAATAACTTAATTTATATAAATCTGAAATATGTTTTGTTGGCACCAACAGGTCGAGCCGCAAAAGTTATTGCCAATTATTCGCAGAAACCAGCATTTACGATTCATAAAAAAATCTATTTTCCGAAGAAATCTTCTGGTGGCGGCGTTGCTTTTACGATGCAACAAAACAAACACAAAAACACGATTTTTATTGTCGATGAAGCTTCGATGATTTCCGATTCGGCATCCGATTCTAAAATGTACGAAAATGGAAGTTTGCTCGACGATTTGATTTCGTATGTCTATTCGGGTTTCAATTGCAAGATGATTTTGCTGGGGGATACGGCGCAGTTGCCGCCTGTCAATTTGGATATGAGTCCAGCGCTCGAAACCGATAATCTCGCCATGCATTATGACAAAACCGTGCATAGTATCGAACTCGATGAAGTAATGCGGCAAGAAGAAAATTCGGGGATTTTGTATAATGCCACCCAACTTCGCGAAATTTTGAAAGAAGCCTTTATTACTGATTTTCAGTTTAATTTAAAAGGGTTTAAAGACATCGTTCGGTTATCCGACGGCTATGATATTCAGGATGCCATCAACCAAGCGTATAGCAATTATAGTATTGAAGATACCGCTTTTATAGTGCGAAGCAACAAGCGCGCGAATGCTTACAACCAACAAATTCGCACCAAAATTCTCGACAAAGAAAGCGACCTTTCGACAGGCGATTTTTTGATGGTCGTGAAGAATAATTATTTCTGGTTGAAAGAAAAAGACGAAGCCGGATTTATTGCCAATGGTGATATTATTGAGGTTTTAGAAATTTTTGGCTTTATGGAAATTTATAGTTTCAAGTTTGCGAAAGTCAAAATCCGAATGATCGATTATCCCAATCAAGTGCCGCTAGAAACGGTATTGTTGATGGACACCATAACCAGCGAATCGCCATCGTTAACCTACGATGAATCCAACAGATTGTATCAAGAAGTGATGAAAGATTATGAAGGAGAAACCAAGTTTAAGCAATTTCAGAAAGTGAAAGAAAACGAGTATTTTAATGCCTTACAAGTGAAGTTTTCGTATGCCATAACTTGTCATAAAAGTCAAGGCGGACAATGGAATACTGTTTTTGTAGAACAACCGTATTTGCCCGATGGCATCGATCGCGATTATATTAGATGGTTGTATACCGCCATTACACGAGCTAAGGACAAGTTGTATTTGATAGGGTTTAAAGAGGAGAGTTTTTTATAGAAGAAAAAAAATATTTTTACATGAATTATAGTTTTAAGCACAATTGTTGTATATTTACAGTACAAATGCTTTTTTTTATATGAAAAATCAAATTAGTGCCAATAAATCTTTCAATCCAAAAGAAAGTATAATTCGTGCCAAAGCAACAAGAGCTAATCAACCAGAATGGAAATTAGTTTCAGAAGGAAACACATATACTTGGGCTTCTCAATTAGATAGAGTTGCAATTATCAGAAAAGGGGTGCCTTATGCAGCTATCGACCTAATAAGTAAAAGAATTAATGCTCCAGTTCAAGATGTGCTACATATTTTTGGCTTACCACAAACAACTTACAATAAAAAACGTAGAGAAAAATCAATGCTCAACGGTAGAGATAGCGAAGTGGTTTTGCTTCTTACAGAATTAGTTGACTTTGGTATTGCTGTTTTTAATAATGAAGAAGCTAAATTTCAGCGTTGGATGAAAAAAATAAATTTTTCTTTAGGCGATAATACACCAGAAAGCTTGTTGGATTCTGTTACTGGTATTCAGGAAGTTAGAAATTGTTTAAACAGAATTGAATACGGAAATCTTGCTTAATGAGAGTATTTCGCATTGAAAGAGAAAAATATTTAGAAACAACTTTAAGTGGCGTTGGCGCAGCATTAGCTGATGGTTATAGATGGAACAGTCTAAATACTTATCTTGTGTATACTGCAGAATCTAGAGCACTTGCTACGCTAGAAGTTTCGGTACATATCGATTTAAGTGAAGATTTACCAACAGATAGGTTTTACGTCGAAATTGATATACCAGATGATATTGAAATTGTAGAACTACTTTTTAATGAACTTCCAGAAAAATGGGATTCTAAACCTCCAATACTTGAAACGCAGTTTATTGGAGATGATTTTGCAGCACAAAAAACAGCTGCTGTACTCAAAGTTCCAAGTAGTATAGTTCCGCCCGAATACAATTATTTAATCAATCCAAATCATCCAGATTCTAAAAGAATTACTGTAATTTCATCTCAAAGATTACTTTTTGATGGAAGATTTAAACAAAAACAATAAAACCATCTTAAAATGGATAACATTGATTTTGATTTAAAAAATTAAAAAAAGTAAGCTTTTTAAATTTGATTATCATTATTATCAAAAACCAACATCCAAATGACACAAACCGTAATCTTCGATATGGACGGCGTAATTGTTGATACCGAACCTGTACATCATTATGCGTTTCGGCAACATTTCGAGTTATTAAAAATTGCCGTTTCGCCCGAAATGTATGCTTCATTTACAGGAAATTCAACCCGAAATGTGTATCAAAAACTTACCGCTCATTTTGATTTACAAAAAGATATTGAAGATTTAATAAACACCAAACGCCAACTTTTTAATGATGCTTTCGACAAAAAAGAAGATTTATTTTTGCTCGATGGCGTCGAAAATTTAATAAAAGAACTCCACCAAAACGGCATGCAATTGCTACTGGCTTCGTCTTCGGCAAAAGTTACCATAAATCGAATTTTTACTCGTTTCAACTTGCATCAATATTTTACGCATATTATATCGGGCGAAGATTTTGAAAATTCAAAACCCGATCCAGCGATTTTTAATCACGCCGTTTTTTTATCTAATTGTCCAAAAGAAAATTGTATTGTTATTGAAGACAGCACCAACGGCATTAAAGCGGCAAAATCGGCAGGAATTTATTGCATAGGTTATGACAGTCCGAATTCTAAATTGCAAGATTATATTTTGGCAGATATCGTGATTGCTGATTTTTCGGAATTGAATTATAAAAAGATTAAAGCCATTTAGTTTTTCTATTTTTTAAATTTGTGAAAATTTGTGAAATTTGTGGCCAAAAATAAATACACTATTTTTGTCATGCAAAAAATAAAAAATGATTTACCTAAAACTCATTCGCTACCAAAATCTATTGTTACTTGCATTTATGCAACTCGTTTTCCGCTACGGATTTCTGAAATTGCAAAAAATAGACTTGGCTTTAACCCATTTTCAATACGGATTGTTAGTTCTTTCGACCGTTTTGATTGCTGCTGGCGGTTATGTCATCAACGATATTTTTGACCAAGAAACCGACGATCATAACAAACCCACAAAACGCATTGTTGGCAACCACATTTCTGAAGCCAAAGCTTACAATTTGTATGCTGGATTAACAATTACTGGCGTTATTATTGGTTTTATACTTTCCAACCAAATTTATCGCTCTGGTTTTTTCACAATTTTTATTTTCATCGCAGCCTTGCTTTATTTTTATGCCACAAGCCTTAAACAAATGCTGCTTTTAGGCAATATTGCCGTGGCTTTTTTATTAGGTTTCAGTGTCTTGATTATTGCTTTTTTCGATATTTTTCCGGCTACTGCTGACGATAATCGAGCAATCATGTCAGTAATGTTTGGTATTTTGAAAGACTATGCGATTTTTGCTTTTGTACTCAATTTTATTCGTGAACTAGTCAAAGATTGTGAAGATATAAAAGGCGATTTACGCGAACATATGAAGACGCTTCCTATCGTGTTGGGAATTCCAAAAACGACCAAATTGGTTTCGGTACTTTTGGTAGTTCCTATCTTGATTTTGCTTTGGTACATCAATAGTTACTTGATGAGTAACAACTTGTATTATGCCGTTTTATATGCTGTAATTTTAGTTTTGACGCCTTTAATTTTTTGTGCTATCAAAATTTGGACCGCTCGCACAAAGAAAGATTTCAAACAAATTTCGACACTTTTGAAATGGATAATTTTCTTCGGAATTCTATCAGTAACTGTTATTCATTTTAATGTAAAACACAATGTCTAATTACAAAATTATTCTCGCATCGGGTTCGCCAAGACGCCAACAATTTTTCAAAGACTTGGATCTCGATTTCGAAATTCGATTAAAAGATACTGACGAAATTTATCCCGATAATCTCCAAGCCGAGCAAATAACCAATTTTTTGGCCGAGCTAAAAGCCAATGCATTTGAAGGCGAAATTGCCGAAAACGAATTGCTAATCACCAGCGATACAATTGTTTGGATCGAAAATAAAGCGTTAGGAAAGCCAAAAAATTATGATGATGCTTTTCGAATTTTAAAGTTACTATCTAACACAACACATCAAGTAATTACGTCGGTTTGTTTCAAAACTATTTCTAAATTCGAAACCATTCATGAAATAACCAAAGTCACATTTTCGGAACTTTCAGACACGGCAATTCGTCATTATTTAGACAATTACAAACCTTTTGATAAAGCGGGAGCATACGGAATTCAAGAATGGATTGGACTTATCGGAATTTCAAAAATTGAAGGTTCGTACACCAATGTTGTAGGTTTACCGACCGAAAAAGTTTATGCTCATTTAACAAAATATATAGTTTAAACCATTTAAATTTACAAAAAATAATAGTTCAAATTATAATGGAAACTGAAGAAGAAATCAATGCAAAAATCTTGAAAATTACCATGGTTATTCAAGAAAATTATCCCGAATTATCTAAGTATCTAAATGAAATGCCCATTACAATTCCCGTGGATAATCGTCCAGAAGTAAATATTAAAAATCTTCAAAAATATTATGAAACTTTGCTCAATTTATTCCGAAAATATGTAGCTGAACACCAACTCAATTATTTTAGTCAAAAAACAACTTCGGGTAATTTATGAATTGTTAAAAAACTCAAAAACCCAATTTCAAAACCATAATTTATAGTATATTTGAAGCTATTGCAAAATTGATTCAAAAATGCACAAAATTACTACACTTCTTCTAATTTTTCTAACTGTTTTCCTCTACGGACAACAACCAAAAAAACTCAATTCGGTCGAAATTTATAATCAAATCCAAAAGCTAAATTTTTTGGGTTCAGTATTATATGTCGCAGCACATCCTGATGACGAAAATACACGATTAATTTCCTTTTTATCCAACGAAAAAAAGGCTAGAACAGGCTATTTGTCATTAACTCGTGGCGATGGCGGACAAAATTTAATTGGTTCTGAACTTCGCGAACAATTAGGCGTAATCAGAACTCAAGAGTTAATTGAAGCGCGAAAAATTGATGGTGGCGAGCAACTTTTTTCGCGTGCCAACGATTTCGGATATTCTAAAACACCTGACGAAACTCTTGAAATCTGGGATAAAAATCAAGTTTTAAGTGATGTAGTCTGGGTAATTCGTAAGTTTCGACCTGATGTTATAATTAATAGATTTGACCATCGCTCACCCGGCACTACGCACGGTCATCATACAGCTTCCGCCATGCTAAGTTTTGATGCTTTTGATAAAGTGAACGATGCAACTGTTTTTCCCGACCAGCTTAAACTGGTAAATAAATGGCAGCCCAAACGTATTTTTTTTAATACTTCGTGGTGGTTTTATGGTAGTCGAGAAAAATTTGAAAAAGCTGATAAATCCAATTTAAACCAGTTTCAGCTTGGAGTTTATTATCAAAATTTAGGGAAATCCAATCAAGAAATTGCCGCTTTGAGTAGAAGCCGCCATCAATCGCAGGGTTTCGGCAGCACAGGAACTCGTGGTGATGAAAACGAATATTTAGAGTTTTTAAAAGGCGACGCAACTATCGATAAATCCAATATTTTTGACGGTATCGATACGTCTTGGAATCGAGTAAAAGGTGGAAAAGCTATTTTTGATTTGATGATTAATGTCGAGAAAAATTTTAATTTCAAAAATCCTTCTTCTTCAATTTCAGAATTGGTAAAAGCTTATAAATTAATTGCTAATTTGGAAGATGAACATTGGAAAACGATAAAACTTTCAGAAATAAAAAAGTTAATTTCTGCTTGTTCGGGCTTGTATCTCGAAGCCGTTTCTGATAGTCAAGAAGTAAATCCGGGAAGTTTGGTTAAGGCAAAATTAGAAGCCATCAATAGATCGAATGTAAAAATGAATTTAACGTCAATTACTTCAAATCCAGTTGGTTGGACGTATGAAGTTCCGAGAGACTTAGTAAACAATATAGCCGTAACAGATGATGCAGAAATTAGAATTCCTTTAAATTTTATTTTTACAGATCCCTATTGGTTACAACAAGAAGGTTCGGTAGGAATGTATCGTGTTGACGACCAAAATAATATTGGAATACCAGATGTAATTCGTCAAGTAAAAGTAGTTTTTAATATAGAAGTTGAAGGTATTTTGATTCCGTTCGAACGAAATGTAGTCTATAAAATGAATGATGATGTAAAAGGCGAAGTTTATCAACCGCTGGATGTTGCGCCACAAATTTCGTCCTCGTTTACCGAGAAAGTTTATATTTTTAATTCGAATAAATCGAAAACAATTTCTCTGAAAATTAAGGCAGGAAAAGAGCTGTTGCAAGGAAAAGTTAAACTAGAAATACCAAATACTTGGAAAATATCGCCTTCGGAAGCTACATTTAAATTGGATAGAAAAGGCGAAGAACAACTTTTTATTTTTACGGTAACGCCATCTAAAGAAGAAAGTGAAGTGGTGATAAAAAGTAAAATCACCATTGGTGTTTCGGATAAGATTTTTGATAAAAATCAAATTGATATTAACTACGGACATATTTATAAACAAATGATTTTGAAACCCGCAGAAGCCAAAGCGATAAAATTGGATATTACAACCAAGAATGAAAAAATTGCATACATCATGGGTGCAGGCGATGAAGTTCCTAAAAGTTTAATGCAAATGGGTTATGAAGTATCAGTACTAAAACCATCGGATATTTCTATCGAAAAATTAAAAAATTTTGATGTTGTCATGACCGGAATTCGGGCTTATAATATAGTTGCAGAACTAGCATTTAAACAACAAGTTTTATTTGATTTTGTAAAAAACGGTAAAACAATGATAGTGCAATATAACACAACAGACGATTTGGTTACCGAAGAGTTATCACCTTTTTCGTTGAAAATTTCTCGTGACCGTGTAACCGACGAAAATGCTGAAGTTCGTTTTTTATTGCCAAATCACCCAATTTTGCATTATCCAAACAAAATAACTTCGAAAGATTTTGAAGGTTGGAAACAGGAACAAGGCTTGTATTATCCAGCGGAATATGATGCAAATTTTGAAGCAATCTTGTCTGCAAATGACAAAGGTGAAAAAGAGAAAAAAGGAGCATTATTGGTCGCAAAATACGGAAAAGGAAATTATATTTATACAGGTTTGAGCTTTTTTAGAGAATTGCCCGAAGGCGTCTCTGGAGCTTTTAGATTGTTGTCAAATATGATTTCGATTGGGAAATAAAGTATATCGAAAGCCTGAAGTTATTGATTAGCTCTTATGGAAGTGAAAATCCTGATATGTGCAGTTGCTGTGCAAGCTTATAATGACAAATTGTAATATACATTAAGAAAAAGCTACTTAAAAGTCTTTGTAAAAGCTCAAAAAAAATAAAAATGAAACTCAAATCGCACAATTGGAAAAATAATTATACTTGGTTGTTGGTAATCAATGCCTTATACATTGTTTTGTTTTTTGTATTAATGCAAATTTACTCATAGATGCAACAACTTGATTGGATTATTTTATCGGTAACGCTATTGTTTATAGTGTCTTATGGAGTTTATAAAACCAAAGGCAGTAAGAATGTTGAAGAATATATTTTGGGAAGCAAGGAAACGCCTTGGTGGACGGTTGGGTTGTCTGTAATGGCGACGCAGGCAAGCGCAATTACTTTTTTGTCAACGCCAGGTCAAGCGTATCATGACGGAATGGGTTTCGTGCAGTTTTATTTTGGGTTGCCAATTGCTATGGTTGTAATTTGCGTGACTTTTATTCCTATTTATCATCGACTAAAAGTGTATACGGCTTATGAATATTTAGAACAACGTTTTGATTTGAAAACTAGATCGTTAGCATCAATTTTATTCTTAATTCAACGTGGATTGGGAACTGGTTTGACGATTTATGCTCCTGCAATAATTTTATCAACATTATTGGGCTGGAACTTAACTTTGATGATTGTTGTAATTGGGGTTCTGGTGATTATTTACACGTTTTCAGGAGGAACAAAAGCTGTAAATGTGACACAAAAACAACAAATGTTTGTAATTATGTCGGGCATGTTTATTACTTTTTTCTTGATTTTGAAAATGTTGCCCAATGACATGACTTTGGGAAATGCAATGCATATTGCTGGGGCAAACGATAAGATGAATATTCTAAATTTTTCGTTTGATCCAGAAGAAAGATATACGTTTTGGAGCGGAATTACAGGCGGATTTTTTCTGGCGTTATCTTATTTTGGTACCGATCAATCGCAAGTAGGTCGTTATTTGTCTGGAAAATCTGTTAAAGAAAGTCAGATGGGATTGATAATGAATGGTTTTTTAAAAGTGCCAATGCAGTTTTTTATTTTATTGATCGGCGTAATGGTTTTTGTTTTTTTTCAGTTTAATGATGTACCATTAAATTTTAATCCGAACAATAAAATCCTTGTTCAAAAATCAATTTACAAGAAGGAGTATGCTGTTTTAGAAGATAAGTTGAAAAATCTTTCTGAAGAGAAAAAAGAAATCAATTTGATTTATATTGACCATTTGAATCAGAATTATGACAACCCCATTTTGAGAAAAGAACTGGTTGGAATTTCTAATAAAGAAACCGATTTGCGCGAAGAAGCACGAGAAATAATATCAAAAGCCGACCCAAAATCGGAAACAAATGATAAAGATTATGTTTTCATACATTTTATTCTAAATTATTTACCAAAAGGTTTGATCGGCTTATTGCTGGCCGTGATATTGTCGGCTGCAATGTCATCGACAGCTTCCGGATTAAATGCGCTGGCTGCAACAACTGCTGTGGATTTGTACAAACGAAATGTATCGCAAAAATCAGACAAACATTATGTAAATGCAACCAAATTTTTCACCTTACTTTGGGGGATTGTAGCTATTTCGTTTGCTTGTTTTGGTACGCTTTTTGAAAATTTGATTCAGTTGGTAAACATTGTAGGATCTGTTTTTTATGGAACTGTTTTGGGGATTTTCTTGGTTGGATTTTATATACGTTTTGTAAAAGCCGAAGCTATATTTTGGGGCGCATTACTTAGCCAATCCGCAATTTTTTATATTTACTATTTGGATGTTGTAAGCTTTTTATGGCTTAACTTTATTGGCGCTTTATTGACCGTTATGATTTCGATGTTGTTGCAATTATTTATCGGAAACAAGTCTGCCAATGTGCTTGGGAGTAAAATATGAAATTTTATTTCGTAAAATAGCCCTTCATTTCGAAGTGGTTTTTTATGAAAAATCTACTCACTATTTTGAGTTTTGTTTAATAAAAACTTCGGTGGCGCCTTGACCATATTTTTGATAATTGCCTTCCTTAAAATCGATATTATCATAACGCGCTAACATAAAATCCAACTCCGATTTGAGAACACCTTGTCCAACACCATGTATAAAAACAATCTTCGGAATTCGGTTGCGAATGGCAAAATCGATGTGGCGTTTTGCCGTTTCAGATTGTAATGTTAGGATGTCATAATTGCTCATGCCACGAAAATTTTTCACTAACTTTTCGATATGCAAATCGAATTCTGGTGGCGGAATTTCGCCTTTAGTTTTCTTTTCTTTTACGAAACTTCGTGGTTTTGGAATTTCTTTCTCGGCTTTTATTTGACTTAAATTAAAACTTCCGCTTTTTATATCTAAATCATTGGTATTGTTAATTTTAATTAATTCATTGACAAAAAATGTCATCAAAAAACCATATGTTGTTTGTATAGTTATTTGGTTATTTTGAGTGCTCATGACAACACCGTCGATGGCATCGTCTAGCACCGAAACTTTATCGCCAATATTAAATTGTGTCATCGTCTTTGTTTTGGTTTTTACTAGAAATTTTAGAACTCAATTGCATCATGCCGAACATAAAAAATCCGATACCAAATAGTCGCAAAATCAAATTTGGAAGTTCCCTACTCTGCTCAAAAAGCACAATTGAAATTCCGATTATTATAAAATAAGCAGCGAATTTTTTCATGATTTAATTTTAGATTTCAAAGGTACAACTTTTTACTTTTACCGCAGATTCGCAGATTTTTATTTTGATATTTTTTGTTTAATGATCGAATTTAAAATTAAAAAAAATGACCTCGAATATGCGAATTTGTTTTACCGCAAATTTGCAGATTTTTATTTTGATGCTTTTGAAATTTTAAATACTTAAATTTTTAAATAAAAAAAATTCGTGAATATGCGGTTAAAAAATTAAAAATATGAATCTCAAATAGAATAAAAAAGCTGCCTTATTTTTTTGTAAAATTGCAGTATCAAAAAAACACGATTTTGGATATCGAAAAATACATGTTTCCTTGTGTGAGCAAAAAACTTTTTGGGGTCGAATGTTTGGGTTGCGGAAGCCAGCGCGCTCTGGTTTTGGTTTGCAAAGGAAACTTCCTTGAAGCCTTTCAAATGTATCCTGCAATATATACCACGATTTTATTTTTTGCTTTTTTGGGATTTCACTTTTTTGATAAAACTAGAAATTATTCAAAAACAATTATTAGTCTGGCAATTATAAATATGATTATTATGTTTGTGGCTTACCTTTATAAAATGTCGTTTTAGACAAAAATACTATGGAAAATAAGAAATTACAAAAAGCAACTTTAACTATTATTTTTGGATTATTATCGATCATGACCTGTTGGGTTTTTGGTATCGTAGGATTGATTTTCGGAATTGTCGCTTTAGTAATTTCAAAAAAAGATTTGGCGTTGTTGAAAGAAAATCCAAAGTTTTATAGCAATGCTTCTAACTTAATTATTGGTCGTGTTTTGGCAGTCATCGGAATTATGATAAGTACGCTTTATCTTGGGTTTATTGTTTTTGTTTATTCCGTTATTGGAATTGAAAATGTAGATGCTTGGCAAAAAAATTTGATAGAACGAGCGAAATATGAACAGGAAAATAGATAATCCTATTTCCCAACTCCTTCTCAAATCGAAGTGGATCCAGAAAAGTCCAGATTTTCTTTTGAAGAAAGAGATTTCTTATTTATGCGATTGCGTTAGTGATGGAAGTGGAAATCCTTTTATGTGATTTTGTCCTTCAACAGGCTATGAATAACAAAATGACATAAAAGATTGTAGCGAACAGCACGACCTCGTCTCGACTAAAACTGTCTGTACTGGAAACTTTCTGACGAGGTAACGCCCAAAAAAAAATCCTCTCAATTGAAAGGATTTCTGTTTTTTATTTTTCGAATTTTTGTAATGTTTTGATGATGATCGACACGCAGTCGAGTAACTGCTCTTCGGTCATGACCAATGGTGGCGCAAATCGAATGATATTGCCGTGTGTTGGCTTGGCGAGCAATCCGTTTTCGGCAAGTTTCAAACAAATGTTCCATGCGGTGTCGCTTTCTTCGGTGTCGTTAATGACGATGGCGTTGAGCAATCCTTTGCCACGAACTAACGTTGCAATGTTAGAGGTTTGAATGTATTTGCCAATTTCGGAACGAAAAAGCTGTCCTAATTGACGTGCGTTTTGAGATAGATTTTCGTCCGAAACAACTTCTAATGCAGCAATGGCAACGGCAGCAGCAACTGGATTTCCTCCAAAAGTTGAGCCATGTTGTCCTGGTTTAATAACATTCATGATGTGATCGTTGGCCAAAACCGCCGAAACGGGATAGGCACCGCCAGAAAGCGCTTTACCCAAAATCAAAATATCAGGTTGCGTGTAGGTGGCTTGTTTTTCACAAGCATTTTCGCAGGTACAATTGCCGCAAACGGCTAGTAACGAGCCTGTTCTGGCAATTCCGGTTTGAACTTCGTCGGCAATAAACAAAACGTTATGTGCCGCACAAAGTGCTTTGGCTTTCGCCAAATAATCGTCCGATGGCATATAAACGCCCGCTTCGCCTTGAATGGGTTCTACAAGAAATCCTGCAATGTTTTTGGTAGATTTCAAAACGTTTTCTAACGCTTCGAGGTTGTCGTATTCGACTTTTATAAATCCAGCGGTATAAGGACCGAAATTTTTGCGTGCATTTTCGTCGTTGCTAAACGAGATAATAGTTGTAGTTCGTCCATGAAAATTACCATCGCAAACAATAATTTGTGCTTCGTTTTCAGAAATTCCTTTTTTCTCATAAGCCCATTTTCTACAGAGTTTCAAAGCGGTTTCTACGGCTTCGGCACCTGTATTCATTGGCAACACTTTATCAAAACCAAAATAATTGGTTACATATTGCTCGTAAACACCCAATTGGTCGTTATAGAAAGCACGCGATGTCAAAGTCAAGGTTTGCGCTTGATTGATCATGGCATTCACAATTTTTGGATGGCAATGTCCTTGATTAACAGCCGAATATGCCGATAGAAAATCGTAATATTTTTTACCTTCCACATCCCAAACATAAACACCTTCGCCCCTACTCAAAACTACGGGTAGCGGATGGTAGTTGTGCGCGCCATGCTTGTTTTCTAATTCGATAAATGAGGAAGCTTTGGTGGTTTCTAAAGTTGTCATAAAAGGAAATTTTTACAAAAATAGAGATTTTAAATGAGAAAAATTAAAATTGCAAAATTCAATTGCAAAATTCAATTGCAAATTTGGATTTGAGAGGAATTTTAGGTTTTTTTGCCACAGATTTCATAGATTTTCACAGATTTATTTATCGTGAAAATTTAATCTTTCGCAACTTTTAAGTATAAAATATTAGGCTAATTTTTTTCACCACAAATTTCACAAATTTTCACAAATTTATATAGTGAAAATTTAATCTTTAGAATCCTTTAAATCTGTGGCAAAATTTATTTGAATTCTACATATAAAAAATATTTAAAATTTTAAAGTATTTTAAACTGGATTTTTGTCTGGATCTTGTGATGTATGAAAAATAGCATTTAAAAAAACGGTTTCTGAAATTTCATCCACAATAAAGAAAGCTACAAAAGGAAATTTTGCAGAGGGCAAAAAACGATAATTCTGGTCGTGAAATCTATAAAACGGGTTTATTTGAAGTGCTTTATAAATTTTTCGGTAGTCATTCAAGAAATCTAAAGCTTTTTTGCTTGCTTTAAATTTGTAATATTCTAATGCATCATCGATGTTTTTTGCTGCAACTGCCGAAACAATTACTTTATAAGCCATGCTTAACTGTTAAATCGGCATACAACTTTTCAGAATCAACGTAAGTTGTTTTATCTGATTTTAGTTGACTGTCTAAAATATTCTGTTGCGCATCCGACAACGAATATGGTTTTGAAGAAGTTTCTGTTAACGCATCAACATAACCTTCAACAAGATCTAACACTTCTTGTGGCGCATTTTTTAGCTTTTGCGAAAGTGAATCAAATGTTACTGAATTCATAATAATTTAATTGAACAAACAAATTTACTAAAAAAAATTAAATTCCAATATTTTAAATTTTAGCTTTTGGAACTTATTATTAGAGCAAACTTGTCATTTCGACAAAGCAGAAATCGCATTAACTATTTTATGTGATTTCTTCTATAAGTTCGAAAATTAATATCTAAATCAATGTGGAATTTGGAATTTCAAAATTGGAGTTTTACTAATTATACATTTCCAGTAATTTATTAACCGTATTCCAGTTTCGGATGGTGGAAATTACATTGAGTTTTTTCTCGATATACGAATTGTCTAATCTAGTTTTGGCTGGCGAGTCGAAGTACTTGATGTAAAGACGATTTTCGTCGATAGCGACTTCATCGGGTTTTATATTGCTTATTTTGAGTTCGTGAATGCTGTCGCTCGTGAGTATTTTAGACACAAACGAAACATACAGCTTCTTGGTATCGTCTGTATTTTTAAAAAACGGATTACGCTCTAAGCAATACTCCAAATCCTGCTTGCCAATAACCACAACAGGCACATCATGCCCAAACGCTTTTTGGATTTCTTGCTTGATCATAAAACCTACTTTGGCAGGATTTTCTTCGTCGCAAGTTACAAACACATTTCCCGATTGGATATAGGTTTGCACCTCCAGAAAACCTGCTTTTTCGAATGCAATTTTTAAGGCTTCCATCTTGATCAGGTTGTGACCTGAGACGTTAATGCCTCGGAGAAGGGCTAGGTGTTTTGTCATAGTTCCAAAATTACCGATATCTAATCCCTACGGGATATGGGTTTTATGTTTGGCAAATATAGTGATTGGATTTTTAATGATGGTTTAGGGATTTGGAATAGATTTAGATTTAGATTCAGTTTCTTTTATAATTCCTAATTCAATTAATATATCTTTTTTCATTTTGCTTAAAGGACGGTTTGAAAATTTTGATTCTTCAATTTCTGTTCCAAAAGCTAAACGATATAACTCTTCTTCGGAAGTATTTAAACCTTTATATTGCGTTGCTAATATTTGTAAATACCTATCTGAATATGCATCTTTGATTTTTCTTAAATCTGCAATTTCATCTTCATGAGTTTCATAAATTTCTTTAAGTTTAAAAAATGCAACAGTATTTTTTGCTTTATCAGAAGCTGTTTTTACATTGAATCCATATTTTTTTATTTTCTTGTTATAATATGAAAACTTTATTGCAGATTTTATAACCTCTTCATTATCAACGTAAGGATGGAAATGAGTATCCAATTCCATAGTTCCTGTTCCTTTAATTGATGAATTGCAAATATGACAACTTGGAATTAAATTGTAAAAACTTAAAGCTAATATTGGAAAATCACTTTTTTTAAACCAATGATCAAACTCAGGACGAGTAATTTTATTTGGTTTAATTACATTTTTTGTATAAATACGATTACAATATACACAAGTTTGAAAATCTAAATTTTCGGCTAAATTATATGCATTATATGCTCTATGTGTTCCTTTTTTTTCTTTATCCTTATCAGTCCATGAATCATAATTGATTAACTTTTTTAGTTCACTAATTTCATTTCCTTTACTATTAGTACATTTTAAATCTTTAAAGTTTTCTTTAATTTTGTTAATCTCTATTGGTAGCCCAATTAAAACACTTTTTAAATTATCTTCATTTACAAAAAAATCAAAAATTTCCTGATTTACAATATTAATCTTGGTTATCCTACCAATAGCTTCGTCTGGTTGCTTTTCAGTAAAATCAGTTCCTTTTAGTTTTTTTAAAATAATATAACGCAAAGTTTTATAATGAATATCCTTTGCTTTTACTATTTTTTCATAATCTGGGTTAATATGTATCATTCTAAATTATATCTTGTTTTTAAAAACTCAATTTGTTTTTGTGCAATTTCTTTTTCTATTTTATTATTACCTTTTAATTCATCCAACATTTCTGCTAATTTTCTTTGAATTATAGGTTCATCAACTATATTAATTAGTTTTTCATGTTTATCAAAATCATCTTCATTAACAGTATAATTTTCCTTAAATTTTAACTCTTTTTGCTTATTGAGCCAATCAATTGTTTCCTCAATCTTCGCCTTCGCAAAATCGCCAATCAACCCATCATCAATAAAAAAATTGTCTGCTAATAAATCTGTAATGTTTGCACCGAAGGATTTTGTTGGCCTTTGATCTCCTTTTAAAACTTCTGTTTTACTATTATTATCTTTTTTTAAATAAACAATATTGCTATTAGGAATATCTGATAAAGTTATTGGATCATGAGTAGTGAATATAATTTGGATTGGGTTAACTTTAGAACTTTGAAAAATATCTGGTAGAATGCTTATTATTATGTTAATGAATTTTTTTTTCCATTTTGGATTGAAACCCAAATCAGCTTCGTCCAAAAGTATATATTTGGTTTTTTCATCTTTAAAATTAAATAAATTAGAAAAAAGCTGAATTAAAAAATATTCCCCTTGAGAAATAGGGTGAGTGGGCTCAAAAACCAAATAATTATCTAAAAATTCTAAAGAAATAGAAATTTGCTTTACTTTCAAAAAACGCTCGACTTCAAAATAATTTTTTAATAATTCAAAAATATTCTCTTCTGATTCTTTTTTTATTTCAAAAGTTAAATTAGATTCAATTTTATTAAAAAAAAGTTCAATAAATTTAAAGCTATCGGTTAAAAATATATTTTCTTCATTTTTAAAATCATAGAACAAAATTAACTTAATGGTCTCTAAATAAAATTTTGTGTTTTTAATTTTCTTTATAATACAAGATTTATAGAGAAATTCTATAAACGATGTTTTATTTTTATCCTTAATTTCAGTATACTTTATTGTGTAAATTTTCGCCAAAAAAAGAACCTTAATTTTGGAAAAAGAATCTTGATTTTCAAATTTGTTTGATTTGTCTAAATCGTATAAAAAAGATTTATGTTTTTTTGTTTCTATTAGTTTAAAGAAATTTTCTCTAGAAATATATTCTTTGAATTTTTGACTACAAATTTCCATTTCTTTTTCAATAAATAAATCTGGGTAGTAAACATTTGTCGGTTTAAATGAAAAATTTTTAAAAAAAATGACATCTCCTTCAAGTTTTAAATTTAATTTCATTATCAAATCTTCCTGCATTAAAAAGTGAAATATTTTCTTTATTTGAAGAAAATAAGTTTCAAACTTTGAGTCTGTTTGATTTTCAAAGTTTAAGCAATTATAAATTAACGGTTCGTTATTATTTTTAAAATTTGAATTATCTATAATACTATAACCAAGATGGTTCTTTTGTATAGGAAGTTTAATCGTTTCGTTTCTACCATCAATTTTAAAAATTTGATGCCAAGGTTTTAATAGACTAACTAGACTTTCGTTATAAATAATATCATTGTCAATTTCTATAATGTATATGAAATTTTCATCGGATTTATTATTGAAAAAAATCTCATAAAGCATACTAGTTTTCCCCACACCATTTCCGCCTACAATCGCAGAAACTAAACTAATATTATTTCCCCAAAACCCATCTATAAAGTCATTGTTTTCAACTTTCGTAATTTTAATTTCATTATCATTAACAGGATCAAAAGTATAAATATTCTTACCTCCAAGATTAATAGTTTGAGGTTCATCAAACAAAAAATGATCTTTAATATAAATCGCTGCTAATCTCATATTTCTTGATATTTCCCCAAACATACAAATTTCCTATTCAACTCCATGTACTATTTACTAAAATCAAAATTTGCTCAAATGCGGTGATTACAACTTCTATTTACCGCAAAAATGCGGTAATTAACCAAAATAATCACCGCAAAAATACAAATCTCAATAAAAATTAGTATTTTTACCGCAAAATTGCGGTGATTATGTATGCGCATCAACTCAAAAACTGGCCAAATTTTACTTGGGATACCAACGAGGTAAGTCCTTTGCTTGGCGTAGTTCGGCACCAACAAGGCAAGATATTGGGGCAAATGCAAGCGCTTGGTTTTGGTCAAGTTGCCGAAAATATGCTTGTGGCATTAACGATGGATGTATTGAAAACCAGCGAAATAGAAGGCGAATTTTTGCAAATGGAGCAAGTGCGTTCTTCTATTGCAAAACGACTCGACATCGATATAAAAGATACCATACAAGACGAAAGAAATGTAGACGGAATCGTAGAAATGCTACTAGACGCCACGCAAAACTACAACCAGCAACTTACCGAAGAACGACTTTATGACTGGCATGCGGCGTTATTTCCGACAGGTCGAAATGGCATGTTCAAAATAAAAACTGATGCTTGGCGTGACGGTGCCATGCAAGTTACATCGGGCGCTATGGGAAAAGAAACCCTCCATTTTGAAGCACCAAATGCCGAAAGAATTCCACGAGAAATGGCACTTTTTTTGGATTGGATGCAAACCAACCAAAATCTTGACATCGTTCTAAAAGCAGCATTGGCGCATTTGTGGTTTATAACTATACATCCATTTGACGATGGCAATGGTCGTATAGCACGAGCCATAACGGATATGCTTTTGGCGCAAGCCGACGCTAGTCCGCAACGCTTTTATTCTTTGTCGGCACAAATATTGAAAGAACGAAATACCTATTACAACTTGCTAGAAAGCACTCAAAAAGGCGATTTGGATTGTACGCAATGGATCGTTTGGTTTCTGAATTGCTTACTTCGTTCAATGAAGCAAACCGATGAAACGATAGCAAAAACAATAGCTCGTGCTTCATTTTATGAAACAAATAGAGAAACAGTTTTTAATGCACGCCAACAAAAAATAGTACAACTGCTTTTGGATGATTTTTTTGGAAATCTTACGGCTTCAAAATATGCCAAAATAACAAAAACATCAACCGATACAGCTTTGAGAGATTTGCAAGATTTGGTCAAAAAAGAAGTATTAGCACTGCATGGTGCGGGCAGAAGTACTACCTACAAAATCAAAAAAAGTGATTCATAATAGAATTATTGATTTTTTTTCTAAAAACCCAATCCAAAAAACAAACCAATCCCTTATTTTTGCCCCATGAGTAAAAAGAAAACCGATAAAGTTATTTTTGAGAATGTAACCGTACTCGATGCTGGTGCCAAAGGCGTATCGGTAGCCAAAGCGCCCGAAGGTCAAGTGATATTTATACCTAACGTGGTGCCAGGCGATGTCGTAGATGTGCAGACTTTCAAGAAACGAAAATCCTATTTCGAAGGCAAAGCCATCAAGTTTCATTCGTTTTCGGAGCATCGTGTGGAGCCAATTTGCGAACATTTTGGAGTTTGTGGCGGCTGCAAATGGCAGAATATGAAGTACGAGCAACAGCTTTTTTATAAGCATAATGAAGTAAAAAATCATTTGCAACGCATTGGCAAAATCGAATTGCCCGAAATGGAACCAATATTGGGATCCGAAAAACAGTTTTTTTATCGCAACAAGATGGAGTTTGGTTTTTCGAACGCGCGCTGGATGACGGAAGACGAAATCAAAGCTGACGTCGAATACGAACATAAAAATGCCCTTGGTTTTCATATTCCGAAAATGTGGGACAAGATTTTGGATATTTCCAAATGCCATTTGCAGGCCGATCCGTCTAACGCCATTAGAAACGCCATTCGGGAATTTGCAATTGGCAATAATCTAGATTTTTTCAATCCGCGAGCGCACGAAGGTTTGTTGCGAACTTTGATGATTCGAACTGCATCGACTGGCGAAATAATGGTTTTGATTCAGTTTTTTGAAGAGCAAAAAGAAAACCGCATCAAAATAATGGATTTTATTGCCGAAACGTTTCCAGAAATTACGTCGCTTCAATATGTCATAAACGGCAAACCTAACGATACAATTTATGACCAAACCGTAGTGCTGTATAAAGGTCGTGATTACATACTGGAAGAAATGGAAGGCTTGAATTTTAGCATTAATGCCAAATCATTTTATCAAACCAATTCCGAACAAGCCTATGAGTTGTACAAAATAACACGAGATTTTGCCGGATTATCAGGCAACGAACTCGTATATGATTTGTATACGGGCACAGGAACAATTGCGCAATTTGTCTCCAAAAAAGCTAAGAAAGTAATTGGCGTAGAAGCCGTTCCTGAAGCTATAAAAGATGCTAAAGCCAACGCCGAACGCAACAATATAACCAATTGTGAGTTTTATGTAGGAGATATGAAAAACGTTTTTAATGAAAGTTTTATCGCCCAACATGGCAAACCCGACGTGATTATAACCGATCCGCCTAGAGACGGCATGCATAAAGATGTAATTGATCAAATTTTGAAAATAGAAGCTCAAAAAATCGTTTATGTGAGTTGTAATTCGGCTACACAAGCCCGAGATTTGGCATTGCTAGACGAAAAATATAAATTTACTCGTGTGCGCCCAGTAGATATGTTTCCGCAAACGCATCATGTTGAAAATGTAGTACTTTTGGAGTTGAGAAAATAGTTTGCAGTATGCAGTAATTAGTTTTCAGTTAAGATTATCTAAAAGTCAAGTTTTTGGTTCTTTTAAAGTTGATTTATAAAATTGAAATTGAAACTTTTTTGGAACGCGGATCAAACGGATTTTTTGAAATTGATTTTTGAAATTGAATAAAACTAATGGAACGCGGATCAAACGGATTTTCAAACGCGGATAATACGGATCTTTTGAAATTGAAATTGATTTTTGATTTTTGAAATTGAATAAAACTGATGGAACGCATATATTACGGATTTTTGAAATTGATTTTTGATATTGATATTGTAATTGACATAGAATAAAAATGTATGAAAAAAATAATTCTACTACTTCTTGTTGCGTTTTCTTTTTCGGCCTGCGAGAAAGACGATATTTGTGATACAAATTTAACAGCAACCACGCCAAAACTAGTGCTAGAGTTTTATGATATTGTTAGTCCAACATTCAAAAAAAGCTTCGAAAACTTAGCTGTTATTGCTGAAAATGTCTCTGATACTATTAAGCCAGCAAATGGAAGTAAAGTTTTGTTACCACTCAAAATCGATGCTGAAACAGTAACTTTTAAGTTTATTCAAAACGGTGGAAAGAATCCAAAAGCAGACGACAATATCGATAAAATTACAGTAAACTACACCAAAATAAATACCTATGTTTCTCGTGCTTGCGGTTTCAAAACCACTTTCGAACTCAATCTAACAAATGGCATAGTCCTTTCAGATACAACCCCAGCCGATAATTTATGGATGCGTGAAACACAGATTAGAATCAACAAAATAGAAAACGAAAATGAAATCCATGTCAAAATATTATTTTAGTTTCGTTTTGCTTTTGTTTTCACTGTTTGCAAACGCACAAAACCCAGACAAAACAGAAAAACCAAAAGATTCTATACCAGCCAAAACCGAGCGATATGGCGTTCGTTTTGGTATCGATGCCTTCAAACTGGCCAAATCCATTTACGACAAAAACTACAAAGGTATTGAGCTTGTTGGCGATTACCGACTAACCAAAAACATTTATGTTGCGACGGAATTAGGCAACGACAACAAAACTGTCGACGAAGATCAAATTAACTTTACAACAAAAGGAAGTTTCGTCAAAATTGGAGCCGATTATAACACCTACCAGAATTGGCTCGACATGGAAAACATGGTTTACATTGGCCTCCGATACGGAGTTGCCAGTTTCAGCCAGACACTCAACAGCTACAAAATTTACAATCCCGACTCCTATTTCGGGCAAACAGAGGCAATTCCATCTGGCGAAAAATACGACGGTTTATCGGCGCAATGGGCCGAATTTGTCACCGGAGTTAAGGTAAAAGTCATCAATAATGTCTTTGTGGGCTTCAATATTCGTTTCAACAGATTGTTCACCAACAAAAAACCTGAAGCCTTCGACAACCTATATATTCCGGGTTTTAACAAAACTTATAGTGGCGATTTTGGAGTTGGTTTCAACTATTCTGTTTCGTACTTTTTGCCCTTGTACAAGTCGGTTTCAAAACCAAAATTAGTAGAGAAAAAAGTCGAAAAGAAATCAATTAATAAGTAATTTTTGGGCGTTTCCTCGTCAGCATGTTGTCGGCAACGACTATTATTTTCGAGACGAGGTCGGGCAATCCGCTATATCTTTTGTCTCGTTATGAAAACGAGACAAAAGGATGCCGCTACTTTCCCTAACGCGAACTTTCGGTAACGAGATTATTTTCCAACTTCAATCAGACCTTTCATAAAAATCCAGCGCATAAAAAGCTTTTCACCATCTTGCGAAGTAACCGCCTGAAACTTCGGAGCAAAAATAGTTCCGACCACGAAAGCCGAAAACGGGATCCAAAATCCTTGCAACATCGTATATTTTTCGACCAAAAAGCGAGTCGCAATAAACAAAGTCGCAAAACAAAGTAATTGCAAAATAAAGGCTTGTATTTTTTTGGATATTTTCATTGGTAATATTTTATTTCTTTAAAGTAAAATTTATCTATATAAATTGATTATCAATTTACTTCTGCAAATAATTATAACAGGTATTAGTAAAAAATATATTGAAAAAACAAACACAGAAAATAAAACTATATAATAGAACTTTTGATTGTCCGTTTGTTGTCATAACCCTGTAATCCCCGCTATTACTAGCCTATCGAATAATTTTTCTTCAAAATATCTTCTATTTAACTTGTAAACAAACTCATTTAGGTATAATTGAAGATATTTTCCTTTTATTTTA
>JANOPO010000045.1:0-6228 GCA_031422015.1 Flavobacterium sp. | reverse complement strand
GTCGGTAAACTAGCGTGAGGGATAGTAGTGGAGCTCTTTGTCTCGTCTTTTTCTGACGTGACAAAAGCGCGAACATATAGCCCGACCCCACTGCAGCGAAGCGCAAGATGGGGTCACGCACAAAGGAAAAAATTAATCGTATACCTATATTGTATGTGTTTGTTGAATGCCTTATATTTGCGCTCTGAAAAATATATAGTATGATTAAGATTACGTTGCCTGATGGGTCAGTTAAGGGGTTTGAAGTTGGCGCATCGCCTATGGATGTTGCGCTGAGTATTAGTGAAGGGTTGGCTAGAAATGTGATTTCGGCTGCTTTTAACGGCACTACTATTGAAACTTCGACGGAATTGACAACCGACGGATCGCTGGTTTTGTTTACTTGGAATGATCTTGAGGGCAAAAAGGCTTTTTGGCACTCGACGTCGCATGTGATGGCGCAAGTTTTGGAAGAAATGTATCCCGGATTGAAGCTAACGCTAGGTCCTGCAATTGATAACGGGTTTTATTATGATGTGGATTTTGGAGAAAATAAAATTGTAGAAGCTGATTTTAAGAAAATTGAGGATCGGGTATTGGAGATTTCGAGAGAAAAGCATGAATTTAAGCTTCGACCTGTTTCGAAAGCGGATGCTTTGACCTTATATAAGGACAACGAATATAAAACGGAATTGATTTCGAATCTTGAAGACGGAACGATTACGTTTTGCGATCATGCTACTTTTACTGATTTGTGTCGTGGTGGTCATATTCCGAATACAGGAATTATTAAAGCTATGAAAATAATGAGTATTGCTGGTGCTTACTGGCGTGGTGATGAAAAAAACAAGCAGTTGACCCGTGTTTATGGTACGTCGTTTCCGAAACAGAAGGATTTGACGGATTATTTGTTATTATTGGAAGAAGCAAAACGTCGCGATCATAGAAAATTGGGTAAAGAATTGGATTTATTCGCTTTTTCGCAAAAAGTAGGCCAAGGATTGCCTTTGTGGCTGCCTAAAGGTGCCGCTTTACGAGATAGATTGGAACAATTTTTGAAAAAGGCTCAGAAAAAAGCGGGCTACGAGCAAGTGGTTACGCCGCATATTGGTCAGAAAGAATTGTATGTTACCTCGGGACATTATGCAAAATATGGTGCTGATAGTTTTCAGCCAATAAAGACGCCAGCTGAAGGTGAAGAATTTTTGTTGAAACCGATGAATTGTCCGCATCACTGCGAAATATACAACACAAAACCTTGGTCGTACAAGGATTTGCCGAAGCGTTATGCGGAATTTGGTACAGTATATAGGTATGAACAAAGTGGTGAGTTGCATGGACTTACTCGTGTACGTGGTTTTACTCAAGATGATGCGCATATTTTTTGTACGCCAGACCAACTAGATCAGGAATTTAAGAATGTGATTGACTTGGTGTTGTATGTTTTTGGATCGTTAGGATTTGAAAATTTTACGGCGCAGATATCGTTACGCGATCTAGAAAATAGAGAAAAATATATAGGTAGCGACGAAAACTGGGAAAAAGCAGAAAATGCTATTATCAATGCCGCCGCCGATAAAGGATTAAAAACTGTTGTTGCCTATGGCGAAGCGGCTTTTTATGGTCCGAAATTGGACTTTATGGTTAAAGATGCTTTGGGCAGACAATGGCAATTGGGAACGATTCAGGTGGATTATAATCTGCCAGAGCGTTTTGAATTAACTTATAAAGGGTCTGATAATGAAATGCATACGCCGGTTATGATTCACCGTGCTCCTTTTGGAAGTATGGAGCGTTTTATAGCGATTTTGATAGAACATACAGCAGGAAATTTCCCATTATGGTTGATGCCAGAACAAGCATTAATTTTATGTTTGAGCGATAAATATGAAAATTATGCTAAAAAAGTTTTAAATCTGCTAGAAAATCACGACATTCGCGCCCAAATTGATAATAGAAATGAGTCGATTGGACGGAAAATTCGTGATGCCGAAATGCAGAAAACCCCGTTTATGCTGATTTTGGGAGAAGAAGAAGAGAAAAATAACACCATTTCTATTCGTCGTCATGGACAAGAAGGAAAAGGAAATGTGATGGTTTCGATAGAAGAATTTGCGAAAATTGTGAATGACGAAATCGGAAAAACATTAAAAACATTTAATATAGAATAACCATTTGTCAAGAAGACAAATATAAATAATAAAGTCATAGCAATAAGAAACAGCAGAGGGTATCAACCTCGAGTAGAAAAGAAAGATGAGCACAGAATAAATAATTTTATTCGCGTTCCAGAAGTACGTCTAGTAGGAGAAAATGTAGAACCAGTAGTTATGAAAACTTCTGAGGCTATGAAACTTGCCGACCAATTGGAGTTGGACTTGGTAGAAATTTCTCCGAATGCAGAGCCACCTGTATGTAAAATCATGGACTATAAAAAGTTCGTATACATGCAAAAGAAACGTGAGAAGGAGCTAAAAGCAAAATCTACTCAGATTGTTGTGAAAGAAATTCGTTTCGGACCACAAACCGATGAGCATGATTATGAATTTAAAAGAAAAAATGCTGAGAAATTCTTGAAAGAAGGATCAAAATTAAAAGCATTTGTGTTTTTTAAAGGTCGTTCAATCATATACAAAGATCAAGGACAAATCTTGTTATTAAGACTAGCTACCGATCTTGAAGAATACGGAAAAGTAGAAGCCATGCCTGTTCTTGAAGGAAAAAGAATGATCATGTTTATTGCTCCGAAAAAAGGTAAAACTTCGCAACCAGCAGCGAAAGCAAAAGACAATCTACCAAGACCAATATCAAAAAGTGTAGATGTTAAGCCAAGTGCAGAAGTAAAGCCAAGTGTTGAAGTAAAGCTAAACGCTGATAGCGAAACAAAAGAAGAAGAAAAAGAGTTATAAAAGTTAGTAGTCGCAGTTTTCAGTTTTCAAAGTGTTAACTTATAACAGAGATAAAAAACTAAAAAATAGTAAGTAAGAATAAATTAAAAATCTAGGAAAAAATGCCTAAAATGAAAACCAAATCTAGTGCCAAGAAACGATTTAAAGTTACTGGTTCTGGAAAAATTAAAAGAAAACATGCTTTTAAAAGTCACATCTTGACCAAAAAGTCCAAAAAACGTAAATTAGCGTTGACACACTCAGCACTAGTTCACAAAACAGATATGAAAAGTATCAAACAACAATTAAGGATAATCTAGTATTCAGTTTGCAGTATCAGTAAGCAGAATAAACTGTAAACTGAGACTGAAAACTTAATTCTTTCCTTTAGGTTAAAACAATTTTAAATAACCTTGGAGTGGGCCATTAAGTACTTTCGATTCAATTCAGGTCGCCTTACTACAAAAACACATCAAAATTATGCCAAGAGCAGTAAACTCAGTTGCTAAAAGAGCACGAAGAAAAAAAATAATGAAACAAGCCAAAGGATTCTTTGGTCGTCGTAAAAACGTTTGGACAGTTGCGAAAAACGCAGTTGAGAAAGCCATGTGCTATGCCTACCGTGATAGAAAGCAAAACAAAAGAAACTTCCGTTCTTTATGGATTCAACGTATCAACGCTGGAGCTCGTCTAGAAGGAATGTCGTATTCTCAATTTATGGGAAAAGTGAAAAAGCACAACATCGAATTGAACCGTAAAGTTCTTGCAGATTTAGCTATGAATCACCCAGTAGCATTCAAAGCTGTACTTAACAAAGTAAAATAAACGTTTTATCAACAAAATTTACTTCTTACTTATTGAAAATCCCGATCGAAAGATTGGGATTTTTTATTGGAGCAACAACATTTCGTATTTTTTCAAGATCTTTCCCGCTTTTCGTTTCAATCTTTTGTCTCGAAAAAAATCGAGCCAAAAGGATTTCCGCTTCAAACGAAGTGCACTGAACTCCTATGAAAATGGCAAATATTTGAAGTAATGAGGGCTCTACAAAAATATTATCGCTTTTTTCAAGATTTTTTAATAAAATAAGGTAACAAATATTTTACCTAATTGATATATAAGTATACTAATCAATTTAAAAACTTATTATCATGAAAAAATCTTTAAAATTACTCGTTATTACTTTATTACTTTCTTCAAATTTATTCTCACAATCAGGAACTGGCTGTTGGCGCGAAATATCAGCTGGTGCCAGTAACTTCTGTCTCGCTATCAAAATGGATGGAACACTTTGGGGTTGGGGTCAGAATGCTAATTTATTAGGCCTTAATGGCAACATGGCCAATCAAAACTTACCTATGCAAATCGGAATTGCAACCGACTGGATGACAGTTTCAGCTGGAGCTAATCATTCACTAGCAGTCAAAACAAACGGTACACTTTGGGGCTGGGGAAACGGCAGTTTCGGACAATTGGGTAATGGAAATACAATTTCAACCTGGACGGTGACACAAGTAGGAACCGCAACCGACTGGCTGAAAGTGTCAGCCGGTGCAGGATTTAGTTTAGCTATTAAAAACACAGGAACTTTATGGTCTTTTGGAATAAATAATACTGGACAACTTGGTATCAATAGTATTATAAATCAAGGTCTTCCAACTCAAATTGGTACATCTAGCAATTGGAATCTAATTGATGCTGGAAACCAGCACTCCTTAGCAATAGACAATTCAGGAATGTTATATTCTTGGGGCAACAATACTTTTGGTCAACTTGGAGACGGCACAAACACGACAAGCTTAATTCCTATACCGATTGGAACCGCATCTACTTTTTCGAAAATTTCTGCAGGATTCGATCATAGTATGGCATTAGATACAAATGGAATACTATTTACATGCGGAAATAATAATGCCGGACAAGTATGTGATGGTACTACTACTGCAAATAATGTTATAACACCAATAATAGATAGCGATGGTAGCGTAAATTTTTATATCGAAATTTCTGCAGGTTCCTTATTTTCATTAGCTATAAAAAATGATAATACTCTTTGGTCAAGCGGTTATAATCTTTTTATGCAATTGGCTCACGGCAACATTCAAACCAACACTAACGTATTGACTCAAATTGGAACAAGCAACACTTGGAATACTATTTCAGCAGGAAATTCACATTCAATGGCTATGGAAACAACAACTCAATTACGGGAAGCAGGCAGAAATTGGGAAGGACAAATTGGTATAGGAACTAATAACATGTCTGTCGGAATTTTGCAATCTGTTGGATGTCCTACAACACTATCTAATCAAATAGTTTCATCAAAAAAACTAGATATAAATGTATTTCCAAATCCAACAACCGATATCATTTCCATTAATTATAATCTTGATGAATCAACACAATTAACTTTAAAAGTAACAAACCTTCAAGGTCAAATAGTTTTAAAAAACATATTCGAAAAAATGAGTGGCTTTCAAAATGACTCCTTAGATTTAAGTAATCAAGCGAGTGGACTGTATTTTATCAACCTTGCAACTGAAACTGGAAATTATACTTCAAAAGTTATGAAAAAATAAAAAAACAAAAGTAACTTAATAAATTCCAATCGACAGGTTGGGATTTTTGTTTGGAGCACCAACATCCCAATTCTATTCAAGATTGTTCCCGCTATCATCCCAAATCTTTTATTTTTAAAAAGAAAAATAAAAGGATTTTCCTTTCTATCGGGGCTAGACTAGAACTTTTCGAATTCATTTATGATCTAAACAAATTTAATTAATCAGTAAAATCTGTGGCAAAAAACTACCCAAAAACCTCCTCGTTTTCCCCATCAAAACTAGCAAAAACCATACTTGGGTAAGAATCTTGATGAAACATTTTTCCTGAAGCGTCAATAGCAATCGCGCCTGCAAAACCATCATAAGGTTTTAGTTCTGCAAAAGTTTTTTCAAATGCTTTTTCTATACTAAAACCATCCGTAACACGAGTTACAATCTTAGCAGCAGTTGCATTACTCACAATGTCCTCGCCTACTCCAGTCAAACTCACGCCACAAAACGAGTTGGCATAATTTCCTGCAACTGTAGCCGAATCAGATATTCTACCAACCAATTCAAAGCCTTTTCCGCCTGTAGAAGTTGCTACAGCAATTTTTCCATCGGCATCTAAGGCTACGCAACCTACGGTTCCAGTTCCAAGTGATTTTAGTTTTGCTTCATATTCTTGTCTTCGTTGTGGAATTTCGGTCGAAAATTTTTCAAATCCGTGTTTTCTTGCATAATTGGTTGCGCCACTTCCGCCCAAAACACGGTCGTCTTCTTGCATCAATACTTGCGCTACTTGCACAGGGTTTTTTACT
>JANOPO010000044.1:0-3771 GCA_031422015.1 Flavobacterium sp. | reverse complement strand
AATAGTTATGGCAATTATAGGATTGCTTTTTATGGCAGTTAAAAGAAGCTGGGTTTTAAAACAAGACGCTGGAGATGGTAAAATGAAAGAGATTTCAGACTACATTTACGAAGGTGCTTTAGCTTTCTTAAAGGCAGAATACAGATTATTAGCAATATTTGTAGTTTTAGCAAGTATCGTATTAGCGGGTATTTCATACTTTGTACCCACAACACACATATTAATAGTAGTGGCTTTCGTTTTCGGAGCATTTTTTTCAGCATTAGCGGGAAACATGGGAATGAAAATCGCAACAAAAACTAACGTAAGAACAACTCAAGCTGCTCGTACAAGTTTACCACAAGCTTTAAAAGTTTCTTTCGGTGGTGGAACAGTTATGGGATTAGGTGTTGCAGGTCTTGCAGTACTTGGTTTAACAGGTTTTTTTATTATTTTCTTCAATTATTTCATGAAAGGCGTTTGGACTTCAACCGAAGACATGACCATCGTTTTGGAAACATTAGCTGGTTTCTCTCTTGGAGCAGAGTCTATTGCATTATTTGCTAGAGTTGGTGGTGGAATTTATACAAAAGCAGCCGATGTTGGTGCAGATTTAGTAGGTAAAGTAGAAGCTGGAATTCCAGAAGATGATCCTCGTAATCCTGCTACAATTGCTGATAATGTTGGAGACAACGTAGGTGATGTTGCTGGAATGGGTGCCGATTTATTTGGTTCGTATGTTGCAACTGTCTTAGCAGCCATGGTTCTTGGAAATTATGTAATTAAAGATATGGGTGGAAACATTCAAGATGCTTTTGGTGGAATTGGACCTATTTTATTGCCAATGGCAATTGCTGGTTTTGGAATTTTATTCTCTATCATTGGAACCATGTTAGTAAAAATATCGGATGACAATGCTAAAGAAGCACAAGTTCAAAAAGCGTTAAATATAGGAAACTGGGCGTCAATTATAATGACAGCTATAGCATGTTATTTTCTAGTAGATATGATGTTGCCTGCTGTAATGACAATGGAATTCTTTGGAGAAGGTGCACAACAAATCTCATCTATGAGAGTTTTTTATGCTACACTTGTCGGTTTAGTAGTTGGTGGAGCTATTTCATCTGTAACCGAATATTACACAGGTTTAGGAACAAAACCAGTTTTAGCAATTGTACAGAAATCATCAACTGGTGCTGGAACAAATGTAATCGCGGGTTTAGCAACCGGAATGATTTCTACTTTTCCAACAGTATTATTATTTGCTGCAGCAATTTGGTCTTCTTATGCTTTTGCTGGATTTTATGGTGTTGCTTTAGCAGCTTCAGCAATGATGGCTACAACAGCAATGCAATTAGCAATCGATGCATTCGGACCAATTTCTGACAATGCTGGTGGAATTGCTGAAATGAGCGAATTACCAAAAGAAGTTCGTACAAGAACAGATATTTTAGATTCAGTAGGTAACACAACTGCTGCCACTGGAAAAGGTTTTGCAATTGCTTCTGCTGCATTAACTTCGTTAGCTTTATTTGCTGCTTATGTGACTTTTACAGGAATTGACGGTATTAATATTTTCAAAGCGCCAGTATTAGCAATGTTATTCGTGGGTGGAATGATACCAGTTGTTTTCTCTGCATTAGCAATGAATTCTGTTGGAAAAGCAGCCATGGATATGGTGTATGAAGTGCGTCGTCAGTTCAAAGAAATTCCAGGAATTATGGAAGGAACTGGAAAACCAGAATATGCAAAATGTGTTGATATTTCTACTAAAGCCGCTTTGCGCGAAATGATGTTGCCAGGAATTATGACCATTGGTTTCCCTATCGCAATTGTACTTTTAGGAAAATTAGTTTATGGTGATAACAACATGCTTATCGCTGAAATGTTAGGTGGATACATGGCTGGAGTTACCGTTTCTGGTGTACTTTGGGCAGTTTTCCAAAACAATGCTGGTGGTGCTTGGGACAATGCTAAAAAATCTTTTGAAGCTGGTGTGATGATCAATGGTGAGATGACTTACAAAGGTTCTGATGCGCACAAAGCCGCTGTAACTGGAGATACTGTTGGTGATCCTTTCAAAGATACTTCTGGACCTTCAATGAATATTTTAATTAAATTAACATGCTTAATTGGATTAGTAATTGCTCCGATTTTAGGAAATGGTCATTCTGATGAAGCTAAAAAAGCATCTTGTTGTACAGAAATGTCGGCAGAGTGTTCTTCCATGTCAAAAGAAGAATGTGAAGCTAAAGGATGTACAAAAACAGATTGTGCAACAATGAGCACAAAATGCGATATGAGCAAATGTGCTACAATGACCAAAGAAGAATGTGCTGCCATGTGTGACAAAAATGGCTGTTCACCAGAAGACAAAGCAAAATGTATGGCGATGTATGGAGAAGATGGAAAATATATTGGCGAAGATAAAGATAGTGGTAAAGAAGAAATTTCAAAAAAAGTTGAAATGTTAGATTTACCAAATGGAAAAGTGAAAGCAACATATACTGTAACTTCAACTAAAGTAAAAACCGTTAAAGTATTTGAAGGAACAGAAAAAGAAGTTTCAGATAAAATTAACGCTTTGAAATAATCTTTAAAGCTTATAAATTTATATGCCTCGCAATTTGCGGGGCTTTTTTATGTAAATTTATCCAATGAAAAACAAAAACTTCATGTCAAATAAATTTATCCTTTTATTGCTATTACTATTTAATTTTGGATTTTCTCAGAATCAATTACCTTTAATTCCGCAACCAAAATCAATTATATTGGGAAAAGGTAATTTTATTTTATCTAATGAGACGATTATTCAAGCAGATAAAAATTCGTTTGAAGCAAAGTATTTGAAAGAAATTATAAAGCAACAATTCGGATTAGATTTAAAGATCGAAACTTCTTCTAGAGCAAATTCTAAAATCATTTTTGTAATTAAAATTATTGAAGAAAAAAAGAGTTTTAAAGAATGGTATAATTTATCTATTTCTAAAAATGATGTGATTATAACCGCAACAGAAGCTCACGGAATTTTTTACGGAATTCAAACTCTTTCACAACTTCTTCCATTAGAAAATTCAATCGAAATTAAACTTTCTTGTTTAAGGATAACAGATGAACCCAAATTCGCTTGGCGCGGCATGCATCTCGATTGTGCCAGACATTTTTTTTCAAAAGAATTCATAAAAAAATACATCGATTATCTCGCGATGTATAAAATGAATACTTTCCATTGGCATTTAACCGACGACCAAGGCTGGCGAATTGAAATAAAACAATTTCCGAAACTAACTGAAATTGGTGCTTGGCGAAACGGCAGCATGGTTGGCCATTATAAAGATCAAAAATTTGATACCATTAAATACGGTGGCTTTTATACACAACGCGATATAAAAGAAATTGTAAAATATGCAACAGATAGACATATTACAATTATACCTGAAATTGAAATGCCCGGACATTGCATTGCTGCATTAGCCGCATATCCGGAATTAGGCTGTGTAAAAGATACCACTTATGCGGTTGAAAAATTATGGGGTGTTTTAGATGAAGCCTTTTGTCCCAAGGAAGAAACATTTGTATTCTTACAAAATGTGTTAGATGAAGTAATGCAAATGTTTCCATCGCAGATGATTCATATTGGTGGAGATGAAGTGGTAAAAAAACGTTGGAAAAATTGCGCCCATTGTCAACAACTTATTCAAGAAAATAATTTAATCGACGAACACGGTTTACAAAGTTATTTTATTAAACGCATTGAAAATTATGTAGTAAGCAAAGGACGCAACATTGTTG
>JANOPO010000043.1:0-1955 GCA_031422015.1 Flavobacterium sp. | reverse complement strand
GATGAATTATCTCTTAAAATTAAGAAGGAAACCTTCGTGGTTTTAGATAATGCAAGTATTCATCATTCAAAAATATTCCAAGCACAATTACTTGTTTGGCAGCAAAGGGGGCTTTTTATATTCTCTTTACCTACTTATTCTCCTCACTTAAATATTTCGGACCGATTTCTATGATTCAAACAAGCTTTGGCGTATAAATTTCTTTATATTTTTCTCTTCGAGAAACACAAGCAAAAATACGATGTACTAACTTGTTGCAAATATTGTTGATGACTAACATTTTGTTCTTGCCTTCGGCAATTTTACGATTGTAATATTCTTTGATTTCTTGACAATGCTGAATAGCAGACATAGCTGCGTTATGAAACAAAGCTTTAACTTTTTTATTAGCTTTATTGCTAACTTTTGACTTTCCTTTGTACTTCCCTGACGATTGTACGAAGGGGGCAAATCCACTGTAACAAGCATATTTTTTAGGGTCATTGATGTCTTTAAATTCATTTGTCGTGATAAGAATTTCAGTGGCAATAACCTGGCCAATACCTTTAACAGAATCAACAATGTCAAATAATTCTTTGAGTTGAGGGTCGGCATCAATAAGTTCTCTAATTTTTTTATCAACAGCATCAAGATCTTTTTTGAGTGCATTTATTGAGGTTTGACAAAGTGCTATTTCAGATTTTAATAGTGTTTTATCGACTAAACCCTCGGCATCAGAAAATGGTGTTTTTAAGGTCTTAATTGTTTTTACTAAACGCTCCCTTAAAGCCGTTAAGCGGTCTATTTGAATGATAATTTCACGTTTAGGTGTCCATAATTTGACATCTTCACGGTTTTTATAAGCATAAAGCCCGATTCTTTGAGCATCCACTTTGTCATTTTTTTCACGAGAAACGCCCATGCTGGACTTAATTTGAGTGGCTTGTTCAAGCCAAACGTCAGTTTTTTTCTCGTGTAAATAATTTAATAAAGGATTATTATAGATGCCTGTATGCTCCATGCAAAAAAGGCATTTATCCATTGAAAATTCCTTATATTGTGTTTTGATTTGTTTAATAAATTGTTCAATTCCTTTTTTATCGTTACTAACTTCTAAATGGAAAAGCACCTTATTTGATTCAACTAAAGCAAAATCTAATTCATTTTTTGAAACGTCAATACCAATAAAATACTGATAATTTTTCATAATTTTAGGCGTTAAAATTTGTTTGAACACAATGAAACCAGATAGCCATTTACATTCATTACTCTTGCATGGGTCTTACCCAAATTTCTATATGAACCTTGTAAATAGTAACCCGTAGAGCCTTAAATCGATCCATGAGTCTTACTCAGCCGATGACGGTAAGGCACTCTCTACGGGTCTGGTTTTCTCTCTTTTGAGAGGTCTTCCAAGATAAGAATTTTCTTGGAAAAATTATATCATACAAATCTAAGAGCCGATGCGGTGAAACTTTGTGTTTTTAGTGATCTTAGTGGTAAATTATATTTCAACGAAGTTCAACACGAACAAAATTACTCTCTGCAATAATTTTTATCAATAGAATCGTTCTGGCACTTCCAATGGCAATAGCGGTTGTAGGAGAAGTAAAAACGGTTTCGTAGATATTAAAAGCCTTGTTTAGTTTTTCTCCAAATACTTTATAATTTCCTGATTTATCGCCTAATACAATTTTTCCATCACAAGCCGAATAAATATCATATTGTCCGTTTGAAACTCTTCCCCAAATCAATCCAGATTTAGGGATTGTTAATTTTTGGCTATTATGGTGAATCCGTCCATTTTTTCCCATCCATCCACCCATAGCCACAAAGTCTTTTTCGTTTTCAAACTGTATTTCATGAAAAATGCTGTTGCCAATTTTTTGTTCACGCTGCCATTTTTCATTACCAAAACTATACAAATGAGTTTTGTTTGGCGTGTACATAAGGGCATAAACCTTTTTGTTGAAAGG
>JANOPO010000042.1:0-44480 GCA_031422015.1 Flavobacterium sp. | reverse complement strand
GATAAACAAAAAATTAGCCCCAAACAAGTTGAGGCTAAACAAGATATACATTCAGTGAAATATCACAGTATGCATTCTCTCTGTTAAGAACAAATATATAAAAATTAACAATAAAAAATAGGAACTTAAGATAGTACCTAGGTGTTATTCGTTTAATTTTATATTTAAAAACAACAATGTTCCACATGGAACAATTTAAACATAATTTGTCACGCTGAGCTTGTCGAAGCGCACATCTCTTAAATCAAAATATAAAAATGTTTCAAGAACAATACGATGTCATAGTAGTAGGCGCAGGTCATGCAGGTTCAGAAGCCGCTGCCGCTGCCGCCAATCTCGGCGCATCAACATTATTGGTAACCATGAGTTTGCAAAACATTGCACAAATGTCTTGCAACCCAGCAATGGGCGGCATCGCCAAAGGTCAGATTGTCCGCGAAATTGACGCAATGGGCGGTTATTCGGGTATTGTCTCCGATCGTACTGCGATTCAGTTCAAAATGCTCAATAAATCCAAAGGTCCAGCCATGTGGTCGCCGCGAGTGCAAAGCGACCGAATGCGTTTTGCAGAAGAGTGGCGCATGATGCTTGAAGCAACTCCAAATCTCGATTTCTATCAAGAAATGATTTCAGGTTTAATTATCGAAAACGGAAAAATTAAAGGAATTAAATCATCGCTTGGTGTCGAAATAAAAGCCAAATCGGTTGTATTAACCAACGGAACTTTCCTCAACGGATTAATTCACATTGGCGAGAAACAATTCGGTGGTGGTAGAGCAGGCGAATCAGCCGCCTACGGAATTACCGAAGATCTCAATAAAGCAGGTTTCGAAGCAGGTCGAATGAAAACTGGAACACCACCACGAGTTGATGGACGCTCGTTGGATTATTCCAAAATGAATGAAGAAAAAGGCGACGCTGTTCCCGATAAGTTTTCTTATTCTGATTTAACCAAACCTTTGGCGGTTCAGAAATCTTGCCACATGACGTATACGTCGTTAAATGTGCATGATATTCTTCGTGAAGGTTTTGATCGTTCACCAATGTTCAATGGTCGCATCAAATCTATTGGTCCACGTTATTGTCCGTCAATCGAAGATAAGATCAACCGCTTTGCTGATAAAGACCGTCATCAATTATTTATTGAACCAGAAGGTTGGAATACGTGCGAAGTTTATGTAAACGGATTTTCTACATCGTTACCAGAAGATATTCAGTTCAAAGCCATGCGCTCTATAGTTGGTTTTGAGAAAGTAAAATTCTTTCGTCCTGGTTATGCTATTGAATATGATTATTTTCCACCAACGCAACTCAAACACACATTAGAAACCAAATTGGTCGAAGGATTATATTTTGCTGGTCAAATAAATGGTACAACGGGTTATGAAGAAGCCGCTTCGCAAGGATTAATGGCAGGAATCAATGCAGCCTTGAAAGTACAAGAACGAGATTCTTTGATATTAAAACGTGACGAAGCTTATATAGGCGTTTTGATAGATGATTTAATCACCAAAGGCACGGAAGAACCTTATAGAATGTTTACATCACGAGCTGAATATCGCACGCTGTTGCGTCAAGACAATGCTGATTTTAGATTGACGCCAATGGCGCACAAAATTGGTTTGGCTTCCGAGAAACGCCTGCGCAGAATGGAACATAAACTGAATGAATCTGAAAAAATGGTTGCTTTTTACAAAGAAACAAGCGTTACAACCGACGAAGTAAATCCAATTTTGATCGCTAAAGAAACTGCTGAAGTAAATCAAACTGATAAGTTGTTTAAAATTCTTTCTCGTCCACAAATTGATTTGTCAGATATGTTGAAGCTCGAAAAAGTCGTAAATTATATCGATCAGAACGATCTCGATCAAGAAATATTAGAACAAGCCGAAATTCAAGTGAAGTATTCGGGTTATATTGACAAAGAACGAAACAACGCAGACAAGCTTACTCGATTGGAAGATGTAAAAATCCCTGATGGATTCGATTATGAATTAATAAAATCGATGTCGATAGAGGCAAAGCAAAAACTAACTAAAATTAGACCAATTACCATTTCGCAAGCATCTAGAATTTCGGGAGTTTCGCCAAGTGACATTTCTGTTTTACTAATTCATCTTGGGAGATAGTTAACAGTTTTCAGTCTCAGTTTTCAGTTGTGTTTGCTAAAACTAAAATAAATTGTTCCACATGGAACAATTTATTTTATAAAATTTTAAAACTGTAACTGAAAACTGTAAATAAAAACTGCGACTGAAAACTGCGACTGAAAACTGAATACTAAAAAATGAACTTAACCAACCAAAAACATTGCCTTTCTGTAAAAGATCATTCCGTTTCGCAAGAAATGTTCGATTTGTATTATGACGAAACCTTTGATATGTTGCTCACGCATCCGCAACCTAATGCTGAAAATCTTGGAAAATACTACGAAAGCGCAAACTATATTTCGCATACCGACGGAAAGAAATCGTTATTCGAAAAAGCGTATCAGTTTGTAAAAAACATTGCGCTTAAAAACAAATTGAATTTGATTAACGAATTGTCACCAACAAAAGGAAAGTTATTAGACATTGGAGCAGGAACTGGAGATTTTCTTTTAACCGCTAAAAATAACGGCTGGGAAACCGTAGGAACCGAACCAAGCGAAAAAGCTAAAACAATTGCAAGCGAAAAAGGCGTTTCGATTATTGAAGCAACTTCTAGTTTAGAAAATAATAGTTTGGATATTATTACTATGTGGCATGTTTTGGAACACGTTCCTGATCTCGAAAATCAAATTAAAGAATTAAAACGCTTATTAAAACCCAACGGAACTTTGTTGGTTGCAGTTCCAAATTTCAAATCGTATGATGCCAAACATTACGGAAAGTTTTGGGCAGCGTATGATGTGCCAATTCATTTTTGGCATTTCTCAAAAACGGCAATAAAATTACTTTTCGAAAAAGAAAATATGACTTTGCAAAAAGTGCTTCCAATGAAGTTTGATGCTTTTTATGTTTCTTTATTATCCGAAAAATATAAAACAGGAAAAATGAATTTTATTTCTGCAATTTTGGTTGGTTTGCGATCCAATTGGTTTGGATATCAAAAAAAAGAGTATTCTTCGCATATTTATGTTATAAAAAACTAAAAAATCGATAATTAAATCAAATTTTGAAGGGTTTTTAAGGTTTCATTGGTTTACACCACCGTTTTTTAATTCTTTTTTAAAACGCTTTATTTCGATTCGATTTCAATAGTAATTAAAAATAAACTTTATTTTTTCGATAAGAAAAAATTATAGTTCAAAAAACGGTTCATAAAAGAAGTAAATCAAAATTGTGACCCACATTTTTTTATTACTTTTGAAAATAAATTTAAATTCAAAATTTTCTAATGAAAAAAATTATTCTTATTCTCGGAATATCTCTTTTTGTTTTTTCTTGTCAAAAAACCGACACAAACAAAACTGCTTATATCGATACGCTCGAATTATTAAAAAATTACGACGAAGCCAAAGATCTCGAAACCAAATACAAAAATAAAGCTGAAGAAATGGGTGGCGATTTGAAAAAAGAAATCGAATTATTCCAAACACAAGCGGCAAGTTTTCAAGCCGATGCTCAAAAAAACGGACCGGCTTGGGCGCAAAAACGCGGAACAGAATTACAGAAAAAAGAACAACAATTAACCTATGCCCAACAAGGCATTCAGCAGCAATTGCAAGAAGAAAGCGGTGTTGAAATGGACTCGTTAAAGTCTAATCTTAAGAAGTTTATAAAAGAATACGGCAAAAAAAATGGTTACAAATATATCTATGGAACAGGTGAAGTTGCTACCGTTTTATACGCCGAAGACAAACTTGATATTACCAAAGATATTACCAAATTACTCAACGATAAATACAAATTGGCACCCAAAAAAGCAACTCCTGTAGCGGTAGTTTCTGATTCTGTAACTACTCCAAAAGATTCGATAGCGGCTCCAGTTTTCAAGTAATTTAAAAAACTGATGTATAAAAGCCTCATTTAGAGGCTTTTTTTATTTAAATAGTTTCAATACTTTTGCTTTTCAAAATACAAGCCAAATGGAATTTATATCGATCGAAGCCAAATATGTTCTTAAATTTATCAATCAAACCCAGAAATCGGTTTTTTTGACAGGCAAGGCCGGAACAGGCAAAACAACACTTCTCAAAGAAATTATTAGTACGACCCACAAAAACTGTGTGGTTGTCGCACCAACTGGAATCGCTGCATTAAATGCTGGCGGCGTTACGATTCACTCCATGTTTCAGCTTCCGTTTGGTGGTTTTATTCCCGACGATTCGGCACCACAATTTAGTGCAAATTCCAAGTTTGAGAGCAAAGCTACCTTGCGCCGTCATTTCAGGATGAGTGGTTTGAAAAAAGCCGTTATTCAAAACATGGAATTGCTTATAATTGACGAAGTTAGTATGTTGCGTTCGGATTTGCTCGATGCAATTGATTTTATGTTGCAAAGTGTTCGCAAGAAAAAGCAACCTTTTGGCGGAGTTCAAGTCCTTTTTATTGGCGATTTGATGCAGTTGCCACCTATAATTCGGGACGAAGAATGGCGTACTTTACGAAATTATTATCAAGGAAAATTCTTTTTTCATGCGCATGTTATTCAACGTTTTCCGCCGTTATATATCGAATTATCTAAAATATTTCGACAAACCGATGCCGATTTTATCGAAATTTTAAACAACCTTCGAAACAACAGAATTTCAGCAACCGATATTCAGTTTCTAAATAAATATGTACAACCTAATTTTGATCTAAAAGCCAATTCGGGTTATATTACTTTGACAACCCATAATGTCAAAGCAGATTTGATTAATGCGCAGTCATTGAAAGATTTAAGTGAAAAATCTAAAACATATTCTGCAACAATTGTTGGTGATTTTCCAGATAAAATATACCCGATAGAGTTTGATTTAGAACTCAAAATTGGTGCGCAAATTATGTTTATCAAAAATGATTTGTCTTTTGAAAAAAAGTTTTTTAATGGCAAAATGGGCGTAATCAGATCACTTTCTGACAAAGAAATAATGGTTCATTTTCAAGAAGAGAATAAAACCATCGAAGTCGAAAAATACGAATGGACTAACATTCGCTATTCGGTAAACGCCATGACCAAAGAGATTGAAGAAGAAACTTTGGGAACTTTTGTGCATTATCCTATAAAATTGGCATGGGCAATCACAGTGCATAAAAGTCAAGGATTAACGTTCGATAAAGCGGCACTCGATGTGTCGCAAGTATTTTTGCCTGGACAAGCTTATGTGGCACTCTCGAGATTGCGATCGTTGAATGGTTTGATATTACTTTCGCCTTTGCAAATGAATGGCATTTCGAACGATCAAGATGTTATGAATTATGCTGAAAATAAAGCTACGGAAGAAGTATTGGAACATTCGTTGAAGCAAGAATCGAAGCAATTTATTCTTGATTATCTAAAAGGCAGTTTCGATTGGGCAGAGATGGCTCAAGAATGGCGTAATCATCAGTTTAGTTATCTCGATTCGGAGAAATCGGCCAAAGCCAGAAGTGCAGTTTGGGCCAAAAACCAATCGGAAATTATGGGAAATTTGGTCGATCCAGCTCGTAAATTTATCATGCAATTAGAATCGCTTTTCAATAAAGAAAATTTTGATCTGAACCATGTTTTTGAGCGAATTACAGCTGCGTTCAATTACTTTTTGCCTTCAATGGACGGATTGGTTCACGAACTTTTATGGAAATTGGAAGAAGTGATTCGAACTAAAAATGTCAAACTTTTTCATGACGAATTGATTGTATTGGAAGATTTGCAAGTAAAAGCCGTGCAACGATTAATGCGTGCCAAATTATTGATTGAAGTTGTGGTTGCCAACAAAGAAATTTCAAAAAACACGCTGGTTTCTGACGAAATAAAGTTTTATAAAGTTAGAAAAGCTGATAAGATTCATGAAGATTATAAATCGGCAAACATCACTTTGATTGACAACGAAGAAGATCTAGAACGGTATTCGAAAAAGAAAAAAGAAAAGAAGGAACCTAAAAAATCGACGCTTATTGAAACCTACGAAATGTGGCATCAAAAAATGACGATTCAAGAAATTGCAATTGCTAGAAAATATACTACTGACACCATTTTGGGGCATTTGACTAAGCTTATTCTTGCAGGAACAATAACCATTAACGATGTTTTGCCAAAAGATAAAATTACGGCGTTAGCCAAAGCTTTTGAAGGTTATACGGAAGAAACGGTTTCGCCATTGAAAGAAAAATATGGAGATACTTTTTCATGGGAAGAATTGCGAATGTTTCGTGCGAGTTTGAATCGTGGGAATTAGCTAGTTTTATCTATTAAATCACTTATTTTTTCTTTCAAAAATGGAAGATTTATGGTAATAACATTCCAAATCGTTAAATCATCTATTCCAAAATACTCATGAATTACAAGATTTCTGAGGCCGATTATTCTAGCCCAAGGAATTTCGGGATTATCAAGAATTAAATCTTCAGATAATCTATTACTTGCCTCGCCTATAATTTCAAGTTGTCGCAGCGTAGCATTAAACATCATTGAATTTTTCACAAATATTTCTTTGTCAACATTTAAAGTGTAATTTTCTATTTCTAAAATAGCATCTAAAACATGTAATAATCTGATTTTATCTCCTAATCTATCGTGCATAAATCAGTTTTTTTTCGTTTTCCAAAATTGGTTTAATGTATTTTGATAAACCTCTAGCGGAAATTAGATCTACTTTTTTTGAAAGAAGCTGTTGTAAATCGATTTGCATCTGAATAAATTCTAAACCAATTGGTATTGTATAATCAAGTTCAACCAATAAATCGATATCGCTATTTTCGTTTTCGTCACCACGAACATAAGAACCAAATAGATACGCTTTCAAAACGGGTTGTTTTGAAAAAAAATCTTGAATCTGATTAATTTGTGTTGATGAAAGTTTCATGACTGAAATTTTAAGTAAAAATACACAAAATATTATTTACTTCTGTTGCTATTTAAAATCTAATTTTTTCTAATTTTTATTTCTTATGTATCAACCGTGTTAATTTTATCGACAAATCGGTCAATACAATTTTAGCATTTCCATTGCGTTCAATATGATACATGGCATCGGATATTTCTTTAAAGATATCCTGAATGTTGTTTCCGTTTACGAAAGGTGCAAAATTTTCGAGTTTGAATTTTTCGTCTTTCGGTTCTATAAAAACCAAACTTGGCGTTTCGTAATTTAACAATAACGTTTGACGGAACATATCGGTACAAAAAAGCAGGAATTTCTTTTGAGTTTCGCGACCTAAACCTGCAATTTGTTCGCTCCAAAGTATCAAATCCTGAATTGCAGCTGCATTACCTTTTGCACGAAAAGCGGCACGAACCCATGTGATAAAGTAATTTTCGAAAAATACATCTTCGCTATCTTCTTGCAACAACTGCAACGCTTTATTATAATTTCCTTGTGCTTGATGTGCCATCTTTATGGCGATTTTCGAGTCAATGTTTTCTCTAGCAATAAGCGCTTCTTCAATTACTTTTTCTGGCAAACCATTAAAATGAAGTACTTGGCATCGCGATCGAATGGTTTGGATTATATCTTCTTCGTTTTCGGAAATCAATATAAAGAGCGTTTTGTCGGACGGTTCTTCTAGAAGTTTCAATAACTTGTTTGAAGCAGCTATGTTCATCTTATCGGCCATCCAGATGATCGTGATTTTGTAGCCGCCTTCATATGATTTTAGAGCCAAATTCTTCAAAATTTCTTGGGCGTCGTCTACTCTAATTTCACCTTGCTTGTTGGCAACGCCCAGTAGTTGGTACCAATCAAAAAGGCTTCCGTATGGATTTTGCTTCAAGAAAAGTCTAAAATCAGTAATAAAATCAATGCTTTTCGGTTTGGTTTTTACATCGTCTGTAGTTACTGTTGGATAGATGAAATGCAAATCGGGATGCGAAACATTTTCGAATTTCAGATTACAGGAATCGTTTCCGTTCGAGTTTTCGTCATTCTCATTGTTACATAATATAAATTGTGCATAAGCAATGGCCATTGCCAAAGTTCCCGAACCTTCGGGACCAACAAAAAGTTGCGCATGTGGGATCCGACCAAGCGAAGCCGACCTTGTCAAATGACTTTTAATATGATGTTGTCCTAATATATCCTGAAAAAGCATACGCAAAGTTAGTATAAAAATCAGAAAGTTGGTTTTTTTAATTTTTAAAAACCTAACTTAAAACATTTATATTGTAAGATAAAACATAATTTAATTAAAATTTAATGTATTTAATCGATTATTTATGCATTTTAAACGATGATTTGAAAAATGTTTCTAGTTTTACAAAACCAAATCAGAACAGTCATTTATAACAAACTAAAAAATTAAGTTAAACTCATAAAAACCTACATTATGAAAACTACTACTTCTACTACCGCTTTTTTATCTATCGTATTATTATCGTTAACTTCTTTCTCTTTCGCACAAAATACGGCACCTTTTAAAATGAGATACCAATCAAAAATTAAAGGCGACATGACAATCATCTCAAACAACATTACAAACAGAGATGACGAAACTGGCGATGCGAACACACCGTTCAATACAATAGAAAATGCTTTATTAAACGATGAGTTGAACATGAGCTACATCGATATTGATACAGACGAAACTACGTTCTCTTCTAGCGCTGCAAACTTAGCACTTACAAACGCAACTAGCAAAAAAGTGGTTTATGCAGGATTGTACTGGTCTGCAACATACAAATTCAATGCAGGTTACCGTAAAGATGAAGCAGGCAAATATACCGAAATCACAAACAAAAGAGCGGCTATAAAAGACATCAAAATCAAATTGCCAAACCAAGACGAATACACAGATGTATCTGGACAAGTGGTTTTTGACGGCAACAATTTAAAACAATACAAAGAAAATGCACCTTATGTTGTGTATGCAGATGTTACAAGCTTAGTTTCTGGATTACAAAATCCAAACGGAACTTATACAGTTGCAAACGTTAGAGCTTCTCAAGGTAAAATCGAAGGCGGCGTTTCTGCAGGATGGACTTTATTCGTTGTGTATGAAGATCCAACAATGACTGAGAAATTTGTGGCAAGCTACGATGGTTTTTCTAACTTATTAGACAACCAAGCCGAAATAAGCATCCGTGGTTTTCAAACGCCACAAGCAGGAAACGTTAAATCAAAACTTGCAACTGCTGCTTTAGAAGGCGATGCAAACCTTAATAATGACAGACTATTGTTCAGTGCAACCCAAAATGATGTTACATCAATAGCAAACCCATTTGGAGATACCAACAACTTTTTCAACAGTGCAATTACTGACGAAGACAAAAATGTAACAGGCCGATTCCCAAACAGCCAAAACACATTAGGATACGACGCAAATATTCGATCAATCGAAAATACAGACAACGCAATGATTAAGAATGATAGTAGAGAAGCAGTTTTAAAGTTCAAGTCTACAGGCGATAGATGTTATGTATTCTTTACTGCTTTCAACGTAGAAGTTCGTCCAGAAGCAATCCCTTATGCTAGCGTAGAAGTAGGAACTACGCCAGCGGCGATTGTCTCAGAAAAAGAACAAATCGAAACCATGTTGAATTCAAAAGTAGCAACAAGAACCGATAAAGGATTGGCAGATGCCTTCGAAGCGGGAACAATATCAAAAGCAATGTCGTCTAGCTACGAAATTATGGTTGCCAACAACGAAAAAATCCAAATCCAGGCACAAACAATTGCAAGTATCAAAAGCGGATATTTTGTAGTAGCCAACGTATATTCTGATTCTTATTTTGCAACCAAGTTCATGGCCGACTTAAAAAAACAAGGCATTAAATCAGACTCTTTTGTTAATCCTGACAACAACCTACAATATGTATACATCTCAAAATCAGACACACAACAAGTAGCTGTTGATGCACAAATCGCATCAGAAAGCCTTGCATATGCTGGCGAAACTTGGATACTATCTGTAAACAATACTAACGATACCATCCAAAGAGGTACAATGTTAGCAAACGAAGAATAATTGCCCCGAATTTATTCTTTAACCTAGCCCGATGTAGCAATACGTCGGGTTTTCTTTTTTTGATTTAACAAGTAGAGGAATAATATTTATTGCTATATTTGTTTCAATAATTTTATACTAACATTATGAAACTTCAAGTTTTACAAGATAGTAATGGTAATGATTCGTGTGTTTTTATTCCGATAGAAGATAGGATTTTAATTAAAAACAAGTATCCAAATATCGAAACTTTGCAAGAAGAAATACCGCAATGGCAAAAAGATATTGTCAATTCACGATTAGCCGATTATTTGCAAAATCCAAACGATGTAAAAGATTTTGATGAATTGCTTGACGAATTGGAACTAGAATTATGAAGTATAAGAAAGTATTTAAATTGAAGTAAATAATATAAAAAGTGTTACGTTTTAATTATAATGCCCTTTCAGTGAATACACATTTATCATATTATCTTCAACTTGATATACATAACGGTGTTCATCAGATATTCTTCTAGACCATTTACCTGTCAAATTGTATTTTAAAGCTTCTGGTTTTCCAATACCCTCGAAAGGGTTTTCTATTATAGCTTCAGTAAGTTTTGCAATTTTTTTTTAAATAGCTTTATTCCCCGTTTTAATCCAAAAGTTTAAGTCGTTGTCTGCTTGTGGTAAAAAAACTATTTCCATAAGCTGTTGAGTTCTTCAATACTTACTTTTCTGCCTTTTCCAGCTTTGTAATCTTGATCGCCTTTCTCAATCTTAGCAACAAATTCTGGATTGTATGGTTTTTCTTTAGCAATTTCAAATTTGATTTTAAATGCTTTCATAACGGCTTTGATTGCTTCAATTTGAGATGCATCTTGTGTATGTGCAGTAATATTAATTGTTTGCATGCTTCTAGATTTTAAAACAAATTTAGTCATTTTTTCTAATATTCAAACTAAAACAACAACCAACCAGTAAAATGTCATTTCCATGGTTTTCAAAAATTCATATCTTTGCAACTTACAACATAAAACAAAACAAGCAATGAAAACCCTTTCCGATTTCGATTTCAAAAATAAAAAAGCCCTAATTCGTGTTGATTTTAATGTGCCGTTAGACGATAACTTTAACGTAACAGATGCTTCCAGAATAGAAGCTGCAAAACCAACAATCGATGCTATTTTGGCACAAGGCGGAAGCGTTATTTTAATGTCGCATTTGGGACGACCAAAAGGGAAAGAAGCACAATATTCGCTCCAACATATTGTTGCTAAAACAGCCGAAATTCTTGGCAAACCTGTAAAATTTGCTGCCGATTGCCGTGGAGAAATCGCAACAAATGCAGCAGCAAACTTGCAAGCCGGCGAAGTGTTATTACTAGAAAACCTACGTTTTTATTCTGAAGAAGAAGCCGGCGATCTTGCTTTCGCAAAAGAACTCGCTTCGCTAGGCGATATCTATGTGAACGATGCTTTCGGAACGGCACACAGAGCGCACGCTTCGACAACTATAATTGCACAATTTTTCCCAACTGCAAAATGCTTCGGATTGCTTTTGGCTCGCGAAATTGAAAGCCTTAACAAAGTACTTAAAGATTCCAAAAAACCAGTAACAGCAGTGCTTGGCGGAAGTAAAGTTTCTACAAAAATTACCGTTATAGAAAATATTCTGGACAAAGTCGACCACATGATTATTGGCGGCGGCATGACTTTTACTTTCGTAAAAGCTTTGGGCGGAAAAATTGGCAATTCTATTTGTGAAGACGACAAACAAGAATTGGCTTTAGAAATCTTGCGTCTTGCTAAAGAAAAAAACGTACAAATCCACATTCCTGTTGATGTTGTTGCTGCAAATGCTTTCTCGAATGATGCCGACACCAAGTTTGTCAAAGTTCACGAAATTCCTGACGGTTGGCAAGGATTGGATGCTGGTCCAAAATCGTTAGAAAACTTCAAAAAAGTTATTCTGGAATCAAAAACCATACTTTGGAATGGACCATTGGGCGTTTTCGAAATGGAAAATTTTGCCAACGGAACCATACAATTAGGAAATTTCATAGCCGAAGCAACTGCAAATGGCGCATTTTCACTAGTTGGCGGCGGCGACTCGGTTGCCGCTGTAAAACAGTTCGGTTTAGAAGACAAAATGAGTTATGTTTCTACTGGTGGCGGGGCAATGCTCGAAATGTTGGAAGGTAGAATTTTACCCGGAATTGCAGCTATTCAAAATTAATTATTTCATAAAATATACGAATTATGAAAACTTTACGTTAATAAAATAAAATGTTTTGGCATAATATTTGTATTTTAGCAAAATAACTAATTGATTGATTCATAATTCATTGTAATTAAAATTTTCAAATTGAATAATTTTATTACTTTTTCTATAGTATTAAACATGTTTTTAAAATCATTTTACTTTTTAAAAACTAAAACACATAAGCATGAAATTACAAAAAATTCTACTACTACTTTTGCTTTCTGCCAGTGCTTTTGCGCAAGACGATACAGTTATTAATTCAATTCCGATTAAGGTTTCTTATTTGGATTCGATCAAAGCAAGTTTTGTTAACTATCATGTAGCTTCTACGGTTGATAGTCTTTGGATTAACGAATTGAACAATGACGATTTGTATAAAGATATTACTGAAAATATTGCTACAATAGATTTGAACCAAAGTGTTGATTATGAACTTCCAACTGAATTATTAAAACAACGTTTGGCCGAAATGGATGCCAAATCTCCTTTTAACATCGAATACAATGTTGGATTAGAAAATATCATTAAATCATTCTTAAAAAACAGACGTAAATCTTTCGAAAGATTGATGGGATTATCAGAATATTATTTTCCTTTATTCGAAGATGCATTTGCCAAGAAAAATGTTCCGTTAGAAATAAAATATCTTGCAGTTGTTGAATCGGCTTTAAATCCAAAAGCTGTTTCACGAGTTGGTGCGACAGGAATTTGGCAGTTTATGTACCAAACCGGAAAACAGTATAAATTACAAATCGATTCGTATGTCGACGAACGCAGCGATCCGCTCAAAGCAAGCGAAGCTGCAGCTCAATACATGACCAATATGTATAAAATTTTTGGCGATTGGGATTTGTGTTTAGCCGCCTACAATTCAGGCGCTGGTAATGTTACCAAGGCTATCCGTCGTTCGGGCGGATTAAAAAATTATTGGAATATTCGTAAAAACCTTCCGCAAGAAACCGCTGGCTATGTACCTGCATTTTTGGCGACCATGTACATTTATGAATACCATAAAGAGCATGGAATTGCACCGCAGCGTGCTCCTGTAAAGCAATTTGCAACGGATACTATTCAGATTAAAAAGCAAATATCTTTTCAACATATTTCAGATTTATTAAACATTCCGGTATCGCAAATTCAACTTTTCAATCCTTCATATAAATTAAGTATTGTACCTAGTTACCCCAATAAAGCCCATTATTTAAGATTGCCTTTGGAGCAAATTGCAGTTTTTACTTCTAACGAAGACAAAATTTATGCTTATGCAGAGCATCAATACAACAAACGTGAAAAAGTTTTAACGAGAGATCAAGCTATAGCAGTAAACCACTCGCTTTACGAAACTACCTATAAAAATGTAAATCGAACAAAATATCATAAAGTAAGACGTGGTGAAGATCTAAGTGAAATTGCTAATCGATACAAAGTCTCGATGTCGGATATAAAAGGCTGGAATAAATTAAGAAGTAATCAGCTAAAACGAGGCAGAAGTTTAAAGATTGTATCTAACGATCGTATTGCTGTTAAAGTTCGAAAAGACAGAGCGACCAAAAATACTGACGTTGCTGCTATTGAAAGTGTAGCTGAGATTCAACCTACAGTTGCTTACGGCAAGCAAACTGAATTAGTTTATGAAAATCAAAAATCAGAAACATCAAAAGAGAAAATAAAGGCAAAATATACTTGGGAAAAAGCATTTGTAAATAAAGAAGTTGTTAAAACTTATAAAATCAAAAAAGGGGACAACCTAGGCGAAATAGCAGATAAATTCAATGTTTCAGTTTCTGAAATAAAAAAGTGGAATCGCCTAAAAAGTAACGTAGCACAACGTGGACAAAACATCAAGATTGTGGTTACAGAACGTGTGGCGACAAGAATAAAAAAACCAATTAAAGATCTAGAAACTACAGAAGTTGTTCAAACCGAACCGCAAGAGGTTTCAGCTTCTGGCGAAAAGTATGCCGTTTTAACACCAATTAAAAACGAAAATACACCCAAAGATGTTTCTAATGAAGCGTCAAAAATAATAGAGCGAATCATAGAACCAAAAATATCAAAAACATATAAATACGAAAAAGTTATTTCTTATAAAGATATTACAAAAAACTACAAAGTGAGAAGCGGCGATAATCTTGGAGAAATTGCCGAAAAATATAATGTTGACGTAAACGATCTTAAAAAGTGGAACAAGCTTAAAGGAAATAATGTTGTAGTTGGCAAAACTTTAAAAATTATTTCGAACGAAAAAATTGTTACTAATATCAAAAAATTAATTAAGAATACTGAGTCTGGGCCAACCGAATATTATACGGTTCAGAAAGGTGATAACTTGGCGTCAATTGCCAAGAAAAACAACATTACAGTAGACGAATTAAAGCAATGGAACAATCTTGAAAGTAATAAAGTACAGCTAAAATCAAAACTGAAAGTTGCCGATATTAGTAATACAGAACGATCTTATACTAACGAAAATAGTATAGAATATATTGCTCCAGCAACTGATGTGAAAGTTGTAGAATATGTGGTGCAACAAGGAGAAAATATTGGAGTAATTGCCCGTAAACATAAGATTTCTATAACTGATCTTCAGGTATGGAACCAACTACAAAGCGACAATATCGAAGCTGGAACAAAAATAATTGTTGGTAAAAAATTGATGTTTGATAAAAATAAGACAGTCGTATTAAAAACCACAAAAGCTGTAAAAGAATCAAAAAATAAAGACCAATTATATTACGTTAAGAAAGGCGATTCGCTTTTTAGCATTGCACAAAAGCAGGGCGTCACGGTTTCTGATATCAAAAAATGGAACGGAATTCGTGGCAACGAACTGAAACCAGGAATGAAATTAAAAATTAGCTTGTAATACAAAAATAGTAACTAAATTTAGGGCTTTATTCAAAATATGAAAGAAGCCTTTTTTTTTGTGATGATAATTACGATTTTTGTATCGTCTTGCGATTTCAAAAACAAAAAAGAATTGCCCAAAACTTCGGGCAAAATCAATACAATTTCGGTAATTATCGACGATAAACTTTGGGATAGCGAAGTTGGAGATAGTATCCGAAACAAGTTTGCATCTCCTGTTTTAGGATTACCGCAAGAAGAGCCGCTTTTTAACATAAATCAGTTTCCTACAAAGCTTTTCGACGGATTTATGAATAATTGTCGAAATATAATTGTGATAAAGAAAGAAGCCCAAAATGCTTTTTCTATCAAAGAAGATGAGTTTGCGAAACCTCAAAACGTGTATTATATTTCCGGTAAAAACTCATCTGCAATTATTGACATGTTGCAAGTTAATTCGGCAACGATAGTAAAAAAAATAAAGCAAACAGAGATTACCGAAAACCAAAGACTTATTGACACTCTAGTGCATAATACATCAAAAATAAAAACCCGTTTTTCAATTGATTTGAAAGTTCCTTCTACCTATAAATCCGTTTATAAAACGACAAGATTTGTTTGGTTAAAAAAAGAAATTACCAGCGGAAATATCAGTTTGCTGTTATATCAAATTCCGATAAACTCAATTAAAAAAAATACTGATATTGCCGGTTCGATCTCCGAAATTAGAGATTCTATAGGGAGTTTGTACATACATGGACGAGTGAGAAATTCCCGAATGATTTCAGAAAATGCCTATGCGCCTTATTTGTCGTATACAGTTATTGATAGACGTTATGCCTATGAAACCAAAGGAACATGGGAAATGAAAAATGACTTTATGTCTGGACCGTTTATTAATTATTTTATAATTGACAAACCCAATAAACGTATTATAGTTGCGGAAGGTTTCTGTTATGCGCCATCAAAAGAAAAAAGAGATTTGATGTTTGAGTTGGAAGCCATCATTAAAACCATAAAATTTACGCAAACCAAGAAATTCAAATCATCAAAACTCATTAAGAAATCATGAAACCAATCTGGAGAATAAAGCGATTTGATGAACTATCAACGGCAGAACTATACTCATGTTTAGAACTAAGATGTAAAGTCTTTATAATAGAGCAAAATTGCCCATATCCTGATCTTGACTACAAAGATCAAAAGGCTTTACATCTCATGGGCGAGTTTGACGGAAAAATTGTTTGTTATTCCCGACTTTTTGATGCGGGTTTTTATTTCGAAAATGCCTCAATCGGTCGCGTTGTGATTGATCCTCAATATCGTGATCGGAAGTGGGGAAATGATATGATGCAACAATCTATAATAGCAATTGCCACTTTTTTTAATCAAACCAAAATAACAATTTCAGCGCAATTATATTTGCAACGGTTTTATGAAAATAATGGTTTTGTAAAAACTAGTGAAGTGTACTTTGAGGATGAAATAGAGCATATAGAGATGAAAAAAATTTAAAATTGCATTAAAACTTTTTCTTTTTTACAATTCAAAACCAATTTTCACACCCAATTTGGTTGCAATAATCCTCGTGATTCGCTGTTTCAATTCTGGAATTTTGATACTTTCTATAACTGCATTCGAAAAAGCATACATCAACAACGCTTTAGCTTCTTTTTTCGGAATTCCGCGTTGTTGCATATAAAACATGGCGGTTTCGTCAAGTTGTCCAATCGTACAACCGTGCGAACATTTTACATCATCGGCAAAAATTTCCAGCTGTGGTTTGGCGTTTATTGTGGCTTTGTCGCTCAATAAAATGTTGTTACTTTTCTGAAACGCATTTGTTTTTTGAGCTTCTTTCTCTACAAAAATCTTTCCGTTGAAAACCCCAACCGATTTATCGGTAAAAATACCTTTATAATCTTGATGGCTTTCACAGTTTGGCGTTGCGTGCCGCACAAGTGTATAATGGTCAACATGTTGCGAGTCGCCAATGATTGTAATTCCGTTTAGATTGCTAACTATGTGTTCGCCAAAATGATAAAAATTTAAGTTGTTTCTTGTCAAATTTCCGCCAAACGAAAATGTATTGACCGATACTGAACTTTCTTTTTGCTGCGAAACATAGGTATTATCTATTAAATTAGCTTCGAGGTTATCATTTTGAATTTTATAATAATCAACGACGGCTCTTTTTTCTGCAAAAATTTCCGTAACGGAGTTTGTTAATGTTGCATTCTCATTCAAACTTTGATGTCTTTCAATAATTTGAACGTGAGCATTTTCTTGAACAACAACCAAATTTCTTGGTTGCACCAAAAGTGCCGCTTCAGAACCCGTCGAAAAATACATAATTTCGATTGGTTTGTCTACAATTTTACTTTTAGGAACATGAATATAGGCGCCTTCATTGGCGAAAGCAGTATTTAAAGACGTAAGGCTTTCGTCATGATTGGCAATTTTATTAAAATATTCATTAATAACCAATTTATATTTTGCTTTAGTAAATGCAGAAGACATCAAGCAAATATCCAATCCGTCGTGAGTTGTCGAGGATAAAAAAGAATTGAAAACACCATCAATAAAAACGACTTTGTAAGTATCAATTTCGTGAAGAAAATATTTTTTTACTTCTGAAAATTCAATCGTTGTTTCGTTTTTCGGAAAAACCGAAAAATCATTTTTCAAGATAGAATTAAGCGATGTATATTTCCAAGCTTCTTCTTTTTTGGTCGGAAAGCCTTTGTTTTCGAAGTTTTTTAAAGCCACTGTTCGAATGTCGTGTAACGCGGAAGTTACATCAACTTTTTCTTCAAATGCCATGAATGACGAGAGTAATTTTTCTTTTAACATTGTTTTTTAGTTATAAGTTGTGAGTTGTAAGTTATGCGTTTCTGAAAACTGCAACCTGAAAACTGCTAACTAATTTTCTGCTTTTATCCAATCGTATCCTTTTTCTTCAAGCTCGTAAGCGAGTTCTTTTCCGCCGGATTTTACGATTTTTCCATCCATTAAGACATGAACAAAATCTGGAATAATATAATCTAATAAGCGTTGATAATGAGTAATGACCAATACAGCATTGTTTTCGTTTTTAAGTTTATTTACACCGTTTGCAACGATTCGCAAAGCATCGATATCTAAACCAGAATCGGTTTCGTCAAGGATTGCAATTTTTGGTTCGAGCATTGCCATTTGGAAAATTTCGTTACGCTTTTTTTCGCCACCAGAAAATCCTTCGTTAAGCGAACGAGATAAAAATTTACGGTCAATTTCTAATAATTCCGATTTTTCACGAATCAATTTCAGCATATCGCTAGCAGGCATGTCTTCTTTTCCTTGTGCTTTTCTGCTTTCATTTATAGAAGCTCGCATGAAATTGGTTACCGAAACTCCTGGAATTTCGATTGGATATTGAAATGATAAGAAAACGCCTTTGTGAGCGCGTTCTTCTGGCGCAAGTTCCGAAATATCTTCGTTTTCTAACAAAATTTCTCCACTTGTAACTTCGTAGTTTTCGTTTCCAGCAATTATTGATGCAAGAGTTGATTTTCCGGCACCATTTGGACCCATTATTGCGTGAATTTCTCCTGCTTTTATTTCGAGATTAATTCCTTTTAAGATTTCTTTATCACCAATTGTGGCGTAAAGGTTTTTTATTTGTAGCATGTATTTGTTTATTTGTAATTTTTTATAATGATAAAAATTAGTGTTTTTTTATTTTTCCGAATTATTATCATCTGCTAATTTCAAAAAAGCGGATATAATTTCGAGTTTTCTTGGGTTTTTTTGTTGAAAAATCATCGATATTAAATATACATTCCTATTTGAGTCGTTCAAAACTTCATTCATTTTTGCAAATTTTGTTGGGTCTTCATGTTTATCATAACACTCGTCAAATTTTCTTTTTCGTAAATCTTGCTTTCCATTAGAAGAATCGCAAATATACAATGCTATATTATTATTATGCTTTAATAAAAATTCTTTGAAAATTTCCGCTATTGTTCCAAAAACGAGTTTGTCTAATGGCGGATTCTTTCCCGTTTCATTAATTGCGACTTTAATGATAAATCCAAAAATATATTTAGAAACTTAATCATCGAAAAGATTGATGTAATCTGAAGGTTTGAATTTTATTTCGTAAGCAATACCTATTTTAGTTACAAAAACAAAACTATTGTTTTCGCCACCAGCAAAATCATAGCTATACAGCATCTGCAAATTTTATTTTATTTTTTTCTTTCAATTTCTCAATTACTTCCCTAAATTATTTAGTTTTGGCATCATTACGAATTTCTTGTTGCAATTCTCGTTTGCTATTCATCAAATATATAATAATATCGTTTTGTCGTGTTCTTTTTTTAGTTTCCATAACATATATTTTTTAATTATAATTCTTTATTATTGTATACTAAATATCAAAAAACTCTTTTATATCAAAATTCAAATCCGGAAAAAGCACACTTTTTATTTTATCATCGATCGTAAATGGTTTTAGCCCAATATATTTTTCGTTTTGTAAACTGTAAATTTGTACTGTTTCATTCAAAGGTTCTACAATCCAATATTCCAAAACTTTATTTTCTTCGTATAAATCAAATTTTATTCCCATTTCTTTTTTCGAATTCCCAGACGAAAGTATTTCGATTACCAAATCGGGCGCACCATGACAGGCAAGTTTTTGAAGTTTAGTTTCGTCACAAACTATAAAAATATCTGGCTGAACAACAGAAAAAACCTGACTGTCACGCGTACTCAACTTGTTGTTTAATAACTTCACATCAAATGGAGCAATACAAACTTTACACGAACTTTTTTTGTATAGATTGCCTAAAATCAAATAAATATTGCCCAATATAAATTGGTGTTTTTTACTCGGTGCTGGACTAATTGCGTAAATTTTGCCTTCAATAAGTTCGACCATTTCATCAAACTGCCAAGTCAAATAATCAGCATATGAATATTTTTTATTCAAATCAAGTTGTGAAAGCTGTGTTATCATTTCGCTCTTTTTTTTAAACAACTGAATTAATGTAACTTTTTATTCTTAATAAAGAAAGGCTTTTACCCAACGCTCCCTTCCAAAGATATCTCCAACAATTTCTGGGCTTCAACTGCAAATTCCATTGGCAATTTGTTTAAAACATCTTTGCTAAAACCGTTTACGATTAGTGCAATTGCTTTTTCGGTCGGAATGCCACGTTGGTTGCAATAAAAAACTTGGTCTTCGCCAATTTTACTTGTTGTGGCTTCGTGTTCAATTTTGGCTGATGGATTTTTACTTTCGATATACGGAAATGTATGAGCACCACAATTGTTTCCCATCAACAAAGAATCACATTGTGAAAAGTTTCTTGCATTTTCAGCATTTGCTCCAATACGAACCAAACCTCGATAACTATTTTGTGATTTGCCTGCCGAAATTCCTTTAGAAATAATCGTCGATTTGGTGTTTTTTCCCAAATGAATCATTTTAGTTCCTGTATCGGCTTGTTGAAAATTGTTGGTAACAGCTATCGAATAAAATTCACCAACTGAATTGTCGCCTTTCAAAATTACCGAAGGATATTTCCACGTAATGGCAGATCCTGTTTCGACTTGAGTCCAAGAAATTTTTGCGTTTTTCTCGCAAATGCCTCGTTTTGTAACAAAATTAAAAACGCCACCTTTACCTTCTTTGTTTCCAGGATACCAATTTTGTACCGTCGAATATTTTATTTCAGCATCTTCTAGAGCAATTAGTTCTACGCAAGCTGCGTGCAATTGGTTTTCGTCACGACTTGGTGCGGTGCAACCTTCGAGATACGATACATAACTTCCAGCATCGGCAATTAGCAATGTTCTTTCAAATTGACCTGTTCCTGCTTGATTGATTCTGAAATAGGTCGACAATTCCATCGGGCAACGAACACCTTTTGGAATGTAACAAAAACTACCATCAGAAAAAACTGCCGAATTTAATGCTGCATAATAATTGTCTTTTTGTGGAATTACAGTTCCCAAATATTTGCGAACCAATTCTGGATGTTCACGAATTGCTTCGGAAATCGAACAAAAAATAATGCCTTTTTCGTTCAATGTTTTCTTGAATGTTGTAGCAACTGAAACAGAATCGACAACAATATCCATAGCAATATTGTTCATCATTTTCTGCTCGTCGACATTGATTCCTAGTTTTTTGTACATTTCAAGCAATTCTGGATCTACATCATCAAGAGTTTTGTTTGGATCGATAGATTTTGGCGCAGAATAATAAGCTATCGCTTGAAAGTCTGGTTTTTCGTAATTAACATTTGCCCATTCTGGCTCGGTCATTAACTCCCAAGCACGAAAAGCCTCGATGCGCCAATCGGTCATCCAAGATGGTTCGTCTTTTTTCTTGGAAATGGCACGAACAATATCTTCGTTTAACCCAATAGGAAAAGTTTCAGATTCTATATCTGTATAAAATCCGTATTCGTATTCTTTGGTTTCAAGTTCGATTTTTAGATCGTCTTCGGTGTATTTTGACATATATTTGTAATCTAAAAAATCTAAAAATCTAAAAATCTAAAAAAAGTTTAAAACACAAAAAAATCTTGTGTTTTTAAAATTCTTAATCTTTTTGAATCTTTTGATTTAATTTATCTTCTTTTTCAAGGTTTTTCAAAAATTTGATATAGTTTCCAAGCTGTTTTGAAATCTCTAAAACTTTATTTCTATTCTCATAAAAATTTTCTTCAGAAATATATTCTATTGCTTTTAGAAAATTAAACATATTTCAACATTCGCCTGCAGAACCTTTTGAAAAATATAAAAACCGAACTAATTCTTTTTTTGTTTCTCTTTCAAAACCTTCTGCTATATTATTTGATATTGATAAAGCAGCCCTTCTAAGTTGATCTCTAAGACCAAAATCAGATTTAATTTTTTCGTTTGTTAAAGTCAATTTGTAAACATTAACACTAAAATCTAAAGCTTTTTGATAAACTTCCATTTCTTCAAATGAGCTATACTTTGCCATATTTGCTTATTTTGATTTTTTAGCTTTTTTAACTTATTTTGATTCTTTCTATAACGAAAATGATTCCCCACAACCACAAGTTCTTTGTGCATTTGGGTTATTAAAAACAAATCCTTTTCCGTTCAAACCGCCAGAAAACTCCAAAACTGTTCCTGCTAAATACAAAAACGATTTTTTTTCTACAGCGATTTTCACATTATTGTCTTCAAAAACTTTGTCGTTTTCTCCGATGTTTTTATCGAAAGTCAAATCATACGACAATCCTGAGCAACCACCAGATTTTACGCCTACTCGAACGTAATCTTTTGCTGCGTCAAAACCATCGTCGGTCATCATATCGACAATTTTTTTACATGCGTCATCAGATACTTTTATCATTTATATTTTGATTTAGTCTAAATTGATGGCAAAGATACGTCATATTTCGTTTTTTACATAATTGCTAACATTTTTATAACTAATGATACTATAGTTTTATGCGATTAAAATGAAAAAATCCTCAGTCAATGAATTTGAAAGAGGATTTTAGAGAAAAACTACCACCAAAAATTTTTTTATAAGTTTTTTAAGAATTATTGTTCTTGGTTTGAATAATTTATTCTTATATGTGTTTATTAAAATGTTTAAAAATAAAAATTAGGATTATAACAATGTCCAATTAAGTTTCACCAGATTGAGTGTTGCAGATTAATTTGGTTTATAAGTGTCTATCCAACTGCTAAATTCCCAAATTGACAAAGCTTTACTTTTGATATAAGCTTTGACAACAGTTCTAAGTCCAACTCCAGGTCTTCTTGCAAAACCTATAAAAATTGCACCATAAACCGGACCTTCAATACTGGTTGAAGATTCTGAACCTCCAGTTAAAAACGCAGGGTTAGGTGTAAATCTTCCTTTATTAAAAATTCCGTTTAGTGGTCTAAAACCAAATATATTTGTTCCATTAAGCGAAAATCTATCATTTTGAAATTAATTCGGATGAAATAAAACCATTTCTTCATGTTGGTCCTTAACGTAGGATTTAATCTATTAAAAGCATCAAATCTGTGTGCAAAATGATCAAAGGCTTCAATATGTGCTACCGTTGGATCAGTATCTTTCAATATTTCATAAGTGCCTCCACCGCCTAAAACAAAATTACTCATTAAAAATCTACAATAAGTGTCCGGAATTTCATATCGTTGTGTTTTTCTATAAATTTGTAATGCTTTTTGAGGTTCACTTTGCTCAAAAGTTTCTGCTTCAGCTAATAATTTTTGAATAGCAATTGTATCTTTTTGTGCAATGAAAATCGAGTATAAGAAAAAAAATAAATGTAAAAAGATTTTTATACATGACAACTTATTTGGATAGCATAAATTACTAAATAAATTAATTGCCACTACTCTTTCTTTCAAAAGAGTAGTTTGGCAATCTTAAAATAAACAAAAAAACCACTTATTGTTTAATTATCTTTTGTGAATACATTACATTACCATTAGATATAGTCAAAATATAAATTCCGTTTTGCAAGTTGCTTAAATCCAAAGTTTTATTGTTTAAATTTTCAGTTTTGCTTTCACGCACGATGCGTCCGTTGAGGTCGGCAACTGTTATGTTTGAGTTGGTTGTTGGGTTTTCGGTTTGGATGGTAAAAATGCCTGTTGATGGGTTTGGGGAAATATTGAATTCAGTTTTTGAGAAGTTAAGGTTTGATAATGTCGGACAAGATATTGCTGTTGGCGTGTTTCTCTCAATTGTTGTTCCGTCACCTAATCCACCAGCACTATTAACGCCCCAAGCACTCAGCTCCCCGTTATTGTTTAATGCCGATGTATGGTTCACGCCCGAAACGATATACTGCCAAGTGGTAGAAGTACCGATTGGTGTTGGAAAGAGGGCAGTGCTTCCGCTTGCATTTCCAAGTTGCCCGTTTGAGTTATTTCCCCAGCCCCACATCGAGCCATTATTTTTCAAAGCAATGCTAAAGAAAGCTCCGCTTGAAACGATGTTCCAATCTGTTTCGATTCCTATTTGCCCCGGATTTGATCGATTGTTTAGACCATCACCTAACTGTCCCACAATATTACTACCCCAAGACCAAAGTGTACCATTACTTTTTATTCCGATGCTAAATCCACGACCAGTAGAAACACGAAGCCAATTCGTATCGGTTCCAACCTGTACAGGATTTGATCTGAAAATTGTAGTGCCGTCACCCAATTGCCCATCGCCATTTCCGCCCCAACCCCAGAGCGTTCCATCAGTTTTTATTGCCATTGTATGCAAGTGGTTCGAGTTTATAACATTCCAATTAGTATTATTACCAACCTGACCAGGGAAATTACGGTTAACTGCATCTCCGCTACCAAGTTGATTAAACATATTGCCACCCCACGACCATATTGTTCCATCTGTTTTTAATGCAATAGAATGTAGTCCACCTGCTGCTACCTCTTTCCAGTTCGTATTTGTTCCAATTTGTACCGGAAGCAGTCTATTAATATTGGTGTTATCGCCTACTTGCCCGTATTGATTGTTGCCCCATGCCCAAAGTGTTCCATCAGTTTTGATAGCAAGTGTATGAGTGGTGTTGGTGCTTACTTTGAGCCAATTGATATTATTGCCAATTTGATGTATAATTGGCGTACTTGAGTTCGTCCCATCACCAAGCTGACCGTTGACGTTTTCGCCCCAACCCCATAAAGTACCGTTTGGCTTTATTGCTAATGTTTCTCCCCCACCTGCGCTGATAGTTTGCCAGCATTGTGCTTGAATTTGGATAACTCCAAAAGTTAGCATAAATAATAATATAATTTTTTTCATGATATCTAAATTTTATTGTTTTACAATTTTTTGTGAATGATTATAATCGCCATTTGAAATGTTAAGAATGTAAATACCGTTTTGCAAATTGTTTAAATCCAAAATTTTATTGTCTAAATTTTCAGTTTTGCTTTCATGCACAATACGTCCGTTTAGGTCGGCGATTGTAATGTTTGCGTTGCTAATTGGATTTTCTGTTTGGATAGTGAAAATGCCTGTTGATGGGTTGGGGTAAATGGTAAATGCGGACTTTAAAGTATTTTCTGTAATTGATAATGGTGCACAATTATCCAACACAAGTACAGGGATTGAACGGTTTATGTTCGTGCCATCGCCTAACGCGCCACCATTTTGACCACAACTATAAAACTTGTTATCACTTGTTGAAAATAAGGAATGATAATATCCTGACCCTGAAACGTTGGTTACATTGGTAAGATTTAGCACTTGAACTGGAGAGGATTTATTAATTAAAGTTCCGTCGCCAAGCTGACCTTTATCATTAAAACCACAAGCCCAAGCTGTACCATCATTTTTTAAATATAACGAATGATATTGTCCAGCCGAAGCAGCAATGATTCCCGTAAGGTTATTTACTTGAACAGGAATATTAGATAATACATTTGTGCCGTTTCCAAGTGCACCATAAGTGTTTATTCCACTTGCGAGAACTGTTCCGTCTTGTTTTACAAAAATAGAATGTCTAAATCCACCAGCAATTGCAGCAACGTTTGTTATTGGTACTTGAGTTGGTGAAGTCTGCGATGTAGTGTTTCCTATACCTAAACCTCCATCTGCATTACTTCCACACGATTTTACGATGCCATCACTTTGTAAAAACATTGAATGATAATCTCCTGCAGCAATTGCTACAACATTAATTACATTTATTACCTGAACAGGCGTTGTTTGTTGTATTTGGTTGCCATTTCCTAATTCGCCTGAAAAAACATTACGCCCACAAGACCAAACCGTACCGTCATTTTTAAGAAAAAGAGAATGAAATATTCCAGCTGCAATTTTTGTAATTCCAGATAAACTAGGTATTTGAACAGGAGTATTTGTGTTTATTGTAGATCCAATACCCAATTGCCCATTACTGTTTGAACCACAAGCCCAAACCGTACCATCGCTTTTTAAAAAAAGAGAAAATTGATTTCTTGAAGCAACAGCAATTACATTGGTCAAACCATTTACTGCACTTGGTGTGAGCGTATTTAAATTTGAATTTGTACCATTGCCTAATTGTCCATCTATATTATTGCCCGTTGCCTTGACAGTGCCAGCACCGCAAACAAATAATGAATGAAGTCCGCCAGCTGCAATGGTTTGTGGGTTTCCAGAAGCAACAGAAAACGGTACTCTTCCTAAATATAAATCATCATAAAGGCCAACGTTGGAACTTCCATTTAATCTAATGGTACGTAATTTAATTTTTATTTTTCTAGCATTTACGGGTGCTAAAAGCGAAGAATTTACAGTATTCCATGATTCTGTAGTGCTAAAAGGTCCAAAATTGAAAGACGTCAAAAGTACATTGTTTACATCTAGAAATTGAATAAAAATATTGGATTGATCTGTTGGAAATTGAGTAAAAGACCTTGTATAACCATTAAAAAAATAATTTTTGGTTCCTGTATCAATCGCTGTTGCGTCAATGGTTAGATCAATGTTTTGTTCTAATTCGCTGACATTTTGACCATTTATCAACTGAATATTTGTACCACTATAAAATGAAAAAGTTCCACTAGTTGGTGTGGGAAGTCCATAAATACCTCCGTTTGGTGTTGGTTCCCAAGAATTTCCAATAGTTTCTGTCCAATTTGGAATTTCTCCATTTACTAATGGTAATTCGCAACTAGGATTAAGGATTAAATTTTGTGATTGTGCACTACAAAAAGTGATAATTGCTAATAATAATGTAAATTTTTTCATAATGTTTAAATTTAATTGTTTTCTAAAGTTGATAATCTATTTAAAATTGTTGTGATGGTTTTAGCTTGCGCTTCGAGTTGAATTTTTTGAGTATCGATAATGGATTGTTGTTCTTGAATGGATTTTATTAATACAGGAATTAAGTCACTGTAATAAACACCTAGTGTTGATGCTGGAATTTTACTTGGATTTCCTTTTTCGTCTTCTTGCCAATCCCAATCACGAACTACTTCTGGAATAACTTTTTGTAGTTCTTGAGCAATTAAACCTAACTTTTTTCCGCTTCCATCTTCTTTTTTCCACTCAAAACTCACTGGTCTAAGTTTCAATAAATCTTCTAAACCATAATTTATGTTTTGGATGTTTTTTTTCTCGCGTTCATCACTTGTATTTATTGTTCCGTTACTAGCAAAAAGTGTATTCCAACGGTTAGCCGATTGTCCTAAATTAATAGTTGCATCAGTCATTGGCATAAAACGGACTCCTTGAAATTGGTACAATTCGTTTACTGTTGCTAAATCGTCTAAACTATTTCCGATGGTTAAAAAAGGGCCAATATTGTATATCTGCCAATCAGTATTTGCATTAGTAGCTCTAAAAAATTCTAATGCTACGTTTGAGGTTGCGCCTGTTGTTGATGTATTGGTGATTCTAGTCGCTACTAATCCTGCTGGTCCAGAAACTTCTAGTTTACGATCTGGAGTTATTGTTCCAATTCCAACATTTACACTACTTGTTGCGCCATTTACTCCACTTACACTTCCTAAAACTAACGAATTACTTGAACCAACCATGGCTCTTGAACCAATTGCTGTTGCATTGGTTAGATTGCCAGTTGAAACATTAGTGAAATAACCTAAAGAAGAATTTTCACTTCCTGTTGTGTTCCCACCAAGTGCAAAAAAACCATTTGCTGTATTATCAGTTCCTATTGTATTTGATGCAAGTGCAGTCCATCCAATTGCAGTGTTTTTTGTTCCTGTTGTATTTACTCGAAGTGCTTCAGCTCCATTTGCTGTATTATCAGTTCCTGTCGTATTTGATTGAAGTGCAGTACGTCCATTTGCTGTGTTATTTGTTCCTGTTGTATTTGAAATAAGTGCAGCAATTCCAAAAGAAGTGTTTGATAGTCCTAATAAACCTGCTCTGAAGTTATTTCTTTTAAAAATTACATCAACATTATCTGTTGTTCCAATAAAATTTGTGGTTGCATTTGTTCCTGCATTTCCTGTTAAATCCCAAGCAGAAGTATTGCTTTGTAAATATTCTTTTGTAACAATTGCTTTTCCGTCTGCAGCAGTAATCATAGCATTGGTAGTTGAGGGCAATCGTGTTAAACCGTTTTTTAAAATAATTAAGGCGTCGCTTCTTTCTGAAGTGTCAACAGTGCCATCATTATCTACATCTATTGCATTTCCTACTACTAATAATCTATCCGTTGCGTTGGCAATTCTAAATTGAGTGTCGCCATTTGAAGACGGCGTATATTCAGTAGCACCAATGCCTAATACTGTTTCTCCAACACTTCTAGAAGTGTTATTAACACCAAATACAATTGAGTCATCTCCGTTTGCAGTATTAAAACTTCCAAAAACTGATGCATAACTACCGTTAGCAGTGTTAATGTAGCCAAATGCTGTAGAAGTTATTCCACTCGCTATTGAACGAAAACCTGCTGCAAATGAATAAAATCCGACATTTATATCATCCCATTGCGTTCCATTTACATTTCCTGCTCTAAAAGCAGCTTTTCTAGGATTCCAAACCATTCGTGTTCCTGCGCCAGAAGGTGTAGTTGCTCCTGAACCTATAGTTCCTGTTGAAATAAATCCATCAGTACCATCAATTAAAACCGCACCAGCATCTGCAGTTATTGTTTTTCCTAAACCTGCGCCACCAAAATCGTAGGCTTGGTCTAGTGTGCCGCCACCATTATTTTGTAAATATTCCTTAGTAACAACCGCTTTTCCATCTGCAGCAGTAATCATAGCATTGGTTGTTGATGGCAGACGTGTTAAACCATTTTTTAAAATAATTAAAGCATCTCTTCTTTCCGCTAAATCAACAGCGGCATTGTTATTTGCATCGATCGCATTACCAATCACAAACAACCTATCCGTTGCATTGGCAGTTCTAAATTGAGTATTCCCGTTTGTTGATGATGTATAATCTGTGGCGCCAATTCCAAATACAGTTTCTCCTAAACTTTTTGCATTATTTTTGTAACCAAAGCTTGTTGAAGCAAATGCGATTGCAGTGTTATTTTGACCAAAAGCTGTTGAATAAACTCCGCTTGCTGTATGTGATTGACCAAAAGCAGTAGAAAAGTTCCCACTTACAGTATTATTATTTCCAAATGCTGTAGAACCTTCTCCACTTACTGTGTTAACAGCACCAAAAACGGCTGAGTATTCTCCACTTGCAGTGTTATTATAGCCAAAAGCAGCTGAGTATTCTCCACTGGCTGTAGTGCCGATACCAAAAGCTATTGAATAAATTCCGACATTAGCATCATCCCATTGGGTTCCAATTACTCTTCCTGCTCTAAAAGCCCCTTTTCGTGGGTTCCAAACCATTCGGGTTCCTGCTCCAGATGGTGCAATTGCACCAGTATTAAAAATTCCTGTAGAAACCAACCCATCAGTACCATCAATTAAAACCGCTCCAGCATCTGCAGTTATTGTTTTGCCGTTGCCTGCGCCTCCAAAATCATAGGCTTGGTCAAGTGTGCCGCCACTTGCGCCTGTAATTGGTTTCCAAGCTGGAACTCCTGTATTGTCCCAAAAATAAAATTGAGGCAAGTTTGCACCAACCGCAGTAGTCAAATAAATCATCATGGCTTGTTGTGCTGCAGTTGGGCTAGTCGAAGGAAAAGCATTTACTCTAGGAATTAATATTCCGTCGGTGTTGCTTGGTGCGGTTTCGCTACTCGCTTTAATGTCTAGTTGGGCTTTTGGGTCGGTGGTGTTTATTCCTACTTGACCGAAGACAGAAACGGTTGCAAAACATATTAGTAATAGAAAGTATAGTTTTTTCATGATTTTAATTCTTAAACAGTTACTAATTAACTTTTTAGAATTGTAAAATTCAATTAAAACCAAAAACTATACAATACGCAATTGCGAGTAGTAGAGAAATAAAATTTAAAATTTAACTTATTGATAATCAATTGTTTAATTTTTATAGAAATTTTAAATAAGTAAAAATATACGCGTTTTGACGTACTTAACTCGTGTAAAAATTTTGAGAATAATTTAAAATGGAATCTTAATGCTGATTATTAATCCGTTATTTGAATCAATCTTTACGTTGCCTTTTAAGCTTGCTATTCGTTTTTGAATGTTTATTAGTCCGTTTCCAAACTTACTGGTTTTCAATAATCCTTTTCCGTTATCGTGAATTATAATTAAAAACTCTTTCTTTTCAAATAATGAAATTTTAATTGTAACGTCTGTGGCAACGGAATGTTTTACAACATTATTGAGTGCTTCTTTAATACAGAAAAATAAGTTTTTTCTAGAATTTCCATCAAGAATTTTGTTTGAAACAGCATCTGTATCATTTATAAAATTTAACTTTACATTGGTTCCGTCTAGAAATTTGTAGGAATATAATTTTACATATTCGCAAAAAACATAAACATTGTTATTATCTGTATTTAAGGTCCAAATAAATGTATTAAGTCGTTGCGAAATTTCGGAACTTGTGTTGTTAATTTTATCAATTAGTAGTTTTTGCCTTTCATTAGTTTCGTAATTTTTTAATAAATTAGTGTTAATTAAAATACTACTCAATTCGCTTCCAATGTCGTCATGAAGATCTTTACTGATTTCATTTTTTTGGTCTAAAAGCAGTTTTTGTAATTTGTTTTTTCGTCTGAAGATGATAATTACAAGTAAGAAAATTAAAGCTAAAAAAAGCGTTGCTAAAAGTTGTAAAATCTTAATGTTCTTTTGTTTATCGAGCTCATTTATTTTTGATAATAATAATTTATTTTCGCTATGTATGTATTGACTAGTAATATTCTGAATGTAAAAATTTCCGTTTTTGTTAATGTCATTGTCAATCGACAATAATTTTTCTTGTAACGCTAATTGTAAATTAATGTTGTTCATTTTTTTGAAAACCATTAATGATTGATCATAAAAAAGTCTCTTAAAAGTTGGATTTATATTATGATTTGTAATTAGGTTTTGTCCTTTTTCAAAATAATATTTCATCTTTTGAGTGTCTTCAGAAAAACATTCTGCTAAATTTCCATATCCTAATAAAGCAGTATCATAAATTGATGCATTTAATGATGTTTCTATACTTTTTTTTAAATAAAACTGAGCAGAATCTTTTCTGTTTTGTTTTATAAACAATTCTCCAAAAGTACGTTCAACATTAGCTATGCATCTATAATCTTTAAAATCTTAAGCAAATTTATAAGCCTTTTTGTTATAAAAATAGCAAGAATCCAATTGATTCGTTTTAATTTTTAGTTGTGCAATATCATTATAAATATATTCTTTATTGATTAAATATCTTTTGTAATTAGACTTAATTTTTATAGGAAAATATTTTTTAGCTTTGTGAAAAAAATCTTCAGCTTTAGATAATTTTTCCATTTCATACAAATTAATTCCTTTTAAAAGATATGCGTTTGAAATGTATAAACTATCATTAATCTTTTTTGCTAATTCGATAGATTTTTCTGCTTCATGCAGTCCGAATTGGTGCAAACCCATATAATAAAAAAGTTCAGATTGCAAGCTGTTTGAGTAATATTGCAGTTTATCGTTTGGATAATTTAGAAGCATTTTTTTAGAAACATCCAACCACTTTTGAGAATCTTCTATTTTATCGTTTTCTAAATAATATTCAGAAAAAGCTATTGATTTAGAAACTTTAAAAATGCCATTTATAAGGTTATTAAATGCAACTTTTTTTTCAGATAATGTTTCTTGAGAAAAAACAAACATCGAGAGAACCATTAAAAATAACACATAATATAATTTCTGTTTCATATATTAGTCATCGTTTTAAATATACGTTTACGGCTTCGACTCTTGTATTTACATGTAATTTTCCGTAAATATGTTGAATGTGTTTTCTAACTGTTCCACTACTTATCTGTAAATCATCGGCCACTTCTTTATTCATTTTTCCAGTAGCTAATAAATCTAAGATTTCATTTTCGCGAGTTGTTAATAACAATAAACTTTTATCAACTGATTCAAACTTAGAAAAACTAGCAACTACTTTTCTAGCAATGCTGCTACTCATTGGACTGCCGCCATCAAATAAATCGTTTAGAGCGTCTATAATTTTTGTTGGCCCTTCGGTTTTTAGTATATAGCCACTTGCACCAGCTTTTAAACTTTTAAAAATAATTTCATCGTCTTCATAAGAAGTACACATTAAAAAAAGAAGTTTTGGATTTTTAGCTTTTAAAATAGAAACACATTCATAGCCATTATATCCTGGCAAATTTACATCCATTAGCAAGCCATCAATTGCAATTGTTGGTACAATTTCTATTGCGGCTTCGGCATTTTCAAAAGTTCCAACAAGCTCAAACTGATCCGTAAATTGAATCATCATCGCCATTGCTTCTCTTAAATCACGGTTGTCTTCTACAATGCCAATTCGTTTTTTCATTTTGCAAATTCTTGTTTGACAATATTAAAAATAATAAAATAAATCTAAAATACGCAATTGCGCGTAGTAAATAAAATTAAACTATTAAATTGCATGATATTTGAATTATTTAATAAATGAAACTCTACCCAATTGAATCAGGAAATTTTAAATTAGATGGCGGTGCAATGTTTGGCGTTGTACCAAAAACTATTTGGAATAAAACCAATCCTGCCGACGAAAACAACCTTATAGATATTGCAGCTCGTTGCCTTTTGATTGAAGATGGCAGTCGATTAATTTTAATCGATACAGGAATGGGAAACAAACAATCGGAGAAATTTTTTGGCTATTATTCGCTTTGGGGCACCCATTCTTTGGACAGCTCGTTAGCGAAATTTGGATTTCACAGGGACGATATTACTGATGTTTTTATGTCACATTTGCACTTCGATCATTGTGGCGGTTCTGTGCAATGGAATAAAGACAAAACGGGCTACGAACCTGCTTTCAAAAATGCTAAATATTGGACTAATGAAAGCCATTGGAATTGGGCAACCAAACCAAACGCTAGAGAAAAAGCTTCTTTTTTGTCTGAAAATATTTTGCCTTTGCAAGAAACCGGGCAACTTCATTTTATAAAAAAAGCAGCAGCAGATTTTGAGTTTTCAGACGAACTCAATTTTGGAATTTTCTATGTTGATGGCCATACCGAAAAAATGATGTTGCCACATATAAAATACCAAGACAAAACAATCGTTTTTTGCGCCGATTTGATTCCTACTGCTGGACATTTACCATTGCCCTATGTTATGGGTTATGACACAAGACCTTTATTAACTATGCCAGAAAAAGCTAAGTTTTTAGATGCTGCTGTTGCCAATAATTATTACTTATTTCTGGAGCATGACGCACACAATGAGATCATTACTGTAAAACAAACCGAAAAAGGAATTCGCTTACAAGAAGTTTTTTCTTGCGAAGAAATCTTAAAGTAGTGTTAATCTGTTTTATATTTGTAATCTTAAAAAATACTTTTAACCCAAAGTTATAATAAAAATTTTAAAAATGAAAATAATCAAACCTTTTATCCTTTCTGCTTTTTGTACTATTATTTTATCTAGTTGCGGAGGAGCATTAGCACCAATGGTTGGAACTAATCCCGCAAATATTGACAAAACCATTCTAAAAACAACGCCATTACTACAAGCCGATCTAAATAGATGGTCACATCTTGACCTTACCAAAGATACTGTGCCGGGGATGAGCGTTGATAGAGCTTATAATGAACTTTTAAAAGGCAAAAAAGGAATAAAAATTGTTGTTGGAGTAGTAGATTCAGGAACAGATGTTGACCATGAAGATTTGAAAGGTCACATTTGGAAAAATTCTAAAGAAATTGTTGGAAATAATAAAGATGATGATAAGAATGGATACGTTGATGATATAAATGGTTGGAATTTTTTAGGTGAAGCAACTGATGAAAATCTAGAATTAACACGAATAGTAAAAAAAGGCCCAAACACGCCTGGATATGCGCAAGCGAAAGCAGAATTAGATCAAAAGCTGGCCGCAATGATGCAACAAAAGCCACAAGCCGATATGTTTTTTAATGCTGATAAAGACATTCGAGCACATCTTAAAAAAGAAGTTTACACAGTTGCAGATTTAAAAGCAATAACAACTACTGATGCGAACCTAATAAAAAGTAGAGATTTGATGATTAATGTTGCTGGTCAAGCTGGGCCAGGTTTTCAAGAAGAAATAAAAGGTTATATAGATTATGTTTATGATCAAGTTAACTTTAATTTGAATGTTAATCACAATGGAAGAAAAACAGGAGACAATCCTGATGATATGACCTCTAAATTTTATGGAAACGGAAACGTTAAAGGTCCAGACGTTGCAGATACTGAACATGGAACGCATGTTTCAGGTATTATTGCTCAAGTAAGATCAAATGGAAAAGGCGGCGATGGAGTTGTTGCAAATAATGTAGAAATAATGGCACTTCGAGCCGTGCCAAATGGTGACGAATATGATAAAGATATAGCTTTAGCAATACGTTATGCAGTAGATAATGGCGCAAAAGTCATCAACGGAAGTTTCGGAAAAGACTATTCGCCACATGCAGACTGGGTTTATGAAGCGATAAAATACGCTTCAAGCAAAGATGTTCTAATAGTTCATGCCTCTGGTAATGATTCTAAAGATATAGATGTAGAATCTAATTTTCCAACAGACGAAGTTAATGGAACTGAAATTTCAGATAATTTTTTAAGCATAGGGGCATTAAACAAAGAATATGGCGATAAAATGGTAGCTCCTTTTTCTAATTTCGGAATAAAAAATGTAGATATTTTTGCACCAGGAATGGAAATTTATGCAACTGTACCAAATAATAAATACAAAATGCAACAAGGAACTTCGATGGCGTCGCCAAATGTAGCTGGAGTAGCAGCATTAATACGTTCGTACTACCCAACATTATCGGCCAAACAAGTTAAACAAATATTGATGGATTCTGGAACGCCAATATCAATTAACGTCACTTTGGGCGAACAAAAAGAGCGTAAGTCATTTTCTAATTCTTGCAAATCGGGCAAAATAGTAAATGCTTACAACGCCATTTTAATGGCACAACAAATGACAAAAAAATAATTATATCTGCTACAAAATTTATGGAAGGACATCAAATCCTTCCATTTTTTTATATAAAAAATATCTGATGAAAAATATTATAACTTCAGGTTTATTCCTGTTTTCTTCATTTCTTATTGCGCAAAAAACCAGCTATTGGCAACAAAAAGTAGCGTACACAATGGAGCTAGAAATGAATGTCGAAACCTATCAATACAAAGGAAAACAAGAACTGAAATATACCAATAATTCGGGCGATACTTTGCGCCGAGTTTTTTATCATTTATTCAATAATGCCTTTCAACCAGAAAGCGAAATGGACATGCGTTTGCAAAACATAAAAGATCCTGATGCAAGAATGGTTACCAAAACCAAAGTTGATGATAAAGAAACCAAAACAAGTAGAATTTCTAAATTGCAACCAAACGAAATAGGTTTTTTACACGTTTCAAATTTCAAACAAGATGGTCTGAATGCTTTTGCTAAAGAAGTCGAAACAATATTAGAAGTTACGCTTGCCAAACCATTATTACCAGGAAAATCGACCAAATTGACATTAGACTTTGAAGGACAAGTTCCAGTACATATTCGTCGTTCGGGCAGAAACAATAGCGAAGGAATTGCCTTATCGATGGCGCAATGGTATCCAAAAATGGCTGAATTTGACTTTGAAGGTTGGCACGCTGATCCTTATATTTCGCGGGAATTTCATGGCGTTTGGGGAAGTTTTGATGTAAAAATTACCATTGACAAAAGTTATATTTTGGGCGGAACAGGCTATCTTCAAAATGGGGATAAAATTGGTTATAATTATCAGAAAAAAGGGAAAACGGTTACTATTTCAGAAAATCAAAAAAACTTAACTTGGCATTTCAAAGCTCCCAACGTTCATGATTTTACTTGGGCTGCCGACAAAGAATATATCCATGATACAGCACAAGTTCCAGATGGGGCAACGCTTCATTTTTTGTATAAAAATAATCCAAAAATTATTGATAATTGGAAAAAAGTACAGCAAGAAACCATCAATTTGATGCAATTGTACAATCAAATCGTGGGCAAATATCCATACGATCAATATTCGGTTATTCAAGGTGGCGATGGCGGCATGGAATATGCCATGTGTACTTTAATTCTTGGAGAAGGAAAATATGAAGGCTTGTTGGGCGTAATTGCACACGAAATGGGCCATTCATGGTTTCAGCACGTTTTAGCAAGCAACGAAAGTAAACATGGTTGGATGGACGAAGGCTTTACTTCATTTATTGAAGATTATGGTTTGAATCAAATTGCCGATAAAAAACTAGAAAACCCATTTGAAGGTTCATATAAAGGTTATTACAAATTGGTAGAATCGGGTAAAGAACAACCTTTGTCTACACACGCCGATCGTTTTGACGAAAACAGAAGTTATAGTATTTCGTCTTATAGTAAAGGCGAGTTGTTTTTGACACAAATAGAGTACCTTATTGGTAAAGAAAATTTGATGAAAACAATTAAACGTTTTTACAGCGATTTCAAATTCAAACATCCTACGCCAAATGATATCAAACGAACTGCCGAACGAGTTTCTGGAGCAAACCTCGATTGGTTTCTGACCGATTGGACAAAAACCACAAACACGATAGATTATGGCATAAAAGAAGTTGAAGCAGCCGAAATCAAAACAACGATTCATCTAGAAAGAATTGGACGAATGCCGATGCCAATAGATGTTTCTATTGAATATGTTGACGGCTCAAAAGAAACTTTTTACATTCCGCTTCGAATGATGAGTTTTGAAAAAGAAAATCCAAATTCAGCACAAAAAAGAACTGTTCTCAATGATTGGGTCTGGGGTAATCCGGATTATTGTTTTACTATTAATAAACAAAAAGCTACTATAAAAAAAATTGAAATTGATCCTAGCAAGTTGATGGCAGATGTAAAGCAGGTGAATAATGTTTTTGAGCTTAAATAATTTTTGTCTTGCAAATTCAATAGTTATTAGTATTTTTGTTTAAACAATCCAACTATGGGAGCAATAGTGACTAATCTATCTGATCTTGATCTAACTAAACAATATTCTTATGCTGATTATTTGCTTTGGCAATTTTCTGATCGGGTAGAACTTATTAAAGGATACATTATGAAAATAAGTCCGGCGCCAAGTAGGAAACATCAAGTCATTTCAGGAAAAATAAATCGCTATTTGGACCGCTATTTTGAAAATAAATCGTGCGGTTTATATTATGCACCTTTTGATGTTAGATTAGTAAATCATAAAAAAAGTAATTCTGATAATTTAGTTTTTACAGTTTTACAGCCAGATTTGTGTGTTGTTTGTGATTTAAAAAAATTAGATGAAAAAGGTTGTAATGGCGCGCCAGATTTGGTTATAGAAATCTTATCGCCTGGCAATTCAAAAAAAGAAATGGGCGTAAAATTTGACTTGTATGAAGAAAATGAAGTAAAAGAATATTGGATCGTAGAGCCAGCCGAAAATTCAATATTTGTTTATAACCTTCAAAACGGAAAATATATCGGTTTAAAACCATGCATTGAAGGATCAAAAATTACTAGTCCGCTGTTTCCAGAACTTGATTTCGAAATCGAAAAAATTTTCGAAAATTAATTATAAATTTGTCCAAACTTTTAGGTTCAGTCTACATTGGTTCTTTATTTATTTTAATTTTACCTCAAGAATTTCAAAATAAATTCGATACTCATTTATTTTTGGGTCAAAAAAGTTTTGTTCACGGTATGTAACCTCAATTTTATCTCCTTTTACGATCTTGTTTTTAATGAAAAGGGCATCGCCATCAAAAGAAAATAACCAAATAAACTCACGTTTTTGATTTTCGTTATCAATAATGGATATTGTTTTAAACTCATTTGAAGTTATGGTTTGAAAAACGCCTTCGAATGCAGGATCTGGAGCTACTTCTTCAGTTGCAGCCTCTTCAACAACAGCTTCTGCTTGCAACATATTCGAAAAAACTTCTGGACAAACGGATACCATTTGCATTCCAATTTGTTCGGAAACCTTATCTAAAGCTGTATCCGAGGCCGAATCGTATTTTATAATTTTCTTTTCTTTATCAGACAGTTTCCCTAAAGTACTAATTACGCAAAGCCCTAACTCTAGTTCTGAAATTTTTTCTTTCTTTTTTTCGTTAATACATTCACAGGTTTGATTGGCTAATTTTTTATAAACAACATCTTCTTTTTGGGCAAAAAGAAAAACAGGGAACAGTAATAATAGTAAGGTTTTTTTCATTTTTCGTTATTTTTTTGAAAAGCGAAGATAACTAAAGTAAGTAATCTTACAATTTAAGTTGAATAGAATTTGTAATTTTACATCAAAATAAATTCGAAAAATTGCAGTTGTCAACAAGATTCACTTATCCCAAAACCGAAAAACTTAAAAGCCAAAAAGCAATAGACTCATTGTTTTCTGATGGCAAATCGGTATCGAAATATCCGTTGCGATTGGTCTTTAAAAAAATCGAAACGCACCAAGTAGAAAATCTTAAATTTGGCGTTTCTGTTTCCAAAAAATATTTTAAAAATGCTGTAGATCGAAATTATTATAAGCGGGTTCTGCGCGAAACCTATCGACTAAATAAACATTTATTTGTAGAAAAACTAACCAATAAATACGCGATTATGTTTTTTTATCAAACCAAAGATCGACTTGATTATCATGAAATAAATATAAAAACAATCCAGCTTTTTGAAAAATTTTTAATTGCAATCCACGAAGAAAAATAATAATTTCACGCTTTTTTACGTTGTTATTAAAAACCCAATCTTATGAAAAAAATACTGTTTTTACTAGTTAGTTTTTTTATATTATTTAGCTGCAAAGAAAATGCAGCATTTGAAGAAACAGCATCTGTAGTAGTTAGCGACATGAAAATGCCTCCAGCGACAAAAAGTTATGACAAATCAGATGATTTAGCCGAAAATCAAGCTGCCGAGCCAAAATCTGATGAAATTTCAATCGAGCCGAAAATCATTAAAAACGCCAATCTTCGGTTCGAAACTCGCGATCTGGATGCTACCTACGACCAAATTTCAAAATCATTAAAAAATCAAAACGCAACAATCCAAAACGACTCGCAAGGAACAGAATACAATACTGTTTTTAGAACAATTATTATTCGTGTACCAAGCAAAAATTTTGATGCACTTATAAATGAGGTTTCCCAAGGTGTTGGCTTTTTCGAACTTAAAGAAATTACGGCAGACGATGTAACTGAGGAATATATTGACAGTGCTGCCCGACTTAAAACCAAAAAAGTTTTGGAAACTCGCTATTTCGAATTGTTAAAAAAAGCCTCTAAAATTTCCGAAATTATCGAAATCGAAAAGCAACTTTCAGCTATTAGAGAAGAAATTGAAGCCAAAGAAGGACAACTGAAATATTTGCAAAATAAGGTATCGATGAGTACAATTACAATTCATTTTTATAAAACTACGGTCGAAAAAATTGGTACAACTGTATCGTTTGGAACAAAAATTGTTAATGCAATAGTATCTGGATGCAACGGGATTTCAAGTTTCTTTATTTGGTTACTTGCAATTTGGCCTTTTATCGCTATTTTAGTGGCGATAATTTATTTAATTAGAAGAAAATTTAAGAAAAAAACAGCGCAATAATGTATACCCTTTTTAAGAAAAAAAATATCCTACCAGTACTAGCCTCTGGATTTTTGTTTGTTGGAGTTAGTTTCAAAGAAAATTTTTTTGAAATAGCAAAGCAAATCGAAATTTTCACAATGATGTTTAAGGAACTTGATAAAAACTATGTCGACGAGATTAATCCAGGGCAACTAATGGACAAAGCCATTAAAGCAATGTTGGCCGACTTAGATCCGTATACAAATTTTTTTAATGAAGCCGATGTTGTCAAATTTAAAATTAATAATACTGGCGAATATACTGGCATCGGAGCTATGATAACACGCAAAGAAAACATGCTTATTATCAAAGAACCATATAAGGATATGCCCGCCGACAAAGCTGGTTTGAAGGCTGGTGACGAAATAATACAAATTGGCGAAATCCTTTTGGCTGATTTTAAAGACGATGCAGCTCAACTACTAAAAGGTTCAAAAAATACTAAAATTAATGTTGTTTATGTGCGACAAGGCAAAACTTTAAGTACCACTTTAGTTTTGGATGAAGTTGAAATCAAAGCTGTACCATTTTACGGAAAAGTTGATGAGCAAACTGGCTATATTGTTTTGACAGCTTTTAATAAAAAAACAACTTCAGAAACCAAAGAAGCACTTATAAACTTAAAAAAGGAGGGCGCAAAACGAATTATATTAGATTTGAGAGGAAATCCCGGCGGATTACTAAACGAAGCAGTAAATATTTGTAATCTTTTTGTACCAAAAGGAGAAGTAATTGTAACAACAAAATCGAAAATCGAAAAACACAACTCGACCTACAAAACCACTAAAGAACCGTTCGATCTAGAAATACCATTGGTTGTTATCGTTAACGGAAAAAGCGCATCAGCATCAGAAATTGTTTCTGGGGCTTTGCAAGATTTAGATCGTGCAGTAGTTGTTGGCAGCCGAAGTTTTGGCAAAGGATTGGTCCAGCGCCCTGTCGAACTTACTTACGGCACACAAGTAAAAATAACCATTTCAAGATATTATACGCCTTCCGGCAGATGTATTCAGGCTTTGGATTATTCGAAAAAGGATAAAGATGGAAAAGCAATTAAAATTGATGCTTCAAAATTTAATGCTTTTAAAACTCGAAAAGGAAGAACTGTTTATGACGGTGGTGGTGTGCAGCCTGATGTCGAATTAGAAGAAACTAAAACAAGCTCGATTGTAGAAGCTCTAATCAAAAATGATGGAATTTTTAATTATGTAACTAGTTATTATTATAAAAATCCAAATATTGGAGATAAAGCCCCTAGTTTCACGGATGCTGATTTTTCTGATTTTAAAAATTTTCTTAAAGTTTCTAAATTTGTATTTGATACCGAAACAGAACTCGATTTGAAGAAAATGTTAGAATCTGCGAAGAAAGAAAAAATTGATGATGCTATTAGTGCGGAATATCAACAATTACTTACAGCAATTCAAAAAAGTGAAGAAAATCAATTAAATAAGCACCAAAAGGAAATAAAAAATTTAATTTTGGACGAAATTATACGACGTTATCAATATAAAGAGGGACTTTATCAATATTACACAAAAAACAATCTTGAAATTAAAAAAGCGATCGATATTCTTAATAATATATCAGAATACAATAAAATTTTGAAACAATGATACAGTTTTATTTCAAATTCATATTTATACTTTTTTTTGGAATAATCTACAGCCAAGAGGAAGTCGTACAGTCTGTTTATTTTGAGTTTGATAAATTTAATTTAGATTCAAAACAAGCTGATAATGTAATTGCATTTATAAAAACTACCGATTCTACACGAATAGAATCTGTTCAGATTTTTGGATATACAGATGATATTGGTAAAGATGCCTATAACTTTAAATTATCAACCAATCGAGCTAATACCATCAAAGATAAATTGATGGAAAATGGAATAAAAAACAAAATTATTGTTACTATTGAAGGTAAAGGACGGATATTGATTGACGATGATGTACTAGAAAACCTTCCTGAAAAGCGTTCGAAAAACCGACGTGTTGATGTAGTTTTGAATCTTAAACCATTACCAAAGATAGAAATTCCTGGTTTTTTCACTTCTATTCAGAAAAAGCATATTGTTGGAGATCATATTTATCTTGAAAATCTTTTGTTTGAGCGAGGCAGCAGCAAATTGACTTTTCAAGCAAAATCACAATTAGATAAACTTTCAACGCAATTAATGAAATTTAAAAAACTCGAATTTGAAATTCAAGGTCATGTTTGTTGTACACCGCCGTATCAAAAGGAAGCTATCGATAGAGAAACCAAAAAACGGCATTTATCCCACAATAGAGCTGAGTCGGTATTTAAATATTTGGCTTTCAAGAAAATTGCGAAAACTAGAATGAAATTTAAAGGTTACGGAAACTCTGTGCCGCTTGGCAAGGGATCAGAATACGACCGAAGAGTTGAACTTGTTATTTCCAAAATTTAAAGGTGCAGTTTAATTAATTGTACTAAAAAATTATTTGGTTTTCTTTACATACTGAGTTAGTATTACAATTTGTTGGCCATCAACACGGCCCTCAATTTGATCTGCATTGTCCCAAACCAACTTAATATTGTGGACTGCTGCACCTCTTTTGGCAGTCATGCTTGATCCTTTAACATCAAGATCTTTTGTTAGCACTACAGAATCTCCATCTTTAAGAATGTTGCCGTTTCCGTCTTTATGAATTATTTTTCCGTCTTCATCTTCTCCTTCGCCAGTTGCAGCTGCCCAAACTAAGGTTTCTTCATCGAGATACATCATATCAAGTAGTTCTTGTGGCCATCCTTCAGTTCTTAATCGATTGAGCATCCGCCATGCAACAACTTGTACAGGTTTATTTTCGTTCCACATACTGTCACTCAAGCAGCGCCAATGGTTGGCATCAGTAGTCTCAATCTTTTCTATTTGGTTTTTGCAAGTTCTGCAAACTAAAACTGTATTATCCAAAGATACGGCCTCTTCCTTTGTTAAATGAAGGCTTAAATCTTCGGCATTGCTACACATTTCACATTTAGAATTGCTTCTTTCTAGAATTTTTTTATTTATTGTACTCATTAATTTTAAATGTTAAAAAAAATTCACGTGCAAAAAAGAATTTTACAACGTGAATTTTAAGTATATTATTTAGTATCTTTTATAAATTAAAAGAAACTCCGAAGTTTGTCATGAATTGATTATTGGCTTTATTTGCATCGCTATCATATTTTGCTAGTGGCACATTTAATTCCACATAAACACCGAATCCATCAGTAAAAAAATACCTTGTGCCTAAATGTGCACCAAAGTTTTTTGTGCCTAAATGTAATCCTGGATAAATATCAAGCTTTTCATCAATATTGATAACGTTGCCGATGTTTGCATTAAAACGCGCTTTGAAATCGAATTTATCTTTAAAGTCGATATCACCTACTTCGCCTTCCGAAACCCCAAGAATATAAGTTATTCCGGCTCCAATCGACATGTTTTCGCCAATACCATAATCGCCAGAAAGATGAATTCCGTTTGCTTTGTCTTGCAAACTTGCTCCAACTTGTGCTTTGAAATCGTCTTTTCCTTTAAATGCTTGTGCATTAACTAGGCCGACTGCTAATAAAAGTAATAATGTAATATTCTTTTTCATTTTTATAAGTTTAAAATTTTTACAAATATAATAAGTTACATTTAATTTCTGCCTTTTTCTGTCGGATACAATTTATTTAAAGTTTGGCTTTGCCAAATTTCTTTAGTTTTTATATCCATTATTGTTAGCGGTCCCATGAATGCTGCGCCGGTATCAACATTCCAAACATTAGCAAAATTCTGCGGTTTTGTTTCATTTATTCTGGTAATAGGTGTATGCCCGATAAAAATTTCTTTGTAATTAAGCAATCGTTGTGGATAGAAAATATGTTCTGTTTCTAATTTTGGATTTAGGCACAATGCAGTTTCCCATAATGTTCTGTCCCAATAGAAGGTTTTTGAAAAATATTCATGCATTACCCCATTTGTATTTGTAAATCCTGCATGTATAAATAGGTTGTTGTCAGAATCGATATGATAGTTCAATAAGTTTTTTAAAAAATCGATATGTTTATTCTTTTTTGATAAAGAAATATTTTTATAAGCATCAACTGTGGCTTTGCCGCCATGTTTGTACCACATTCCTTCATCAATATGTTTATCGTTTGTTTCCAACCAATCTAAAAAAAGTTGGTCATGGTTGCCTCGAATAAAAATGCAATCTTGTTTTTTACTTAGTTCTATTAACAAATCTATTACTTCTGGCGATTGGCTCCAGCCATCCACATAATCACCTAAAAAAATGAGTTTATCTGCTTTTGTTATCGATGCTTTTTCTAAAATTTCGAGTAAACCTTTATATCCCCCGTGTATATCCCCAATAACTAGTTTTCTGTTCATATTTTGTATGTAGTGTTAAACAAACTCATTTTAAATTGATTATGATACCTTAGTTAAATTAGCAGAATAACTAATTTATTTTAATTGTAAGAATTTTATTAAAATTAATAATTTTTATTACTATTTTTTATAACATGTAACTTTAACCTATCTTTTTTTACAATTTAAATCGAAAATCAAACTATTTATTAACAATTGACGTTTATAACTTCAAATTTTGTAGATTTTTTATACTGTTCGCCTTTTTAATATTGTTCAAATTTATCTATTGTTGTTGTTTATAT
>JANOPO010000041.1:0-17443 GCA_031422015.1 Flavobacterium sp. | reverse complement strand
AGAAATCAAAGAATATATAAACTATTACAATAACGACAGAACTAAATCAAATTTAAACAAAATGAGCCCGATAAAATATCGAGCTCATTATTATCAAAATTAATTATAAATTTGTCCAAACTTTTGGGTTCAGTCTAAATCCAGAAAGCCTTTTTTGTTGAAAAGTTAACTTCTTATTGATTAAAGTAAAACCCGTTTGGAGCAACTCCAACACCAGTTGTTCGTAGCAAAGTTCCAATTGTTTGAGAGTCTTGAAAATCACCCAACGAGTAAATTAAAGCTATTCCATTGGAATTTAAAACATCAAAACCAGAAATATAAATTCTATTATTTTTTATTGCAAATCCATAAAGATTTGGTGTTGACGACGTAAATGCCGACGTAAGTGGTAACGAAATTGATGTTGCCGGAGCAACGGGAACCAGATTCATTTTATATATACTAGAGTTTATAGTATAATATAATTTTGAATTTACAATTACCAAATTAGATGGATGGTTTGTTGCTAATGGGAAATTAAATGTACTTTCGACACTATCGGTTGCCAAATTAATTTTTTTCAAACTTCCTGATGTTTCCTCTAATGGATTGATTAAACTGCTAGGTTTTCCTTCACACAAAACCCATAGAAATCCGTTATCAATTTGCATCGTATTAGGTAAATCTAAAACATTTATAGAATTTGTTACTGTATTACTACTGGCAGAAACCACAGATATTTTATTTCCGTATCCCAACCCCCCTTTATGAGAAATGAATAGCTTTCCCGCATTTTCAATAATCCGTTCCGGACCTTCAATAACTGGTATTTTATTAGACATACTATTGGTAGTCAAATTGATTACTGCAATATAATCATCTTCTGGGTTACTTGCAACTCCCCAATTTGTTACATACCCTTTTCCTTCTGAGAAAGCCATATACCTAGGGTTAGATAAACCAGAATTAATTGACGCAACTTTTGCCATTGTGTTTCTATTAACAATTTCAATTTTGTTTGAATTGTTAACGATTATATATGCTAAATCATCTTTAAAAGCAATACTTTGTGCTTTATCACCCAAAGAAGTACCATTGTTAGTATTTGCAAAAATATTATTTTGAGTTGTATTCAAATCGAAAGAGATGAAGGATACGGTAGCATTTCCATTTCCTGAAGTTCCTTCATTTAGGACCAACGCACCACTATCAAAAACTCCTTTTGGTTCGTATATGTCAACAACTTTATCATCAGTTTCGCAAGAAATAATAAAAACAGTAAAAACTAGCAATATAGTGTAAAAGGTATTATGAGTCATAATTTTAATTTTTTGCAAATATAAAAATTTTCTAAATAAACAAATCATTTATATAGCTAAAACGCTTCCATTAAAAAATGAAAGCGTTTCATAAAAAGAATGAAAAAAATTAATTAAAGTAAAAATCATTTGGTCCTACGCCAGATTCAATCGTTTTGAGCAATGTGCCGGTAAGTGAAAATATAAGGGCATTTGCATTTGCAGAAAAGTCGCCTCCATCGCCGATAAAAATTTTATCATTGTTTACAGCAAAACCATACATTGCTCCAAAGGCTGATGTAGAGGTGTAAGTGGCTACACTAGTTGTTGATGAGGCTGTTGCTGTAACATCCATTGCGTAAACACTTGTGCCTGATGTATAATAAATTTTATTATTATAAATATCTAAATTTTTCACTTCTGCTTGTGCCTCAGGCAAGTTTATTTCAGAAAATGTTTTGTCAGATAGATTAACTTTTACAATCTTACTAGCTGAACCAAAAGGCGCTCTTGCTACGTATAATGTGCCATTTAACACTTCCATAGAATTTGCATTATCCCCAATTGCTATAGGTGCTTCGAGTGTGCTTGTACTTGCATTTACTACTAAAATATTTGAATTATTATAAGGCTCAATAATATACAATTTTCCGTTATGCGCTGTAATCTTGTCAGCAGTAGCATTTAATGAAATTTGAGGCTCCTGCGTATTTGTAGATAAATTAATTACGGCAAGATAATCATCTGTGTTTCCTGCAGGGTTTGAGCCGCTAGAATAGGTTTTTGCATTGGTAACATATGCTTTTCCGTTGACTACAACCCCATATCTTGGATTACTAAAACCTGTTTCTATCTTAGTAATACGTTTAAAAGTATAACGATTTACAACAGTAATAACGTTTGAGCCGCCTGAAATAATATAGGCATTATCTCCATTAAAAAAGATTGATTGTACAAAACCGCCAAGTGCATCACCGGGATTTACAATCGGATAAATATCTGTTTGTACGGTATTCAAATCATTTGAAGCAAAAGTTACAGTTCCTTTTGCAAAAGTGCCTTCATTAAGAACAAAAAAACCATTTTCATAAGCTCCAAGTGGCGCAGTTGGAGCTACATCATCATCTTTTGAACAGGAAGTAAAAAAAATAATGTTTAGAAATGCAATCATAAATAATCTAGTAATTTTCATTTGTGTTAAAATTTAAAGTTAGTAAAAAAAGTGAAATTCGTGCCTGGCATAAAACGATCTTCTACGCTCTGGTATTTTATATTAAAGATGTTTGATAATCGAAAGCCAATTTTTGTAGACTTAAGAAAATTCAAATTATAATCGGTGGCAATATTAGAAATAAAAAAAGCCTTTACAATTTGATCTGGCTTGTTATCGAGTAAGATATAAACAAATCCATTATACAAAAATTGATATGTAAAAGATAGTTTGTCAATGGCATAACCCAATGAAGCAGTGGCTTTATGGAAAGGCACATAACTTAATTGAGTACTGGTTTCTAAATTTTTAGATATTGTATATGCATAAGTAGCATTAAGGCTAAAAAAATGCTTTCTGAAATTATAATTTCCAGACACAATCGATTCTAAACCATAAGATTCGGTCTTTTTTATATTCATTGGTGTCCAAATATTAGAGTTAATTGGAAACCAAGTAATTAAATTATCTGTTTTGATAAAATATCCTGTTTGCGAAAAAGTAATTTTTTTGAATTTGAAGACAGCAGATATCTCAGATTGCAAAGCATTCTCTGGTTTAAGATTCAAATTGCCAATCCCGCCACTACTATTATAGTACAAATCATTAAATGTTGGCATTCTGAAATTTTTGGAAATAGTTGCTTTAGTCTCGAAAAAATAATTCCATTTTACAAAACTTCCAATCGAAAACAGTGTTGGAGAAATATAAGTACTAGTAACTTCTTTTCTTATTGAAAGTTCGGTAGTAACCTTCTCTAATTTGTGAGAAATCAATAATGAAAAAGAAGAAATATCTCTTGTGTTTAAAGGAATACTCGATCCAAAACCATTAGACTTAGTATTATCGATAATAGAAGTGATGTTTATAGCGTGTGATAATTGATACCCTAAATCTACTCTAGTTATAAAACTTTCAACTTTTCCACTACTAAATTCTGGGACATCAATACTTTGAAAGTACTGATAATTTTCAGAAAGAAAAGCTAACTTAATATTCGTTGATAGTTTAGAAAATTTTCCATCGTATTCTAACAAATTTCGTAAATTGGTTGTTCTATATTTTGTTTTGGTATCTGTGTCGTTAATTAATGAAAAATGGCGTAAATCTAAATAAGATTGACCATAAAATTTTAGTACGTTATTACTATTTATTTTATAACCTAAAGTAGCATTGATGCTCGAATTGTGATATTGTCCATTTCTATTTTTACGCTTATTCCCTTTCCAATCAAAGATTCCAACATAGACATAATCATTTTTCGAATTATTGACAGAAAACCCCATTTGAAGATATAATTTTTCGGTACCCATTTTAGAATTTAAAAAAGTGGAATACGTTGAAAAACTACCAAAATCTTGCTGTAGCTCAGTACTATTTTGATTTCTAAAAACCATTTCGTTATTAAGATGAATACTTCCGCCAATTGCTCCACTACCATAAATAGTGCTTCCACCACCAGCACGAACCACTATAGAATTAAAATCTCGAACCGAAATCGTGTTAAAATCAGTTTGACCCAACAGTTGTGAGTTGATGTTTATTCCATTCCAAACTACTGCTGTTTGTTGTGCCGTTGTGCCACGAAATGACGGTGAGGAAACCATTCCGAGTCCGTTTTCTTTAAAGTATATGGTTGAATTATAATTGAGTAGCGATGTTAGTGAAGGTTGATTTTTTTTGATAATCGAATCTGTCATTATCAAAATTGATTTCGAATTCGAAAAATTTTTAAGATTAGCATCCGAAACAATCACTTCTAGTAAATTTTGGATAGTATCATTTTGTGCCAAAGAAAATTGGCAAATAAGTACAAAAAAGAAAACCAATAGTTTGTTTACAGACATAATTTCAGAATCCTATCTCCCGAGAATTCGATATTTGTTATAACAAAGGCAGGTCTCCTGGCTTGCGTCTTGTTGTTTACCTTCTCACCTCGTTTTTTTAAAACGAGACAATGGTTTTGCAGTAACAACAAGCTTATTAGCTTACAGTTGCGGGAACAGCGGTAGATTTTTGAATTTGGATTTCTGATTTATTCGATTTCAGATTTTTACATCTGAAATCAAAAATAGTTAATCAACAATCTTCAATCACTAACTTCCCTTTTAATGCAATTTTCTAAAAGAAAAATGCAACCTTAATTCTTTGCAAATGTAATTTTTAAAAATTAGAAACAATACATTACTTTTGAAAAAAATTAGTTTCAAATGAAAATTCTTCAAAAAATTACGATTGCTTTACTAGCACTATTATTTATCCAATGCAAAAACGACATCAATCAAAGTAATGTTTTAAAGCAAAACGATATTAAATATGCCAAAGGCTTTTCAATAGAAAATCATAACGGTTTTTCGATAATAACAGTTAAAAATCCTTGGCCAAAATCCAATAAAACATATACCTATATTCTTCAAGAAAAAAATAGTATTATTCCAGATTCTCTAAAGCAAAATACTATTGTTCAAGTTCCCATAAAATCGATTGTGGTTACTTCAACGACACATATTCCGTCTTTAGAAATGCTTCAAGAAGAAAAAACATTGGTTGGTTTTCCAAATCTTGATTACATTTCTTCTGAAAAAATTCGGAATTTGATTGATGACAAAAAAGTGAAAGAAGTTGGCAATAATCAATCGTTAAATACGGAAGTTATTCTCGATTTGCAACCAGAGTTGATTGTAGGTTACGGCATTGATAATAACAATCCTACTTTAGATAATCTCGAAAAAAGCGGTCTCAAAATTATGCTCAATGGCGATTGGAACGAAGAAACGCCACTTGGAAAAGCCGAATGGATTAAATTTTTTGGAGCTCTATATGGAAAACAAGAACAAGCAAACGATTTGTTTTCAAAAATCGAAAAAGAATATCTAGAAACTGTTGAAATTGCCAAAAAAGCGACTTCAAAACCGACTGTTTTGGCTGGCGATATTTTTGAAGGAAAATGGTATTTGCCAAGCGGAACCAGTTGGGGAAGTTTGATTCTTAATGACGCTAATGCCAATTATCTTTGGAATGAAACCTCAGGAACTGGAAGTTTATCCTTGTCGTTTGAAACTGTTTTTGAAAAAGCTAAAAATGCCGATTTATGGATTACTTCAGGTCAATTTTCTACATTAGTAGCAATGAAAACAGGAAATCCACATTATGAAGAGTTTGACGCTTTCAAAAACAAAAATGTGTATTCGTTTTGTACCAAAAAAGGAAAAACAGGTGGCATTTTGTATTATGAATTAGCGCCAAATCGTCCAGATATTGTACTAAAAGATTTGGTTAAAATTTTGCATCCCGAATTATTAGTAGGCTATAAGCCATTCTTTTTTGAGAAGTTGCAATAGTTTTTAACCACATATTAACACAAATTTTTTAGTTGAAAATTGAAATAATCTTACACAAATTTGCAAATAGAACTTATCTAGATTAAATGCTTAAAAATCGACACGCTACTTTATTTCTAATCTTGTCATTGACATTGCTATTGACATTGCTATTGAATATCGCTTTGGGTCAAGTTTCGATACCTATTAATGAGGTTTTTACAAAAATAATTGGAGGATCTACCAGCAAAGAAACTTGGGATTATATTATTGTAAGTTTTAGAATTCCCAAAGCAATAACAGCAATTTTGGTTGGTATTGGATTGTCGATTTCGGGATTATTAATGCAAACCTTATTCCGAAATCCTTTGGCTGGACCCTATGTTTTAGGATTAAGTTCAGGTTCAAGTTTGGGAGTTGCCTTAGTTGTTTTAAGTTCGAGCTTTTTTGGTTTTCAACTATCCGAAATGGGATTTGGAATTGTTTTGGCATCCTGTTTGGGAAGTTTTTTGGTGCTATTTTTGGTGTTACTTATTTCTCAAAAACTTAGAGATACTGCCACAATTCTTATTGTTGGTTTAATGTTTAGCAGTTTTACCAGCGCGTTTGTTGGTGTTTTAACCTATTTCAGTTCGGCAGAACAATTACAGAAATTCACGTTTTGGAGTATGGGAAATATCGGCAATTTATCTTGGAACAGCATTATCATTTTAACAATTTGTGTATTTACAGGATTGCTATTAAGTTTATTTTCTTTAAAATCTTTAGACGCTCTTTTACTTGGAGAAAATTATGCAAAAAGCATGGGTTTAAATCTCAAAAAATCACGATTTATAATCATTATCGCAACTAGTATATTGGCTGGAAGTATCACTGCTTTTGCTGGCCCAATTGCTTTTGTTGGATTGGCAGTTCCTCATTTGTCAAAATTACTTTTTCAAACCAGCAATCATAAGATTTTGTTTTGGAGTACGGTTTTTATTGGAGCAATAATAATGTTATTTTGCGATACGGTTTCACAATTACCTGGTTTTGATTTTACGTTACCGATTAATGCGATAACCTCAATTATTGGTGCACCGATAGTTATTTGGTTGCTGGTTCGGAAAAAAAGTATTCAGTAATTAGAATTTAGTTTTCAGAAAATGTCAAATAATAAAATCCTTTCCACCTCAAATTTATCAATTGGTTATACAACCAAGAAGAAAATTAATGTCGTTGCCGAAAATATAAATCTACAAATCCATCAAGGAAAACTAATAGCTTTAGTTGGCGCAAACGGTATCGGGAAATCAACACTTTTACGAACCATAACCGGAATTCAAAAACCACTTTCGGGAACCGTTTTACATAATGAAAAAGATATTTTTAGTTACAGTCCAATCGATTTAGCACAAAACTTAAGTTTGGTCTTGACCGAAAAATTACCTCCAAGTAATTTGACTGTTTTTGAACTCGTAGCACTTGGTCGACAACCTTATACCAATTGGATTGGAAAACTAACAACCGAAGATAAACTAAAAATAAATGCAGCCTTAGCACAAACACAAATTGAATATTTAGCAGAAAAAAAACATTACGAAATAAGTGATGGACAACTTCAAAAAGTATTGATAGCAAGAGCATTGGCTCAAGATACCGATTTGATAATTCTGGACGAACCCACAACGCATTTGGATTTATTACACAAATTTTCGGTTTTCAAATTATTAAAAAAATTAGCTTCCGAAACCAACAAATGCATTCTGCTTTCAACTCACGACATAGATCTAGCTATTCAACTATCGGACGAAATAATTGTAATGACAGAAAACATTGTTGTTCAAGACGATCCTTCAAAGTTGATTTCGAATGGCGTTTTTAACACTTTATTTGATCACGAAAACATTGTGTTTGATTTAGAAAAAGGTAAATTTGTAATCAACAATTAAATAAAAACAATCATGAAAAAACTTTTTTTAATTTTAATAGTGTTTTCTATAAATATAATAACTGCTCAATTAAAACCAATTTCTTATTCTGATGAAAATCAAAAATTAGAGGGATTTATTATAACTCCAAAAAAGAAAATTGCAAACGGTAATGCTGTATTATTGCTTCCTGCCTGGATGGGAATTGATAATAACGCAAAAGAAAATGCTACAGAACTCGCCAAATTGGGCTACACCGTTTTTGTTGCAGATATTTATGGTATTGATAAACGACCTACAACACCTAAAGATGCTGGTCAAATTGCAGGTTCGTTCAAAAAAAATATAACCGCTTATCAAAAAAGAATACAACTTGCTTTAGACCAGTTAATTAAAGCTGGAGCAAATCCTAACAAAGTTGCTGTTATTGGCTATTGTTTTGGAGGCACTGGCGCCATTGAAGCTGCTAGGACAAACATGAAAATACTTGGTATTGTTTCATTTCATGGAGGATTAGCACGAGATGCGACGAGAACTATCGAACCTATTTCGCCACAAGTTTTGGTACTTCATGGTGCAGACGATTTTTATGTTCCAGAAACAGAAATTAAAGCTTTTCAGGACGAAATGAAAACAGCGAAAGCCGATTGGCAAATGACATATTACGCCAACTCTGTACATGCATTTACTCACAAAGATGCAGGAAACGATAATAGCAAAGGCGCAGCTTATAATGAAAAAGCTGCTAAACGATCTTGGATTGCGATGTTAGATTTTTTTAAAGAAATTTTTACAAAATAGAAATTTGTCGTTTTGCCTCACCAACAACAAATGCTACCGAATTGGCAATGTTGAAACTTCGTATCAGTTTTGACATCGGAATTGTTAGTTGCTGTTGCGAGTTGAATATTTCGAAAACTTCTTGACTTAACCCAACACTTTCTTTGCCAAAAACCAACCAATCGCCATCTTGAAAAAGATTTTCATAAATTGATTTTTCGGCATGCGAACTCATCAAGAAAACTCTAGATTTGTCTTCTATTTTCGAAATCCATTCGCTTACATTTTGATATTCGGTAACCTCGAGATATACCCAATAATCTAATCCCGAACGTTTGAGATTTTTATCATTTATCACAAATCCGAAAGGATGAATCAAATGCAATTTGCTATTAGTACCAACGCACAATCGACCAATATTGCCAGTATTGTTTGGGATTTCTGGTTCTACAAGGACAATGTTTAACATTCTTTTGTTTGGTTATTTGTTATCTGAAAATCGGAAACTTCCAAAACTTCTCCAGCTTGCAAAGTATTTAAAAAAACGTTTCCGATACGAACACGAACCAATCGCAAAGTCGGAAATCCAACCGCAGCTGTCATTTTTCGCACCTGACGAAATTTTCCTTCGTTTATTGTTATCGATAGCCAAGAAGCTGGTCCATGGCGCTCGTCACGAATTTTTTTTCCGCGTGCACCAAAATTAGGAATTTCATTAATAATAAAAGCTTCGCAAGGTTTGGTCATGTATTTTTTCCCTTCAAAACCAATTTCGACTCCCAGTTTTAATTGATCGACGGCTTCGGTATTTATCAAACCGTCAACTTGAACATAATATTCTTTCTCTACTTTTTTGCTTCGTACAATTTCGCTCATTTTTCCGTTGGTTGTTAGCAAAAGTAATCCTTCAGAATCTTCATCCAAACGACCAATTGCCATCGTGCCGGCAGGAAAATCAAACAGTTCGCAAAGCAATTTTTTCTTTCGCTTTAACTCATAAACAAACTGCGACAAATAGCCATAAGGTTTATGAATTATGAAATGACGATGCATATATTATTTTTTGCAAAAATACATTTTTGGATTATGCGGTTTGATAATATTGCTTATTTTTACAAAAAATTTTATTTCAAATGCCACAATATCTTCTTGTTTTCATAACGTTTATAGTTGCTTTACTACTCGGAATTTTTATCGGAAAACTTATTTTTTCGAATAAATCGAATTCCGAAAAAGCTACATCAGACGAAAAAATAAATGGGTTGCAAGCTCAAATCGAACAATTTAAAGCTACTATTTCGATTTTAAATTCTGAAAAAGAAAATATAAGGTCTGAAAAAGAAGTTTTAGCAATTCATTTATCAAAAAAAGAAACCGATTTTGAAAATCTTTGGGAACGAAACAAAGAACAAAAATCGGAGGTTGAAAACTTACAAGAAAAATTTACTAAAGAATTTGAGAATTTGGCAAATAAAATTCTCGACGAAAAAACCAATAAATTTACAGAACAGAATAAAGAAAACATGAAAAATATCTTGACACCGTTGCAAGATAAAATTATCAATTTTGAGAAAAAAGTAGAAGATACACATAAAGAAAGTATCGATTATCATGCAGCTTTGCGCCAACAAATATTAGGTTTGCGTGACATGAGTGCTCAAATGAGTAAGGAAACTATCAACTTAACCAAAGCTTTGAAAGGCGATAGCAAGATGCAAGGCAATTGGGGCGAGCTCGTTTTAGAACGTGTTTTAGAAAAATCGGGGCTCGAAAAAGGTCGTGAATACGAGGTACAACAAAGTTTTGTAACCGACGAAGGAAATCGCGTTTTTCCAGATGTTGTGATTAATCTTCCTGACGGAAAAAAGATGATTGTAGACTCAAAAGTTACGCTTACTGCTTACGAACGATATATAAATGAAGAAGATGACGATGCCAAAGAACAACATCTAAAGGAACATGTTACCTCCTTAAAACGTCATGTTGAGCAATTGGGCGATAAGAATTATCAAGATTTGTATCATATGGAAAGCCCCGATTTTGTGTTGCTTTTTATTCCAATAGAATCAGCTTTTGCAGTAGCCTTAAACGAAGATACCAATTTATATAACAAAGCGTTTGAGAAAAATATTGTGATTGTAACACCTTCAACTTTGCTTGCTACTTTGCGGACTATTGATAGTATGTGGGCAAATCAAAAACAACAAGAAAACGCATTAGAAATTGCAAGACAAGCTGGAGCTTTGTATGACAAGTTTGAAGGATTCGTTTCAGATTTATTAAAAATAGGAAAGAAAATGGACGAAGCCAAATCTGAATATCAAGGCGCGATGAACAAACTTGTCGACGGAAATGGAAACCTCATTACTAGTGTCGAAAAATTAAAAAAAATGGGGGCAAAAGCAAAAAAATCATTGCCCGAAAATATACTTGTACGAGCAGAAAAAGAAGAGAATCTTTTATTATAAAAAATGTACTTTTGAAAAAAAACTAAATCAAAAATTATGAGAAAAGTTATAATTATTTTATTGAGCGTACTAATTTTGGGCTTCGCTGGATATTTTACGGCGATGTATTATGCTACTTTTAGCGATGGTTTTAGATCTGGCGAATTAATAAAAATTAGTCATAAGGGAATTGCCTTCAAAACTTGGGAAGGCGAGTTAAGTCAAGGAATCTCTGGGGCCCAGATTTTCAAATTCTCAATACTAGATAGCGATACAATGGTTATCAAACAGATGGAAGATTTACAAGGCGATTATGTAAAAGTAACTTATATAGAACGCTATGCGACATTTCCATGGTGGGGAGATACTAAATATTTTGTTACAAAAGTTGAGCAAGAAGATTCGCCTTTCAAAATGAAATAATGGAAGATTTTTTTAAAACTGTAAAAGATTCCCGCATCACAATATCAGAGTTGATGCTACCATCACATACCAATTTTTCGGGAAAAATTCATGGTGGTTATATCTTGTCTTTACTGGATCAAATAGCGTTTGCTTGCGCTAGTAAATACTCTGGCAATTACTGCGTTACTGCATCTGTTGATACAGTCGATTTTCTGAATCCGATAGAGGTTGGCGAACTAGTTACTATGAAAGCGAGTATCAACTATGTTGGCAAAAGCTCAATGATTGTTGGTATTCGAGTTGAATCTGAAAATATACGAACTGGAAAAGTAAAACATTGCAACTCGAGTTTTTTTACGATGGTTGCTAAGGATGAATTTGGAAACAACACAAAAGTTCCAGGATTGATTTTGTCAAACAATGTCGACTTGAGACGTTTTTTTTATTGTGTAAAACTAATAGAATCACGCAACGATAAAAAGAAACACGAAGCCGATTTTGACTACAAATCACAAAATGCAATTGCGTCTCTAGATAATTACAATATTCGATTAGACGTATGTTAAATTTTTAATTTTTAGGTAGTTAATTAATAAAATCTTAGATTATCCCATTTTTTTTATTATTTTTGTTCTTGTTAAAAAAATATATGAAAAAAGCCATACTTTCAAGCGCATTACTGTTGTTATTCTGTTTTGTTATTTCTTGTTCAAAGTCAGAAAGTGAAGAACCCTACATTCCGATAGATACTTCTGTAAAAGTTGACATTAGTGTCGAGCCTTTCCAAAAACTATCTGAATACCGTTTTTTTGAAGGTGATATGAAACTTCAGAAACCAAACGCAAATGTAATTCCATACGAACCTGCAAGTTCTTTATTTACAGACTATGCCAAAAAGAAACGTTTTGTTTGGATGCCTAAGAATACCAAAGCTACTTATAATGGCGATACAAAAACTCTTGAACTACCGATCGGGTCTGCAATAATCAAAACATTCTATTATGATAATGTTTTACCTTCAAATACTACTCGTATTATGGAGACTCGTGTTATGATCAGAAAAGCCTCTGGCTGGATTTTTGCGGAATATATTTGGAATGAAACGCAAACTGAAGCTACATTTGATTTGTTAGGTAGCTCAAGTCCCGTAAAATGGTTGCACAATAATGTAGAAAAAAATATTAATTATCGTTTTCCTGCTGAAGCACAATGTGTTATTTGTCACAAAACACAACAAACAATCGGAGCTAACACGGTCTCAACAAATATTCCTATAGGAATAAAACCTCAAAATTTAAATTTTAATTTTACATATTCTGACGGTGTCAAAAACCAATTGGCAAAATGGATTGAACTCGGCATGTTAGAGAATAACTTTACTTTTCCTTCTGCAATCAATACGACTGTTGACTATAAAGATTTGACAAAATCTTTAGAAGAAAGAGCACGTTCTTATGTTGATATAAATTGTGCACACTGCCATCAAAGTGAAAGACATTGTAATTATAGAGCTATGCGATTTGCCTATAATGAAACGCAAACAAATAGATTCAACATGGGAGTTTGTATGCCAACAGCCGATATGCAAAATTTTGAACCAGCACTCGGAAACATAGTAACACCCGGTAATATAAATCGCTCAATGCTTTTTCACAGAATTAATACGGAAGACGAACGATTCAGAATGCCACTTCACGGTAGAACTATAATTCACACCGAAGGTGTTGCTCTGATGGAAGAATGGATAAACTCACTTAAATCTTGTAATTAAATAAAACTAAATACCAAACCAAAAAAATGAAAAAAATTACCTTATTATTGTTTTTGAACTTATTAATTCAAAATTCTTTTGCGCAGGATACCTGTGCAAATGCAATTCCGATTACGACTGCTGGTACATTCGTTGTAGATGCGGTTAACGGAACTGAAGTTCCAACACCAATTTGTGCAGATAACGGTGTTATTACTGGAGCCAATGCTCGTGGAGAATGGTATACTTATACACCAACTCAAGATTACACGGTAACTATTACTACAGATATTGTTGCTAATACACCTAGAAAAGATACTCGTGTCCATGTGTATATTGGAAGTTGCAGTTCGCTTACTTGCTATGCAGGCGATGATGATTCTGGAGTCGGAACAAATAATTATTCATCTGTATGTACTTTTAATGTTACTGCTGGTACAAGTTATATTATAGCTTGGGACAACAGATGGTCTAGTGCTGGTTTTACATTTGAACTTACACAAAGTCCAATTGTAGTGCCTCCACCCGGACCTGTTAGCTTTGTTGGACAATTAATACCTACCATTAATAGTCAGTTCAAACTTTGTGGTGTTGATATGAATAATGATTATCTGGATGATATTGTTGGTGTTAGTGCCTCTAACGTCCGAGTTCATTACCAAAATATAGATGGAACTTTTACAATAGCAGACCTACCAACACCTTCAACTTCTTTTTTACCAACGTGGAGTATGGCTGCCGGTGATTATAATAAAGACGGTTTTAATGATTTGATGTACGGAAACGGACAAGGTGTTGCCTTTATGAAATCAAACAGTACTGGTACAGCTTTCACTAAATACGAACCTGGACAATATGTTTTTTGTCAACGAACCAATTTTATAGATTTGAATAATGATGGAAATCTTGATGCTTTTTCTTGTCATGATGTAGATCCAAATGTTTATTATATCAATGATGCTAGCGGAAATTTAACCTATTACCAATCTGGAATAACACCCGGCGCATTATCATTAGGATTAAGTGCTAATGGAGGAAATTATGGATCTATTTGGGTGGATTATGATAACGATAGAGATCTTGATTTGTTTATTGCGAAATGCGGAAGTGTACCGCCCGATGAATTACACCGAAATAATGGTAATGGAACTTTTTCAGATATTTCGGTAGAAATGGATCTTTACGATCCAGGTCAGTCTTGGTCTGCAGCTTGGGCAGATTATGACAATGATGGAGACATGGATGCATTAATTGGCGCAAGTGCTGGAAATCATGTTTTAAGAAGAAATAATCTTGATACAACAAACAATACCGAAGAACCCTTTACAGATATAACTTCAGGTTCAGGTTGGGATACTAATACCTCAACAAGTATTGAACATATAGCGCATGATTTTGACAATGACGGATTTGTTGATATTATGGGTGGCGGAAATAAAATTATGTACAACAACGGAAATATGACTTTTACCCCTTTTGACTATCAATTTGGTCTTGGAGCTGTTGCAGATTATAATAACGATGGATTTTTAGATATACAAAACGGATCAACCATATATAAAAATCAAAAAAACGTAAACCATTGGGTAAAAATTGCTCTTAAGGGAATTACTAGTAATAGTAACGGAATTGGTGCAAGAGTTGAAATTTATGGTGCATGGGGAAAACAAATCAGAGATGTTCGTAGTGGTGACGGTTTTGGCTACATGAGTACGCTAAACACTCATTTTGGTATTGGACTAGCAACCGCCATTGATAAGGTCGTTATAAAATGGCCTTCAGGTACTGTAGATGAAATTCTAAATCCTACTATTGACAGGCCTTTACTGGTATTAGAAGGTTCTAATCCACTTAAAAGTGATTCATTTGTGTCAAATTCTGAGGTAAGTATATTTCCTAATCCTGCAATAGATATAATTAATATATCAGTTACAAATAAATCATTAGAATTAAAGACTGCGCAAATAGTAGACTTAAACGGTAAAATAATAGTAAATAATATAAAAATCACTGACAACTCAATTGACATTAAAAAATTGGCTTCAGGAACTTATATCGTTATTTTGAAAGATTTGGAGGACAAGCAGTTTTCTCAGAAATTTATTAAGAAATAATATGATAAGTATTAAATCCCTTTCAAATTTGAAAGGGATTTTTTTTATACTTTTAGTAACTCATAACTATTCAATTTATCGATATGTAATATCGTTTTAGTATTATCTGCACTTCTTGAATACATCAAATTAAATTTTGCTCCAAAAATAACTTCGCTAAATAGGTATGAAGTTCTTTTAACCACATTCGCGCTATACATATCATCAAAAACTTTCACAAAAACTAAGATTTCACCATCAATGCTGGCATAATCATCTTGTTTCAAGTTATATAATGGACTACTTTCATTTATGGGATGAACTAAAGTCCAACTTAAAGTTAAAGCATTAACGTGATGAAATTCTAAATCAAGTTGAAAAAACTTATTTTCTAGAACGCCATTATTATTGATGACCATCCCTAAGGTTACTTTGGCTTCTGCATCAGATAAATTTGTGTTTTTGAATGGGGACATCCGAATCATCAATCCGGTACCGTTCTGATATGGACTAATTAACGCATTTTCAGAAAATAGCAAGTGCGCTTTTGGTTTACTAAACCGACCATACAATAAACCAGTTGCAATAGCAAAACTCAATAAACCTATTAAAGCTTCTATTGCGGCAACAAAACTTGTCATAAAACCGCTAGGACTGATGTGGCCATAACCAACAGTAGTGAATGTTTGAATACTAAAAAAAAATGCTTGACCAAATTTGTCTAACGGCACGGTAGCAACGACACCATTCAAATGCTCAATACCAATCCAATAATACAATCCTGCAAAAAAACAGTTTACTACAAAATAAAATAATACAACAATAATCAAAAACTTCCATCTGGGAATATTCAACATGGTGTGAAACCAACTGATACTTGACAAAAAATCAATACCAGTTTTTCGCACATTTGCATTACCACTTTTGTTTATATAACGTCCGCCGTAGCTACTGGCATTTGTTCCGAAACCTGTTGTGGTATCAGATTTTACTTTTGAATTGAATTTTTTTATTAAAGACATTTATTTTTTTTATTAAAATAATTATGTTAAAGTAAGTTTAAAAAATAGATTTTCTAAAAGTTAATAGGTTTTAAAATTAAAATAATAGCTACTTCAAATCTTTAAAAAAAAGAAAAATGAAAAATGAATTATGAAAAATTGATGCAACTTTTGAAAAAAAGAATTTTTTTTCTTTAGACTGAAATTCTTTACAAAAAAACAAAATATTTACTTATAATAATCAAGTACAGTATTAACTACTTCATTTTTAAATATTCCGCAATTTTCTGGGCACATTTTTCACCGTCAATAGCTGCCGAAATAATTCCGCCAGCGTAACCTGCACCTTCGCCGCAAGGATATAAACCCTTTATTTGAAGATGTTCTAAAGTTTCGTTATCTCGGGGAATTCTAACTGGTGATGAAGTTCTGGATTCGGGAGCGTGCAAAATGGCTTCGTTAGTTAAATATCCTTTCATAGATTTTCCAAATTCAGAAAAACCTTCGCGAAGAATCTGAGATAAAAATCCCGGAAAAACATCTCCCATTTCTACAGATGTGGTTCCTGGTACATACGACGTTTTTGGTATTGAAGCCGACACTTTATTTTGTGTAAAATCTACCATACGCTGCGCTGGAGCTTTTTGTGTACTTCCTGCCAATTGCCATGCTTTTTGCTCTATTTGTTTCTGGAACTCTAGTCCCGCTAAGGCTCCAAATTTTTCGTAAGGCTTGAAATCTTCCAATTTCAATTCGATTACTATACCTGAATTGGCTGATGCTTGATCTCGTTTTGATGGTGACCAGCCGTTGGTAACTACTTCATTTTGAGCAGTTGCACACGGTGCAATTACGCCACCAGGACACATACAAAAGGAATACATTCCGCGTCCATTTACTTGTTTTACAATACTATACGGCGCTGGAGGCAAAAATTCGCCACGATAGTCACAAGAATATTGTATTTGATCTATCAAGCTTTGCGGATGCTCTGCACGAACACCCAAGGCAAAAGGTTTGGCTTCTATCAAAATTTTTTTTCGATCTAATAATTCAAAAATATCACGAGCGGAATGTCCTGTAGCAAGAATAATATTGCTAGCAAGAATTTTGTCTCCTTTTTGGGTTTCGATTCCTTGAACTTCGTTGTTTTTTAATAATATATCAGTTACTCGCGTTTCGAACAAAACTTGACCGCCAAACTCGATAATCTTATCCCGAATGTCTTGAATAATTTGCGGTAATTTATT
>JANOPO010000040.1:0-12763 GCA_031422015.1 Flavobacterium sp. | reverse complement strand
AATATAATGGTGTGAAGTAAACTTCGTCATTTTTATCATCAACAATTACTGGAGCAACGCACCAATTTTTGAACCAATTTGGTCCACCTTGACGGTCAAGAACCATGTTCCAATCGATCCAACCATCAACTCTATTATTTAAACATCCGATTATATCATTTGCATAACGATTTACTGGTGCGTATTTTGGGTGCAAATATTTTTCTTTTTCGCTTGCCCAATCCCAACCCCAATCGGTGGCTTCTTTTTTCCAATACCAAGCGTCGTCTTGCCAATGCGGAATTTCAGAATCTACACAACCTTCTGTTTCGATTAAATATTTGTTTGGTGCTTTTGTGTACGCATATTGCAAATCTTCTGGAAAAAATTCGTAGGTACTTTCATACCAATGTATTGCCATTCCGTCGAAATATTTTAAAGATTTTTCATCACGATACATTTCGTCAGCCCATTCTTTTATTCCTGCACGATTTTGATCGTAGCCTAAAATTTTAGTATTTCCCCAACCGTCTTTTTCTAATTTTGGACCAAGATGATTTTGAACAAAATCGGTCATTTCTTTTGGAGAAAAAAGAGTACTTTCCCAATTGTTTCCGTTTCCGTGTGGTTCGTTAATAACCGTTAAACCCCAAATATCTACACCTTCTTTTTTGTAAGCTGATAAATATTTTGAAAAATATAAAGCAAACGTTTCGTTGAATTCAGGCAATAATTTTCCTCCAACATATTTCTTATTGTCTTTCATCCAAGGCGGACAAGACCAAGGCGATGAAATGATTTTAAAACCTTCTTTAGAAATTGCTTTTGCGTCTAAAATCATCGGAATTAAATCGGATTTATCGTCTTCTACTGTAAAATGTTCTAAAGTCATGTCGTTTTCGACTTTGGCATAGGTGTAGTTACTTAATGAAAAATCGCAAGATGCAATATGAGTTCTTGTTAAAGAATAATTGGCGCCATTTTCAGAAAAGTAGGCGTCTAAAATTTTCCTACGGTTTTCTTTACTTAATCGATTGAGTAAATAAGCAGAAGATTCGGTAAACGAACCACCGAAACCGGTGATGGTTTGAAATTTTTCTTCTGGATTTATGGTCAGTACAATTGGAGTTCCTACGTTAGAAAATTTTGTAATTTCTGTCAATGCATTGCCACGTTCGGAAGTTTCATAAACTTGAACATTTAATTTATTTGTAACTTTACAACTTTGCAATGAGAATGCCATAATACAAGCTATTATTAAAAATTTTCTAGTTACTATTTTATTCTTATTGTTCCACATTTATTTAATTCTTTAAAATAGAATTGGGTACTTTAATGTCTAACCATAAGGTTTTTTCATCGCCATTATACGTTTTTGTAATTGGTTTGCCATTGCGAGTCAAACCTTTAAAAGTTCCGTTATCAACATTTTTCCAAAGTGCGTATTTGGCTTGCGATTGCAAATTAAGTAAGCCAAAATGATTTTCTGAACCTAATGGATTTGTGGCATCTTTCCAATTTTCGTCAAACGCTTCAAAATAAAAACATGAAACATTCTTTTTGTTACTCCATTCTCTTATCAAATCATAGAACAAAGCCGATTTATATTCGTCGGTTGCTTTTGAACCATCATTTCCGTAATGTTCGTTTGACAATGTTGCCCAACCTGTTTCGCCAATATGAACTGGTTTGTTTACGCCGATGGATTTCATATAATTGACAACACTATCATATTGATTGATGGCATAATTTCTGGCTCGGAGCATCGCTGCATCAATTTTTTCTTTATCAGACAGTAGCAATTCACTTTCTTTTATTCCCCAAAATACTGGATTATAATGCGTGTCGTGCATCGGGTAGGTGTGCATTGAAATATAATCGACTGCTTTTATTAATAGATTCAAATCCTCCACATGATAATCGGCAGTATGTCCGCCCCAAGAAGCAAAATTATCAGAAGATGTTATCCAAGTTTCTTTTGGTAATTTATTCTCTTTTTTTAAATTCTGTAAATGATTTACCCATTTCAAAATGATATTTGGCGTTACATAATAACTCGTTGCCCATTTTACCATTGCTTCGTTTCCGACAGCGATGATTTTAATTATTTCAGGATATTTGTTTGTTAATCGTACTGCTTCTTCAATTTCAATGGCGTTGCGTTCACTTTCTTCACTATGAATGGGTTCCAAATTTGTCCATGCATTTTTGCAATCAATCCAAACACCTAACATTAGATACATCTCAAAATTTTCGTCCGTTTTTTTTAATTCTGTAATGGCTTCGAGTAAATTTGTAACTTCTTTGTGATGCACATTATACGTTCGTAAAACTTTAATATCAAATGCAGAAAGCAGTCGCAAATCTTCTTTAATTTCTGTTATTGTTGGTTCAACGTCTCTTGTATTGGTTCTATATCCGCCATAACATATGGCTTGGTATTTTGTGTTTCCTAGTAATTTTTCTGCCGTCATTTCTTTTGAAACTAAGTTTCTGTTATTTGTTGGTTTACATGATATAAACAATAGTAATAAGATGTAAATCAGGTTTTTCATTATCTTAAAATAGTTTCTTTTAAATACACTTCAACCAATGAAATCTCATTAGTTCTATGGAATATTTTTTTACTTTCCTCTTCGTTTAATTCTAATGTTTCAAAAGTTTTGGTTATATCATTTTTAAAATGCAAAACAATTTTATTATTTGAATCCATTTTATAAATAACAGGAACTTGACAAGTTGTAAATGCTAAAGAGTCTTTTTCAAGTAATATTACTTTTTTTGAACCATCAACAAGTACAAAAGTTACTTCAGTTTGATTTGATAAAAATTCTTCTTTTTTGAGAAAATTTGGTTGGAATTGTAGTTTTCCATTTTTCATTTTCACGCCTAATTCTCCAATTCTGGTTAGAACATCTTCTTTCACTTGGCCTGTCATTCCGGGTTGTTGTGCGCCTTTTCCAAATGGTGTATGCGAATAGGGATCGGTTGGAAATGCACCGTAAACTTCCGGCGATTTATGAATACCAATTCCTGCACCGATTTCATCAAAATGATTCACTAAAGCATCAATAACAGTTTGATTTTCATTGTTTTCAATAGCTTGATTGACCACTTCATAAACCGCTAAATGCAACTTAGAAACCATGTGCCAATAAATAGAACCCAAACCTTCATAACCGTAAAAAGTGCCTGAACGACCTGTAAAAGCTTTATGATTAAATACAGCCTCAAAGATTTGTAGTACTTTTTCTGAATCTTTTGAAACTAAATCTGTGTAATCATTATTTGCAGCTAAACTATCTAAAGCTGTTTTTAAATCACTAGCATTATAAAAGTTACCATTAAAATGATAATTTCCTTTTATGTCTTTATTGATTAGTTGAAAGTTATTATTTTTCAAAAGATGTTGCAATAAAACGGATTTTTCTACTTTCTCTTTCGGAATGGTGTTTTTTTCTAAAAACTTTGGAAGTTCTTTATTTGGATATAAAACATAGCTATTTTGATCTTTTCGGTACAAAGCGCTTTTTCGTAAAGCGTCTAAAACTTCTAAAGATTGCTTACCCGATAGAAATCCTGAACTTAATATAGCCACTTGACCTTCAAGCATTTCGGATAAATAAGAAATTGAAACGCCTGAATTTTCTATTGACATTAAATTATAAGCATGGTATAATTTGTCTTGTCTTTGATTGGCTTTTATTGCATGTTCGATAAAATCTAAACTAATTTGAGTAAAATTCTTCAAACCTTGCATAGAATGGGTTCTCTTTTTGCCCCAAAAACCGCTATTGTAAACTTGAAAACGATATTCTGATGCAACTTGACCTAAAGCATTGAGTATTTTTTGTCTTTCTTCATTCGAAACTGCATCTGATAATAAGTTTTTATTATCTAATAAAATTTGTCTTATGGCATGATAAAATTCCACCATTTCATTAGATATTTTGATGGTTTCTTGGTCGGAATTATCTAATAATTGTTGGAAAAACTTTAGAAATCTTCTCAAATAATAAAGGGTAACCATCGAAACACCGTTACCTACCAAAGCATTGTTAGCGTCATTCCATTCTGGTCGTTGGGTGTTCATCCAAATACCTGCTTCGGGAATAAAATTGGACATTTTTGCCAAAACGGTGGCTAATAATTTCTCAATTAAATTTACATGATAAATTTCGTTGGTATTATCTCGAAGTAATGCTCCATCGCCACCGTTTTCGATTCTTCGTTTTTGAATTTTTGCATCCCATTCATGGTCGAATTCTATGGTGTCTTTTGGATTTTTTTGAATATCTTGATTCGATTTTATTCTGTAAGGAACTGCTGCATACACAAAACACTCTTTATCAAAATATGCATTTAGTTTTCCGGGTTGGTAGTTCTCTATAAATTCTAAAAACTTTAATAAATAGATAATTTGATGATCGCCCCAATAACCAATATACGACCAAGGATTGTCTTCTTCTATGGTTTCCCAATCAAAACCGTCTTTTGTAACACGATAGGGATTGTAGCCATCAAAAGTGGAAGCATTCAAGAACTTATGAATCATTCCGTCAATAAATTCTGGATAGGAGTAGGCTAATGCTTCCCAATTTTGAAAAATATCGCGCCAATTTCCTTCGTAATCTAATATTTTCGAACCGTCAATTTCGCTTCTAGTATTGATTGAAAATTTATTCCAAGGACGAGAAGGATCACCATGTCTTCGGCTAAATTTAAGCGGAAGATATTCGGTACAAAGACGAATTAAATCGGCATTTTCGCTATTTGAAATTAATTGTTGAAGATGAGAATAATCAAAAGTTTCGGGTAACTTATTTAGAAAAGAAGCTTCATTTTTAAACAAAACTTTGTTTGCTTTGGCTATATAATTTGCAAAATAAGTCTTTTCAATAGTGTAATTATCGTCAAAAATTCCACCACGCATAATATTGAATAAAACATTTGCGAAATGACGCGTGTCTTTACGTTTGTCGGCTGTGAATTGTAATCCGTCGGATGTTGCATTTAGCGCAATTAGATTTTGAGTTCCTAAATTAATGTCTTCAGAAATTTGATTTTCTAACGTTGCATCATTGCTAATTGCATCAGCCAAATCAATAACTTGCGATTGATTTTGATTTACATTGGCAATAATTTTCCAAGATTTTGAAGAATTCTTTTTCAAAAATAAATCGGTTGAAACAAAATAGGCACCTTTTTCACCTTTAATATCGGTTTCTTGTTTCACTTTTTGAAATTTTCTAAAAGCTGCAAGCTGTATTGATGAAAGCAAAAAAGTTACATTATCCAAACCTAAAGACCAAGCAATATTGGCTTTTAACGCTTCACTTGGTTCGGCTTTATCAACAATAATGGCGCTTAAAGCAAAAATTCCTAAGCCGCTTTCAGCATGCAATTCATTTCTTTTATAAGCATCAACCAAGTTACTTGTTGTGGCTTGCAAATCGCTATTTACACCTTGTGGAAGAATGTTTTGAATTCCGTCAAGAAGCGTTATTTTATAGTCATTATCGGAATCGTTTATTAATTCTGAATTTTTTACAAATCCAAAAATATTGCTTGAATTCCATTGGTATCGGAACGTAAGATTAAAATCGTTGAGCGTTTCTTCAAAAATGACTTTGTTTCCGAACTCGTTTTTGTATAAGTTTCGGGTTATAGAATATTTATCATTAAATCGTTCTGAAAAAGGTTCCCAAACATATTTTTCGTTATTAAATTCAATTTTAAAAATAGATTTACTTCCTGTAATATCAGCAAATTCGGTTATTTTATCATCAGTATAATAAGGAAACAGTGCAAATTCTGAATTTTTTCTTCCTGCTGATACTCCGCCATTGCTGGAAATAAACATCCAATGATTTGAATCGCTAACGATACTCATAAAAAATGGACGTATTTGATCGGAGTTCTCTATTTTATAATATTTTTCGCCTTTTATTTCAATTAATTGCATAAAATCACTTAGGTTATTATTAGTTTATTCATCTTAAAAATCAATTTCATTAAAAATTGGTATGTCAAGTTTATTCTGGTAAATAAATCTTTAGAATGAATTCTATATCTACTATTTATAAGTAAATTATATTTTTAAGGAAGCTCCTTCAGGGTTACATTATCAATATTTACTTTTCCGATTGCCGCACCCATATCAAAAATTACTCTCGAGTTTGTATTCGTGAAATTAGCAACTATTTCAATGCTAAAATTTTGAACTGTAGTTGTTAAGTTTCGTGTTACAGATGCATTAGTAAATGGATTACCACTTAAACCAATACCAGCTACAATACTTCTATTAACATTTGACCAAGCATCAAATGTTAATCGATAGGTTTTTCCTTGAGTCATAATAATTCCTTTTTGGGATAGATTTACATCGAAAGGATTACCAGCGGCTGTAACATTTACAGAAAAATAGGTGTTTCCTGATTCTGTTACTAATAGAGAAGGAGAAATGGCAGTTGCAACACCTAGAGTCCATGGCGAAGTGCCTGATTCAAAATTGCCATTTGATACCAAACCACCTGCAAAAATAAAAATAGAAACGTTACTTGTATAAGTACTAGTTGCGCCTGTTGTTTTGTTTGTTGCAGTAAGTTTCGAATTGTACTCACCAGTTTGAGCATAAGTTTTTACCGGATTTTGTTCTGTAGATGTTGTATTGTCACCAAAATTCCAAACAAAACTGTTAGCATTTTCAGAGGTATTTATAAAAGATACTTTGCCTGGCGTCAACTCTTTAATATATGTGTATTTGGCAACTAATTCGTTTTGATTTACAGAATCATCGTCTTTATTATCACATGCTAAAAGACTAATTATTGCAAAAAATAAACTCAATATTTTTATTGATTTGTTCATGATATTTTATTTTTAATATTTTTTATTGATATACTCTTACATAATCTACAATCATTCTTTGCGGATAGGTAGTATTAGCATCTGGATCACCCGGTAAATTACCACCAACAGCTAAATTTAAAAGCATATAAAATGAGTTATCAAAAACCCATTGTCCTTCTTTTTTCTCAACATCTTGTCTAGTAATTTGGTTGTATAACGTATTATCAACATACCAATTGACATAATTTTCTGTCCATTCGATTCCGAAAACATGAAAACCGGTATCAAACCTATCATTTGATAAATTATATTTTTTTGAAATACTATTTCCACCTGCAAAACCTGGTCCATGAATAGTACCAAATACCTCCGTAGGTTTATTGCCTAGATATTCCATGATATCAATTTCACCACATTGAGGCCAAAGTACGTTACCTGCTTCATAATTTGGTAATGTGCTATCACAAATTACACTATTGTTTGCAAGTAGCGTTTGAGACTCGCAAAAATTACTTCCTAGTAACCAAAAAGCGGGAAACATTCCTTTGCCTTGTGGTAATTTGATGCGTGCTTCAAAACGTCCGTATTTTTGTTCAAATTTATTCCGACTTTTAAGTCTTGATGAAGTAAAATTGGCACCTCCAAACGCTTCAGATTGAGCCGTAATTATGAGATATCCATTTTGTACAATGGTGTTTTCAGATTTATAATATTGTAATTCTTTATTTCCCCATCCATCGTTAAGTGGTCCTTTTCCAATATCAAAAGTCCATTTTGTAGCGTCTGGCGCACCGTTTACCTCAAATTCATCTTCAAAAACCAAATTGAATTTAGTGGTAACCGTTTGTTTTTCATCATTCTCGCATGATAAAATCCCAGCACTTAATACTAAACAAACTACGGCTACTGCTTTGAATTTATAATTTTTAATTTTCATTTTTTTTATCTTTTAATAATTAAAATATTTTTTTTACAACTTATTATATTAAAAGAAGAAGTAAATATTATCCAATATAAAATTTGGACCACCAACCAAAATGATAGCACCTAAGTTATTTCTCTGAGCAGTAAGATTACCTGCTAATGGTATATTTATAGAATTCCAACCTGGTGTAAGTCCACTTGCAGTGAATCTGTAATCTTTATCATCACCAATAGGATTACCGTTGTTTACATTTGTTTCTATCATTTGATTTGCTCCAATATCTCTTATTTGAAATTCTAAAGAAGAAACAGCTTGAACATATACATCAACATGCATAGATGTCATAGTTGTTGCATTAATAGGAGTGTCTAAAAACATAATACCTGTATAGTTGTTATTAGTATATCTTACAAAATCATTTCCGCCAATTGATTCTAAAGTTGCTATTGTTGTTGATCCTCCAAAGTTTGGATCAAAATTAGGGTTTACTATATTAGTGTAAGCATTACTAAAAACTGAGCGAACATTTGAAGCTGGATTAGTTGGAGTGACAGGTTGCGGAAAAGAACCATTTGACGAAATCGTTAAAGAACCTTGAGCTAAACTATTACCCAAGTTTGCAGAAATAACAGATGTACCTGATAGTCCAACAACATTTACAAGCCCCAATTGATTTACGGTAGCAACATTTGTATTCGAAGAAATAAAACTAAAATAACTTGGCGCAACAGCTACAAAAATATTTTGACCATTTGCTAAATTGTAGGTTGCTCCTAATTGATTTATAATTTGGCTAGAACCATTAAAACTATTAACTATTGTATTGTTTTTATTTAATATAGAAGAAAAAAGTAGGTTGTTTGTTCCTAATTTTTCAAATTTAAGTTCGTCAATCCATAATACATAACCTCTTCCATTTGTACCTTGTGTACCAGCTGCATATCTAAACATACCTCTTTCATTAACTAATTTAGAAGCATCTGGAATAGGAATGACATATTTTGTCCAATTTGTACCAACGCTTGTATTAGTTATTGTTGCAATGTATTTATTGCCACTAAAAGTATTAAAGTCTTCTCCAAAACCAAATTCACCTATTGATACACCTTGCGAAGCTTTTGCCCAAAATGTTAAGGAATCGTATCCTGTCAAATCTCTACCTGGACCATCTACTCTAAAAATAGCGCCAGCATATGCGCCAGCAGCATCGTCATCATTTGGAACATCAAATCGCATAGATGCAGATCCTTTATAACTTACTGTTTGGTCGACCGTCCATGCAGTTGGTTTTGAACCTCCATATGGAAAGTAAAAATCGGTTCCCATACCAACTGGTGTATCGGTAAAAATTTCTGCAGTTTTTGAGTTTGTTGCTAATGTAGCATCGTCTGATAGTTCTCGTTCGCAGCTACTAACCACCAATACCAATGCTGTAAATAATACCTTTATTGAATTATTAAAATATATATTTTTCATTTTCTTTATTTTAAAATTATTTTCCAATGTTAATATGAATGTAGGTTCTAATTTCCCATTCGTTCCCATTTGAAAAACCTACTGGACTTATAGCAGGTATTGCTGGAAAAGTATTTGCTGGTACAAAAGTGGGCGTATAACGTGGAGAGAATTTATCTAGGGTTCTCCATGTTCCCATAAGTCCAATTTGTGTATTTGGGAGTATAAACCAATCTGGTTTGCCTAAAGTTGTAGATATATCTAACGATAACTGTTCTGGATAGGTAAGATTAAAATCACGATGATAATCATAAGGTCCCCAATCGTTTACCTTAAACGTTCCAACCATTTTAATTTTATTTAAAATCACTCGAATATCACCGCCATATCGCTCTATTAAGCGTTCGTCGCTTCCGTTTGATTGCGCATTTCCTATTAATAAATTGGCAATTAAACCAAAGTTAGAAGTTATTTTTGAAACCAATCGGGTATTTGATTCCCATAAATCATGAGCTGGCGCCGATTTATCAAATGCAAAAGCATTACGATTGCTTAAAAAACCAATAGCCGCATCTTGAGTTGTAGGTAAGTGTCTAAAAGTAAAATTAGTACTTATAGCCAATTTTGCATCCTCGGCTCTATCATTATCCCATTCGTACATCCAAGTTGCTGGAGTAGGGTCATAGGTAAGTAATAATTCGCCACCAATTGTTTCTCTATTGACTCTCACTACAAATGGATCTGCTTGAATGTTTCTTAATCTTCCCGAATCATTTGGCATACCAGCTACTAATGGTTTTTGCCATAAAAAGTTAGGTGCTATTTGAAAATTCGAATTAATATTGAAAGTAAATCCTGCTAGTACGTTGGTTTGGTTACCACTTCCAGTATCTTTGAGTCTCCAACCAGTAAAAGTTTGCGTATTATCAGCACCACCATTAGCAACTAGCCCCATAATTGCCCCTTGCGTATAAAAATTGAATGCGCCTTCTGAAATTGTAATTTTAGCTTTTGCTCCCCAATTATCTTTGTTATTTACTTTATCATCATAAAAAGTATAGTTTCCAGTTGTTCCGGTAAAGTTTTTAAAACTTCTTCCGTTAAGAGGTTGTCCTCCCCAAATACCACCAAGTTCTAGTCCAACAGAAGACAATTTTGTTTTGAAATGAACCGTTGCTCTTCGTGTTCTAGGTAGCGGAATAGCAATAGAAGTTAGCGCAGCACCTGCATCGGCAATATCTTCATGATACACTGCAGTTGCATCTATCATTCCAATTTTTCTAGAATATTTTAGTAAAACAGCTGGATTAGCTCCCCACCATAGTTGTGGGCCAAATGCAGCCTTCAAACCATTCAAACTTTTTTTACCGTCGATTTCAAATCCTAATGTTTCTCCATTATATAAATCTAAATTTGGTCCATAATTTGCTTCTGGATACAACCCGAAAAAATCGCCTTCATATCCCCAATGATAATGTCCTGTTCTGTAAAATCCTCTGAGATCAAAATCTTTTTCATTCCAAGCATAGGAAGCATTATAAACCTGAACTCTATTTACATCATTAAATTCTAATACACCACTTGTTGTATTTATTTTTTGAACACGACCTCTATTTTCATAAAAAATTTCGTTTATTGGATTTTCAGCGACACGTCCAAGAATATTTACATTTACATTTGCTTTCATATTTGGTGCAGGATTACCTTCAACACTTATATAATAGGATTGCATGTGATCGAAACCTAACTTGTTGGGATATTTACTAAGCGTAGGATCAACTTCGCCTGAAGTTGGCGTAGTTACCAAACTTCCGCCAGTATTATAAGTAGTGTATTCTGCTCGAAGGTTACTGATTTTTAATATATCACTTGTCGTACTTCCCATAGCGGCTTTGTCGCCTCTAGCGCGTAAAACTGCATCGGCTAGTTGTATGTTTTTGAACGCGTTAGTAACATATTCCATATTTGCTCCTGTTGAATACGGATCGATATTATGGGCTTCTTTCAGAGCGTAATAGGCTGCTCTTGGAAACAATTCATACGTGCCACGTTGGTTGGTTGGCCCTTTTGCGCAAATTCCAAACCATTCTTCATTCATATTATTTTCTCCTTTTGTATAGTCTTTGAAATAACCACCGTTTGACCATGAAGCATTGTTGTCATGAACATCGAGGTTTTTGGTCTGACCATATTTCCACCAACCATCACTAAATTGAAACGTAAATCCACCAATCGAATTTTCTGCTTTGCCTAATCCTGCTGCATTTTGATAAATTTCTTTCCAGTTTTCGACCATAAAATAAGCTTGAGATTTTTGGTCTTCTTGATTTTCGATCGCACTAAAAGCATCTGAACCAAATTCTGTAAATAACAATGGAACATTAAGTTCTTTTTTGACTCTTTCAAAGGCATCACCAAAGGAAGCACCACGATACATATTGGTTCCTAATATGTCTATATTTTTGCATTCTTCAACAATAATTTCAAGAAATAGTAAATCACCATTACAAATAGCTATTGGGTGCGATTTGTCGACTGCTTTCATTTGTACCACCGCTTCATCAAAAACTTTGTAAAGTGAACGGGCTTTAATTGTAGATTTTCGGTCATTAATTGGAATATTTTCTGTTTCGGCACCTTCCCAAAAAAGACCGTAATTATTTTCGTTTCCTAACAGAAATAGTAAAACTCCTGGAGTGTTCTTGTATTCTGAAACCATGTTTTTTACTTCAGACAACAATAACTCTCTTGTTTTTGGATCTGCATATTCTGTATTTGGCACCCATGTTCCGCTAATTGTAAGACCGTAACGTCCAAAAGAGTGATTTAGCATTGTATAGATACCATAATTTTTATAAATGTAAGTAACCCATTTTGCTGGAACACCAGTATATTGGCGGATTACATTCACGCCCATATTTTGTAATAGAGGCATTTCAGTGTCTAGCGCAGCTTTAATTACATCATCAGATTGTTTCCATAAACTATAATTATAATTGGTCCCAATCGGAAAATAATCCCAGTTCATACCATTAATCATCAGGTCTTTGCCATTTACTTTAAGTTTATGACCTGAATTATTTTTTTCAACAGTAATTACATCCTGCGAAAAAATAAAAGAGGAATAACAAATTAATAGTAAGTAAAAAATTTTTCTCATAGTGTTGGTGTATTTAATTTTATTTTGGTTGTTTTTTTTTAGAACTTAAATAGAAAACGTTCCATAATTCTTATTTTGTTTAAAGCTAAAAATAGCGGTATTAAGTTTAAGTTATTTTAAAATTGCCACAACAAAAATCATACAGTATAGCTAGCTACTATTATTTTATAAACCAAACCCCAAACAACCGTAATTTGATTGTTATATTTGTAAAATATAATTTGAAATATAGCCTATTTCAATCGCTATTGTTGTGGTATTGTATAGTTAAATAATATAAATGTTGTACACAACTATATCGAAAGAATATACTCAACAAGTCCTTTTTCGTGTGGCAATTCCATTTTTTTACGCAAACGATATCGTTTTATTTCGATACTACGAACCGAAAT
>JANOPO010000039.1:0-18955 GCA_031422015.1 Flavobacterium sp. | reverse complement strand
TTCTTCCCCAAGTAATTTCAGCAGTATTACTCGATTTTAAAGTGAAAGACGAAATCTTACTTGCAAATTGTTTAGGAACTCCCATCTCTACCAAATCACCAGAATCATATTCTTTGCCGACTTCAGCTTTAGACATTAAAGTTTTCAATCCCTTTGACCAAAGCTTTTCTTGTTGTTTTTGTTGCATCGTATGAAACGTGTGATTGAGTCCACTAACAACCAACCCAGTAACCGCTCCTTGCCAGAAATTGCCACCAGTTAAGGCGGCTCCAGCGCCACCCATTACTGTACCAAAAGCAATCATACCTGCATCGCCACCAACACTACTTAGGCTCTTGAACCCAGTACCAGCAATTGCATTGCCATTTGCATCAAATGCAGTGCCACTATAAGCACTAGCAGCTATACTACTCAAAGCTCCCGCAGCAAAACCAGCCCAAAACTTACCGCCAGATATAGCCGTCATCGTACCCTGAAACGATCCATGCGCTACAGCCTGGAAAGCCGCTTGCGAGTAAAAATTCGTAAACATCTGCCCTGAAGCACTACCAATACCAAATGTTACATAAGCACTAGCTGCCCCAATGAAAGTGGTATGAAATAAACCTGCAACACTAAACGGAACATCAGCTAATAAAGCTGTTAATGTGTATGTAAATGCACTAACAGCTGCACCAATCAACACAGCTCCTAATAGATTTATTACTTCACCACTAGGATCTGTATACCGCAATGGGTTGTTAAGAACGTACGAATACCGATTATAGTTCTGCGTATTCTCGGGTTGTTGCACAAAATTATCGGGCATCAAGAAGCTTCGCAACATAGGGTCGTACAACCGCCCATTCATGTGAATCAAGCGCACTTCTTGCAAATGCTCGTGTCCCGTGTAGCCTCTATCCAGAACTACCAACCCGTTTGCAACGTTCAAACTGGTATTGGCACTATTCACCAGTTTGGCTAAATTGCCCCAAGCATCGAACGCCCGTTTTTCTATGGCCAAGCCTGCGCTATTGCTTATAGCAATAATTGTGCCTTGGTAGTCGCGGTGCAAGTAGTTGCTTACTTGTGTTATAGTGCCACTAGCGGTTCGTGATTTTTCGTTATACACCACCGCACTATAGGCATCACCTCCCACAAAAGTAATGATTTTTATGGTATTGTTTGCCAAATCCATAATAACTTCGGTACTACCATCGTCAGTATATAATTTTACTTTGCGCTGCGAGGCTATAGTGCTCGGTGCTATCGCTCGGTTATCATAGAACATCTTACTTCTAGAGCCGTGCGCATTGTACTCAAAATTGCATTTGCCTCTACCACTTTCAGAAATTTGGATTGGACTTTTAAAAATGTTATAACTTACCACTTGGTTGCCAGCTAGCGCATTATAATACGCCAAACCTTCGGTATTGAGCGCAATTTTATCTTTCCTATAAATACCAGTTGCTGTATTGGTATTATAGGTTACAGTACCTAACTTATTATTGTTAGTAATACGTCCTTTGTCATCATAATTATTAAAATCAATAAGACCTGTAAGTGGGTTGGTCCATGTTTTTAGTCGGTCATGATCTGCTGGGTCATAAGTAAACACTTCCGAAACATTCATACCTGGCGCGTCGTTGTTTCGGCTTGTTAGGTTGCCTTTTTGGGCATCAAAAATATAGGTATTGTTTACTATAAAAGTTGTTCCTTTCTTATTTTGTTGTGTGGCAAAATAAAAATCGGGCGTGTAGGTATTGGCTATTGTTACTAACCCCGTGCCATTGCCTAATTCAGCAGTTAAGGTTTGCATCTTTTGGTTTGCGGTTTTAAGCTCCCAAAGCGAATTATTAGCACCATCAGTCATTTTATATAATATCCCATTATTGGCATTATAGAGGTACTTCGTGACTACCGTCGAAGCAAAATTATTGGCCAACGTTCCTTTAACGGTGGTTACATTAGTTTCTTGATTCATCCGCCCATAGGTATCAAAAGTTATGGTTTTGGTATGGTTGAAGTTAGCATTATTTTCTAGAGTGGTTTCCAATCGATGTAGGCTGTCATAGGTATAGCCATGATTGTCTATGTCAACATTAGCAGTAGTTTTGTTAATCTCTGTAAGCAGTTGAGCAAATGCATTATAAGTGTAAACAATGTTAAAATCTACACCATCGCCCAAAACTTTTTTAGTCATGAGTTTGCCCAAATTATCATACGTATAAGTGGTAGTGCCTTTAGGCGTTGTTTCGGTTTTTACCTGTCCAAACGCATCATAAGAATAGCTGTACTTTCCTTGGTTAGGTCCTGTAGGGTTTCCAGCATTAGGGTCGAAAGTATGCAACTTATTTCCCCAACCGTCTATTTCTGTGCTTATAATGTTGCCGTCATAATTGGTTGTTTTGAGTTGCTCTGTGGCAAAATAATTGAAGGTTATCGTTCCGCCATTATCGGTTGTAGACACTTTGTTGCCCATTGCATTTACTGTGGCGGTACTTGTTTTTCCTGCATCGATACTTGTGGTCGTCAATCCTGCGTAAGCAATGGTTTGTACTCGCCCTGTTGAAGTTGTTACTTGGGTTGGACGATGCAAATAATCGTAGGTGTTTATGGTTGTCCATTTGCCTATTGTTGTGCCAAAATACGATTCGCTCTCACGGTATTTTCTGCCAAGTGCGTCGTACTCTATTGATTTGGATATTTCAGTATTTGCTGTAAATCCCTTTGTTGTTGACTTGACCACACGCCCCAGCACATCATACTGGGTGCGGCTCATGGCTTGGTCACCTTGCGTGTTGGTGGCTGTTACGGTGTAGCCGCCATCACTCAACTTGATATAGGCAGTGGTAGTGATAAGTGCCGTTGTAGAAGCTCCAGTTGTAGTACTCGTAGTTAGTTTGCCCCAAGTGTCATAGCCAAAAGCACTCACGACGCCAAGATAGTTTGTAGATTGCGTAACTTGCCCTAAGGGATTGTATAATAAGTTAGTAACAAAACCTTGATGGTCTGTTTTTGTAATTACAAATCGTTTTGTTGGTTCGTATTCATCAGTAATAGTTCGTGATGCGATAGCTGGCGAAGCGGTAGGCATCGAGACCGTTTTGGTCAGTAAATTTCCGACAGCATCATAGGTCATGTCTTCTTGAAGATAGTCCGTGTTGTGTCCCTTTTTTTCTGTTCTAGAGATATTGGGACTTGTAAAAGTAGGATAAGTATACCTTTCTTCGCTAGTGCGGGTATCACTAGTGCCGTCTATATTATTAATTGTTGTACTAGAAGCAACTTTTAGAGGTTTCCCGATAAAATAGGCACTACCAACCCCAGTTGGATTACTACTATAGTCGGCAATGGCGGTTCCTGTAGTTGACGAACCCTGCAAAACGGTACCATTATAATAGTTGGTCGTACTCGATGTTTGCAGTCCATAGGGACCAATGGCGTCTACAACACCGTCGTACCTAAAGTTTTTCTGGATAATTACCCCAGTAAGCGCATCAGTAGAAGTTTGTTGGTTGAGCAACACATTATAAACACCATTAGGAAAAGTATATGTACTAAATGAATTGGTCTTGGTGCTTAATAAATTGCTAGGAGTTGCCGCAAAAACATTAGCGCCATTGGTTGTAGACCATGTTGTGGTGGTTGCGCCACGTTTGGTAAGATCAATCTCTTCGACAGTCCAAATCTTGGAGTCTGCTTCGTTGATGTACCAACTACTTCTAGCGGTTCGTTTAAAGCCAATACTACCATATACGAAGTTAGAGACGTAGCCATGGTATCTGAATTTTTGTCGTTTTGATAAATTATTTACCGTTGCAGTAACTAGAGATACCAAATAATTATTAGGGTTTTTAATTATTTCAATATTGGGGTAAGTTACCGTATCACCAGAGGAATAGATATCGGTTGTTGTAATGCCTAATCCAAGACCTGAAGGAGCCATAGGTGTATAGCCGATAGTGTGCACAATTTTGCCGCCTGATTCAGAAATTGATTGTAGACGGTTGTCTGTATCAAAATTTTTATTGAAAGAATAATACTCTAATTTGTCATAATGACCCCTAACAATAACAAGGTCTGTATTGGCACCGTTTTGTTTAAAATTTCCAGCTAATGGAATTGGAATGTCTGGAGAGCCTGATTGTAGATGACCAATTAACGGATCTGGTTGGAAAATATCAGAATTGAATGTTTGTGGCCATTTATTAGCTAAATTTGTGCCAATTTTATTGGTATAAGCCGTAACTTGCCACATTGTATTATGGTCATTGATTGTCCAAGCAGGTTTGTAGTATTTTCTCCAAACTCGAACTAAATCTGATTTACCATCTTTATTTACATCCATGGCATAGTAGGTACTCCAATGTCTCTGTTCATTGTAAGAGTTGCCCGTATCTGCCCAATATTCAACTATATCATGAGTTTCTTTGGTAAAAAAATCAGCACCATTTGTATTAGAGTTGCTATAATAAATTGCCCAATTAACGCTACCGCTATAACCATTTGGTACAGCAGAAGTTGGCGTTATAATGTCAGTTTTACCATCACCATTAAAATCTCCAGCTAAAGTTAGTTTTTCAGAGTGATAGTTATCCATATATCCTGATCCAATTACTTCCAAAATAACCCAAGGAGCTTGATTAATTTGTTTAAATCCAATTATTTGATAGTAATTAGATTTAATAACTAAAAAATCAGATTTTCCATCCCCATTATAATCGCCTAAAATTTTATCGCCCAATAAACTAAAATTATCTGAAAATTTAATAGCATCTTTTGTATTATATGATGTAGAACCATCTTGATTTAAATTAAACAAATAGTAACTTATAATATCATTATTTTGTATTGAGCATGAATAACAGTTTGGAAAACTTGCAAAATTGAATGGAACCTCTGTAATATGAAAATATTCCTCATTTGAAACTCTTTCAACTAAAACTTCACTAATGCCGTCCCCATCGAAATCACCTTCATAAAATTTATTTGTTGCATATAATGCCGGTAATAAAGGGCTATTACATTCATCATAAATAGGTGTATTAGCATATGCTTGCCAATCGCCAGTTCTATTAATATCCAAAGAAAAATTATGATTTTGTGGATTATCCATTAGCGGGAAATTCTTGGTATAACTTCCAACTCCGTTCAAATTATAGATATTAAAACTTAAATTATCTATTGTTAAAGTAGTATTGACAATAGATTGAAATTGATTTAATTTATTATTAGTCATTGTTGAAGCACTAAATCTTGCAGTTCCAGAAGGTAATGTTGCAATTGGTGCATTGCCAGCATTGCCAGTAAAAAGGCTGGCATATACTTGATTATTAGCAACAAAATCCAATCGTCCATCACCATCAAAATCTCCTGCTAATTGAACTTCACTAAAATTTAAGTTGTTTGTATATGTTTTTTCAGTTCGGTTGGTTGTTGTAGGCGTTAAAGCAATCTGATTATTAAATATTACAGGATTACTCGCCTCATTAGCATCATTAAATTCTTGTACTTGCCTAACTCGGTCATAACCATCACTATCTGTATTATGAGATAATTGGTATTTACGAAATTGTACGTTATTTGTTAAGACCTGAATATTATCAAGTGTTTTGAAAGAATAAAACGAACTCCCGTTTACAAAATCTCGCTCCGTTCTTGCAGCAGCTTTATAATTGAACTTGATTTTGTTGACAGCAGCCAAACTTTGGCTTACATTACCGCTAAAAGTAATTTCATCTATATAAGTTGTCGAATTTCCTGAAGAACCATAAGTATGATTAGCGTAAATATAATTTATAGCATTGCCATAAACATCCTCATGCCGTACAATAAACCATTGGGCATCAAGTTTGGCAGCCGTGGTAAAGACATTACCAATATTTTTACCATACCAAGACACAGACCCATCAGTATTTGTAACTTTAAATTGTTTTTTTGTAGAAATTGAACCTCCAATAGTCATACTAAAAATAGCCAACTCAATCTTAATGTTACTTTTATATTCTGTTTCATACGTTGAGCCATCCGCCCAATAGGTTCCAGACTTTAATATAAGTCGTTGTCCGTCAAGTGCTAGTTTGTCGTTATCATCATGATCAACTCCATCTCTAAAACCATCAATATCTTGTCGCGTACTGATGCGAGATATGCTAGAAATACCACTTACGTTCCAGCCTTGTCCGGCAATACCGCCTCGCGCACCGCTACTATAATTCAGGTTAATAACTGGTGCTGTACCGTTTATGCTCGGTGGTAAAGCAATAGGTATGGTGTAGCTGGCTGTTCCCGAATTGGAAACACTCAACTCGCCTTTGGTGTCTTGAAAGTTTTGTGATTTTACCGAAAGGGTAAGAAATAAAAGTAATGTAATGTTGGATATTCTGTATAGGATTGTCATACGATGGGCTTGTATTATTGTTTAACTATTTTAAGATTTTTCGCTACACCAGAGCTATAAATAAGGATAAGATTATAGTATCCAGCAGGATAGCTTTCAAAATTTATTATGGCATTTTCGTGGCTACTTTGGTTGGGATAACTCTTTATTAAACGCCCATTTAAGTCATACAAATCAATAGTTTGCAAATCGTTATTATCTATTTCAGACCATTGCAAATACAATTCTGTCTTTACAGGATTTGGGTAGTATTTTATTTCTTCATACAAGTCTGTAGGAAGCAATTTGTCTTCTGCTATTTTTGCTACAGCGATAGTATCTGTTGGAATTGGGGTTGCCAATCGGGGTGCAACAGATGCTACATATATAAAACGTCGCCTAATTTGATTTCCAGCATTGTCATAATCAAAAACAATGGCGTTTGGCGGCAACGGTAATGGATCGATGATTGGCGCAGCCGCTTGGTTGGGTGCAGCTCCGCCGCTTGTTAGCGTATTTGTGCCGAGGTTTGAAATTTGCGCAAAACCTTGTTGCGCAGTCAAAAAGAATAAACAAATTTGAAATAGAAGTTTTGATTTCATAAAGTAGTTTTAAAATGTTACTTTTAATTCCTACTAAAATAGTTAATGTATTACAAAAGTGTTATTCGATTTTTAAATAAAATTTAGTACTTTTGTAATTAAATATTCATATTATGACTACAATTGGTGAGCGAATTAGAAATTTGCGCGAAAAGAAAAATATTTCGCAAGAAATGATGGCTTTGGAATTGGAATTAACACAAAGTAATTATGGTCGTTTAGAAAAAGATGATAAACGCTTAACTGTACCCAAACTTTTGAAAATTGCGGAAGTTTTGAAAGTATCCATCGGCTACTTATTTAACGAGCAAACTTCAAAAGTCATTCATCAGCACGACAATCAAAATCCAAGTGCTTATAATGTAGAAAATCTGTTTCAAAACAATAAGGAAACTACCGATAAGTTACTTGAACAATATGAACTTCGTTTAACTGAAAAAGATCAGTTTATAGCACTTCTAAAAAAGGCATAAAAAAAATCCGCCAAATCAATTGATAAGACGGATTGTACTGATTATAAGAATTTTACTCCTTGTACTCCCCCATTTTGCTGTATTTGTCCATGCGTTGGGCTACTAAATTGGCTGTTGATAAGTCTTTGAGTTCGCCAAATGCTTTTGTGATATATTGCTCAACAGTTTTGTAGGTTGTTTCGGGATCATAGTGCGCGCCACCTAAAGGTTCCGGGATCACATCGTCAACCAATTTTTGCTTTTTCATGTCGGTTGAAGTCAATTTTAAAGCTTCGGCAGCTTGCTCTTTGTATTCCCAGCTTTTCCATAATATAGACGAGCATGACTCGGGTGAAATTACAGAATACCACGTGTTTTCCATCATTAAAACTTTATCTCCTACGCCAATCCCCAACGCGCCACCAGATGCACCTTCGCCAACAATTACACAAATAATAGGTACTTTAAGACGAACCATTTCAAGAATATTTCTTGCTATAGCTTCTCCTTGTCCGCGCTCTTCAGCCTCAAGACCCGGATAAGCACCAGGAGTATCAATCAATGTCAAAACTGGTATCCCAAATTTTTCGGCCATTTTCATTAATCGAAGTGCTTTGCGATATCCCTCGGGGTTTGCCATCCCGAAATTACGAAATTGTCGGGTTTTGGTATTGTTTCCTTTTTGTTGACCAACAATCATAAACGACTGCCCACCAATTTTGCCTAATCCGCCAATCATAGCTTTATCGTCTTTTACGCCACGATCGCCAAAAAGTTCTAAGAAAGTATCTCCACAAAGTGCCTTCACATAATCTAGTGTATAAGGACGATTTGGGTGTCGAGATAATTGAACTCGCTGCCACGCAGATAGATTTTTATAAATATCACGCTTAGTTTCTTCTAATTTCTTTTGAATTTGTTTGCAGGTATTGGTCACATCAATATCTGATTCTTGACCGATAACTTGACATTTTTCGAGCTGATCTTCTAACTCTTTTATGGGTTGCTCAAAGTCTAAATATTCCATGCGGGTTTTAGTTTTTTTTTAATTGAATTACAAATATAAAATTTTTAAACGAAAAGGGTATTTTATATCGAAATTAGTTTTGCACTTTTTTATTTTTCAAAATTCCATTTATTAATACCGTTGCCAATATTATTAATGCTCCTATATAAAATAACGAATTCATGTTTTCTGAATCTTTAAAAACTAAAAGCGCCAAAATAATTCCGTAAATTGGCTCTAAATTTATAGTAAGCATAACAGTATACGGACTTAAAAATTTCATAACTTTTATTGAAGCCGAAAAAGCATAAGCGGTACATATTGATGCTAATACTACCAGCCAAATAAAATCTGATAGTGATATTGAAAAGAAATTTTCAGAAAATCCATCAACAAAGAACATAAAAATAGTCAGGAAAAACACTCCTCCGCTAAGTTCGTAAAAAGAAATACAGTTTGGGTTGTATTGTTTTGCAAATTTGCCATTAATTACAGAAAATAAAGCAGAAAGAAATGCGGTGATCAGACCTAGATAAATTCCTGATCTGAATCGCGTTTCTACTTTAAAAATCAAAACTAATGCTGCTATAACTACTAATCCTAAAAGTAATTCGTACCAAATTATTTTTCGATTATAAAAAATTGGTTCTAATAATGAAGCAAAAAAAGCGCCCGTTGATAAACATGCAAGGGTTATTGAAATATTTGATACTTTAATGGCTTGATAAAATGTAAACCAATGTGCTGCGATCACAATTCCTGAAATCATGAAACCAATAAAAGTTTTAATCGGAATTTTAAGAGATTGCTTATTATAAAGCACATAAAAACCAATAAATAGTGAAGCAAATACCATTCGGTACCATACCAAATCTAGCGCTTGGAGCGAAATTAGTTTGCCTAAAATGGCCGTGAATCCCCAAATAAATACAATTAAGTGAAGATGCAAATAGCTTTTGAGGTTATCGTTTTGCATTGCGAAGTAAAAAAATGGCTAATATCCCAAATACTATATTTGGGGTCCAAACGGCTAACATGGCCGGCACAGTTGATTTTTCGGCAAGTACGCCAAAAACTTTATCAATAAAAATGAAGGCAAATGCCAACAAAATTCCGATCGCAAGATTCATCCCCATACCGCCACGACGTTTCATTGAAGACACCGCAACAGCAATAATTGTCAAAATAAATGCAGAAACAGGAATACTATATCGTTTATATAAAACCACTAAATACACATTAATATTAGATGATCCACGTTTGCGTTCTTTGCGAATAAAATCATTTAATTCTGTAAATCCCAACGTTTCGGCAACATAAACCAAAGGTGTTAAGTCTTCAAGATCAAAACTAAATTTAGTATCTTTTTTTTCTTGCTTATCTAGGATGTCACCAAGTTCTCCAACAGTTCTTTTTGAATAATTATACATGGAGTACGTGCTGTCGGCTGGATTCCACTGGATACGGTCTGCACTAATTTTATATTCTAGTTGGTCACCTTTGAATCTTTCTAAAGAAAAATTATAAGCCGTTTTTGTGTTTACATCAAAATTACTAACATAAATAAATTCTTTATCACTAATTTGTCGGTATACATCTGAGTTTTCTCGCATTTCGCCTTTACCGCCACCAATTAGATAGGTATACCTAAAATTTTTAAAGCCTAAGCTGGCTTTTGGAACCAGAAAAAAACCAACTAACAACGCCATTAAAGAAATAAAAGTTGCGCCAATAATATAGGGTCGTAGGAATCTAGTAAACGAAATTCCGGAACTCAACATGGCTATAATTTCAGTATTATTTGCCAACTTTGAAGTAAACCAGATAATAGATAAAAACAAAAATATTGGAAAAAGTAAATTGGCAAAATATATAGTAAAATCAAAATAATAGGGCGCAATTACATTAAATGGCACCTTATTTTCGATCATTTTATTTACTTTTTCTGAAACATCAACTGTTATCCCAATCGGGATAAACAACAACAGCATGGCTGCAAATGTTGCTAAATAGCGTTTTAGAATATATTTATCTAATATTGTTAACATTTTAAAGTTTTGAAGTTTATGATTTATAAGGTTACATGTTTAGAGGTTTATATATTTAGTGGGTCAAGAGGTTGTAGGTTCATTAGTTTATATTTAATTATTGCTCATAACATATAAGGTCATAACGTTATAACCATATGCCCTATAACCTCATCAACTAGTTCATTACAATCTTTGGCTCATGTTTTTAACCATCATTTCTTTCCATTCTCTAAAATCGCCAGCCAAAATATGCTTTCTGGCTTCGCGAACAAGCCACATGTAAAAACCAAGATTATGTATTGTAGCAATTTGTTTACCTAGCAATTCATTGACCGTAAACAGATGGCGTAGATATGCCTTAGTATATTCTGTGTCTACAAATGTAATTGCCATTTCGTCAATTGGACTAAAATCGGCTTCCCATTTTTTATTTTTTATATTTATGGTTCCGTTAACGGTAAATAACATTCCGTTTCTAGCGTTGCGGGTTGGCATTACGCAGTCAAACATATCGATTCCTAACGCAATATTTTCAAGAATATTTATGGGCGTGCCAACTCCCATAAGATAGCGCGGTTTGTCTTTTGGTAAAATTGCGGTTACTACTTCGGTCATGGCATACATTTCTTCAGCTGGCTCACCAACTGATAAACCGCCAATTGCATTTCCTGGCTGATTCGAATTGGCAATATATTCCGCAGATTGTTGGCGTAAATCTTTATAGGTGCTTCCTTGAATTATCGGAAAAAAAGTTTGTTCATATCCATATTTGAAAGGCAATTTATCTAAATGATTGATGCAACGATCCAACCAACGGTGCGTCATGTGCATACTGCGTTGTGCATATCTGTAATCGCAAGGATAAGGAGTGCACTCATCAAAAGCCATGATAATATCTGCGCCAATAGTTCGTTGAATTTCCATCACATTTTCGGGCGTGAAAAAATGATAGGATCCATCAATATGCGATTTGAATTTGACGCCTTCTTCTTTTATTTTTCTGTTTGCCGATAATGAATACACTTGATAACCGCCCGAGTCCGTAAGAATATTGCGATCCCAGTTCATGAATTTATGTAATCCACCTGCTTTTTCGAGAATTTCTGTTTGAGGACGCAAGTACAAATGATAAGTATTTCCCAGAATAATATCGGGGTTTATATCTTGTTTTAACTCTCTTTGATGTACACCTTTTACTGTGCCTACGGTACCAACTGGCATAAAAATTGGAGTTTCGATAACCCCATGATCAGTTGTTATTTTTCCCGCTCTGGCTTGCGTTTTTGGATCGGTTTTTAATAATTCAAATTTCATAGTAGATTTTAAATTGATTTTTATAGCTAATAAAGCGATTCAATCAATTGGCAAAGTTACTTTTTTTATAAGTAAGCTACTTATTAATTATTGGTTTTTATGAATTTGAAGTTTACTTATTTTCTAAATCAAAGTCAAAGTAAATCGATACAGTTTCAGCAATTTTGTTTTTGACAAGGCTTGGTATTTTTATTTTATAATCTTGATTTTTGACTTTAAAAGTAGATTTCATGTTTAGCTTCCCGTTTACGTTTTGGACTATTATTTTGGTTGCAATAGTATTTTTAACACCATGTAAAGTGAGTTCGCCTTCAAGATCATACGTAGTTTTGTCAGCATCCGACGCTGCGTTGTAGTTGACAATTTTTCCTTTGAAGGTTGCCTTCGGGTAGGTCGATGATTCCATATAATTTTCATTGAAATGTTCTTCCATCAAAGGCACTTTAAACTTGAAGGATTTTACCAAAATCAGAACCGCTATATCTCCTTTTGATTTATCTAAAACGCAGGACGCAGATTTAGTAGTTGCTTTAACTTCTTCTAAGGCAGGCATCGAGGCTTCAAATTTAACTTCTCCTTTTCGAGTTGTCATTTTTTGCGAATGGGAAACAATCGAAAAACAAATTGCGGAAAGTACTATAAATTTTTTCATACTAATTTTTTTTTTAATTTGGAAAACCATTAACAGCCCATAACTTGATTAGTTCTATCCTACTAGCACTAAGTTTTGGACCATTTAGTGGCATTGATTCTGATCCTGTAGCAGTTTCTATCCTATAAATTAGGTCGTTAGATTGAATTGCCGTTTTTACTTGATCTAAATTTGTCAATAACAAAAAACTAGATATTCCAGTAGGATTATGACAAGATACACAATTAGAAACTAGTATAGGCTTAATGTTGTTTTCGTACGTTGGGCTATTAGTTTCTAGCTCTATTTCTTGATATGTATTTGACGTACAAGAATATAGTAAGAAGAATGCGATAAAAGCGATTATTTTTTTCATTTTGATAAAATTTAAAAAACGCGATACATATTAAATCCAAAAAAAATTCCTTTGTCATTCCATTGACCCAAAGCATTTGTATAATAGGCAACATCATTCATAGTTTGGCTGTTTGAAAATATCATCTGAAAAACATGTCCGCCGGTTTCTATATCCAACCCAACTGATAACGGATTCTTATATGTATTATTGGCTGGTTGACTTATTCGAGCCGCATATTCGCAATTTAAGCTCATTCGTTTTGATACTTTATATCGTGCTCCTGATGCCATAACAAATTGATCTTTTTTTTCGTCAGAAGGATTGTACACATTTTTATGAACCCAAATCGGATTAATTTCTAACGAAAATGACTCAGAAAACTTCCTTGATATTGGCAACTGCGATGTAAATGCGAGCCGATTAGTGAATTTTAATAAAGGAAATTCATCTTTTGATAATTTGCTGTTAATTTCTAAAGAGTTATACCCAACAATTGTAACGGGAAAACCATCAATTTCTTGACTCTTAATTTTATATTTCAAATCAAGCTCGAACGTTTTATTATACGTATGTCTAGAAAAACCAACTGTAATTTTATTAGACAATCCGTATAATCCTCCCAGTTTTGTATAGGCATTATCCAACCCAAAAAAATTATCAAACCCATTTGTTAGATCTCCAAATCTGTGCGAAACATTAAAATACCACTCGTCTTTTGAAGCCAATTTTGTTGATTGCATGGTACAAATTTGCATTCCTTTAAAAGCGGCAATAACCAATTCTTTTTTATCTGGTTTGATAGAATCCAACTCTTCAAGAAGATTATCTTGAGCATGAATACATTTAATACTAAACAACATTAAAATAAAAACTATGTATTTAAAATGCATCTATTTTATTTAATTAGGTAACAATTATCCAATTTAATTTCTCCCATCAAGTCGTCATAGCCCAAAAAACGACCTTTAACTTTGTATTTATTACCAATTTTTAGATCAGAATTACTACTTTGTAATTCGCAAATAACAATACCATCAAGAATAATTTGCTTATCGGTTTGATCTGTAATTGTTCCTTTTATATCAATTGCTTTATTTAAATATTTTGCGTTTGCCACCGAATCATTTTCTTGAAACTCGACAATAACTTTTTTAGAATCTATCGAAAATTCAGATTTTTCAGTTTCTATATTTCGTTTTCCAGAATTTATAACAAAATGATAAACTCCAAAAAGAGCAAAACCAAGTACAAGTAAAACAACTATTTTTTTTATCATTTATGGTATTTTAAATTTTTATAGTGTTTAAAAATAATAATATTTTTTTGAATTCTAATAGTAAAGTATAAAATTAACAAAAACATGTAAAAACTTAAAACTTACAAAGAATGAAAAAATCATAAAAAAAGACCAACTCATTCAAAACCCACATTCACTAACTCAAAACGCCCATTTGCTAATTTGCCTATTTAAGACTTAAAACTTCTATTATATTTGTATCAATAAATAATTTAACAACGTGTGAAAAAGACAATCTATATATCGATACTACTACAAACACTACTTTTTGTAGATTTTGGTTTTGCACAGCAAACAGAAATTGACAGCTTAAAAAAAGTTTTGCGAGTTACCAAAAGCGACACGGCAAAAGTCAACCTATATAATAAGTTGGCAGATAAATTTAAAGAATCTAATCCCGACTCGACAGGTACTTATTCGATGAAAGCAGAAGTTTTATCTCGAAAAACAAAATATAATTTTGGATTGGCGAGTTCGTATATCAATTCGGGAAATTCAAATATTATATTAGGTAATTATACAGAAGCACTTTCTTATTTTCAGAAAGCAGAAAAAAGTTTCGAAAACCAACTTTCTGATACCGATATCGATTTAAAACGAATTCAAAACAACCTAGCTCGTGCTTATGCTAGTCAAGGCGTAGTATATTCTGAGCAAAGTAATTATTTTATGTCGCTAGAAAAATATCAGAAAGCACTTAAAATTTATATTGCCAACGACCAAAAAAATAATATCGCTAAAGCTTACAATAATATAGGTATTGTTTACAAAGCGCAAGGCAATATCTCGAAAGCCCTAGAATATTTCCAGAAAGCATTGCCCATACAACATCAAATTGGCGAACAATCCGAAGCGGTGACACTGACGAACATTGGATTGATATATTTTGAAAAAGGCGATATGAGCAAATCTTTTTTAAATTATATGGATGCAAAAAAACTTTTTCAAAAGATAGATAATAAGCGTGGTTTTGCGCTCTTACACAACTATTTGGGGGATTATGCTTATAAAGACGGTAATGATTTTAAAGCTGGAATTGAATATAATTATGGCTTAGAATTGTACGAGGAAATGCAAAATAAACATGGAGCATCTTTGGTTTTGTACAATTTAGGTTTGATGAATTATGAGCTCAAAAACTACTCCGAAGCCATGAAATATGCACAAAAATCATTAGCTTATGCCAAAGAGGTACAAATTTTGGATCAGACATTTCATTCTGAAAAATTATTAAGTGATATTTATGCGGCGCAAAACAATCCGACCAAATCGTTGGAACATTATAAAAATTATATTGTGGCTCGCGACAGCATTACAAATCAAGAAAATAACAAAAAATTTGTGCGTGCCGAAATGGATTTCGAATATAAAAAGAAAGAAGCGTTGCTTGATGAACAATCAAAAAGGCAAAAACAATTTACGATTTTCTCTATTTTAGGAACTTTACTAGTTATCGGATTAATATTATTGGCTTACAATCGTATGCAAGTAAAAAAACGATTGACTTTGCAAAAAGAAGTAGCCGAATATGAGCAAAAAGCCTTGCACTTGCAAATGAATCCGCATTTTGTATTCAATTGTTTAGGCTCAATATCGAGTTTTATTGTTCAAAACGGAACCGATTCTGCACTGAAATATTTATCAAAATTTTCAAAATTAATGCGATTAACATTAGAATATTCAAAAGGTGCCTTGATTCCGATTGATAAAGAAATAGAAAGCTTACAGAATTATCTCGAACTTGAGCAACTTCGTTTTCATAACAAGTTTATTTTCAACATAAAAGCATCGGATAAGGTAGAGTTTAATATGGGAATTCCGCCATTGTTGATTCAACCCTTTGTAGAAAACGCAATTCTTCACGGCATGGTTCCGAAAGAAGGAAATGGCAAAATTGAAGTTAATTTTGATGTGCAAAACAGTCAATTAATTTGTACTATTACAGATGATGGCATAGGATTAGCAAAATCAAAACATCTGAAAGAAAATTCAGTAACGGCGCACAAATCGATGGCGCTGGAAATTACCAAAAAACGTTTAGAAATTATGGAAGCTACAACGGCCAAATCGGCACAAATAGACATAAAAGAATTGATTACAGACAACCAAATTTTGGGAACTTGCGTGACGTTGCAATTGCCAATACAGTATATTCAATAAAGCAGTTTACAGTCACAGTTCACAGTTTGTATAACTGGCTACTGAGACTGAAAACTGTGACTGAAAACTAAACGAAATGATAACAACAGTACTAATAGACGACGACAAACACCTTCGCGAAGGCCTCAAAGCCCTACTCGCGCGCTACACCAACGATATCCAAATTGTTGGCGAAGCTGAAAGTGTCAAAACCGGAATTATAGCCATCGAAACTTTGCAACCGCAAGTGATTTTTTTGGATATTCATCTAAGTGACGGAACTGGTTTTGATATTTTGGATGCCTTGATCCAAAAAAATACGAAGACAACCGCTCACATCGTTTTTATTACTGCGCACGAGAAATATGCTGTTAAAGCCTTTAAATTTAGTGCTTTAGATTTTATTCTAAAACCTATTGATCCAGAAGAATTGCAAGCTACAATTGCCAAAATAAAACATATTGCAGCTACAACAAAATCGTTCGATCATATCGATTTGTTATTAGAAAATATCCGAAAAAAAGTGGATAATTTTAAACGAATAGCTTTATCAACCAGCGATGGCATTCATCTTTTTGAGGTTTCAGATATTATTCGGTTGGAAGCCAAAGGCAATTATACCGAGTTTTTTATCAAAAACAACAAACCTGTTTTGATTTCGAAAACACTAAAAGAATATGAAGAAATGCTTACCGAACAAGGTTTTGAGCGCATCCATAACTCGCATTTGATAAATTTATCGTTTCTCAAATCGTATATAAAAACCGATGGCGGATATGTGGTCATGGCAGATAATACTAATATTCCGATTGCACAAAGTAAACGAGAAAAATTACAAGAACTGATTAGATCACTTTAAACTAGAAAAATTATGAAGACACCAAATAAAACTAAAAACATGAAAAAATTATTACTTCTATTGTTGTTGTTTACAGGAATTGCAAATGCGCAAATTGTAAATATCCCTGATGCGAATTTAAAAGCTAGGTTGTTGTCTGCTGATGTTGTAAACGGAATTGCACAAAACTTTAGCAACAATAATATTAAAATAGACATAAATGATGATGGAGAAATTCAAGTTTCAGAAGCAGTATTAGTGAAAAGATTATTTCTCAATAATACTACCATAATTTCTGATATTACAGGTTTAAGCGCTTTTAGTAATCTTGAAATATTATTGTTTTTTGGTTCAGATAGTACAGAATTAAATTTTAACTCACTGACAAATCTAAAGACTTTAGGCGTTGCTTTTGCAGAATCACTTACTGCATTGCAAATTAATAATTTAATAAATTTAGAAAATTTTCAAATAATTGGATTGCCTAATATCGCGAATATTGATATTGTAAATTTAGTGAATTTAAAATCCTTTTCGTCAAGTTTGGTTCCGTTAACTAATTTAGATCTTAGTGGTCGTGCAAATCTATCTTTTGTACAATGTGTAAGTAATAATCTTTCTACTTTAAACATAAATGATTGTGCAAATCTTACCACTTTGGATTGTAGCGGTAACAAACTGACCAACATAAATGGAATTTCAAATACTGTTACTAATCTTAATTGTTCCAACAATTTATTAACATCATTAAATTTATCAGGACTAACTAATTTAAATTCATTAAATTGTGAAATAAACAAAATTACCAATTTAAATATTATTGGATTAACTAATTTAACCTATTTAAATTGTGGTGATAATCAATTAACAAATTTGGATTTAACTGGTTTAACAAATCTAAATTTGCTTAGTTGCACTTCAAATAAACTTACAAATCTTAGTTTAACTGGATTAACAAGTCTAACAAGTTTAGCATGCAGTTATAATGAATTAACTAGTTTAGAAGTTAACAATCTTACAAATCTGAGTACACTAATTTGTGCATCAAACTTGTTAACAAACCTATCAATTACTGAATTACCAAATTTAACCGATTTAGATTGTAGTTTTAATTATTTACTATCAACAGTGACATTAACAAATTTAACCAGTTTACAGAACTTTACTATTGTAGGAGCAAGTACTTCCTATGATAGTAATCAAAGTATTCTTTCGAGTTTGGACTTAAGTGGCTTGCCAAATCTTAAAAATTTAAATTGTCGTTATAATAAATTAACAACATTAAACTTAAATAATTTAACTAGCCTCACAGAATTAGATTGTGGCGGTAATCTTTTAACAATATTAAATATTAGTAATTTAAATAATTTAAAAAAATTGAATTGCAATTATAATCCGTTATCAATACTTAATGCAAGCAATTTAACAAGTTTAGAAGAAATTTATTGCGGAGGATTTTGGCAGAATAATCAACTATTTCCGCAGTTGAATAGTTTGAATGTTACTGGATCACTTAATTTAAAGAAGATCTTTTGCGAAAGTGTTTTATTACCAACAATAGATCTAAATGGTTTGGTCAATTTGGAAGTGTTAATAATAACTGGTCAGTCTCAAATTGCTGGTTCAGTAACATCCCTCAATGTTTCGGGTCTTCTTAATCTGAAAAAACTTAATTGTACAAATCAAAGTTTGACCAATCTGGACGTAAGCAATTTAACAAATCTTGTTGAACTAGATTGCTCCTATAATCAAATAACAAACTTAAATTTAGTTGGACTGCCTAACCTTCAGATATTAAATTATCAATACAATCAACTAGCAAGTTTAAATTTAATAAATCTACCGAGTTTGTTATCATTGAATTGCGGTTACAATCAATTAATTACTTTAAATGTAATTAACCTTACAAGCTTAAAGCGATTGGATT
>JANOPO010000038.1:0-14146 GCA_031422015.1 Flavobacterium sp. | reverse complement strand
TTTGTTGTTATTAGACAAAGAAAAACATTTAATATTGAAGAGAGAAAGTTTAATTATTTTCTCTCTTTTTCATTTCGCTACGCTCCATTCAAAAGAGAGAAAATAATTAGTATAAATTGCACTTACTAATGGAATTTAACATGCCTTTGGTAGAGCTGGTGATGGTATGGCTTGGCACCATATTGTTGAGCAAACTCCGGGAAATATATTAAAGTTTGGTAATAAATCAATTCACAACATAAACAATATAGTAAAACTTGAACACGGTTCGGGTTCTATTCACAATGAAATTTCTAAATATTACAGTCAAATAAAACCGTTTACAAATGGGCAAACAGTGAGGAGTTGGCTTTCTGGAAAAAGTTTTGAAGAGCAGTTTAAATTTGGTATGGAAGTAATGTTAGAGTTAAGTACAAAAAAATGAAAAAAGAGATAATTTTTTTCGAGGATGCGATTGCTTTATTTGTCGATTCATGCAAAAAAAATGCGTTATACAACGAAATAGGAAACAATAAACAAGCAAATAAAAGTTATTTTTTAATAGTTGAATCTGTTGAATATCTGAGAGAAAATAGTTTGATATTTGAATTAAAGCAATTTTTGAATAATAATGATTATTTGCTTAGGCTTTGGTCTGCTACCTTTTTACTGAGGCACTTTGAAGACGAATCAATTTTTGTTCTCGAAGATATAGCCTCAAAACAAATAAGAAATATTTCATTTGATGCAAAAATGGTATTACAAGAATGGAGAAATGGAAATTTAAAAACATGATTATCAGCTGTTAAAAATGCATTTAAACCCCGCTCTACGAAGTCTTCATAAATTACGGTGACACCCGATCGCTCGGATATGACAAAATATTCTCGTGACTATACCCGATCGCTCGGATATTAGAAAATCCCGATCGTTCGGATATGATAATATGATAAACATTCTCGTGACGATAGCGCGGAATTGCATTCCGTGCCCGCTAACACAAGTACAAACTTCAACCAAAAAATAAGTTGTAGTTTTTTGTTATATTTGTATTTACTACTATTGTTGGCACTGATTGCAAATCCGCGCTATCGTAAATTGTAAGATTTGTATATCCCAGCGATCGGGTTTATAATAGTGATTCTAAAATTACAATCTTGGACATTAACAATCAAGTAAATGCTAATTTTATTATCGAAACTGCCGTAACAGGTTTACAAACAAAATATCCCGAAAATGTATCAATCCTTCAAGAAAACGACCTTAAAGCAGGTTTTTTAGCGCAGCAAAATTTGATGATGATAAGCCTCGAAAGCTGGAAAAAACTCGTCGATTCGCAAAGTGTTTGGTTGAGTACGATACCTTCGGTGTTGATTTTAAAACCCTAAATAGCTAGATTTTTTTCTTCTTTTAAAATAACGAAACCGGAGTACGAAGTCGGAAGACTTCGCATAACGGTATCGCAGACTTCGCGCAGCGGAGACTCGCACAGCGGCAGTCGGGAGACTTCGCGCAGCTGCTGAAATTGTTACATATAACTTAAGTGATATATGGTGAGGGTACGAAGTCGTGAGACTTCGCATAACGGTATTGGAGACTTCGCACAGCAGCGTTAGACAGGGGTACGAAGTCGGGAGACTTCGCACAACGGAGTTTTTGTTTTACTATTCAAAAAGCAGGAAAAAACAAGATATAAAATGGAATTGAGAATAAATACAATCAAAACCCTAAATCCAAATTAAAATTCACTTTCAAAGATAAATTATCTTCAAATTTCGGTAATGCGTTCGGTCCATACCGATAAAAAAAAGTCAAACCAAAACCATAAATAATCTTGTTGAGCTCCACGCCAGACTCGATAAATCCTTTATTTAAGGTCTTGAAATTTACATTTTGATGCTGATCAAATTTATCTACACTACCAAAAGCAAATCGTGTTACTACAGCCAATAGCGGATTGATTTTGTTAGCCAAATGTACTTTTCTAAACGTGTGCCTTGCTTGCAAAGAAATGTATTTACTTGAAAAAAATTCGTTATAATACATAGTTTCAAAGCTGTTTTTTCCTGCAAAAGTAATACGCTTTAGCAAACCATCTCGATCTAAATTATTTGGAGCAATACTATACAAGTGCGTAAGTGGAATATCTCCAAATCCCAGACCAACCTGCAAAAGTAAGGTACTAATTTCGCCAGACAAATATGGAATTTCGTGAGATAGTGTAACATCTAATTTAGAAAAACCAAAATCGCTACCAAAAAGTGATCGCAAACTTTGTGTAGCTCGAAAAGAAAATTTCGGAAATCGTTTTTCAATTTCTATTCTGCCTGATGGCGTTTGCATATAACTACTAAATGGGCTCCAATGTATAGAAAACTCTGCTGATGTGAGATTGAATTTTTGAAACGATCGATCATTAACAACAAATCGATAATCAAAAAGCGGATTAATCTCACTTCTAGATAATCCAAAATATGTTTCAGTTTTTGCAAAATATTTACTTTCAATAAAAGCAGAAAACATTTTATTACTATAAAAAGTAGAAATATTAATAGGTCGAGGATCGTAAATTTTAAATCGCCTGTTTTGAGCAGCCAACTGCACCTGTCCAATTTCGACTAGATCATCATCGTACGAAACATTAGCCCATGTATTGGTATGTTCGTCCACGAGGTAACTTGGTGATACACCAAATTTGATATCATCATCCTTAAAACCATAGGCTACAAAACCAGAAAGTCGGTATTTTTTCGAGAGTTTTGTATTGGTAATTCCACCAATACCGAGTCGAAAACCCTCATAATTATTATACTTTATGATACTTCGTAGATCAATGTCTACAACACTTAGCGGCAGATAACCATTGATGATTTTTTTACCTAAAAATATTTTTTTTTCAAAATTTCTTGCTGATGATAAGCTGTCAAGTGTAGAATATGTTTTTATTTTTCGAACATCGACTGAATCTTTTTTAAAAGTTTTCCAAAATGAATCTGGTTTAGAAAGTATTTTGGATGGCACATCAATTTTGATTTTTGGATCTTTGAACTTGACAGGTTTATCGATTTCAACATCATAAGTCGAAGATTCTAGTTTTAAATAAACTTGATCTGAAGCATTTCTATTACTAGTTTTATCAAAAGTTGCATCAAATTTGATAGTGCCACCAAACAAATTTAAATCTTCAGAATTATTGCCTTTTACAACTATAATTTTACGTGTACTCGGAAACCAAATTTTATTTTCTTTCAAAAAATCGAACGAATAGGTTGCGTTTATATTCACTATGCCGTAAATCCTAAAAAAGGCTTTTGCCAAACCAAACGTTTCCGAATCAATGTACAATAAACCTCTTAATGAATTGGAATTAAGCTTATTGGGCTGAAAATAAACACGGATTACGTTTCGGTTTTGAATCTTCAGCGTATCAATAATATTAAAATTATACAATCGTCGTCCTTGGTTTGACAATGGATTTTGAATTGGAATTTCTAAAATATCAATTTGATTTTCAGCCAATGAATAGGATACTAAATTTAATCCCAAATATTCGTATAATGGCTCTTTAAAACCTGCCATTCTGCTAGCCAAGATAGTTTCTTTTGTACCTTCAAAATTGTGCTGAATAAAATTCACTTTTTCAGTTTGATACAAATGTTGCTTAGCAATTAGTTTTTTGAATTTGTAATTTGACGAATCAATTTTTATACTTTTTTTTCCAAAAAAATTCTTTTTTATAATTGTATCTATTTTATTTTCAACTGCTTTTGGATTTGCAGTAACTAAAATTTGTTCGTAATTTTTATATTGAAAAGTTCTAAGTGCCTTTTCGGGTTGGGTTTTTGGTTTGTTGTCGACCGCTTTTTTAATAATCGCATTGACTTTATTTTCTGTATAAATAATGCGTTTTTTCCGATTTTCGTCCGAGACAATTTTAATCATTAAAAAAGTCACGTCCTTAGATAAAAAATAGGATTTGTCGATATAGCCTTTGTAGGATATTTTCAAAGGTTTTTTGTCATCAATAATTTCGACACTAAAAAAACCTTCCCAATCGGTTGTAATTATCTTGTTGTTGTATATTATTTTTGCAAACGCAATAGGAATTGTCGAATCAAAATCGACAACTTGTCCTTGCATTGTTTTTTGAGCAAAAACAATACTTGACGCAAACAGAATTAATAAAAAAGCTATTTTTTTTATCAAGGCAATTAAAGTTTATGTAGCAAAAGTAAACATAAAAAAATCCGTTCAAAAAAACAGAACAGATTTTAATATAACTTTAGTATACAATTTAAACTTTCATAATTTCGGCTTCTTTGGTAACTAGAAGTTCGTCAATTTTTCTGATATAACTATTGGTAAGGTTCTGGATATCGTCTTCTGCCGATTTGCAAGCATCTTCAGAAGTGCCCTCTTTTTCTAGTTTTTTGATATCGGTATTGGCATCTTTACGGCAATTGCGAATACCAATTTTGGCATCTTCGGCTTCTGTTTTGGCTTGTTTTGCCAAATCGCGACGTCGTTCTTCGGTTAGTGGCGGCACGGATATAATAATTACATCACCATTATTCATTGGGTTAAAACCAATATTGGCGATCATAATTGCTTTTTCTATTGTTTGCAACATGCTTTTTTCAAACGGCTGAATCGTGATGGTTCGCGCATCAGGTACATTAATATTTCCTACTTGAGAAAGTGGCGTTTGAGATCCATAATAATCTACAAAAACACTGCCAAGCATTTGTGGGGATGCTTTTCCGGCACGAATATTTAAAAATTCTTTTTCAAGATGTGCAATCGAGCCATTCATAGATTCTTTGGCTTCGTCGAGTATAAATTCTATTTCTTCCATATTTTTAGATTTCAGATTTCAGATTATAGATTTCAGATTATAGATTTCAAAAAAACTGTAATCTGCGTTCTTAATTCTGTAATCTATTTAACGACTGTTCCTATATTTTGTCCTTCACATATTTTGAGAAGGTTTCCTTGTTTGTTCATATCAAAAACTACAATTGGCAAATTGTTTTCTTGACTTAAAGTAAATGCAGTTGAGTCCATAACATTCAATCCTTTTTTGATCACATCTTCAAACGAAATCGAATCAAATTTTATGGCATCGGGATTTTTTTCAGGATCGGTATTATAAATTCCGTCAACACGAGTTCCTTTCAAAATCACATCGGCATGCACTTCAACACCACGCAAAACGGCCGCGGTATCTGTTGTAAAATACGGATTTCCTGTTCCGGCTCCAAAAATTACGATTCTTCTTTTTTCGAGATGGCGTACGGCACGACGTTTTATATAAGGTTCGGCGATTGCTTCAATTTTTAGTGCGGTTTGCAGACGGGTTAACATGCCTTTGTCCTCAAGTGCGCCTTGCAAAGCCATTCCGTTGATTACCGTTGCCAGCATTCCCATATAATCGCCTTGAACACGATCCATACCATTACTTGCACCAGCGATTCCTCTAAAAATATTTCCGCCGCCAATAACAATGGCGATTTCGACACCTTTATCATGAATTTGCTTAATTTCGTCGGCATATTCAGCGAGACGTTTTGGGTCAATTCCGTATTGACGGTCACCCATAAGTGCTTCGCCACTCAGTTTTAGAAGGATTCTTTTGTATTTCATTTATGTATATGTAATTTTTTATTGGTCATAAATGTTATCGCTCTTTTTTATTTGTGTTTGCTTGCGCAAACTTTAAACTTTTGCGATTTCATAGTTGTTTTGTACGGTGCAAATATAGTTATATTTCGATTTTTATGAAATAGTCTTTTTATGAAATTTTTATAGATTTCTTATTCCGAATAGTTCTTGGAAATCGACTTCCGTGAAAAGCTTGTAAAACTTCAATTCGAGTTGGAATTATTCGATAAATAATAAGGTAAGATCCAAGAATGATGTTTCGGTATTTTTTGAATTTTGTTTCCAGCTGTCGACATTCGGGATGGAAAAGGTATTGGATTTCCCACAAACGAACATTTTTAATTATTTCAAAATAAAACATGTCGGCTCATCGTAATCCAAAAGTTACTTCGCCATATTCATCAATTGAAGGTATATCAATCTCTTCAAATAATTTTGAAACAATTACTTTTTTCTTTTCAATCTCCACTCTTCCATACGTTTAATAGAATCTTCAATTGGACTAAATTCTCCTCGTTCTGCTTCTTTAATTAAAGAAACAAATTCGTCTTGAGACAATGGTTTACCGGGAGTGGCAAGATTTTTAGTTTTTTTATTTGCGATTCTCATAATATTAAAAGTATAAAAAAAATCAATTAGTTATAAATGTTAGGACAAATTTTCCTCGAATAAAGTAATATCGATAGCATTATTTACGTCATAATCCCCAATTTTTGTGCGCCGTAAAGCCGATAAATGTGCGCCCGATTTCAAAGCCAAACCAAAATCGAACGCTAGCGAACGAATATAAGTTCCTTTGCTACACGCAACGCGAAAATCTATTTCGGGCAAGTCGATTCGGGTAATTTCAAATTCGTAAATTGTGGTTTTTCGAGAAGCAATTTCAACTTTTTCGCCAGCTCGAGCGTGTTCATACAAGCGAACACCATCTTTTTTAATAGCCGAATAAACGGGCGGTTTCTGATCAATTTCACCCAAAAATTGTTTGGTTGTTTCTAAAATTAGTTTTTCGTCAATATGATCGGTTGGAAAAGTGGCATCAATTTCGGTTTCGAGATCATAGCTTGGCGTTGTTGCTCCAAGCACGAAAGTTCCAGTATATTCTTTTTTTTGGGCCTGAATTTCTGAAATCGTTTTGGTGAATTTTCCGGTACAAACAATCAATAATCCTGTAGCTAGCGGATCGAGCGTTCCAGCATGACCAATCTTGAATTTTTTTGGAAGTTTTACTTTATTTATGAGTAAATATTTCAATTTATTAACCGCCTGAAACGAGCTCCATGTCAAGGGTTTATCAACTAAAATAACTTGACCTGAAAGATATTCTTCGGCAGTTTTCATATTATTTATTTACAGAAAAATAAATTAGCAACCCAATTCCAGAAACAATTCTGTAATAACCCCAAGGTTTGAAACCGTATTTTTTGATGATTTCGATAAAGAATTTTATGGCAATAACGGCAACAACAAAAGCTACAATGTTTCCAACAACAAACAATTTTAAATTATCTGGAGATTGCGTAAGCAACTCATAACCTTTTAGTTGTGAAACTTCATAAGTTTTCAAAAAAAGCGAATAAGTGGTTACCGCCAACATCGTCGGTACTGCTAAAAAGAACGAAAACTCCGCCGCTGCTTGTCGTGTCAATCCTTGTTGCATCCCGCCAATTATAGAAGCTGCACTTCGGCTTGTGCCAGGCATCATTGCCAAACATTGCCAAAAACCAATAGTTACCGCTTTTTTAATCGAAATTTCTTCTTCGTTTGCAATCGTTGGATTTTTGAAATAGTTGTCAATAAAAATCAAAACTACACCGCCTAAAATCAAAACAATTGCAATCGGAATCGGGTTTCCAAGAACTGCTTCAATGGCATCATCAAATAATTTTCCGAGAATTAAAGCGGGCAAAACGGCACAAGCCAATTTAATAAAAAAACTAAATTTTGTAAAATCAAAAAACTTTTTCCAATACAAAACAACAACCGCCAATATAGCGCCAAATTGAATCGATGTCTGAAACAACTTAACAAAATCGTCATTCTGAATTTCGAAAATCGAACTCATAAAAACCATGTGCGCCGTAGAAGAAACTGGCAAATATTCGGTTAAACCTTCAATAATGGCAATTATAATGGCTTGGAAATAATCCATTATTTTTTTTCTTTTTTAAATATAGAAAAAATCGTAATTCCAAAACCAATTAGCACAACAGTTGGTGCTAATCGAATACGTCTGAAACTAAAAATTTCTTCGTTAAAAACCTTTGGATCATCGCTACCGCCACCCGACATCAGTATAAAACCTATCGTGATTACGGCAATTCCGATTAATAAAAATTTATAGTTTTCTTTCTCAAAAAGAAATTGTGGTTTGTTTTTATTTTCCATGTTGTTATTGCGAAGAACGAACCTTCGCCATATTTAATATATAAAATCTAATATTTAAAATTAGTACAAATCATCCGTTCTCAAATTCAAGAAACGTTGCGTTGCAAAGTGCGTACTCATCCAAGTAATTAGGATTCCGAGAAGCAAAACACCTGCCAAAACCAATACTATAGCGTTAAAATCTTTAAAAATTTCAATCGTTGGAAAATTCATATTTATATAAATCAAAACACCAATAATTGCCAAAACGGCCAAAACCGAGCCTACTAATCCAAGGATAATACTTCGGAGTACAAAGGGTTTTCTAATAAACGATTTGGTTGCGCCAACCATCTGCATTGTTTTGATAATAAATCGATTAGCATATATAGAAAGTCGCAAGGAACTATTAATTAACAATACCGAAATCAACGCAAAGATCCCGCTGATGATCAAAACCCACATCGAAATTTTCTTCACATTATCGTTAACCAAAGTAATCAATTGCTTGTCGTAAACAATATCGGCAACCATCGGATTTTTTCTAATTTGATTTTCCACCGTCGAAAAACTAGGATTTGTAACATAATTGGCTTTCAAATGAATATCATACGAATTCTGTAACGGATTAACTCCCAAAAACTCCATAAAATCCTCGCCAATAACATCTTTATGCGCTTTTGCTGCATCGTCTTTCGACATATATTTATAATCTTTAGCAAATTTTGCAACCTTCATCTCGGCTTCAAAACCCCTGAAAACACTATCGTTCGCCTCATTTTTAAAGAAAACGGTCATCGCGATATCTTCCTTAAAATTATCCGACAACCGTTTCGAATTAATTATAAAAAGTCCCAACATTCCCAATAAAAATAACACCAAAAACACGCTCAAAACCACCGAAAAATAAGACGTAATAACCCTGCGTTTCTGAAAATTATCGTACGAAGCACTCATAAACTACAATTTAAGCTGTAAAAATAATAAACAATTTCTGTAATCAAACTTTATAACGTTTAAACTTTCGATTTTAGTACAATAAACGTAAATTTGCCATGATTTTTTTTAGGAGCAAAACGCTTGAGCTTTATCCGAAGCCATTTTCCTGCTGTACGTTTCAATCTTTTTTGGTCTCGTTAAAAAACGAGACCAAAAAAGGATTTTCACTATTATCAGGGCTATCTGAAAAACTTCAGGAATACTTTTAAACTTTGAGCCTTAATGCCTCAGAACCTTTTTATATGAAATACAATCCAATCCAAATCGAAGCCAACTGGCAAAAATACTGGGCCGATAACAAAACATTTGCTGCTAGCAATACATCAACCAAGCCAAAATACTACGTGCTCGATATGTTTCCGTATCCATCAGGTGCAGGTTTGCACGTTGGGCATCCACTAGGTTACATCGCATCCGATATTGTTTCACGTTACAAACGCCACAAAGGTTTCAACGTTTTGCATCCACAAGGTTACGACAGTTTTGGTCTTCCAGCCGAACAATACGCCATTCAAACAGGGCAACATCCCGACAAAACCACCAAAGAAAATATTGCACGATACCGACAGCAACTCGATAAAATAGGGTTTTCTTTTGATTGGGATCGTGAAGTACGCACCTCAAATGCCGATTATTACAAACATACACAATGGATTTTTATTCAATTATTCAACTCTTGGTACAATAAAACTTCCGACAAAGCCGAAGACATTGCTACATTAATTTCGATTCTCCAAAAAGAAGGAAATACCACGATAAATTCCGTTTGCGACGATAATATTCTTCCGTTTTCTGCTCAAGATTGGAACGCATTTTCATCAGACGAGCAACAAAAAATTCTTTTACAATACCGCTTAACTTATCTAGCCGAAACCGAAGTCAATTGGTGTCCAGGATTAGGAACAGTTCTGGCAAATGACGAAATCGTAAATGGCGTTTCCGAACGTGTCGGACATCAAGTTATTCGAAAAAAAATGACGCAGTGGTCGATGCGAATTTCTGCTTATGCCGAAAGGCTTTTGCAAGGTTTAGATACTATCGATTGGAGCGAAAGCATCAAAGAAAGTCAGCGTAATTGGATCGGGAAATCTGTTGGAGCAAAAATAGTTTTCAGTGGTCAGTCATCAGTTTTCAGTATTGAAGTTTTCACAACTCGACCAGATACAATTTTTGGAGTAACTTTTATGACATTGGCGCCAGAACACGATTTGGTGGCTCAAATTACAACTCCTGAACAAAAAGCAGCTGTTGAAGCTTACATCGAAAAAACCGCAAAACGTTCCGAACGCGAACGTATGGCCGATGTAAAAACCATTTCGGGTGTTTTCACAGGTGCTTATGCCGAACATCCATTTACAAAAGAACCAATTCCTGTTTGGATAGGCGATTATGTTTTGGCTGGTTATGGAACAGGTGCAGTAATGGCAGTGCCTTGTGGCGATGAGCGTGATTATGCTTTTGCTAATTTCTTTAAAGGGCAAAACGGAATGCCAGCAATCAAAAATATTTTAGATCAAGATATTTCGAAAGAAGCTTTTGGAGCAAAAACAGGTTTTAAATTAGTTGATTCTCATTTTTTAAATGGTTTAGGATATAAAGATGGAACTAAAAAAGTAATCGACGAACTCGAAAAAATAAATCAAGGTTCAGGAAAAACCAATTATCGTTTGCGAGACGCAGTTTTTTCTCGACAAAGATATTGGGGTGAACCTTTTCCAGTTTATTATGTCAATGGTTTACCGCAAATGATAGATGCCCAACATTTGCCAATAAAATTGCCAGAAGTCGAGAAATATTTGCCAACCGAAGACGGGCAACCGCCATTAGGAAATGCAACTACTTGGGCTTGGGATTCTGAAAAGTTGTGTGTTGTGAGTTGTGAGTTAATAGATAATATAAAAGTTTTTCCTTTAGAATTGAACACCATGCCAGGTTGGGCAGGAAGTTCGTGGTATTGGTTGCGCTATATGGATGCCAAAAACGAAACCGAATTTGCCAGCCAAGAAGCCATCAACTATTGGGAAAGTGTCGATTTGTACATTGGCGGAAGCGAACACGCAACAGGACATTTGTTGTATTCTCGTTTTTGGAATAAATTCTTGAAAGACAAAGGTTATGCTCCAACCGAAGAACCATTCAAAAAATTGATTAATCAGGGAATGATTTTGGGGATGAGTGCAATAGTAAAAATATCAAATGTTTTTAGCATTACTGATATATCAGGAAAATTTAAAGATTTAGAAATAAACACTTCTAAACAAATTTTATTCTCTGATTATAATCTTGATCAATCTGCGGACCAAGTCAAATATTTTGAACATTTCTATAAATTGATTGTTTCTCTATCGGATTATATTGACAAAGAATTTTTATTAGATGTAAATATTGATAATATAGAATTACAATGGATGAAGTATGCGAGATCTTACAACATTCCTGTTGATTGTGTAGATAATAAATCAATTGTTAATATTGAAAAATTTCAAAGATGGGAAATGTTTAAATCATTTTTCGATAATACTATACTAATTAAAGAATTTGATTTTTTTGCAGATACAGAAATCGAAAAAATGTCCAAATCCAAATACAACGTTGTAACTCCAGATACAATTTGTGAAGAATACGGAGCCGACACATTACGATTGTACGAAATGTTTCTTGGACCATTGGAGCAATCCAAACCTTGGAATACAGCAGGAATTTCTGGTGTTTTTGGTTTTTTAAAGAAACTTTGGCGTTTGTATTTTGATGAAAATGGTTTGGTTGTTACAAACAATGAACCATCGAAAGAATCTTTGAAATCTTTGCATAAAACCATCAAAAAATGTACAGAAGATATCGAGAATTTCTCGTTTAATACATCGGTTTCGCAGTTTATGATTTGTGTGAATGAGTTGCAAACTCAAAATTGTCACGAACGCGCTATTCTCGAACCTTTGGCAGTTTTGATTTCTCCGTATGCACCGCATATCGCCGAAGAATTATGGAAACAATTGGGTCATTCCGAATCAATTTCGAATGTAGATTTCCCGATTTATGATGAAAAATATTTGGTCGAATCTGATAAAGAATATCCCGTTTCGTTTAACGGAAAAATGCGATTTACAATTGTTTTACCGTTGAATTTAACACCCGTCGAAATCGAAGAAATCATCATGAAAGACGAACGAACCATTACGCAATTGGCAGGAAACGTGCCAAAAAAAATAATTATCGTTCCCGGAAAAGTCGTTAATTTGGTTGGATAAAAAACTCTAAATAAAAATTATTCGACAAAATATATCGTACTACAACAAAATTTAGTTTTTAATTATAAAAGTAATTTATAATTATTTACCACGACGTATAAAAAATATAGGCGTTCAAAAGCATAAAAAACAATGCCGGAATTGTAATTAACAAACTGTCTTTTAATTGCATACGAACAACAATACCTAAAAACATTAATACTGACAAACCGCCTGCCGAAAACAAAAGTAGCGGTTTGAACCATAAACCAACAAGCAAACCAAGTGCGCCTGCAATTTCTAAAAGAATAACCAAAAGTCCGAGTTTTTCGAGATTAAATCGTTTGAATTCGCTTTTCATTTTTGGCGCCACGAAGTAGGATATACCGTAAAATAAAAAGGACAAACCAGAAACCAACACACAAATAGTTATAAAATTCATATTAAACGATTTCTAAAGAAGAGAGAATTAAAAACAAACACAACGCCAAAAGTAGCAGCGAAGGCAGATGTTTTTGAAAAGGGTTTTTAACTTTAAAGTGAAAATATTGTGCAGAAACCATAAAAAACGCCATACCACTAGCTGCTAGTAAAACTAATTGAGGAAACCAAATTCCCACAAGTAACAAAGCAGAAAAGCTTATTTTGCAAGCTCCAACAAAATTTCTGATCACGTCGCTAAGTCCAAAAAGCTGAAATTCTTTTTCAACATTAAAGTATCTAAAAATCCAAACATAATACACTGAGCACGCGACTACAATCTGAACTATTATTTTAAGATTTTCCATAATGGTTGTTTAAAGGAATTAAATTTATAAGAATTTGTTAATCAAATTATAAGAAATTCATTAGTCAAATATATTAAATTTTAAGCAATTTTTGAATAAAAATAGAATTGTATTATGATAGTTTTTTAATGATTCATAAAATATTCTTTTTTATTTATTTAAGTATCTAAAAACAAATGCGATGTTGCTGAATCAAATTTATTTTCATGATTTTGATAATTGGCTTGTATTTTGATAAATAAGTAGTAATTTTATATTTTAATTTTAAAAACAAAAAATATGTTTACGTATTATATTATTATCGGCGCAACAGCACTTGTAAGTTGGTTAGTAAGTTCAAGATTGAAAAGCAAATTTGAGTTTTATTCTAAACTAAGTTTACGAAACGGAATGTCGGGAGCAGAAATCGCAGAAAAAATGCTCGCGGATCATGGTATTCGCGATGTGCAAGTAATTTCAACACCTGGCAGTTTGACAGATCATTACAATCCTGCTAATAAAACGGTCAACCTTTCAGAATCGGTTTACAACATGCGAAATGCTTCTGCTGCAGCTGTTGCCGCTCACGAATGTGGTCACGCTGTACAACATGCAACGGCTTACAGTATGTTGCAATTGCGATCTAAATTGGTTCCCGTTGTAAACATTGCTTCAAGCATGTCACAATGGGTTATTTTTGGTGGATTGGCATTGATGGCAGCTTCAAGTATGGGCTTTTATGTAGCACTTGCAGGATTGGCGATGATGAGTATGGCGGCTCTTTTTGCTTTCATAACACTTCCGGTGGAATACGATGCAAGTAACCGAGCTTTGGCTTGGCTGAAAAATAAAAACATGTTGAGCCAAGAAGAATATGCTGGCGCAGAAGATGCTCTAAAATGGGCAGCTAGAACGTATGTTGTAGCCGCAATTGGCGCATTAGCTTCTTTATTATACTGGGCAGTTCAAGTTTTTGGACGACGAAATTAGATTTTCTAAATATTATTTTGATTGTCCGTAAACACTCATAATTCCAAAAAAAGTTTTATATTTGTAGAAAAAGATATGAATTTATTCAGTTTTACAGCAAATTTTGGAAGCGAAGAATCGTGCAGAATTCATTTTAAAGAAGAAAGAGATAAAATC
>JANOPO010000037.1:0-99655 GCA_031422015.1 Flavobacterium sp. | reverse complement strand
ATTTTATCTCTTTCTTCTTTAAAATGAATTCTGCACGATTCTTCGCTTCCAAAATTTGCTGTAAAACTGAATAAATTCATATCTTTTTCTACAAATATAAAACTTTTTTTGGAATTATGAGTGTTTACGGACAATCAATAACAATTTAATCTTATTTTTTTATTATCTTCATCTTCCAAACTATTAACAATATTAGTAACTTTATTTACAACATTATCAGATTTATCATTTCCAATCACTTTATTTATGTTATTTAATTTCCAAAAGCCCATAGCTGAAAAAACTGCTAGTCTAATATCTGTTAATATATCATTTGGATTATTCACAATATCCAAATCTTTATCAAAAACTTGAATTACTTTGTTAACGTTTTCATAATTAATTCTTCCTGTAAATTGAATTAATCCTTTACCTCGATATTTACTTCCGTCTCCTGTTTCAGGACTGCCATTACCAATCCTATTTGCGTAAACGTAATTAGTTTATTTCACTCTTTCATAAACGTATTTTGGTATTTTCTCTACGTTTTTTTTCTGATTTTTCATAAGTTTAATATATTTTTTATAATTTTTTTTTGCTTCAACTCCATTCCCTAATTTATAATAGTTGTCAGCAATATTTAAATAGGCAACTGTTCTTTCAGGCTCAATTCTGATTATATTGAATAGAATGTACAATGATAAATCATTGTTGTTAAGATAAAAAGCTAAATCATTATATCTCTGAATATTCTTTTTAGATACAGGATAACAATATAAATATTCAATGATTTTGTTTTTTACATTTTTTTTTTGTTTAATATCAACTAAAAATTTCTCAATTTCATTTTCATTTGGTTTTATAATTTTACAATTTACTTCAACGTCATTTAAAGTTGTGCATTTACCATTTAACTCAGAATATTCAAAAGAAATATATGGAATTTCCAATCCTCCTTTTTTATCAATTTGAGATGAACTAGTAATACTTTTCGTTAATACCCAATTTAGTATTTCAGAGTTGAATTCATAAATAAGTACTTCTTCGAGTCTTGTTTGACCATTTCCAGAGCTAATAAAACAAATTTCACCAATTTCAGGATTATTAAAACCATAGTTTAGACCTGAATTTTCAAAATCAAAATCTAGATTAAATTTATTAGTTTTTAAATTGCATTTTATAACATCATTTACGATAAAATAGGTCAATATATCCGTTATGTTATCATCATCTAAATAGCCTACCAAATATTTTTTTTTATATTCTTGAGAGTAAATTAAAGTTAATAAAAAAAAACTAAATACTAGATAAACGGATTTTTGCATTATTATATTTTTTTAAATTATTTTTAGTTTTCTTCACTTTATTATTATCATACAAATAAACAATTCTTGTATATGCAGTTTTAGCTAATTTATCATTTTTTTCTGTTCCTTCTAGTTTTGCATAATATTTATCGTGATACTTTGCCCACATATAAGTTCCATCAAAACTATTATATAATCTACTTGAGGCTAATTCATATTCTCCTATAATTTTGTCAATGTCCTCTCCAAGTACTGCATTTAATATTTCGATTGATTTTTTTGTTTTCTTTTTTCTATCAATATATCCATTAAAGCCACCATTTACTATATAAGTTATATATATTAAATCATCCTCATCAGCAAATTGGTTTAATCCTTTAAAAATTTGCCAAAACCAACATGAAACTTGAATAGCTATATCTAGATTGCTTGCAAGTAAAAGATTATTAGGTTCTACAGCAAAATCAAGTATAGTACTTTTATTCAAATTATAAAAATCCCTAAAGGACTCATAATTATCTCTTCCTGTCAATTGTATTAATCCTCTTCCTCTAAATCTTCTACCATCACCCTTGTTAATATTGCCTATATCATCCCTGTCTTCATAGTTTGATCCATCATGAAACTCAGTGGTTGTGGATAATTTAACTGACTCATGCTCAATTTGTCCAAAAAAATGAGATAATCTTAATGGAGTGTTTATAACAAATCTTTTTAAATACTCATTCAACTTTACTACAAATAATTTAACATCAGTATTATAAACTTCTTTGTAATCCTTCATATTATTGTTTATAAATAACTTTTTATTGCCAAAAATTGTAATAAAATCAACTAATGATATTGTGTCTACCCCATTATCTTCATCACCAGTCTCACCAGCTCCACCATCACTATCAACTTTAACATTTATAGTCTTTGTATCAGTTGTTTTACTATTTATAATATCTACAACATTTACTGTTAGTTTAAAATTTTCTTCTAATTTCCCTGCAACATAAAAATCAACAAAAACATCTGCAAAAACTACATTTAGATTTTCTATTCTGTCAAATTTTTGATACGCTGTAAATTGCCTATCATCTAATTGTACGTTAACTTTAGAAGTATATGGGTCGGCACTTAAAAGAATTTTTACTAAAAACTTTTGAAATGCTTTGGTGTCTTGTTCAACTTTAAGAAAACTTACATTTATTATTTTTACTTCTACAACTTCGTCTTTTGCAACCGTATTATAAAAATCATCAAAAGCAAAACCGAGATTGCGCCAACGGGCTAATTGTTCTTTTGTCATTAGTTCAAAGTTAGTAATTTTATTATTAAAAAAAATAAAAAAAGCAGCCACCGTGTAGCGGCTACTTTTACTTTTTAATGTTATACTTGTTTTATAGTTGCTGTTGCTTCTAGTTTAGCTTTAGAGGGTATAAATTTTGATTTTACATCTGTCTCACAACCATCTCCGCATGGCAAGCCATGCTCATCTAGAGCTACACCACTACTTTGTAATGCTATAAGATTAGTTGGTACAACTGTTTCCCAAGTTTCTTCAACTTCATATTCTTGTTCTCTAAGCTCGTCTACTATAGACAAGTATAGTGGGTTGCCTACTATAGGCATTTGTCCGCCATTCCAGATTTGTCCAAACTTCATATAGTGCATCACGGCTTCTTCAAAACCTGGTTTTACAGTAACCACAACTCGTGCCATTCCTGCTTGCATGAAGCTTCGAAATAGTGGGTCGTTGCTATCAAATTGGTACAAATCGTCCCAATCGTTGGCATTGCCCCAATAAAATGGATAGAAGTTATAACTCATTAAGTTCCAATCAAAGGCTTGTTCCATAAACTTAACAAAACTGGTATAGTTGTCCATATCTTTGTCTAGTATCACTTGATGGTCTATAAAAGTTGCATTTGGATTGAACATTTCTAATCCCATTTTTCTTTTGGAACCTACCGAATTGTCGATTAGGTACGAGATAGCGTTTTTCTTGAGTATTAATTGTTCTGTTTGTCTATAAAACATTGGGTTGCTGTCTAGCATTGCGACACCTTTTGCTTTTGCAGCGGCTTCTTGTTGGTTGTAGGCTTCTGCTTGCGCATTGTAGCCTTCAATAATGGCTTGATAGGTTTCTTTTTGCCAAGTTTTATATGCCTTGGCAGTTATGTTGCACGTTAAAATCAAATCGTAATTGAAAATTCCTATATCCCACGATGTCACTATTATCGTTAATTTATTAATTATATCATCGTTGAAAGAAACATTTAAATTAGCTTGAAGACGATCTGGATAAGTGTATTGATTCGTTTTGATAACCTGAGTTCCAATTTGTATGCACGAATCTAAATTTGTCCATGTTGCATTGTGATCTCCGTTTTTATATCTAATATTTCCTTTTACATTAATAACTTTATAACCGTCGGGTATTTGAATATCCATACCAGAAACTCTCAGATGACGACCACCGTTACTGCCCCATTGTCCGTCATGCTTCGTAGCATTAAATACAATTTGTGATTCTAAAACCGCAACATTAGCTACATATTGGCTAGATAAAGCGACATAATTGCCAGCATTAATACTTTCAAAATTTGGGTGCGAAATTCTAGGATCCACAGGTTTGTTTATTAGTATTGCGTTTATGTCGCTGGTACTCACTTTCATTCCTAGACGATGCAGAGCACTTGGTTGCGGAATCATAAACTCATACATTAACCGTTTGCCATAATTGAAAATTTGGTTTTTATAAATGGCATTTATAAAACGATAAACACCTGAAACATGTTCACCACCCGACCTATTATCAAAAATATGCGAATTTTTGTCGGTAAATGATTCCGTAACTTTTACTGTTTTTTCGGTTCTAACTCTTGTGACAATTCTTTCCATTGCTCTTTGTGTGAGCTCTTTGGCTTGATTAACGGCTTGACGATTGCTTTCCTCTTTTGATGTATTGGTAGCGTAGTTTGCACCAACCTCGAACTTTCCAAAACTATCATTTGAATATTTTGCATAGGCTCCAAACTGTTTATCTTCTTGAATTATCTTCGCAATTTCGCTTTGCATTTCAAAACGGTCTGTAGATGTGGTATCAGAAACCGATTCGCTTTCGGTTTCACTAGAGCTAAAATTTGTTACTTCTTTTGAATATACTTTTTCGGTAGTTTTTTCTTTAAACTCACGAGCCATTATATTTTCTATATATGCTACTTCGCCAGCGTCATAACAACAAACACTAGATACTACTTTTCTGTAATCTGCAATGCCCAATTGACGGTAGCCAAATCCTTTTGGGATAAAAGAATTTTCATTATTTTGTTGGTTACCACCACCAGATTTTAAAGTTAAAATACTTAATGCACAATCATTCATTTTTGGTGGATTTGAGTTATAAACTCTAATACTTCCATCACCAAATGAAACTTCTCCCGAAATCGAATTTATTGATCCATAATTGTCAAAATTTATATTTTCATGCGTTAATAGATAACCTATTTGATTATTAACCTCTGCTCTAAGAGCCGAACTTTCAATGTTAATATCAGTATTATTTAGTGTAATTTTAAATTTGAAATTTATAATTTGAGAGCCAGTTGGAAGCTGACTAATTAAAATCCGAAACATAGGCAAATTACCCGGTCTTACGCAAATACTAATAGGATAATTATCAGATTTAGAAGCTCTATTTGTTGGCATGACAACATCACCAATAACCATTACTTTTTGAGAAAATACAGTTTTCGAAACAATTAATTCTTGTAGCGCTCTAATTTTTTCATTGGCAATGGCAATTGCTTCTGAAACATTTTCTAGTTCAGAAATAGTAACTAATTCAGAAAGTAAAAACATAGAATCTTCCGTTAAATTTTCATCTAAAAATTTAGATGCTACAATTGTAGGGTATTCAAATTCAAATGCTGGCAACTCTGGATAATCCAAATCTGGTTGGTTACAAAAATCGTCGGGATCATAATTTGCAGTTCGAGGTATTTTGCACAACTCTCTTTTTAGTTTGTTATACTCTTTTTGATACGCTAAGATTAAAGGACTAATTTTTTGTTGATGCTCGTTATAGGCGCTATTGTAGGCGCTATTTCTTTTCTTGTCATATTTTTTTTTTGTTTGCTCTAGGTCAGCAATAAGTTTTTTGTAATCTTCAATTCGAAAATCTGCAATAATCCTAACATAAGAATTATTTTGTTAATGTAAAATATGAATATTTTATGAAACATCACAAAACATACAAAAAAATCGATTCAAAAATTTCAATTTTGAATCGACATGCAAAACCAATCCAACAACGACGATACTATTGTAAAAGTAGCTGCAAAACTCAAAAAAATTCGAATTAAGAAGGGTTTTACAAGCTATGAAAATTTTGCCTATCAAAACGATTTGCCCCGTGTGCATTACTGGCGCATGGAAAAAGGCAGCAACTTTACCATAAAAAGTTTGCTTCGTATTTTAGAAATTCACGAAATTGGTTTGGAGGATCTTTTTAAGGATTTGTAATTTTTTTGCACCAATAAATAAAGCTGCGTTATTCTTTGTAATCAGTGGCTAAAAAAAAGCTAAAACCTATTTCTCTCTGAATGCCCAAAAAGAACTATTTTTGTAATAATCTAATAGTTCAAAATCATGAAAATAATCCCCAAAGACGGCATCGACAAATTACTTTTTGGTATGAAGCAAAAAGACGTTGTGGAAATTTACGGCTTGCCCGACAAAAAATTTGAAGACGAAGAGAGCAACATTATCTTTATATATGACAAGTTGCAGTTGCAACTCAATTTTTACGAAGAAGAAAATTTCCGATTGGGTTATATCATTACTGCCAATCCAGAAGCATTGATTTTGAATAAAAAAATTATCGCTCAAACATTCGCGAAAGTAAAATCAGAATTACCAACCTTCAAAACTTGGGAAAAAGAAGATTTTGACCTAGCAGAGAATTATTTTAATGAAGACAATTGGTTGATTTTGGTTTCAGAATTCGATAAAATTGTGAAAGTAGAGTTGGGTTGTATGATTGTAAATGATGAATTTGATTGGAAATTTTAGGGATTTAATCACAAAGATCACAAAGTTTTCAATAAGTTCACAAAGTTAGTTCTTGTTAGAAATTTACTTTCAGGTTGTGATAGCTAACGTTAGGGGGTGCAGCGGCATCCTTTTGTGGAACGAAGTGGAGCAAAAGATATAGCGCAAGACCCGACCCGAAGGGAAACGCCCAAAAACAAAAAAATGGACAATGCGAAATACGTTGCCCATTTTTTATTTTTTATTTAATTAAAAACAGCTTATTTTTTTTGTTCTTGTACTGCTGGTGCTGGTACAATTGCTGGTGCGGCACCTTCTAGAAACTCGACTTCAAAAATGATATTGGAGTTTGGCGGAATTACTGCTCCTGCGCCACGCTCGCCATAGGCAATAGAGGCTGGGATGAAAAATACGGCCTTGTCGCCAAAATTCAAACTGTTTAGTCCTTCTGCAAAACCTGGAATAAAGTTATATTTTCCTGCTTGTGCTTGCATTGGTTTGTAGCCGTTTTGTGTAGCACGGTTTTGGTCGAATTTGCCATATTCTTTGGCAACGGCTTCGATGCAGCTGTCAAACAAGGTTCCGTCTTCGAGGTATCCTGCATAATTTACTAGCACATTAGTACCAACAGCTGGTTTTATTCCTTTGCCTTTTGATAGTATTGCCGTTTCTAATCCAGTTGCCGATTTGGTAGCAGTAGCTTTTAAGGTTGCCAATTGCGTCACTTTCGCTGCTTTTACTGGTGCATATTGTGCGTTGTACACTTTATTTTTTTCAGCTTCTGCCTCAGCGGATTTCTTTTGAGCTTCGGCTTTCAGTGCTGCTTGTTTTTTGTCGTCTTCGCCTTTATTTCCGAAATAGGCTGAAAATATTTTCATGGCGTCAAAACTTTTTGCAGCAGCACCACTTCTTGTAATTTTTACTGTTTTGATAAGGTCGTCTTGAACAATAGCATTGACAATTTCCATTCCAGAAACAACATGCCCGAAAACAGAATGTTTGTTATTCAACCAAGGCGTTTCTTTATGTGTAATAAAAAACTGAGAACCATTAGTAGCTGGACCAGAGTTTGCCATTGATAAGATTCCACCTTTATCATGAACTAGACTTGGATCGAACTCATCTTTGAAGCTATAACCAGGACCGCCCGATCCGTTTCCAGCTGGATCACCACCTTGAATCATAAAGTCTTTAATTACTCTGTGAAACTTCAAACCATCATAAAATGGTTTGTTTTTTAATTTCTCGTCAGTAATATTGGTTTGTTTTCCTTCTACTAGCGCTACGAAGTTGGCAACTGTAATTGGTGTTTTTACGAATTCTAATTGCACTACGATTTTACCTTTTGAGGTTTCAAATTCGGCAAACATTCCGTCGCTGGTATTTGAGGTTGCAATTGGTGCAACTTGTTTAGCTGGTGCAACTTTGGTAGTAACAATTTTTTTGGTTGTAACTTTCTTTTTGGTTTGAGCTATTGTGCTCATAAATCCTAGAATAAGGATCGCTAAAATCTTAATTTTCATTTATTTTTTAATTTAATATTTGTTAAACTATTTTCTGTCTCTAATCTTTTCGTCTATTATCTATTAGTCTTAATTCTTCTCCAACAATTCTACTTCAAAAATAATATTGGCATTTGGTGGAATCACGCCACCAGCTCCTTCTGCGCCATAACCAAGATTTGAAGGTATAAAAATGGTTGCTTTGTCACCAAAACTCATGTTTTCTAATCCTTCTATAAAACCTGGTATCATACCATCTTTTGCACCATATCGAAACGGAATTGGCATGTATCCGTTTTGTGCGGCACGATTTGGATCGAATTTTCCGTAGGTTTTATTTACTTCTTCTAAGCTACTATCAAAAAGTTCGCCATTTTCTAAAAACCCAGCATAATGTATGTAAACATTGGTTCCGTTGGCTGGTTTTTTGCCATTTCGTTTGCTTGTTATTTTGTATTGCAAACCACTTGCAGTTTTTGTTGCTGTTAATCTAATAGCGTTTAGCGTAGCTACTTTGGCGTCTTTGACCACTTTAAATTTTGAATCGTTTGCTTTTTTGGCTTCGGCTTCTTTAGCAAAATAATCTGAAAATACTTTAGGAGCATCAAATTGTGTTGCTTTAGTACCTTTTCTGATTATTTCTACCGAAATGATTCCGTCGTCTTGCGCAATTTTGTTTACAACGTCCATTCCTTCAACAACATGACCGAAAATAGTATGCTTTCCGTCCAACCAAGGCGTCGGAACGTGCGTAATAAAAAACTGAGAACCATTAGTTCCTGGACCCGAATTGGCCATGGACATAATCCCAGGTGTATCGTGTTTTAGAGCAGTAAATTCGTCTTTAAATTTGTAGCCTGCATCGCCAGATCCATTACCAAGCGGGTCGCCACCTTGTATCATGAAATTTGCTAAAACGCGATGAAATTTTAATCCATCAAATAACTTTTTGCTCTTGTATAGGGGTGCTACAAATGTATTTTTTCCTTCGGCTAAGCTGACATAATTGGCAACTGTAATTGGTGTTTTTTCAAACTCAAGTTGACAAATAATGTCGCCTTTGCTTGTTTTTATTTTGGCATACAAGCCGTCTTTAAGATTTTTGTATTCTTCTTTTTTACAAGAAAATAGCGAAGTTGCAATAAGTGCCAATAATAAAATTCTCTGCTTCATTTTTAAAAATAATTATTTGGTTTTTGAATTAGGATCTTTTTCGAAATTTGTAAGCATTACTGTATAAATCAAGGGTTCATTATGTCCAATTTTGTTATCGTCGCCATGATAACCAAAGGCCATGTGTGATGGAAAAAGGAACGTAACTTTCTCATTTTTATGCATCATCTTAATTCCGTCACGAAGTCCGATGATGATTTTTTGCTCTTTATCAACATAATAAGTTTGAGAAGCCAACTCATCGGCAGAATAAATTACGGCTCCTTTTAAATCGGTCACTTCGTAATCATAATAGGCAATATCGCCTTTTTTTGGAGTAAGTGTATCTTTTGTGTTTTGGGTTATATAACTGTACCAATATCCTTTTTTGGAAGCAATGAATTTTTTGTCTGAACTATTTTTGATTATTGTTGCTATGCTACTTTCTTCGGTTGCAACCAACTTCTTGTTACGTTCTACCGATTCTTTCATGAACGTGCCTGACGATTGCGAAATAGGTCGACGTGCACCTTGCTGTTGCGAACAACTTGCCATCAAAAGCACTAGTACAACAGGTAGAATTTTATTCATAATTTATATTTTTATTGTTGGCAATAGTGCTTCAAATTTTTTGATGGTTTCAATCATTGAAAGGTCTGATTTTCCTCCAGCTGCATTAGCATGACCGCCGCCTGAAAAATTATTTCGAGAAAACTGGTTTACATCAAATTCGCCTTGCGAACGGAACGATATTTTTATAATTCCTTCTTCCTCGTTTTCGATAAAAATTGCGGTAAAGTTAATGCCTTTTATGGTAAGTCCATAATTGACAATGCCTTCGGTGTCGCCTTTTACAAATTTGAAAGCATCCAATTCGTCTTGTGTTAAGGTAATATAGGATGTTTTGTATTCTGGAAAAACCTTCATATTAGAAAGCGCTTTGCCTAACAACTGCAATCTATTGTAGGAGTTATTATCGAAAAGTAAATTCGGAATTTCGGTATTTTCGGCGCCTAGGTCAATCAAATCGGCAATAATTCGATGCGTTGTTCCAGTAGTTTTTGGGTATTTGAAACCTCCAGAATCGGTCAAAATTCCCGTGTAAATGCAAGTTGCAATGGTTTTGTCGAGCAATTTTTTTTTATCTAAAAACGAAATAAAATTATAAACCATTTCGCAAGTAGAACCGAATTTTATATCCGAATACGTTACAAAAGCATAATCATCAGGACTTTCGTGATGATCGATCATTACAAATGGTGCTGTAAGCTCTCTTAATACAGCTGCCATTAAATCGCCAGTACGATGCAGGGCATTAAAATCTACAGTAAATATAAGCTCGGCTTCGTTGAGGATTTTGGTAGAAGTTTCGAGATCTTTTTCGAAAATCGAAACCGATTCAGAACCGGGTAACCAATTGAGAAAATCAGGAAATATATTTGGGGCTATTACAGTAACTTGATGGTCAAACTTTTTTAGAAAATGATACAAGGCTAGGGTAGAGCCCATGGCATCTCCGTCGGGATTTCGGTGTGGAATAATCGCGATTTTTTTTGGAGTTTTCAGCAATGTTTTGATTGCATCGATTTCATTTTCTTTCATAGTTTGCGAAGGTACATTTTTTTCATAAAATAGAAATATTTTAACAACTCTTTATCGTTATTATTTACAGCAAATTTCAAAAATTTTCACAAATCTGAATTTTTGAAAAATGATATTCTTTGTTATTTTGAAATTGTAATTCCAATCCAAACGGCAAGTAATCCAAAAAATATACTTAATCCTATATAAAACAAAGCCAATGGAAAATAGTTTGAATTGAAAAGCGAATAATTTTCTAATCCGAAAGCCGAAAAAGTAGTAAACCCGCCGCAAAAACCTGTCATGATAAACCACCTGAGATTGGAATTTCCGATTTGGTTTTTTTCGAAATAGCCGAACAATAACCCTATAAGCAAACAACCTAAAATATTAGTAATAAATGTGGCTAACGGAAAAATTTGCGAATAATATTTACTTATTATAAAAGAAGTCAAATATCTAAAAATACTGCCGATTCCGCCACCAATTGCTATCAAAAAAAGGGTTCGAAGCATTTTTATTTTGTTGTTGCAATCACAAAATTGAGTTTTAGTTTCACGCCCATTTGCATCAAATCGACCAAATCTTGCACTTTATTATCGGCTGGAACACGAACTACAACAGTTTTATCATCAGCAGCAAAAGTTTTTTGAGCTAAAGTTTGCTCGAGTTGTTCAAACGGAACTTGCTCTTTATTAATGTAATATAGCTTGTCTTCGGTTACCGACAACGAAATATGATCCTTATTGGTGCTTTGATTGGTCTTAGCTTTTGGTAACGTTAGTTTGATTACGTTCGGGTTGGCTAATGTTGAAATAATCAAGAAAAACAAAAACAAAAAAAACATAATATCGGCCAACGATCCTGTTGGGATTTCGGCATGAAAACGTTTGGTTCTTCTAATTGCCATCTGGTTCGTGTATTGCGTTGATGATTTCGAGAGTTTGTTTTTGGACTTTCAATGAAAAATTATCGATCATCATGTTGAATAAATGGTAAGCCGAATAAGCCACAACTCCAACAACAAGACCAGCTCCGGAGCTAATCATTTTTTCGTATAATCCGCCTGAAATAGTTTGAATATTCAAATTACCTGTATTGGAAATAGTATGAAAAATTTTGATAACGCCCGAAATTGTTCCAATAAAACCAAGAATTGGGGCAATACCCGAAATCAATCCCAGATTTCCAAGACCTTTTTCCATTTGTGATATTTCGACATTTGCTGTGCGATCCATAACGCTTTCTATTTCGCTAACTGGGCGACCAACAATTGAAACGCCACTTTTAAGAATATTTCCCGATGCTGTATTTTCTCGGCTACAAAGCATTACGGCATTGTCGATTTTGCCAGCTTTAAGTTGTGTTTTGATATCAGAAATTAGATTAGAATCTTGTTTTGTCGCTTTTTTGATAGACAAATAGCGCTCAATGATGACATATATACAGAAGAAAAGTAATATCAAAATCGGAATAATCATGATCCCGCCTTTCATTACAAATGCCCAATACGATACATTTTGGGTAACAGTTCCTTCGGTAACTGGAGTTGCAACTGAATTTGCTAAGGAATCAACCACTGGTTTAGCTTGAAGGAAAAAATTTTGAAGAATCATATAAAGTCTTTGTTAGTATTATACAAAAATGAGTATTTTTTAATGTGTTAACGTCGGTAGTAAGAACTAGTTTTAAACATTTTGATTAACAATATAACTAGTAACGTTTTTTTTGAAAAATAATTGTAATGTTGTGCTATTTTGGTAAAGCCTGTTTTTTTTTATCCTTTCCAAGTGCCACTATATTTATAATCTTGTAAGGATTTCGATTTTATGCAACAGTCTGTGCAAACAAAAATCCAAATTTTTCCTTTTTGTATTTGAATTCTAAACATTAAAGAAGCTTCTAAACTACAAATGGCGCAAATTTTAGTTTTCAATTCGTGGCGTTTTCTTTTAGTTCTTTCAATGTTACATAATCTAATGCTTTGATATTAGTTGCTTCCAAAATTATTGGCGGTGCAACGCCTGCTTTGAGTGCTTCTTTCCAACGAATAGCACACAAACACCAAACATTCCCGGCTTTTAATCCCGGAAAACCACTTGCTGGATGCCCCGAAATTAAATCGTTTCCTTTGGATAATGAGTAGTTCAAGAATTCATCAGTTACAACCGCCGCAACCACATGAACGCCTCTATCATTAGAATCTGTGGCACAAAACCCAGTTCTAAAAAACCCAGTTAAGGGATCTAAACTTGCCAATTGCAAATCGGTTCCGAGTACATTTTTTTGAGTTGTTTTCATTTTTTTAAATTTTGTGTTTTTGTTTGAAATGATGACGCAATTTTCATTGGTTTCTTTTTTCTTCTGAGCAAAAGAAAATGAAATAATAAAAAGCAATAAAAGGGTTATTTTTTTCATATTTTTTAGTTTGGAAACGATATTTTTCCCATGGTAACTGATGGAATCCCTTTTCGAGTACCAAAATCAGATTTTCCTCCACAAAGCGTTTCGTTGGCCAAAATTGCAAATAAAACAGCTTCTTTTGCATCGCCAGAAATTCCTAGATCGTCGGTTTTTAGGAAGTTAAAAGGTAATAATTCTTTCAACCATTTTACTAGCAATGGGTTGTGCATGCCACCGCCCGACATGTAAATAGTAAATTCTTGATGTGGATAATTTTTGGTTGCATATTGTATTGCTTCGGCTATAGTTTCGGCGGTAAAACGAGTTAATGTTGCTAATAAATCAGGAACTGAAATAGTTTCAGAATTGCTTTCTTTTTGAGAATTTAAAACATAATTAAGATTAAATAATTCTGGTCCAGTTGTTTTTGGAAACGATTTACTAAAAAAATCATTCGATTTTAAACTTTTTAGAAGTTCTTTATTTACATTTCCTTTCGAAGCAATTTCAGCATTGTCATCATACGATTTTTTTGGAAAATGTAATCTTGTAAAAGCATCAAGTAAGGTGCTTCCGGTTCCAGTATCAGTAACAAATACTTCTTCTGGGTTGCCATTTCCTGGCAAAAAGGTAAAGTTTGCAATGCCGCCCATATTAAGCATAATTCGGTTTTCATTTTTTTTTCCGAAAATAAAATAATCACCATAAACTGCCAAAGGAGCACCTTCGCCACCAGATGCCAAATGCTTTTGCCGAAAATCTGAAACGGTTATAATTCCGGTTTTAACGGCAATATGATCGCCATCACCAATTTGCAAGGTAGCATTCGGAAATTTGTCTTGACCATGCAAAATTTTTGGTGCATGCATGACTGTTTGCCCGTGCGATGCAATAACATCAACTACTGAAGCCAAAACATTCCATTTTTTGAGACATTCCAAAATTATATTTGCGTGCAAATTTCCGATCCATTCGTTCAAAAGTGCTAAATGTTGAAAATCAATTTCCTTTTTGGCAAAAACCTTCCTAATTTCGATTTTTATATCTTCGGAATAATCGATTGTATCAAAATTCAATAAAGTTACTTCTGTATTTTCGCCTGATTCTGAAATTTCGCATAATGCCACATCTAGCCCATCCATTGACGTGCCCGACATTAATCCGATAATTTTCCGTGATTTTTTTTTGGCTATTTGATAAAGATTTTCAATATTCTGGTTCATCGAATTTTATTTTTACAAGAATTCAAATTTAACAAATATCTGCAGTCAAATTTGTTAATAATTTTAAAATAACCAATAAAATTTGCATTTTTATTTTAACAAAAATTAGTTATTTTTGCTTATGCAACAGAATGTACTTATTTTAGACTTCGGATCACAATATACGCAACTTATAGCCCGACGTGTTCGAGAACTGAATATTTTTTGCGAAATTTTTCCTTTTGATAAAATCCCACAAGATTTGTCTACTTATAAGGCTGTAATACTTGGCGGAAGTCCGTTTTCAGTTCGTTCTGCTGAAGCGTTACATCCCGATTTATCAAATATTAGAGGCAAATTACCTTTGCTAGCGGTGTGTTACGGAGCGCAATATTTGGCTCATTTTTCGGGTGGCGAAGTAGCCCAATCCAACACAAGAGAATATGGTAGAGCTAATTTGAATTTTATTAAAGAAAACGAATCATTTTTTGAAAACATCAGTTTGAATTCGCAAGTTTGGATGTCGCACAGCGATTCAATAAAAATTTTACCAACCAATGGCGTTAAACTTGCGAGTACGCATGATGTCGAAAATGCAGCTTATAGGATTCAAGGCGAAACTACTTTTGCCATTCAGTTTCATCCCGAAGTTTATCATTCGACAGATGGAAAACAACTTTTAGAAAATTTTTTGGTAAAAATTGCTAAAGTTCCACAAACCTTTACGCCAAATGCTTTCGTTGATGATTGTATCAATGATTTAAAATCAAAATTACAAAATGACAAAGTTGTGTTGGGACTTTCTGGTGGCGTAGATTCAACGGTTGCCGCTGTTTTGCTTCATAAAGCTATAGGAAAAAATTTATTTTGTATCTTTGTTAATAATGGATTGCTTCGCAAAAACGAATTCGAAAATGTTTTGGAGCAATACAAAGGCATGGGCTTCAATGTAAAAGGCGTTGATGCTTCGGCACGTTTTTTGAGCGCACTTGCGGGATTATCGGATCCAGAGCAAAAAAGAAAAGCTATTGGACGCACATTTATTGAAGTTTTTGATGATGAATCGAAAATTATTGAAGACGTAAAATGGTTAGCACAAGGCACGATCTATCCCGATGTGATTGAGTCAGTTTCTGTCAAAGGGCCATCGGCAACCATAAAATCGCATCATAATGTTGGCGGTTTGCCCGATTATATGAAGTTGAAAATTGTGGAGCCACTACGAATGTTGTTTAAAGACGAAGTGCGTAGAGTAGGAGCAACTTTAGGAATTGATGCAGAGTTATTAGGAAGACATCCTTTTCCTGGACCGGGATTATCAATTCGAATTTTAGGCGAAATTGATGCGGAAAAAGTGCGAATTTTGCAAGAAGTTGATGCCGTTTTTATCAATGGTTTACGTTCATGGAATTTGTATGATAAAGTATGGCAAGCAGGAGCAATTTTGCTACCAGTAAATAGTGTAGGCGTTATGGGCGATGAGCGCACTTACGAAAAAGTCGTGGCACTTCGAGCAGTAGAATCTACCGATGGAATGACAGCAGATTGGGTACATTTGCCCTATGATTTTTTGATGAAAGTGTCTAACGATATTATTAATAAAGTAAAAGGAGTTAATCGTGTGGTGTACGATATAAGTTCAAAACCGCCAGCCACAATAGAGTGGGAATAATTTTAAAATACATATTATGAAAAGAATATTTTTATTGATTTTATTTTTTTTAGCACTTAATATTTTTGCTCAGAAAGGGAAATATGTAGAAGTTGAAATGATCACGCATCCGGTTCAAATGGGCGAAACGATCCGAACAATATCTCAAAAATATCTTGTTGATCCAGGTGAAATTTATCAATTTAATAAATATGCGGTAAACGGTATAAAGCCGGGTATGACATTATTAATTCCTATTCCTGTAAAAGATCCTATTGTAATTGCAGAAAAAAAAGATAAACCTAAAAAAATTGAATTACCAAAGACTGAAAACACAACTGACTCAAAACCGATAGCAGTTAAAACTAATTCCAAACCAGTAGTTATTGATAACTCAAAACAAGTAGACCATATTATTGAAGCAAAAGAAACTTTGTACAGCTTATCTAAAAAATATTCTATTTCTGCAGATGAGTTAAAGCTAGCAAATCCATCTATAGAAACATCTGGTTTACAAATCGGGATGACTATAAAAATTCCTTCAACTCGAGAATTGGCAGATGTAGAATCGTCTATCGGTTCAACCAAAGCTCCAATAATTGATCTAAAACCCAAAGCTCCTATATTGCAAACAACCACAAAGCACACCGTGGTTGCCAAAGAAACTCTCTATAGTTTATCAAGAAAATATGAAATTGCTTTAGATGATATTCTAAAACAAAATCCTGAATTAAATGTTTCTGGTTTAAAAATAGGAATGGTTTTAAATATTTCCAAATAATTTAAAATTGAATAAATGAAAATATTGAAATTTTTATTATGTTTTATTATTTTAACTTCTAACATAGTTTTAGGACAACTAGAGTTTAAAAAACATATCGTTAAAAAAGGAGAAAATTTATATCGAATTTCAGTAAAATATGATATGACAATCGCCGAAATCATTACTATAAACCCAGAAAAATCTATGGGTGTTAGTGAATATGATATTCTTTTTATTCCTAATGCCAATGTTTTATCCTCAGAAAAACCAGTTGCCGCTAGTCAGATTATGCATACAACCAAACCTAAAGAAACTTTGTATAGTATTGCGAGAGATTATAAAGTAGCTTATGGCGATTTGCGAAAACTTAATGAAGCTGAACTTGAAACGGGACTTAAAATTGGTCAAAAAGTAAAAATCCCGCTGAATAATCAAGAAACTCCAATTACAAGAGAAGTTGTAAATAATCCGATTAGTATCGCAGAGCCAATAAATAAAAAAGTAGTAAATAACCCGATACTTGTCGCAGAATCCAAAATAAATACTACAAAATCAATAGAAGAAGTTGTATTTGAGCACATTACCAAACCTAAGGAAACACTTTATAGCATAGCTAGAGATTACAAAGTTGCCTATGCAGATTTGAAAAAACGTAATGAAAATGAATTAATTAGTGGACTGAAGATCGGACAAAAAATAAAAATACCTCAAAATACAGTTTCAAATAATGAAAGTACTAATCAAATTATAGCAGCTTTGCCAGTTGATAAAACTAGTGGTACAACAAGCAATATTATAAACCAAGAATCAACCAACACTACATACCATATTGTTGCGGCAAAAGAGACAAAATTTGGAATTTCAAGAAAGTACGGAATGACTGTTGCTGCATTAGAAGCACTCAATCCAAACATCGTATTGGGATTGCAAATTGGTGCTAAATTACTAGTTAAAGATGCCTCGAAAGTAGTAGATACTGACAAACCAATAACGGTTATCAGTTCAAATACGCCAAAATCTGAAAAACCCAAACCAGTAGTTGTAGAATATGAAATAAAAGGTACGCCTACACCAACCGCAGGAAATTTATCTGTTCCGATTCGTAAAAAAGGATTAGCCAATTATGAAATTAAAGCTGGGGAAACATTATATGGTTTATCGCAAACTTTAGGAATTACTCAGGATGAATTGCTACTATTGAATCCTTCATTAAAAGCAGGAGTAAAAGAAGGAATGATCTTAGTTGTGCCAGGTAAGGGGTCGATTACAGTTTTTGGAGAGTCAAAATTTAGAGATTTAACTAAAACCATCAAAACCCAAAATAAGAAAAAATTGGCTTTATTGTTGCCATTTAATGCTACAAAAATATCCAAAGACACCATAAATTCGGCTAGTTCAAGACTCAAGAAAGATGCTTTCTTGAATATGACTTTAGACTTTTATGCTGGCGCCATGGTGGCAATTGATTACGGTAAGGCTTTGGGACTAAACTTAGATATTAAAATTCTTGACTCGCAAGAAAGTAAAATAAGCTCAAATATTGCTGATGTTATTAGAGACAATAGTTTGGATACGATGGATGCTATAATTGGACCTTTTTATCAACAATATGCAGAACAAGCAGCCGAATTATTGCAGGATAAAAATGTTGCCATAATCTCGCCTTTATCTAAAGAAGTTGGTAAATCGCTTCCTAATCTTTACCAATCTATGCCACCAGCTGATTATGCAAAATCTGCGATTTTTGATTTTATGCTGGCCAAAAAAGGAACTATAATTGTTGTTAGTGATGTTAAAAAACAAGTAAATAAAGATTTTATCATCAAAAATTATCCAACGTCGCTTTTTGCTGGTATTACAGAAAACGGTTCGTTAGATATTTCAAATTTTAAATCTCTGTTAAGCAAAGATGGTATCAATTATATTGTTTTAGATACTGAAAAAACAGGGATGATTTTGGCAACAACAAATTTGATGATGAATGAAATGAAAAATTATCAATTGCAATTGGTAATTATGGAACCAAATGAAACTTTAAATTTTGATGAAATTGCCATTAAAAGATTAACGGTTCTTAAAATGTTGTGTCCGTCGTTGACCAGAGAAAGCAACTCGCCCGAGTCTATATTGTTTGAAACAGATTTTAAAAAGAAAAATAAAATACTTCCAAATATTTATGCAACTCGCGGATTTGATATTACTTTTGACACCATGCTACGCTTATCTCAGGACAAAAGTTATGCACAATCCATAAATGACGATAAAACCCAACAACTTGAAAGCAAATTTGAATATCAGAAAAAAGACTCTGAAAGCTATATCAATAAAGGTGTTTATATTTTAGAATACCAAGATGATTTAACTGTAAAACCTGTAAACTAATGACAGCGAAAGTAGTTTATAAAGGTGAATTAAGAACTGTTTGTACGCACCTTCAGTCTGGAACAAACATTTTAACTGACGCTCCTACAGACAATCATGGTAAAGGCGAAGCATTCTCGCCCACCGATTTGCTCGCTACTGCTCTAGGAAGTTGTATGATCTCTATTATGGCGATCAAGTCTAAAGATTTAAATATAAATTTAGAAGGCACTACAGTAGAAGTAACCAAAATTATGCAAGCTGATCCAAGACGAATTTCCCGAATAGAAATTGTGATGAATATGCCAGTTTCAGCAGACGATAAAACAAAAATAATTTTGGAAAGAACAGCTATGAACTGCCCAGTTTTGCTGAGTTTGCACCCGGACATTCAAAAAGATATTACAATACATTGGATATAAAATTATGCAAGATTCAATCGTTGATTTAAGCATGTTTGATTGGTGGAAGCAAGTATTTTTTAACGAGTACAGCAATTTTAGAGGACGGGCTCGCCGCGCTGAATTTTGGGGCTTTGTTTTAACAAGTTTTTGTATGCTTATGCCTATTGTATACTTACAATTTATTGCAGCTTACAATAGAATGTATGTTTTTAATGTAATAATTCAAATCTTTATTTGGGTTTTAGTTGCTGTAGTACTAATTCCTCTGGCTGCGGTTGCAACAAGACGACTACATGACATCAATAAAAGTGGTTTTTTCTTTATGCTGGCAATTGTCCCAATTGTTACTCCAATTATTATTATTTTTACGTTCATAAATGGAGATAAAATGACCAATAAGTATGGTGTAGATCCAAAAATTAACGAAATATAAAATAGAATTATCCAGAATAAAAAATATTAGAATGGACAAGTTAGAAAAAAATTATAATATGATCGACTGGTTTAAAAAAGTAGTTTTTCATAATTATGCCAATTTTGAAGGTCGAGCACGTCGCGCAGAATATTGGTATTTTTATTTGTTGACAATAGTAATATGTATTCCGCCATATATTTTATTAATAGTTGGATTAGTGCAAGAATCTACTGCTATCATTGTTGTTTCTGGGCTGCTACTAGCAATAATTGTTTTCGGTTTATTTATACCAACATTAGCAGTATTTGTAAGAAGAATGCATGATACTGGAAAAAGTGGTTGGTATTTTTTGCTCAACTTTGTGCCGATAGTTTCGTTGGTAGTTTTTATTTTTACTTTATTAGAAAGCGATAAGTTTACCAATAAATATGGCAAAGACCCTAAGAATCCCGATCAAGACGATGAGTTAAACAAAATTGGTACCGAATAAATTTTGAATTCAGATCAAGAACAACTTATTAAACTTGCATACACCAAAATGCCTTTTGGCAAATACGAAGGTTGGTACCTAATAAGTCTGCCTGAAGCTTATGTAGTTTGGTTCAAAAACAAGGGTTTTCCGAAAGGACAACTCGGAGAACAACTTAAACTAGTTTATGAATTAAAATTAAATGGTCTTGAGGATATGATAAGAACTATTCGCGAAAAATATCCGTTTCCCGAAAACCCATAACATCGTTAATTTATAATATCATTTACAATTTTAAGATGATGTTGGGTATGAATTTCTAAAAAGCGAATGGTTTCTTTTAAGTTTAATTGTCCAAAGTAAGGATGTTTAAAATTGCTTTTCACATTCAAATTAGATAAGTCGGCTGTACATATTTTTGCCTTTTCTAGTTGAGAGTTCAAATCATCTATCGAAATGTCACTTACAGAAGAAACTGTTTCTGGAGCTCTAGCTTTTCCTCTCGGAATTTTTCCCGCAAACAAAACCACAAATCTTTTGAAGTTAAAATTCGTCTTATAATCTTCGGGATTTGATTTTTTTATAACTGTAGATATTCCAATAATAACTTTCAAAACATGATCTAAATGCCATGCCACTTCACTTTTAGAAACAGAATTTTTTTTTGAATTTCTGAATTCAATTTTCGATTTAATTTCGGAAATTAAATTTTATAATTTATTCATTAGTTATCAATTATTTTTTATTCTTACCGTTATTAAATTTTACTTTTTCAACAATTTGAATCTTTTTGGTAGGTTTTGCATCTCTTGATTTTGGATTAGATGCTTTCTTTTTGGCATAATCTACTTTTGGAGCAGCCTTAAATTCAGGTCTTGGTTTGGCATTTTCTTTAGTAGGTATTTCAGCTTTGTGTTTGGCTAATACTTCGGTTGGATTTTTTGGATTTTCTTTGGTTCCACGCAAGTGAATAACTAATCCGTTTAAGAAATTACGTAAAACTTGATCGCCACATTCCATAAAATTTTCATGCTTTTCGTCTCTAAAAAACGCTCCTAGTTCTGATTTTGAAATTCGAAAATCTACCAATTCTAATATTTCGACAATTTGATCGTCTCGAAGCATCAATGCTACGCGCAGTTTCTTGAAAATATCGTTATTGTTCATCTTGAAAAGTTTAGAAGGTTTAAAAAATTGAAAAGGTCTGAATTTTAAAAAAGCCAAAGATACGCCTTTTTGAAACCTTCTCGCCATAATTTTTCGTTATGATTTCCGTCCTTTATAATCACTTTAGTATGTAGCTTTTTGCGTTCACTGCGCGTGACAGCGATACTTTTTTCAATAATGTTTAGGTCGTTAATCATATCTTCATCTCCTTCAGCATCGCCACACAAAAAATAAATTTTCGCGTTGAAAACTGTGACTTGATTAATCAAATCATTAATTTCTTTGCGATTTATCCAAAAAGCGGGCGAAAAGCAACCAACTTTTCCGAAAACGTCAGGATATTTAAGAGCTGCATAAAAAGAAACCAATCCGCCCAACGAACTGCCGAAAATTGCTGTGTTGGTAGCATTTTTTTTGGTTCTGAAAGTCGAATCAATATGGGGTTTTAGTGTTTTCACAATAAAATCAAGATATAAATCTGCCTTGCCGCCGCCATGTTTTTGATTTTTGAAAGGCGTTAATTCATCCAATCGATTGGTTCCTCCATTTTCTATTCCAACGATTATTACAGGAGCATTTATAGCGTCTAACGTTTCATCTATATTCCATTCGCCAGCAAATGAAGTTTGTGAATCGAAAAGATTTTGTGCATCATGCATATAAATTACAGGATATTTTTTTTTAGAATCTGAATAATTTTTAGGTACATAAATCCAAATTTTTCGTGTAGTTGCTAGTTGCGGTGCATCTATCATAAAACTGGAAACTTGCGTACTTGTTTGAGCAAATAAATTTGAAATTTCAAAACAAAAAAGTAGAAAAAAACAAATGTTCTTTTTCATAATAATGAGTTTAAAATTTTTAATAATTGATTTAAATCTTTTTTGGTATGATTGGCAGTAATTACTATTCGATTAAGATAACCTGTTTCATTTGGGTATTCAAAATTGGTAATAATGATGTTACTTTTTTTTAAAATGTCATTAATATCTTTAATATATGGATAAATTAAAGGATAATTTTTTGAAAAAATTATTCTTGGATTTGGCTTTAAATGCTTAAATACATGATCTAGATTTGTATATAGTTTTTGATTTTGATGGGTAAATAAGGCCGCCGCATCAACAATTGTTTGCGCAAATCCTGGATTCATCCCCGCGGCAGATGCATAAGTTGCATTTTTTTTTATTTGATTAATAAACTCCAAATCACTTGCTATGACTCCGCCAGTAAGTCCAAAAGCTTTACCTAATGATGAAGTCAAAATTTTCCGCTGTATATTTTTATTATTTATTTCGGAAAATACGCCACATCCATTTTTTCCTAAGATACCTAGCGAATGTGATTCATCGATAACCAACGTTATTTCTTTACTTTCTGAAATTAAATCTAAAACCGATAAATCAACAGCTTCAATTGTTGAGGTTGGCATCGAATCTGTCAAAACAACAATTTTTTCTTTTTTGGAATTTGTTAATTCCTTGTTTATTTTTCCATCAATAAAAAATGGCCAACTATTTGGCGCTTTTATAGCAGTATGTATTTCTGGAAAATGAAAAAACGAATCTGTAGTTTCTAATAATTTTTCTATTACAATCTTTCCTGCTAACATTCCTGATGAAATAGTAACTGCAGCATTTGCATTAATATAATCTGCCAAAAACAGCTCTGCCTGCTCATAAGCAGTTAGTTGTATATTTGCATTTCTAGAACTACCATACGAAGTGCCCCACTTTTTTAAATTCTGAACCAAGATTTTTTGAAATTTTTTATTTGTAGGTAAACCTAAATAAGAAGTTCCTCCAAAGTAAAGAAATTCTTGATTTTCGGTTTGTATACTTCTGTTTGGAAATTGATTAACTATCATTTTTTATAATAAAGTTACTCCAGTTCCATGAAGATCTGAATAAATAATTTTTCCGTAATCTAACCTAATTCCTGACGCAATATCTTCGGCAAGCAGCAGTGCACCATCCATATCTACAAAATCTAGTTGAGGCAAAAGTTGTGCGATGGCAGAGATTCCAACTGTAGATTCGGTCATGCAACCTACCATTGTTTTCAAGCCCAATCGTTTGGCTTCTTCAATCATACGCTTACCTGGTGTAAGTCCACCACATTTTACGAGCTTTACATTCACTCCATGAAAATGATTCTGACATTTGGCAACATCGCTTTCAATTATACAACTTTCATCTGCGATAATTGGCAAAACCGAATGTTTGTAAACTTCTTTGTGCGCTTGCCAATCATCAGCTTTCATAGGTTGTTCTATGAATTCGACGCCAAGTTTTTTGAGTTCGATGGCATTATTTATTGTTTCATCAACGCTCCAAGCACAATTGGCATCGATTCTAAAAATTGCATTGGTATGTTTGCGAAGTTCGGTTACAATTGCAATATCTTCCTTAGTACCTAATTTGATTTTATATATTGGCCAAGGTAATTCTTGCATTTTCGACACCATTTTATCGATCGATGCAATTCCGATAGTATAATCGGTCATCGGATTATTGGCAATAGAATAATTCCATAATTCATATAATTTCATTCCTTTTCTGCGCGCGTATAAATCATTATAAGCTATGTCTAATGCGCACAATGCAAACATATTATTTTTAAGAAAAGGATACATTTTTGACCAAAACTCTGCCGGTGTTTCGTTTGTAGTACACTCTATAATCGTTCTAATATTTTCTAAATCCATCATCATCATTGGCACAGTAATGTTATAATACGGATTAGAAGTTGCTTCACCAAAGCCTTGATGACCATCACTTTGAAGTTCAACAATTAACGATGGTTGTACATCTATAGATTCTCTTGAAATCGTAAAAGTGTGTTTTAATTTCAGTATATATTCTTTAATTATCAAGTTCATAGCAGTTTTATTTGAGTTTGCTAAAAGTATTCAAATTATCTATAATATAAAATACATTTGAAAAACATTTTTTTGAGATTTAATATAAAAACAATATTTTAGCATAAAAATAATAAATGAATTCTGAAAAAGAAAAAGTTAATTTACTGGCGGAGATGATTGCTTTTGCTTTGGTTGATGGCGAATTACATCATTTAGAAATTACTTTTTTGACCGATATAGCCGAGAAACTTCAAATTAAGAAGTCAGTTTATTTAGATTTATTTTCACGCAATTATGAACCAATTTTTGTCAAAGATCCCTTTTCTAGGATTTTACACTACTATCAACTCGTGCTTCTGATGTATTGTGATGGTAAATTACATAGTAATGAAGAGTTTGAAATTGACAAAATAGGTTTTCGGATGGGTTTAAATAAGAATGTGGTACACGTAATATTCGATATGGTTGCTACTTCAAAAAACAAGGAGATACCATCAGAAAATTTATTGACGATTTATAATTTGCAATATAACTAATTTTTATAATGGTAAATCATATTGAAAAACTCGAATTATTATCAGAAATGATAGCTTTTGCTTTGGTAGACGGCGAGTTGCATCATTTCGAGATTATTTTTTTGACAGATATTGCCGAAAGCTTAGGTATTTCAAAAGTTATTTATTTAGAATTATTTACAAAAGTTTATACGCCAACAGCTATAAAAGATACTTTTAATAGGTTAGTTCATTTTTATCAATTAGCAGTTTTGATGCACTGCGACAACAGGTTACATATCAACGAAAAAATAGCTATAAATGAAATTGGTGTTCGTATGGGATTATCTCTTGATGCCATGCATAAAGTTCAAGAAATGGTAGCTAAATCTGTAGATATTTGTGTGCCAATGGATGCACTGGTTTCTATCTATCAATTACAACAAAATTAAAGTAGTATCAAATGAAAACGCGTTCTCGTAAAATAAGTTTATTGTCAGAAATGATTGCTTTTGCATTAGTTGATGGCGATTTGCACGATAAAGAATATGATTTTTTAAAATTGTTAGCACAAGAATTAGAAATCGAAAAACCCGCTTTTTTAGATTTATTTAGAAAAAGAGATAAAATTTTACCAATAAAAAGTGATTTTGAGCGAATTTCTCATTTTTATAAGCTGGCATTATTGATGTATTGTGATAATTTGGTTCATAAATCCGAAGATGTCACCATTCATAAAATTGGATTGACATTAGGCTTGAATCCAACGGCAATGAACCGGATTTTGAGTATGATGAAAAGTGCTCCGAATCATATTGTTGCTCCAGAAAAAGTGATTTGTATTTTTGAAGAACAGCTAAATTAGTTGTCTTTACTTTCGGTATACTTTATCCAATTATTACCATTGCAAACTTTAAGAACTAGCCTATTATCAGTTTATTGGCAGAAATATTTCCGCCGAAAACAAAATAACAGGAAATATGGAAAAACTAAAAATAATTTTACCTAATTTTATACCATTATGAAAAATAAATACTTGTTTTTTTTTATTATACTAATTTTTTGTTTTGAACTTAATGCTCAAAACAGCTTTTATTATTACAAAAATCAAAAGATATATTTAAACATTGATAAAAGTAATTTAAATTTATCATTGACTGAACAATTTCAAAAAAGTGACATTACTAATTTAGATTTAGTTGAATACTCAATAAATTCAGAAAAAGTAATTTTAAACCAAGCTACTTCAAAATGGTCAAAAGTTCAATTTACAAACTTACCAAACGACATCATCTATTTTCAAAATCTGAATTATCTAAAAAATATTTCAACTATTGAAACCGTAAATCCCAGTTTCATAACATTTGATGGTCAAAAAATTGGAATGTCAAATTATTTTTATGTTAAACTCAAAAATAATTCGAATTTAGCAAACTTGCAATCATTAGTAGCAAGTAAAAGTGTTATAATAGTCAAACAAGATGCTACACTACCATTGTGGTATACATTAAAATGCACAAAAAACACTACAGGAAATACACTTGAAATTGCCAACTTGTTTTTTGAATCTGGTTATTTTGAATCATCATCGCCCGATTTTTTATTAACTGCAAATGATTATTTATTGATTTCAAATGCAACAACAGTTTCAAATACATCAATAACTACAAGTTGTGCAAATGACATTGATTTTAGTCAACAATGGGGTTTAAATAATGGATTTACTGACGGTGCACTTCCAAGCCCAAGTACTTTCAATTATGATATTAATGCTTGCGAAGCATGGAATTTGTCCCAAGGAGCAAATGTAAAAGTAGCAGTAGTTGACACTGGTGTTGATTTAAATAATTTAGATTTAATAAATAATTTATATTCATTGAGCTATGATTCAGAAACAAATACTAGCCCAGGTCAAATTTATGGTAATTTGTTATACAGTAATCATGGAACACACGTTGCTGGTATCATAAGTGCAACTAAGAATAATGATTATCAAATTTGTGGTGTTGCGCCACAATCAAAATTGATATCAATCAGCAATAACATTATTAGTACCAATCCAAATTATAATTTAAGCTTAATAAATGGAATAAATTGGGCGGTACAAAATGGTGCCGATATAATTAACAATTCATGGAAAGCTTTCACTGCATCAGAATATTTAGAACAAACAATTCAAAATGCAATTACCAATGGAAGAAATGGTTTAGGAACAATTATGGTTTTTTGTTCAGGTAATAACCCAACATTAACACCCGCAGGTTTTTCTGTTTGGTATCCTGGTAATTCAAATCCTAATATTTTGGTTGTAGGCGCAATGACTTCAACAGCGCAAAGATCAAATTTTTCTAGATATGGAAATACTTTAGATTTAGTAGCTCCAGGAAGCCACATATTATCAACAATATTAAATAACAATTTAGCATATTATGATGGCACATCAATGGCAACTCCACATGTTTCAGGCGTTGCGGCATTAATTTTATCTGTAAACCCATGTTTATCTGGACAACAAGTGAGAGATATAATTGAAAAAACTTGTCAAAAAGTAGGCGGTTACTCTTATGCTACAACTTCTGGTAGACCCAACGGAACGTGGAATAATGAGATGGGCTATGGACTAGTCGACGCACATGCAGCTGTTCAATTATCACAGGAAATGAACTCATCAACAAGTGATTTAATGGTTAGAGATACACATGATGATTTTGGAGTTGAGCCCAATATGACAAATTCACAAATTTGGAATTCTCCTGATATTTGGGTTCGAAATCAAGATGATGGTATTCAAATTCAAGAACATCAAAATCCTAAATATTATAGCAATGGCAACTCAAATTATATTTATGTACGTGTAACTAATAAAAGTTGCGTTGCATCTACAGGAAACGAACTACTAAAGTTATATTTCGCTCAAAACAAACTTTGGCTAAATTGGCCAACAAGCTGGAATACTATACTTCCAGTTGGCCAAATTAGTATTCCTGTTTTACAAGCTGGAAGCGAAACAATTATAACAATTCCTTGAACAGTGCCTAATCCAAGTAGCTTTCCATCAAATCAAGTAACTGCCGATGGTAGCAGTAGTTTTTCATTGTTGGTAAGAATAGAATCGGGCATTGATACCATGACTTATCCTGAAACAGGAACAGTTACAGGAGTATCTTCCGATGCCAAATTACGATTTTATGCTAATGTTAAAAATAATAATAACATATCTTGGAAGAATTCAATCCTAATTGATATTGTAAGTGGAAACAAAGGATTTATAACACTAGAAAATGTATCAGATCAAATTCAAAATTCTTATTTAGAAATCGTCAAAGAAATTTCAGAAACAGGCAAACCTATTTATGACGAAGCAGAAATTAGTTTAAAAATGGACGAAGTGCTTTTTAACGCTTGGGAGCGTGTTGGAAAATTGGCGCAAAATATAGAAGCCATAAGTATAGAAACAAAAAAAATTGTAAGTGATAATAACTTAATTTTAGACAATATTTCATTAAATCCAAACGAGTTAGCAACACTTCAAATTGATTTTAACTTCTTAACGCAAGAACTAACAGATAAAAACATCTACAAATATCATATTATTCAAAAAGATAAGGCTATAGGTCAAATAATTGGGGGTGAAACTTTTTTAATCAAAAAAGAGGTACGACCTATTTTTATAGCAAACGCAGGAGATACTAAAAATGTAGACCAAGGTGAACCCATCATAATTAGCGCATCACAAATAAGCGAATCTGCAATTTATAATTGGTACGATACAGAAGGTAATTTGGTTTTTACGGGAAAAGATTTAAGTGTAGCAGCCAGTGTTGCTACAAAGTACAAATTAGAAGTTATTGCTAGTGCTGACGGTTTTAAAGATTATGACGAAGTTGAAGTGAAATTAAAACCTAGTAGTATTGAAAGTATTTCACCAAATCCATCATCAAGTACTATTTCAATAAGCTACAAAATAAATGGCTTTTCATCTGCTTATTTAATGATTCTTGGTGGTTATGGTGCGACAGCGTCGTCAAATAACTATATTCTTGATACAAACGCAACTCAAACGTCTCTTGATATTTCAAATTATCAAAACGGATTTTACACAATTGCATTAGTATGTAATGGTGCTATTGTTGATGCAAAAACTCTAATTAAAAATTAAATGATATGAAAAAAATAGTAATTTTAATCGTAATCTTTTTATCACAAGTTTCATTTGCGCAAGATATTGGAATAACTGGAGTTACTGTGTCTCAAATTTCAACAAGTGAAATAAATGTAAACTTAAAAGTTATTACAAACGCATCTGAATTTATATCAAGTTCTTATTCTATTTTGGGTAACGATATATATTTAAATGTGTGTTATATTACTGCTGGCTTAGGGATAATTATTAATTTAGAAAATGATATTCCAATAACAGTTGCAACAAATACTACATATAATCTTAATATAACTATTTTTCAATCCTTTGCCGAAATTTGCGATTTTAATAATATACAAGATACAGCAAGTTTAAGTTTTACGACACCTCTAAGCGAGCCAGTAACGCTTTCAACAACAACTATGATTGGAAATAATAACAATCTTTTATGCCCAAACCCAACTACTGGTAATATTACAATAAATACTACAATTGATTCAATTGTTATTTACGACAATATCGGAAGAAAAGTAAAACAATACATTGGCTTAAAAAGTAATAATATTGATATTTCAGAATTTGAAAATGGTATTTATTTCATTGAAAGAAATGAATTTAATAAAAGAGTTGTACAAAAAATAATTTTAAAGAAATAAATACTTCTGACAAAAAAGTTTGCAAAAATTGGGGTTTTGGACACGACTTTTACACTTTGCTTTGTTCCTTAGTGGTCACTGGTTTACTGAAAGTTCGGGTTAACCACATCCCCAACTTCTGCAAGCCACGAGACGGGATCAGCAATAATCCCATAAAATCCTAAATAAAATGAAAAACAAAATTTTAATAATATTTTTTACACTTTCACTATTTATTTGTTCAAGCCAAACAAAATATTATAAAGAATTGAATGGTAAAATTCTAAATATTTCTGAATTTAAAAAACTGAAAAAAAAATCATTAGAAAATTATAAGAAAATATCTAGTGATATGGTACTTGTTGACGAAACAAAAGAATTAAAGAGAACTAAAGATTCTATAATTTATGAAATAGAATTATTTGGAACGTCAGAAAGTATGGCAAAAGAAATAAAAGCTCGAAAAAAATTAGTTGGAAAAAAATTTCCTTTTGAAAATTTAATTTCAATTGACAAAAAGAAAATAAACTTTGTTAGCCTTAATGGAAAACCAACATTAATAAATTTTTGGTTTACTCAATGTTATCCTTGTTTAGAGGAAATTCCGGTTCTTAATAAAATTCAAGAGGAATTTAAAGATAAAATAAATTTTATTTCAATAACATATGACTCAGAAGAAAAAGTTTTGAAATTATTTGAAAGAGTTAAATATGATTTCATACATATAACAGACCAAAAAGTACTCACAAAAAAATTGGGAATAAAATCCTATCCTCTAAATTATTTAGTTAACAAAAATGGATTCATTTTTTCAATTGAGGATGGAATTGAGTTTTTAGATGTTGGTGGCGAAAAACCACAAATTGGAAACGGGAATGAATTGAGAGAAAAATTAAAAAAATTTCTGACTGACAACTGAAGTTGCAAAAATTGAGGTTTTAGTCTTGAATTCACACTTTGTTTTGTGCTTTTTTGGGCAGTGATTAACCGAGGTTTAGGCTAACTAAATCTACCTCTCGTTTTTTTCAAACGAGACAAGCCGCAAGACAATAAATATGTTGTTCCAATCCCGATTTGAGCACATGCAAAATAGATGAAATTGAGAAGCAAGAAGGTTTTACTATACTTTTTTTCATATTCAATATATTTCGGACTATAATTAAATCTGTAAATTACAAATTACTAGTGTAAATATGATTATTTTTTGCTGATAAATCAGATTAAGTGCATTTTAAAAAAAAATGTGAGAAATTTATTTTAGAAATGAATCATTAAATCTTCTCTTGCAAAGCTTTTATCTCATCACGAAACTTCGCAGCCTGCATAAAATCTAGATCTTTAGCAGCTTTTTCCATAGCTTTTCGTTTTTCACGAATGCGTTTCTCGATATCGGGTTTGCTTAAATATTCGGTTTCTGGTTCGGCAGCAATTGCAGATTCTTCGCCATAACCTAACTCATAATCTACCAATGTATTTTTTGTAAAGGCACTTTCTATTTTTTTGTTCAATGCCATTGGTACTAAATTATTATCCGCATTAAAATTGATTTGTTTGGTTCTGCGATAACTAGTTTCATCAATAGTTTTTTGCATACTTGCCGTAATTTTGTCGGCATACATAATAGCTTTTCCGTTGAGGTTTCTAGCGGCACGACCAATAGTTTGAGTCAACGATCGATGACTTCTCAAAAAACCTTCTTTATCTGCATCTAAAATGGCAACTAGCGACACTTCGGGCAAATCCAATCCTTCACGCAATAAATTAACACCAATCAAAACATCAAAAATACCTTTTCGTAAATCTTGCATGATTTCTATTCGCTCCAGCGTATCAACTTCCGAATGAATATAACGGCAACGAATGTCTAGTTTAGTTAAGTATTTAGCCAATTCTTCCGCCATTCGTTTGGTTAAAGTTGTTACTAAAACACGTTCGTCGATTTCAGCTCGAACCTGAATTTCTTCAATTAAATCATCAATTTGGTTCAGACTTGGGCGAATTTCGATAATTGGATCTAGCAATCCCGTCGGACGAATAACTTGCTCAACAACAACGCCTTCTGTTTTTTGCAATTCATAATCGGCTGGCGTCGCAGATACGTAAATTACTTGGTTTTGCATCGATTCGAACTCATCAAACTTCAGCGGACGATTGTCCATTGCTGCCGGCAAACGAAAACCATATTCGACTAAATTTTCTTTGCGAGAGCGGTCGCCGCCATACATAGCATGTACTTGAGATAGCGTAACGTGGCTTTCGTCTACAACCATCAAATAATCTTTTGGAAAATAATCAAGTAAACAGAAAGGTCGTGCGCCAGGATTTCGGCCGTCCAAATACCTAGAATAATTTTCGATTCCGGAGCAATATCCCAATTCGCGAATCATTTCAAGATCAAAATTAGTACGTTCTTCCAATCGCTTGGCTTCAAGATGTTTGCCAATTTCTTTAAAATAGTCGCATTGTTTGACCAAATCTTGCTGAATTTGCCAGATTGCATCTTGCAAAACATCGGGCGACGTCACAAACATATTGGCAGGATAAATCGTAAGTTTTTCAAATTTTTCGATTACCTCAGAAGTTTTTACATCAAAACGTTCGATTTCTTCGATTTCGTCACCAAAAAAATGAATGCGATACGCATCATCGGCATAAGATGGATAAATATCGACTGTGTCGCCTTTGATTCGGAAATTTCCCGGTGTAAAATCCATTTCGGTTCGAGAATACAAACTTTGCACTAATTGATGCAATAATTTGGTTCGAGAAATCACTTGGCCGACTTCAACAGGAATTATATTACGCTGAAATTCAGTTGGATTTCCTATTCCGTACAAACAAGAAACCGACGAAACTACAATAATATCGCGCCGACCTGATAGTAGCGAAGCCACGGTTGACATTCGCATTTTCTCCAATTCTTCGTTGATAGACAAATCTTTTTCTATAAAAACACCAGAGACAGGCATAAAAGCTTCGGGTTGGTAATAATCGTAGTAGGAAACGAAATATTCGACTGCATTGTTTGGAAAAAATTGCTTGAATTCTGAGTACAATTGAGCCGCTAATGTTTTGTTGTGCGCCAAAACTAAAGTTGGTCGTTGCACATCTTGTATAACATTGGCTACGGTAAACGTTTTTCCAGAACCAGTTACACCCAATAAAGTTTGATACTTTTCGTCATCAACAATACCTTTCGATAATTTTTCGATGGCTTGTGGTTGGTCGCCTTTCGGCTGATAATCGGATACGACTTGGAAGTTCATTTAGTTGTATTTCAAGTTTTCTGGATATTGTCTAGTATCCCGAACCGAAAGTATAACTAGGTGTATTTCATTTATTTGATAAAACATAATAATTTTCAACATTAAACCACGAACATTAATTACTTCAGTTTTTATACCGATTTCAGGATTTTGAATAAGCAAATTTAATTCTGATTGAATAGTTTTATTTAATTTCAAAGAATAAATTTTACTTTTATTCCTAAAATTGAAATATTCAAAAATTTCTTTTAACTCAAATTTTGCATTTTCTGACCAAATGATTATTCTTTCAGCCATTTTTCCATTTCCTCATTAAAAATTGTATTCTCAACATAATTTCCTTCCAGATAATCTGTTTGAGATTTTTTTATAGATTTTTTTTGTGCGGTTGAAAGCGTAATAATTTTATTTTCTACATTTAAAATTGAATGTACTTGATATAAAATTGCTTCATCATTTATCTCGTCAATTTTCAATTTCAAAAGTTCTTTCAGTTCAAGTGTGCTTATAGTAAAATAATTTATACAAATTTAATGAAAAGAATTTAGATTAATCAAAACTTCCAATTTTTCTGTTGCGATTCAGATAGAAATGTCCATGCCACAAATCGGCTGGTCTTTTGCCCTTGCGCCATGTTGATGGTTTTAATTTCGACAGCTTGCACTTTAGCGAGTGTTTTATATATATTGGGCAAATTTTCTTTTTTAGAAACCAATGTTGAAAACCATAAAACTTGTAGCGGATATTTGGCGCTTTCGTAAATCATTTGGGTGATAAAACCAATTTCGCCACCATCGCACCAAAGTTCAGCATTTTGACCGCCGAAATTCAAAACAGGCGATTTTGTTTTGGTTTCAGTAAGATTATTTACTTTTCGAATTGCCGATTTTGTAGCTTCTGCTTGCGAATTGTGAAATGGAGGATTGCAAATTGTAAAAGCAAATTTGTCTTCGGGCAAAATAATATTTTTAAAAATAAAGCGAGATTCAACTTGCAATTGCAAACTTATAGCATCTATTAATATTGGATTTTGTTCAATTATTTTTTTACAATTCTGAATCGCATTTTCATCAATATCGGTTCCTACAAAACTCCAATTATAAATTGCATTTCCTAAAATTGGATAAATGCAATTAGACCCTATGCCAACATCCAACCCAACTACATTTTCGCCATCAGGAATTATACCATTATTTGTTGAGGCCAATAAATCTGCCAAATAATGTATGTAGTCAGCACGTCCGGGTATTGGTGGGCATAGATAATTAAGTGGCAAATCCCAATTTTGAATAGAATAATCTAAAATCAAAATCGATTTATTTAATGACTTTACTGCATCTGGATTGCTAAAGTCAATAGTTTGATTGTTATATTCATTTATAAACACATGTTGTTTTAAATCTGGATTTACACCAATTAATTTATTAAAATCATATCCTAAATTATGAAGATTTCTAGGATGAAGATTGGATTTTTCAATATTTTTTTTCATTTTCAATTTCATATGCAAAACAAATATAGTTAAAAAAAATGTTTACTTTTATACATAAATAATCAAAATTTATGTACCATCATTTTCGAATTAAAAAAAAATATAGTTTCATTTTTTTAATACTAATTTATATCGTTTTTTGTCAATCTTGCATGCGTATGCGCATGAGTAAAAATAATACCAAGACCTATTTTAAAACTACAAATATAGATTTTTCGGATAAAATTTTTGTGGGTAAAGATTTTCAAATTCATTATATAGAAACAGGAAGTTTGTTAAAACCAACCTTAGTTTTTGTGCATGGCTCGCCAGGAAGTTGGGATGCATTTAAATCGTATTTAAAAGATACTATGTTACAAAAAAAATATAGAATGATTGCTATTGATAGGCCTGGTTTTGGGTATAGTGATTTTGGTAAAGCAGAAAATTTAAAAACTCAAGCGGATAAAATTTCAATTTTTATAGAATCGATAAAAAATGATAAATCTGTGATTTTGATTGGGCATTCAATGGGTGGCCCTGTAATTGTCAAAATGGCTACTCAGAATCCGAGTCGATACAACCATTTAGTTATTCTTTCTGGAGCAGTAGATCCTGATGCAGAGACGCCCGAAAATTGGAGAAGTTTTATAATGATAAAGCCCATTAGATATTTAATTCCGGGTGCTTTAAGAGTTTCTAATGATGAACTTTGGTGGCTTAAAAAAGATTTAATTCAGATGAAGAATGATTTAAAAAAAATAACATCTTCTGTAACAATCATACACGGCACTAAGGATCAACTGGTTCCTTATAGTAATGTAGCATTTATGAAAAGAGAATTTGTAAGTACCAAAACAACAAAAATAATAGCTATACCGAATGCTAATCATTTTATCCCTTGGGAGCATTTTCAAACTATCAAGAATTGTATCTTCGCACTAAATCTAAATTAATTTTTTTTGATTTATAATTAAAATTTTACAACTATGAAAGTACTTATAACTGGTGCAACTGGTTTGGTCGGAAAAAAATTAGTCAAAAAATTATTGTTTGAAAATATTGAAGTCAATTATCTGTCTACATCAAAACTAAAACTTAAAAATAAATTATTTTATTCAGGTTTCTATTGGAATCCTCGTGAAGGTAAAATTAGTAGTAAAGCATTTGATGGGGTTGATGTTATTATTCATTTAGCTGGTGCAAATATTGCAAATCGTTGGACAACAGGATATAAAAAAGAAATTTTAGATAGTCGCGTTTTGTCCTCTAATCTATTGTTCGAAACCTTAAAACGAATTCCCCATCAAGTCAAACAAGTCATTTCGGCATCTGGAACTGCTATTTATCCTGATAGTTTTGAAAAAATTTATTCTGAAACTGAAACCAATAATGCAACTGGTTTCTTGAGTGATGTGGTCCAAAAATGGGAGCAGAGCATTAGCCAAATTGAATCTTTACATATCAAAGTTTGCAAAGTCCGAACTGGCATTGTTTATGCCAAAAAAGGAGGTGCCTTGCCCGAAATTGTCAAACCAATTCGTTGGGGATTTGGCGCCAGTTTCGGATCCGGCAAACAAATTCAGTCGTGGATTCATATTCAGGATTTGGTAGCGATGTACCATTTTTTTCTCATTAACTATAAGGAAGGAATTTATAATGCCACTGCGCCCGAAACGGTATCCGATCAAAAACTAACCAAAACAATTGCAAAAAAGTTAGGCAAACTTTTATTTATGCCTAATATCCCAAGATTTATAATGAAATTTATTTTGGGAGAAATACACGAATTATTATTTACAAACAAAAACATCAGTTCGCAAAAAGCTATACAAGAAGGATTTATATTTAAATTCCCTACTGTCGAAAAAGCAATTGATGATATTTTAAAATAAAAAAAGCTTCCCGTTTTCAATAGGAAGCTTTTGTATAATTCGAATTAATAAATGTGTAATTACGTGTTGACAACCTTAAAATCAACAATACAAATATATTTGTTTAACGATACATCAATCTTAAAATTATATTAAATTTTTAAGAATAAAAAAAACGTGACAATTTGACATTTTATAACTATTTGGCAATACTTTTGCAAACAGTTTAAAAAAGTAATGTTCAAGAACATATTCCCAAATAAAAAAGATAAAAATAAGATGTCAACTGAAAATACAGAACTAGACCAAGAAATTGACGACGCAACTTTAGAAAATAATGCAAATGGCGAGCAACTAATTGTTGAAGAGCCTATTGCACTTTCTGTTGAAGAACAACTTACACAAGATTTAGCTACCGAAAAAGACAAATATATCCGTCTTTTTGCAGAATTCGAAAACTACAAACGTCGAACAACAAAAGAAAGAATAGAGTCTTTCAAAACTGCCAATCAAGAAGTTTTATTGGCTTTATTGCCCGTTATTGACGATTTTGACAGAGCTATGATCGAAATCAAAAAAACAGACGATAATCCATTAATAGTTGGTGTGGAGTTGATTCAAGAAAAATTAAGAAATACATTAATATCCAAAGGATTAGAAGAAGTCGAAATCAAAGCAGGCGATATTTTTAATGCCGATTTTGCCGAAGCAATTACGCAAATTCCTTCTCCAAGTCCAAACTTAAAAGGTAAAATTGTTGATGTTATCGAAAAAGGATACAAATTAGGTGACAAAATTATCCGCTTCCCCAAAGTGGTAATTGGAAATTAAAAATCAAATTTTAAATTACAAATTCCAATTTATAACCTAGTTGGGCTTTGGAATTTTATAATTGGAATTTAAATTAATAAAATGAAAAAAGATTTTTACGACATATTAGGAGTTTCCAAAAGTTCTAGCGAAGCCGAAATTAAAAAAGGGTATCGCAAGAAAGCCATTGAGTTTCATCCCGACAAAAACCCTGGAAATGCACAAGCTGAAGAAAATTTTAAATCGGCAGCCGAAGCCTACGAAGTATTGAGTGATCCGCAAAAAAAAGCACAATACGATCGTTTTGGTCACCAAGCATTTGATAATGGTGGCGGTGGCGGACGTGGCGGTTTTAGTGGTGGCGGCATGAACATGGAAGACATTTTCAGTCAATTTGGCGATATTTTTGGTGGCGGCGGTGGTTTTGGAGGATTTGGCGGTGGTGGCGGAGGTCAACGTCGCGTTAAAGGAAGCAGCCTCAAAATAAAAGTGAAATTGACGCTCGAAGAAATCGCTAATGGCGTAGAGAAAAAAGTTAAAGTAAAACGAAAAATTCAGGCGCAAGGCGTTACTTACAAAACCTGTTCTACTTGTAATGGGCAAGGGCAAGTGATGCGTGTTACCAATACCATTTTAGGTCGTATGCAATCGGCTTCAACGTGTCCTACTTGCGGTGGCGCGGGTCAAATGATTGACAAACGACCATCAAATGCTGATGCTCAAGGAATGATTGTGGAAGACGAAACCGTATCGATAAAAATTCCTGCTGGTGTTGTTGATGGTATGCAACTCAAAGTTTCTAACAAAGGTAACGATGCGCCAGGCAACGGTATTCCGGGCGATTTGATTGTTGCTATAGAAGAAGCGGAACATGAGTTTTTGAAGCGTGAAGGCGAAAACCTTCATTATGATTTATACATCAGTTTTTCGGAAGCTGTTCTTGGTGTTTCCAAAGACATTGAAGCCGTAAACGGGAAAGTTCGTATAAAGCTAGAAGAAGGAATCCAATCTGGAAAAATTCTGCGCCTTAAGGGCAAAGGAATTCCATCTATAAATGGTTACGGAAGTGGCGACTTGCTAGTTCATGTAAATGTTTGGACACCAAAAACGTTAAACAAAGACCAGAAGCAATTTTTTGAAAAAAATATTTCTGACGAAAACTTCAATCCACAACCCGAAAAAACAGACAAATCTTTCTTTGAAAAAGTAAAAGATATGTTTTCATAATTTTTTTTGAATAGAGCAATCTATTCTTTTTTCCCATCCTTATGAAAATAAGGGTGGGTTTTTTGTAACATTTTGTTTTACTTTTACACTAATTCGATAATTGATTTTAATGGTTAATTATATCCTCAAATAATAAACCTTTAAGAAATTAAGTTTCATAAAGCTTAACTAAACTTAATTTCTTAATGGTTTAAAAACATAATAATTGTCATTTTTGCAATTGCGATTTAGAATTTAATTTTTGGAATTTAAAATATGAATATTCTCGAAGCACAAAAAGTTGTCAAAAAATACGGAGATTATACTGCCTTAAACGAAGTTTCGCTAACCGTACCCAAAGGGTCTATCTACGGACTTCTTGGTCCAAACGGCGCTGGAAAAACATCTCTAATTCGTATCATCAACCAAATCACGATGCCCGACAGCGGACAGATTATTTTAGATGGCGAAAAACTGCATCCCAAACATGTACAACAAATTGGCTATCTGCCCGAAGAACGCGGTTTGTACAAATCCATGAAAGTAGGTGAGCAGTGTTTGTATTTAGCGCAACTCAAAGGTTTGTCGTACGATGAAGCCAAAAAACAACTCAAATATTGGTTTGATAAACTCGAAATTCAAGGTTGGTGGAACAAAAAAATCGAAGAACTTTCCAAAGGAATGGCGCAAAAAGTACAATTTGTAGTATGCGTTTTGCACCAACCAAAATTGCTAATTCTAGACGAACCATTTTCGGGTTTTGATCCAGTAAATGCCAATTTGATAAAAGATGAAATCATCGAACTCAAGAAAAAAGGAGCCACGATAATCTTCTCGACACACCGCATGGAAAGCGTTGAGGAAATGTGCGACGATATAGCTTTAATTCATAAATCCAACAAACTCATCGAAGGAAAACTCATCGATGTAAAAAAACAATATCTAACCAACAGTTACGAAGTCGGAATTTTGACCGACAACCAAGAAAAGCTTTTGTCAAATTTGAAACAAAATTTTCAATACAAACCAACCGATTTCAAATCATTGCATAACGAATTGAAACTGGATATAAATCTCGGTACTAATTCTTCAAATAAATTACTTAATCTTTTGGTTCAATCTGGACAAGTAACTCATTTTCTTGAAAAAATTCCAAGTGTAAACGATATTTTTATTAAAACTGTTAGTTCGTAATTTTAGAACCTCAAACATCTAACCTTATAAACTTTCTAAACCTTATATACTTTTTCATGAACAAACTTCTACTCATCATAAAGCGCGAATTTTTCTCCAAAGTGCGCAACAAAACGTTTATTGTAATGACGTTTTTGAGTCCGCTTTTGGCCGTTGGTTTAAGCCTTTTTATTGGCTATTTAATGTCGATGAAATCCGATCAAAAAATCATTGCAATCCACGATCAATCAAGATTGTTTGCCTCCGAATTCAAGACTGACGACGAGACCAAATACATCGATTTGACAGCCGTAAACCTTCAAGTTCTCAAAGACAGCATCGTTGCCGAAAATTATGAAGGCTTGCTCGTAATCCCAAAAATTGACGCCAACAAATCGCTCGAAAAAAGCATACAATATATTTCTAACGATAGCCCAAATACGCTATTTCTCAAAAAATTAGAAACCACAATTTCCAAAAAAATCACTAGCCAAAATTTCGAAAAACTTGGATTGGATACGCTTTCGATTTCCAAAGCAAATGCAAAAGTTTCCATAAATCTTTCTAAAGCTGACGGGCAACAATCCCTAAAAGGACTTAACGAAATAAAAGTCGGAATCGGCGGTGCATTTGGTTATCTTATTATGATGTTCATCATTATTTATGGCAATATGGTCATGCGCAGCGTCATCGAAGAAAAAACATCACGCATCATCGAGGTCATTATTTCATCCGTAAGACCGTTTCAGCTTATGATGGGCAAAATAATTGGCACCTCGCTAGCAGGAATTTTGCAATTCTTGATTTGGGCTGTGCTCGGCGTCTCGGCAATGTTCATTTTATCGAGTGTTTTCGGAGTAGAATCAGCTTCATCATCGCAACAATCCATGCAAATGGCAAAACAACAAATGGGCGGCGATTTTTGGGTTTATTTCAACGAAATTAAAAACCTACCAATCGCAACAATTCTCATCTGTTTCATTATTTATTTCATTGGTGGCTACTTTTTGTACAGCTCGTTTTATGCCGCTATTGGAGCCGCAGTCGATAACGAAACCGACTCACAACAATTCTTACTACCTATCATCATGCCACTCGTTTTGGGCGTTTACATCGGTTTTGCGTCCGTACTCAACAATCCGCATGGCACGATGGCAACCGTATTTTCGATGGTGCCGCTTACCTCACCAATCGTCATGATGATGCGCATACCGTTTGGCGTGCCTTGGTACGAAATTCTCATTTCAATCACAATATTGTTCACCACATTTTTCGGAGTTGTGTGGTTTGCTGCCAAAATTTACCGTGTAGGAATATTAATGTACGGCAAAAAACCAACTTGGGGTGAATTACTAAAGTGGTTGCGATATTAATTTTTGAATCTTAAAAAAAACAATTAGAACTTTCTTCTTTTTTCTAAATAATATTTTTTCGAGAAGAAGAAAAAAAGATACATTTAGAATTAGTATACTATATGTTTCAATGTTCAAATAAGTAATTTTTGTTTTAATTATTTTTGAAAATTATTGATTGATCAATACTTCCAAAATCATAATTTGGGCTTAGATTTTTTCTTAAAGTTCTAATAGCAGGGCTTTGTTTACTGAAAATATTTTTATTATACCTGTACTAATTTTTTTTGTTTAATTTGTTTGCTAATATTTTATTTAGCCTTTTTAAAAGGAGTTATCGTTACGAATACTTGAAATTTATGACAATATTTAATATTTTTTTGTCCTTTTTTATTCAAATCGATGTTTTTAAACTAATTATTTATAACATTAAATAATTTTGAATTGTTATATTTGAATTTATCTATTAGTACATAATTTATTTTATTAGAAATTTTTAAACTTACAGTATGAACCAAGGATTGTATGAAGAATTAGTTACTAAACTAATAAATTATAAAATAAATGAATTAGATAAAGACACGTTTCATGTAAAGAAAACAACTATTGACAAAGCTGAAGCGGCACATTTATTATCTCAACATATTGGAAAAACAATACGACAAGCTTTTAATTTAATTAAAGGTGAAGATGTTCTTGAAACACAAATTGAAATAGCAAATAAAATCATTTTATTTTTAAAGGAAGAATTAAAAAAAGAGCAATTTGAAGATGATTTAATCGAAACAGAAGGAAAAATTTTAAAAGCAGTTTTTACGAAAGTTGATGCTCATTTCACTGATTTAGATCTACATTTAAAAGAAATTACTCCATATACAAGATTAATTCATAGCGAACTTTTTACAGGAGGAAACTCAGGAACAACTTTAGAAAGTGAATTAAGAAAGGAAATATTATCGTCTGATAAAATTGACTTATTAGTTTCATTCATTAAATGGAAAGGTATAAGAATTCTTGAGCGTGAATTGAGAGAATTTACAGAAAGAGGTGGAAAACTTAGAGTCATTACAACTACTTACATTGGAGCAACTGATGCAAAAGCAGTTGAATTTTTAGCATCTTTAGAAAATACAGAAGTAAAAGTTTCTTACAATACAGGAAATGAGAGATTACATGCAAAAGCTTATTTATTTCAGAGAAATACCGGTTTTCATACAGGTTATATTGGTTCTTCCAATTTTTCCCGTTCAGCATTAACTGATGGATTAGAATGGAATTTAAAAATAACTACTAAAGAAGTTAGTCACATAATTGATAAATTTAAAAAAACATTTGAAGCCTATTGGCAAAATTCCGAGTTTGAATTGTACGACCAAAATATTCATTCTGTAAAATTAGTTGAAGCTTTAAAACAAGGAAAATTTTCAAAAGAATATACTTTTACAACTTCTTTTTTCGATATAAAACCTTTTCATTATCAAAATGAAATACTTGAAAAATTAGATGTCGAAAGGTCAATTCATTATAGATATAAAAATCTTTTAGTAGCAGCAACAGGTACCGGAAAAACCGTTATTTCTGCATTTGATTATAAAAACTTTAGAAGCAACAATAAATCATCAAGATTACTTTTTGTTGCTCATCGAAAAGAAATCTTACAACAGGCACAAGCGACATTTCGAGGAGTTTTAAAAGATAATAATTTTGGAGATTTATGGGTTGATGGTTTAGAGCCAACATCGAATGAATATGTTTTTGCTTCGGTTCAAACCTTAAATAATAGACTTAAGGAAATTAAACTTTCTCAAGAATACTACGATTTTATTATAATCGATGAAGTTCATCATATTTCTGCCTCTACATATAGACCAATCATAAACTATTTTAAACCAAAAGTTCTTTTAGGATTAACAGCAACTCCTGAAAGGATTGATAATGAAAACATTCTTGAAGATTTTTGTAACCGCATTGCTGCCGAAATTAGACTTCCAGAAGCATTAAATAAAAAATTATTAAGTCCTTTTCAATATTTTGGAATTACAGATAGTATAGATTTAACGGCCGTAAAATGGGAAAAAGGAAAGTATGTAGCAAGTGAATTAACAAGTTTATATACTAAAAATGATGTTCGTGTAGGCGAGATAATTTCTAGTCTTAATAAGTATACGAATGATATAAATGATGTTCGCGCCATTGGATTTTGTGTGACAATTGAACACGCAACATTTATGGCTGAAAAATTTAATTTAGCAGGATTAAAAGCGGAATGTTTAACAGCCAAAAACTCTAATGAAAGAGATAGAATTAGAGAGCAATTCAGAAAAAAAGAGTTCAATTATTTATTTGTAGTAGATATTTTTAATGAAGGTGTAGATATTCCTGAAATTGATACGGTCTTGTTTTTAAGACCAACCGAGAGTTTGACTGTTTTTCTTCAACAATTAGGACGTGGTTTGCGATTGGCAGAAGGTAAAGATTGTTTGACAGTTTTAGATTTTGTTGGTAATTCTAGACCTGAATATGATTTCGAGAGCAAGTTTAGAGCGTTAATTGGGAAGACAACAAGTTCGGTTCAACAAGAAATTGAAGATGATTTTCCACATTTACCTTTAGGTTGCTCAGTAGTTTTAGAGAAAAAGACCAAAGAAACTATTCTTGATAACATTAAAAAAGCGACATCATTAAATGTAAATCAACTAATAACAAAAATCATAAATTTTCAACATCAAACGACTTTACCTTTAACTATAAATAATTTTATAGAACTAAATCATATTACAATTGAAACCATTTATAAGAAAGATAGTTGGTCACGATTATGTCAAAAAGCTGGAGTAATTAATGATTTTGAAAGCATAACTGAAAAGCAAATATATTCAGCTATTAGTAATAAATGGTTATCTACCAATTCGACAAGTTATTTCAAATTTATTTTAAAAACTGCTAAACAAGGTTTTAATATTAAAATCAATGATTATAATGAGAATGAAAAAACAATGTTATTGATGCTGCATTATGACGTTTGGCAAAATCCCGGAGGTTTTGATTCTTTAGAAAAAAGTATAATGCAAATTGGAAAAAATAAAATCCTTGTAAATGAAATTATTGAAGTTCTAGAAATATTAATTGATAAAATTGGATTTAAAGAAATAGACATTGATTTGCCATATAATCAACCTTTAAAATTACATGCTCGTTATACGAGAGATCAAATTTTGGCAGCTTTTAGACTTAGTACTTTTGAAAAAAAATCTTCAAATAGAGAAGGTGCTGCGGAAAATAAAAACTTGAATACCGAAATTCTTTTTATCAATTTAATAAAATCCGAAGAAAATTTTTCACCAACAACCATGTATGATGATTATGCAATTAGCGAAACATTATTTCATTGGCAATCGCACAACGCTTATGGTCCGGAAACAACTAAAGGAGTTTCCTATATTAAACATCATGAAAACAATAAAAAAATATTACTATTTGTGAGAGAAAAAGCAAGTGACGAAAATAAAAATACTATGGGTTATGTTTTTATCGGAGAAGGTAAATTTACAGAAACAGAAGGTTCAAAACCAATGAATATTAAATGGGAATTAAATGAACCATTGCCAAATTATTTATGGAAAGAATCTGCAAAAATGTCTATTGGATAATACAAAAAAAAACCAACTTTTCAGTCAGTGTTTTTATAATTTAATATGAGATTTCTCCGTTGTCGAAATGACAAAAAGACTATACTAAATGGCAATCTGTAAACGGTCAACTATCCAATCAATACCTCCAAAATCGTAATCGCCGCATCGCTAATCTTAGTTCCTGGGCCAAAAACAGCAACCGCGCCAGCATCAAACAAAAACTGGTAATCTTGTGCAGGAATTACGCCACCAACAATGACCATAATGTCTTGGCGGCCATAGTTTTTGAGATGTGCTATAACTTCAGGCACCAAAACCTTGTGTCCAGCCGCCAACGATGAAACGCCCAAAACATGCACATCGTTCTCGATTGCTTGCTTTGCTGCTTCTGCAGGTGTTTGAAATAATGGGCCAATATCTACATCAAACCCAATATCGGCATAGCCTGTAGCCACTACTTTGGCACCACGATCGTGACCGTCTTGTCCCATTTTGGCAATCATAATTCTTGGTCTTCGTCCTTCGGTTTTTGCAAAAGTATCGGCAAGTTGTCGTGCTTTTTCAAAACTTTTGTCGTCTTTAATTTCTTTGCTATACACGCCGCTAAAGGTTTTAATTTGTGCTTTATATCGCCCAAAAACAAGTTCTAAGGCATCGCTTATTTCGCCAAGCGTAGCTCTATTGCGAGCGGCTTCAATGGCTAGTTCGAGTAAGTTTCCTTTATCAGTTTTAGCACATTCGGTAAGTTGCGCCAAGTTTTGAGATACTTTTTCAGAATCTCTAGTTGCTTTTATGGTAGCTAGTTGCTCCATTTGTTGCTTGCGCACCATTTGGTTGTCGACATCCAAAATATGCAACGGATCTTCTTTTTCTAATCTATAGTTATTGACGCCTACAATTACGTCCTGTCCGCTATCGATTCGGGCTTGCTTTCGTGCGGCGGCTTCCTCGATTCGCATTTTCGGAATTCCAGCTTCGATGGCTTTGGTCATACCACCAAGGGCTTCAACTTCTTCGATCAATTGCCATGCTTTTTGAGCAATATCATTCGTCAGACTTTCAACATAATAACTGCCAGCCCAAGGATCGACGGTTTTAGTAATTTTAGTTTCTTCTTGCAAAAATATTTGAGTATTTCGTGCAATGCGAGCCGAAAAATCTGTGGGTAAGGCAATAGCTTCGTCGAGGGCATTAGTATGTAACGATTGTGTTCCGCCAAGCGCTGCTGCCAAGCCTTCAATAGTGGTTCGGGCTACGTTATTAAAAGGATCTTGCTCGGTAAGGCTCCAACCTGATGTTTGACAATGGGTGCGTAATGCTAACGATTTTTGATCTTTAGGTTCAAATTGTTTTACTAATTTTGCCCACAACATTCTGCCTGCTCGCATTTTGGCAATTTCCATAAAATGATTCATACCAATAGCCCAAAAAAACGATAATCTTGGTGCAAATTCATCGATTTTCATTCCTGTAGAAAGTCCCGTTCGGATATATTCTAAACCATCGGCTAGGGTATACGCCAGTTCAATATCGGCGGTAGCACCCGCCTCTTGCATGTGATATCCCGAAATTGAAATCGAGTTGAATTTCGGCATCTTTTTGCTCGAAAATTCAAAAATATCAGCAATAATTTTCATTGATGGCGTTGGCGGATAAATATAGGTATTGCGCACCATAAATTCTTTGAGAATGTCATTTTGAATGGTTCCCGAAAGTTGTTCAGGCGAAACTCCTTGCTCTTCGGCAGCCACTATATAAAACGCCATAATTGGCAAAACGGCACCATTCATGGTCATGGAAACCGACATTTCGTTAAGCGGAATTTCGTTAAACAACACCTTCATATCTTCAACCGAGTCGATCGCTACACCAGCTTTTCCGACATCGCCAGTAACTCGCTCATGATCCGAATCGTAGCCACGATGTGTAGCCAAATCGAAGGCAACCGAAAGTCCTTTTTGTCCAGCAGCGAGATTACGACGGTAAAAAGCATTGCTATCTTCGGCAGTCGAAAAACCTGCATATTGACGAATCGTCCATGGGCGTTGCACAAACATTGAGGCATAAGGACCACGAAGGTTGGGCGCAAAACCAGCTGCAAAATCAAGATGTTCGAGGTTTTCGATATCTTGTTTGTAGTAAGTTGATTTTAAAGAAATTCCCTCGGCGGTTTCAAATTCGTTTGTATTGGAATTTAGAATTTGCTTTTTGGAATTTTGTATTGTAATATGTTGGATGTTTTTTCTCATTTTGAGCCAGATCGAAAAATCAAGTTGGATATTTATTTGGGTTTTTTGAGGTATGAAAACAAGAAATGATTCTTATAACTTGGTTTTCTTCATCAATTTTGTAAAAAAGTATGCACGGAAAATGTCGTAATGGTATGCAATGAAAGTTTTTATAACGTCTTTGATAGTATGGATTAATTCGTATGTTTAAATAACATTCATCAAGCCTATCTTTAAATTGAATTAAAATGTTTAAACCAATTTGAAAATAAAATTCAGTAATTTCCTCAATATCACATTGTGCATTTGGAGAAATTATAATTTTATAATCCATATTTTTTCTTTAGCCTATTTATAGATTCTTCTGCGGTAATGTATGTTGAAACGTCTTCTTTTGCACGTTCATCCAAGATGGCTTTCATTTCTTCTGTTAAAATAAAATCATCTTGTTTCGGCAAAATAATCACATCCACTTCATCAACATTGAAATTATCAGGCAATGTAATCTTGAACGAATGATTTTTCACTTTTACGGTTTGTCGAATAGCTTCCATATTTTATAATTTTGATGTTCAAATATAACTAAAAATCTTTAATTATTATGTAAGATATTTTTTCTCAATGGAATATAATATAGAAAATATTGAGTTCGCCGTCTCTAGAAGTATGACAAATTGATTGGATAATTATTTTATCATCTATAATTCTGTAATGCATTAAATATGGAAAACTTTCAAACATGATAACTCTTATTTCATCATATCGTATTTGAAAAAGAAAAGGATCTTTTTTGAGTAATACTAAACATGCCTTGAATGAAGATAAAAATCTTTATGCCAAAATAGGGTTCAAAATTTTATACCAATCAAAGGATTTTTTATATTCTGTTTTAGCATCCTCTAGAATTTCAATGCTATATTTCACGTTCTAACTCTTCTAAAAAATCATCAATATTAGTAGCTATTTCAGGATTTTTCATATACGCATCATGGCGTTCCCTAACTTGATCAATTTGCCATTGCGGAATGTTATATTCTTTATGTTCTTTCGGCAAAATAATCACATCAACTTCTTCTGCATTAAAATTATCGGGCAAAGTAATCTTGAACGAATGATTTTTCACTTTTACAGTCTGTCGAATAGCTTCCATATTTTATAATTTTGATGTTCAAATATAACTAAAAAAAAATTAATTACTTTCAGAATTCAATCGTTCTTGTTCTGTTTTTTCTGCCAATCGTTTTTCTATTATCGGAATAATTGCAGTTTTTTGACTGTTGAATTTTACAAAAGGATATAATTCCAAATCGTTTTTCATTCGATCATTTTTGTTTGGATGCTTATTGGTTCCTAACAAAATTTCTTTTCCTGAATCGAATAATTCTTGCTCTTTTTTATGACTTTCTCCTATTTTTTTCTGAATAGATCCTTCTATTAATTGTGCAATAAATCCGCCATTGACTTCAATTTCTTTAAATAATACCAGCGCTTTTTCTGCAAGTTGATTGCTTAAAGATTCTATATAGTACGTTCCGTCAGCTGGATTACTAACTTTGTCAAAATAGCTTTCGTTTTTGAGAATCAACAATTGATTTCGCGAAATTCGATCACCAAACTCATTGTCTTTGTGGTAAATAGCATCGTATGATAAATTCGAAATATAATCAGCTCCACCCAAAATAGCACTCATACATTCAGTTGTAGTGCGCAACATATTGATATTATAATCATAAATAGTTTTGTTTCGTTTGGTTGGAATTACAGTAATTTTACAATGCAATTGATGGTTGTATTCTGTAGCTAATGTGTTGAATAACAAGCGCAACGCTCGAAGTTTTGCAATTTCGAAAAAATAGTTGGTTCCAACAGAAATTTCTATGTTTACCGGCTGGTTGATTTCTGAAATTCGATTGAAATATTCGTTGGCATGGGCTAAGATGTAGGCCAATTGTTGCACCATATTTGCGCCAGCATTTTGATAAATCGTTGCATCAATTTTAAGAAAAGAAGAATTCGATTTATTCGAAATTTTATTTAGTTTTTCGAAATCACTTTCTAGATTTTCAAACCAATTTCCAGCCTGCGCCAATTGATGAATTGGATCTATTAGCAACTGAATATTGGCAGTATTTTTTTGATTAAATGCGGAAATTTTTTCAGCAAAATCTACAGATAAAAACTTAGTTTTAAAAAAATAGTTTGTGTTTTCTAAAGGAAGATTTTGCATCAATTCGTCAATAGAAATAAGTTCGTTTTCTATCGTAAATCGTATACTTTCTGCACCACGAGATAGTGTTTCTTGAGCGCGTAAATTAGATTTTGCAACATCAAAAACATATATATCTTGCAAGATTTTGAAACCCGAATTTGAAGTTTTATTTTCAATTTCTAGTATATCTTCTGAGTTATAAAAAGGTTTTACTTTGATGCCTTCAGGACTTTCCCAAACCAAAGTTTCGTTATAATCGGCACCTTTAAGGTCGTATTGAATCTGCTGTTTCCACTGCTTGGCAGAAACGACTTCAAAATCTGAAAAGAGTATTTTATCGGCCATTATCCCTTTTTATTTGATTCAAAAATACTGTCTTTGATGCGTTGTTCTTCAAATTCGATAATATAAATATCTTCGCTATCTTTTTTCATAAAATATTTCTCGCGGGCATATTTCTCTACTTGATTCGGATTTTTTAATAATTGAATACTTTTTTGATCTTTTGCAATTTCTTCTTGATAATAATTTTTATTAGTTTCAAGTTCGTCAATTTGCTTATTTAAAACACGATGATCGAAATACGAATAGTTATCCAAAAACAACATCCAACCGATAAAAAACAATAATACCCATATGTATTTGTTTCTTATAAGTTTTGAAAATTCAATATTTTTGAAAGGATTTATCATCTTTTAAAGATACTATAATATTTTAAGACAGCCTCTGATTTATTACTGCTCTAACTACGTCAATGGCTACAGTATTGAATTTATCATTTGGAATGATTATGTCTGCAAAAGCTTTTGTCGGCTCAATAAACTGCTGATGCATTGGCTTTAGGGTTGTTTGATAACGATTCAAAACTTCTTCCATATCACGACCACGTTCAGCGATATCACGTTTCAAACGACGAATTAATCGCTCGTCGGAATCGGCATGAACAAATATTTTAATATCAAATAAATCACGCAGCTCAGGATTTGTCAAAATCAAAATTCCTTCAACAATCATTACTTTCCGCGGATGTGTGCTTATCGTATCGTCGGTACGGTTGTGCGTTACAAAAGAATATACGGGTTGATTAATTACATTTCCCGCTTTAAGCTCTTTGAGATGTGCAACCAACAATTCAAAATCGATGGCACGGGGATGGTCAAAATTGATTGATTTTCGTTCGTCATAACTCAAATTATTAGTTTCTTTATAATACGAATCTTGTGCAATAATGCCAACTTCAGTATCGGGTAATTCATTCATAATCTGATGAACAACTGTTGTTTTTCCAGATCCAGTTCCGCCTGCGATTCCTATAATTAGCATAAATAAAAGAGTTATGTTTGTTGCAAATTTAAAGTATTTAATTAATAATCTAAATTTTAATTCATTCTAATAAATATATTTTTTAAAATACTTGGTTTAATTAGAAATACCACTATATTTGCACTCGCATTTACGGGGTGTAGCGTAGCCCGGTTATCGCGCCTGCTTTGGGAGCAGGAGGCCGCAGGTTCGAATCCTGCCACCCCGACAAAGTCTTACAGAAATGTAGGGCTTTTTTGTTTTAAAAAAGTTAACATTTTTTATCATTTTTTTTGCATTATTACTATTTCAAAGTACTAATTTTGCATTTTTAAAATCAAAAACATGTCAGATACGATAGAAGAAATTAAATGCCTAATAATAGGTTCGGGTCCAGCAGGTTATACCGCTGCTATTTATGCGGCAAGAGCCAATATGAATCCAGTTTTATATCAAGGAACGCAACCGGGCGGGCAACTGACTACTACCAATGAAGTAGAAAATTGGCCTGGCAATCCAGAAGGAATCACGGGTCCTGAAATGATGATTGGTTTACAAAAACAAGCCGAACGTTTTGGAACAGATGTTCGTGATGGATGGGCTACAAAAGTTGATTTTTCGGGAGCTGTACATAAAGTGTGGATTAATGATAGTAAAGTATTGCATTGCGAAACGGTAATAATCTCTACTGGTGCTTCTGCAAAATATTTGGGTTTGGATTCTGAGCAACATTATCTCAAAACTGGTGGTGGTGTTTCGGCATGTGCGGTTTGCGATGGTTTCTTTTATAGAAATCAAGAAGTTGTAATTGTTGGTGCGGGGGATTCGGCTTGTGAAGAAGCCCACTATTTGTCTAAACTTTGCAAAAAAGTAACCATGTTGGTGCGAAGCGAAAAGTTTAGAGCATCAAAAATCATGGAAGCGCGTGTCAAAAAAACCGAAAACATTACGATTTTGATGAATCATGATACGGTTGAAGTTTTGGGCGATGGGCAAGTGGTTACTGGTGTCAAAGCTCTAAATAAAACTACGAATGAAATCTTCGAAATTCCGTCAACAGGATTTTTTGTTGCGATAGGTCATAAACCCAATACCGATATTTTTAAAGATTATCTCACTCTGGACGAAACTGGTTATATCATTAGTGTTGCAGGAACCTCAAAAACCAATGTTGAAGGTGTTTTTGTAGGTGGCGATGCTGCCGATCATGTGTACAGACAAGCGATTACTGCTGCTGGAACAGGATGTATGGCGGCTTTGGATGCAGAACGTTATTTGGCTGCGAAGGAGTAGTTCTATGTTAGATTCTTCTACTTTAAAAAAAAAATCCCACTTAAATTATTTTTTTAAGTGGGAATTTTATATCTTATAATTAAAACCTAGACCGCTTCTCCATACAAATCGAATTCAGTGGCTTCGGTAATTTTAATGTCTACAAATTCGCCTGTTTTTAAGTATTGTTTTGTTGCATCAATCAAAACTTCATTATCAACATCAGGACTATCAAACTCGGTACGTCCAACAAAATGGGCTCCTTCTTTTCTGTCAATAATACATTTGAAGGTTTTGCCAACTTTTTCTTGATTCAAATCCCACGAAATTTGCGATTGCAATTCCATTAGTTCTTCAACACGAGCTTGTTTTATATCGGCAGGAACATCATCCTCAAGCAAATAAGCATGTGTATTTTCTTCATGCGAATAGGCAAAACATCCCATTCGGTCGAACTTCATTTCTTGTATAAAATCTTTTAAAGTATCAAAATCTTCTTGTGTTTCGCCAGGATATCCGATGATCAATGTAGTTCTGATTGCCATTCCCGGAACGGCTGCTCTAAAATCTTTTAACAATTTGGTGGTTTTCTCACGAGTCGTTCCTCGACGCATCGATTTTAAAATATTATCCGAAATGTGTTGCAACGGAATATCGATATAATTACAAATTTTAGGTTCACGTTTCATGATTTCTAAAACATCCATCGGGAAACCAGTAGGAAAGGCGTAGTGCAAACGAATCCATTCTATGCCTTCAACTTTTACTAAAGCTTCTAGTAATTCGCCAAGATTACGTTTTTTATAAATATCTAATCCATAATAGGTTAAATCTTGCGCAATTAAAATTAGTTCTTTTACACCGTTTTTGGCTAATCCTTCGGATTCTTTTACTAACTTTTCTATGGTTTGCGAAACATGTTTGCCACGCATAAGCGGAATGGCACAAAAACTGCACGGACGATCACAACCTTCGGCAATTTTCAAATACGCGTAATTTTTTGGAGTTGTCGTCAAGCGTTCGCCTAACAATTCATGCTTGTAATCGGCGCCCAATGCTTTTAATAAAGCAGGCAATTCCGTCGTACCAAAAAACTGGTCTACATTTGGGATTTCCTTTTCCAAATCTGGTCGGTATCGTTCTGATAAACAACCCGTAACAAAAACTTTATCTACAATGCCACGTTCTTTTTTGTCAGCATATTCTAGAATGGTATTTACAGATTCAGCTTTGGCATTATCAATAAATCCGCAAGTATTGATTACTACAATATTTCCTTCTTCTTCATGAACAACATCTTTTCCGCTGGCACGTAATTGCCCCATAAGTACTTCGCTATCGTAGACGTTTTTGGAACATCCAAGAGTTATCACGTTGATTTTGTTTTTCTTTATAGATTTGGTTCTCATGCTTATTTTTTAATGAAGTGCAAAATTAAGGTTTTTATTTTTAGGAGCAACAACTTTATGGCTTTTTCGAGAAACCTTGTTCCAGCTCTGCGTTACAATCTTTTATTTTTTAAAGAAAAAAAGAAAAGGATTTTCACTTCGATCTGGGCTAGAGAGAATTGTTTGAAGACAAAAACCACTTCTCAATGAAATGGTTTTTAAGAGAAATAATTTTCACTATTCTATAATTACTTTATTTTTTCAAATAAATATTCATAATTCGTGCCGCTATCCAAAACTATTGAATTTGTAATAAACAACTTATATGAATTGGCATATAAAAAATTTAGAATATCTGCGACAGAATTAAATTTAATTTCATTGTCATTAATATCATAAATACGCCTTGTCTTAGTTGGTTGGCTGCGATCTTGTCCATAATCTATAATAATAGTAAATTTATTCGAAAACAGCGCGCCCTCAACAAAGACCCTTAAATATTGTGCCTTTAAATCTTCTATTTTTATTCCATTTATCATCTGAGAATAAGAAGCACTGGAATAACTCAAGAGGAATATTGCAGCCACAATATAACTTAATTTTCTCATAATTTTACAATTCAAATAACAAAGTCAACGAAATAGTATTGTTTACAGATTTTATTTTAGCACCATCGGTCAATCCTTGCTGAAAAAAACCTTGGTTATTGTTTTGTTCCATGCGGTTATAAGAAACATCCAATTTCGTATCGCCAAAATTATATCCAATTCCGCCCGAATAGCCCCGAATATTACCAACCGTCCAATTGTTTTTGTAGGGACTTTGTTCTCTACGATGTCCAGCTCTTAAACTAAATTGTTTAATGCGGTATTCGGCACCAATACGTACTTCTTCTGTTTTATCTAAGATTTCAGTCATGGTCTGATTGATCCGAACTGAACCTGCATTGGTAGCTTTGAACTTCGTATTACTATAATCTTTGATGGCATAATCTATACTTATCAATCCTTTTTTACCAAATATATAAGCAAAACTTCCGGTTACTTTTGATGGTGTTTGGAGTTTGTAAGGTGCGTATTTTATAGTTATATTTGGATCTACTGTTTCACTAGAAAGTTCCGTATTTACTGGATTACCATAATTGTAGCCTTCGGAAGAAATAGATTGTGTCAACTCGTCATTTAGTGTGGACCAGGTTGGCGATTCCCATGCCAAACCTGCCCGAATTTCTTTAGTTACTTTTACTATTGCGCCAAGGTTCATAGAGAAACCGGAACCATAAGTATATAAATCATTATTGAACGTTAGGTTTCGTAATCCAGTAGTTGCACTGTTAGTATTACTTTCGGTAAAACGAGTAGATTGTCTGTAATCTGTAAAATGTGAGTTGAAATTTACTCCAATCAATAACTTGTCTTTGTAAGAAGCGGCTCCGTTAAAAGTTAATTTGCCGTTATGACCGGTACTTATAAAAGAGTTTTTTTGTTTGTAATTTCCTCCTGGATTGTTGGCAGTATAGGAGTTATTATTTGGATTACTTGAGTTTAGATTAATTGCATACGATTGATAACCCAACAAGGCTTGTTGTGCGCCATAACCATCGATATTTGGATATTCAGAGTTTGGTAAACCACCCAAATAATCATATAACTCCTCAAAAGATTCGTTTTGTTGCGTTTCTAATAAATCAATAGGTATTCCATTAGCATAACTCAAAAAATAATTGGCTATCGAATTATTTGGGTTTGTTCCTGTAGTAATGTATGAATTATCAAAACTATTGGCATTTTCATAATTCAATGCTACGGTAAATTTTTTCCAATCGCTTTTTCCAGACTGGTCTTCAAACACAAAAACGCCACCAGCTTGATTCAAATCAAAATTGTTTTCTTTAGATTTTTTATTCGTACCAAAATACTCCGAATTATTAGAAATATTGCTATTTGCTAATGTTCCGCCAGCTTGGTTGTTAGAAAAGATTGCACTTCCAGCAGGATTTACATTTAATGCCGAAAAATCGCCACCCAGAGCTCCAAAGGCTCCACTCATGGCACTAAAACGAGCCGTTCCTTGCAGATTGGTTTGCGCATAACGTAAGGCATCAGGAATTTCCTGCGAATTTCCTGAAAAAACAGTTAGCAAAACACTAGCAAAAACTATATATTTTTTCATTTTATTTATTTTTTTTCAAAAAAATACCTATGAAGTTTTTGGACATAGGCATTGTGTTATTTTTACTAATTATCGTCTTCCGCCACCAGAACTTCTTCCGCTGCCTGAACTTCTGCTACCGCCAGAATTTGAAGATTCTGATCTTGATGGTGGCGAATAGGTACTATTTCTAGTAGTATTGTTTGATGAAGTATTTGGGGTATACGTTTGATTGGATCTTGTGGTACTTCTGCTAGTACTTTTAGTATCCGCGTTACTAGGTGTATAAACTCTTATTGGCGCGCTTTGTCTTGTAGTACTCGTCGAATTTCTGCTTGTATTATTTCTAATTGTATTGAAATTTGTAGTTCTCGTACCAGAAGATATATTTGATCTAGTTGCACCGTTGGTCACCGCTGTTCTTCGATTTCCGATATTAGAGTTATATCGACCTACATTACTGGCTACACGAACACCGTTTGTTGAACCTCGTCGACCACCATTATAAGAATAGTTGTTATTGTAGTTGTTTCCGTAATAACCGTTGTTGTAATAGTTATTGCCACACCAGTTGTTTCCATACCAACTATTGCCCCAGCCCCAACCATTACCGTACCAACCGTTATTCCAGCCCCAATTGTTGTATCCCCAACCCCAATTGTTTCCGTACCAACCTGAGTTCCATCCCCAATTGTTCCCGTACCAACCAGAATTCCAACCCCAATTATTAAAACCCCAACTGTTGTCATAATAATTGACATTAACTTCTGTCGGATTTGCTCCCCAACCAGAGACAGATGGATTTTCGCTTGAGTTTATGGAATCGTTTGTTGTACTGTAAGATTCGACATTCGTAAATATCTCAGAATCGTCTTCTTGCAAGGAATTAAAATAAGTTTTGTAACCACTAGCATCCGCTGGATTTTCTGTTGTTACAACAGCAGTTGTTTCTACTCTTTTTTTATCTTCACTTCCATAAATTCCATCACGATCATGATACGAACTATTTTGGTACGAGCCACAAGAAGTGAGAGCCAAAGTCAAAAGTCCAAATAATGCGTAAAAAGACTTTTTTTGCTGATTAAATGAAGAAGTTTTCATATCTAAAGGTTTTTTTATTGTTGGTCAATACAAAAATAGTTAGTTTTGTCGAACTATTTAGTTAAAATAGTATTAAACAATTTTTGTGCCAAACTTTACTTATGAGCAAAAACCTTACAACAAGAGCAGAAGATTATTCAAAGTGGTATAACGAGCTGGTTGTCAGAGCCGACTTAGCAGAAAACTCAGGTGTTCGGGGCTGTATGGTCATCAAACCTTATGGCTATGCTATTTGGGAAAAAATGCAAGCAGAACTTGATCGAATGTTCAAAGAAACTGGACATAGCAATGCCTATTTTCCGCTTTTTGTACCCAAAAGCATGTTTGAAGCCGAAGAAAAAAATGCCGAGGGATTTGCCAAAGAATGTGCTATTGTTACACATTACCGCCTTAAAAACGATCCTGATAAACCAGGGAAATTAATGGTTGATCCCAATGCTAAGTTAGAAGAAGAACTTATCGTTCGTCCGACATCAGAAGCAATTATTTGGTCTACATATAAAGGTTGGGTGCAATCCTATAGAGATTTACCTTTACTTATTAACCAATGGGCAAATGTGGTGCGCTGGGAAATGCGTACTCGATTGTTTTTGCGTACTGCCGAATTTTTATGGCAAGAAGGACACACTGCACATGCTACCAAAGCTGAAGCGATTGAAGAATCTGAGAAAATGATGCATGTTTATGCCGATTTTGCCGAAAACTTCATGGCGATTCCTGTTATTAAAGGATTAAAAACCGAAACAGAACGTTTTGCAGGAGCTGAACAAACTTATTGTATCGAAGCTTTGATGCAAGACGGAAAAGCATTGCAAGCTGGGACGTCACACTTTTTGGGTCAAAATTTTGCCAAAGCATTTGATGTGAAATTTGCCAATCAAGAAGGAAAACAAGATTATGTTTGGGGAACTTCATGGGGCGTTTCTACGCGTTTGATGGGTGCTTTAGTAATGACACATTCGGACGATAATGGGTTGGTTTTGCCTCCAAATTTGGCTCCAATTCAAGTGGTTATTGTTCCAATTTTTAAATCGGATGACGAGTTTGAAAAAATTTCAATTGTCGTTAAATCACTTGTTGAAGAATTCAAAAAGCTACATGTTTCGATAAAATTTGATGATAGAACAACCCAAAAGCCAGGTTTTAAATTTGCTGAGTGGGAATTGAAAGGTGTTCCTGTGCGAATTGCTGTAGGACCAAAGGATCTCGAAAACGGAACTTTTGAAGTAGCACGACGCGATACGTTGACAAAAGAAGCAGTTTCAAACACAGAAATTGTAGCGTATGTAAAATCGCTTTTGGAGCAAATACAAGCCGATTTATTCAACAAAGCGTTGGATTATAGAAATAGTCATATTACTGAAGTTGCAAATTTTGATGAATTTAAACAGATTCTTGAAGACAAAGGTGGTTTTATAGCAGCACATTGGGACGGAACAGCCGAAACTGAAGAAAAAATTAAAGATTTGACGAAAGCAACCATTAGATGCATTGCACTAGATCGCGAAGAAACCTTGGGAAGTTGTGTACTTACAGGAAATCCGTCTAATGGAAGAGTGCTTTTCGCAAAGGCGTATTAACAATATAAAAAAAAATAAAAAAAAGTTAGCCTAGCTATTGTGTGACTAAAAAATAGTTGTATTTTTGCATCCGCATTACAAAGGCAATTTGGCCCGTTCGTCTATCGGTTAGGACGCATGGTTTTCATCCATGTAAGAGGGGTTCGATTCCCCTACGGGCTACAATTTTTAAATTAATAAAAAGAATTATCACAAATGGCAAATCACAAGTCAGCTTTAAAAAGAATTAGAAGCAACGAAAAAAGAAGAGTATTAAACAGATACCAACATAAAACTACTAGAAATGCAATTAAAGCATTAAGATTAGCGACTGATAAATCTGAAGCGTCTGCAAAATTATCAAGCGTAATCTCGATGATTGACAAATTGGCTAAGAAAAATGTTATCCATGATAACAAAGCCTCGAACTTGAAATCAAAATTAACTAAATTTGTAACTAAACTATAGTTTGTTTTTATATATAATTTAGAAAAGCGCTCATTGAGCGCTTTTTTTTTGACTATACTTTTTGCAACATTAGGTTTATCTTCTCAATCGTCATTGGCTTTGAGTAAAAATCTACGACTATTGGATAGCTTTTTGCTTTTTCGATATCAGATGGATCTATTGATGATGAAACAACAAATATTTTGGTGTTTTTGAAAACTGAGGATAAATCATTTTTGATAAAAGTATCAAGAAATTCCCAGCCGCCCATTACAGGCATGTTTAGGTCGAGTAATATTATTTTTGGATAATTTGCTAAAACCATTTCTTCAGTTGGAAGTAGTTTCTTAAAATAACTTAGTGCTTCCGCACCATTACTAGCCGTTATTATCTCTTTGGTTATTAATGCTTTTGAAATTAAAATTTTGATAAGCATAAGCGTAACTGGATCGTCATCCACGCATAAAATTTGGTCAAACATTGTAGTAGTAGTTTTTGTTTGTTGTTTTGGTTGTTCTTTTGTTGCTATTGTTTATTAAATAAAATTGTAAATTTTGTGCCTTGATTTACTTGGCTTTTTACTTTTATACTTCCAGCTAAGCTTTCTATTTGAGATTTTACGAGATATAAGCCCAATCCTTTACTGTCGGGGTAGTCATGAAAACGTTGATAAAGTCCAAAAATTTTATCTTTATTGAGTTCCAAATCAATACCTATTCCATTATCTTCAAAAGTTAACTGAAAGTTATCCTCTATTTCAGTGGTAGTTATTTCTATTTTTAGAGGTCTTTCAGATCTATATTTTATTGCGTTGGTCATTAAGTTTAGTAAAATACTTTCGAGATAAGACCTATTGGTTAGTAGGTAAGGGGCATTGTCAAAATTAATTATGATCTCTGGCAATACGTTATTTATTAAAGTTTTAATTTGAATTTCGACCGCAGTTAAGACATCTTTGACAAGAATTTTTTCTCTATACATCGTCGGACTATCTTTAATGACAATAACTTTTATTAAATCATTTACAGTTTCATTCAATAAATTTGTTGAAATTTTAAATCCTTGTAGAATTTCAGATAATTCTAGGTCTTTAATTTCTATATCATCCAGTAGGTGTAATAACCCTGTTAAGTTTGATAATGGTGCACGCAAGTTGTGTGATGTAATGTACGAAAACTGCTTTAAATCGCTATTATTCTGGATTAATTCGTGAATCAACTGTTCTTTCTCTTTTTCTTTTTTCTTTTCTTCAGTTATTTCTCGTTGTATAGAGATCCAATGCGAATGCTCTCCTCTCGAGTTATTAATAGGAATCATAGAAAAATTAACCCAATAATTTTCGCCAGATTTTCTAGAATTGAAAGATTCAAAACTTAATTCATTTTTGGTTTTTAGCGCAATAGATACGTTTTTAATTTTGCCATTTAGCGCTACTTTATTTACAAATGAATTTGCAGATTTACCCACAACTTCTTTGGACTTATATCCTGTAATAGTCGTAAAAGCTGGATTTACGTATGTGATTTTGGGAATTTCATTTTCATTTTGATTTACCTCACTAATAATTATGGCGTCTTTGGTTTGAGTAATAACAGTTTCTAAAAGTTTTAATCGTTCTTCTTCAATTTTATTTTTGGTGATATCTTGCATAGCACCAATCATTCTAAAAGGTTTACCTTGCTCATTTGTTACAATAAATACTCTGTCTAAAACGTATTTATAGCTACCGTCGGCACATGCAAATCTATATTCGTCTTGCCATCTTTCGGTTTTATTATCTACAAATGAATATAAATTTACCGAAAGTCTTAATGCATCTTCAGGATGAATTTTTCCAAACCACCACTCTAGATTTTTTCCAACGTCTTCTTTTTTATAGCCAAAGATACCCTGAATTCCTTTGTTCCAAGAGAAACTGCCATCACTAAAGTTCCAATCCCAAATAGTATCGCTTGTTGCTTTTGCAACTATCTCGAAGCGCTCATGTGACAATTGAGTAGCTTCATTATTGAGTTTGATTTTCTTAAAAATTGCTTTGTTTTTTTTATTGTTATTGTCAATTATAAAATAAGCAGCTATTCCAGAAATTAAAATAATAACATAATCTTTGTATATATTATAAGATTGTTGATCAATATTTTCTTTATAAATTTCATAAATAAGCGAACTTAAAAACACTAAAATCGTGGGAATCGAAATAAAAAATAACGTAAAAAGCAAAGAATTTTTTTTCATCGGTTTCAAAATTATGGTTTTTAATTTCCTAAAACAATTTATTAATGTTTAATAGCAAACTTTAACAACTGTTATCATATAAGGTTTACAAATTATTAAGAGATAAATTTTTTTAGGGATTAAACAAAATAAAGTGTACTTTTGCACCCATTAAAAATAAGACATGGAATCTATTAGAAACATTGCAATTATTGCTCACGTCGATCACGGCAAAACTACTTTGGTTGATAAAATTATGTACCACTGCCAACTTTTTCGTGATAACGAAAATACAGGAGATTTGATCCTAGACAACAACGACCTGGAGCGTGAGCGGGGTATCACAATTACTTCCAAAAATGTTTCTGTACAATATAAGGGAACCAAAATTAATATTATTGACACTCCCGGTCACGCTGATTTTGGTGGCGAAGTAGAACGTGTTTTGAACATGGCGGATGGCGTTTGCTTATTAGTTGATGCATTTGAAGGACCAATGCCACAAACGCGTTTTGTATTACAAAAGGCAATCGATTTGGGTTTAAAACCTTGCGTTGTAATTAATAAAGTTGATAAAGAAAACTGTACACCAGAAGAAGTTCATGAAAAAGTTTTCGATTTGATGTTCGAATTAGGAGCAGAAGAATGGCAATTGGATTTTCCAACGGTTTATGGCTCTGCTAAAAACAATTGGATGTCAGATCATTGGGATAACGTAACTGATAATGTAGAAGCTTTATTAGACATGGTTATCGAAAATGTACCTGCTCCTAAAGTTTCTGAAGGAACACCACAAATGTTGATTACATCGTTAGATTTTTCGTCATTTACAGGTCGTATAGCGATTGGCAGATTAGAAAGAGGTGTCTTGAGGGAAGGAATGCCTATTTCTTTATGCAAAAGAGAAGGAGTAATTGTAAAATCAAGAATTAAAGAGTTACATACTTTTGAAGGATTGGGTCGAAAAAAAGTTCAAGAAGTTATTGCAGGAGATATATGTGCCATTGTTGGTGTTGAAGGATTTGAAATTGGTGATACAATAGCTGATTTTGAAAATCCAGAAGCACTTCAAACCATTGCAATCGATGAGCCAACAATGAGTATGTTATTTACTATTAATGATTCGCCTTTCTTTGGTAAAGAAGGAAAATTTGTAACTTCTCGACATATTCGTGATCGTTTGACAAAAGAATTAGAGAAGAATCTTGCCATGAAAATGGGCGAAACTGATTCAGCAGATAAATTTATGGTTTTTGGTCGCGGGGTTTTGCACTTATCGGTTTTGATTGAAACAATGAGACGCGAAGGTTATGAAATACAAATTGGTCAACCACAAGTTATAATCAAAGAAATTGATGGTAAAAAATGTGAACCAATTGAAGAGTTAACGATCGATTTGCCAGAAACTCTTTCGGGTCGTGCTGTTGAGTTTGTAACTTTGCGTAAAGGCGAAATGTTGAGTATGGAAACCAAAGGAGAACGAATGATTGTGAAATTCAACATTCCGTCTCGCGGAATTATAGGATTGCGTAATCAATTATTAACTGCAACAGCTGGTGAAGCAATAATGGCACATCGTTTTATAGGTTATGAGCCTTTTAAAGGAGATATTGCTGGACGTAATAAAGGTTCGTTGATTTCTATGGAAAAAGGAAAAGCAATTCCTTACTCTATCGATAAATTGCAAGATCGTGGTAAGTTTTTTGTTGAACCAAATGCCGAAATCTATGAAGGTCAAGTGATTGGCGAAAACTCTCGTGGAGATGATATGTGTGTAAACGTAACTAAAGAGAAAAAACAATCTAACGTTCGTTCGTCTGGAAATGATGAAAAAGCACGAATTATTCCACCAATTATTTTCTCTTTAGAAGAAGCTTTAGAATACATTCAGAAAGATGAATATGTTGAGGTTACACCAAAATCTATTCGTTTGAGAAAAATATATTTGAACGAAACTGACAGAAAAAGATTTAAGGTTTAATACTGATTAACCAAATTTATATCCCAAATTTATTTATGAATTTGGGATTTTTTTTTTACCGTTTTAGCGCAAAATGACCTTTTGCAATTCGCAAATTTTGAAACTCTATTTTATACCAATAATCATCAGCAGGCAAAACATAACCATTTGACATTCCGTCCCATCCTGCTCCTGTTGCAGCTATTTGTTTTACTAGTTTTCCGTATCGATCATAAATATATAGTATTGAAGCCTGGTTTGTTGCTGGATCAATTCCTAACAAATTCCAATTATCGTTAAATCCATCACCATTTGGTGTAAAAAACGAGGGGGCTCCAATGACAGCTATTTCTTGCGAAACTATACCGCATTCATTAATATCGTTTATATACAACGTATGAAAACCATAGGATACATTTTCGAAAAAAGGTATATCCTGAAACGGTCCAGTAGGTAAATCTAAACTATATTCAAAATTATAAAAGTTTTCTAGTGGGCCGGATGTTACACTTTGATTTATAACGATATTTACGGTGTTATTAAATGTCAAATCAACAACTATTGGCGTACTTGGGTAGGCAATATCAGATGCAATAACTGTAATTATCCTAGTACTACTACAACCGCTTCTACTAACTATTACTGAATAAATTCCTTTGACTGATATATCAATTGTTGAGGTCAAAAATGGTAAAATATTTCCATCCTTTTTCCAAATATAAGTATAGGCGTTTTCTGCAGAACCATCAGTTATTCCAGCGGTTAATCTGACGGTTTCGCTTGGACGATTTAAACAAATTTTTTCAGTTGAAGTTGGTTCTATTTTTGGTAACGGATTTACTATTAATTTTGCAATAACGCCTAATCCAAAGCAAGAGTTATCTATATTATTATCTATTCTGACCCAAATATCTTGCAGATTTATTATTGTATTGACATAATTAGTAGTATTCTGTATCGGATTTAGTTCTGAAAGGGCATCAAATTGATTTGCAAAAAATTTTATGTTATAGGTTGTGCTACTCGCAGGCAAATTAGCTATAATTAGTGCTGTCATTTCGCTAAAATCAAATTCAGAAATTCCGTCAATTGCCGTCGTAATTTTATCATCACATGATTCAAATGTTTTTTTGATTGCTGCAAGATTAATTTGAGTTACAGAAACGATCAAGTTTACTTGTCCTACTGTAAAACAACCATCCGAATTTTCGACGCGAACATAAATTTGTTTACTAGTAGATGTATATGAAGTAGGATTTGATATAAAGTCATTTGGATTAGTAGTATTGGTTTTTGCACCATTTTCTGTTAAAAAGTAACTAAAATTATCTGCTAATGAATTTGACGATATAAAATTATTTTTTTCACGAAGATTAAATATTGATGTTCCATCTGTATCATCATCACATTGTAATAAATTTATTGGCGAAGTGATTACCGGATTTGACAAAATATTAAGCTGCACAGGATCAGATGTTTTACCACATTTATTTCCATTTTTTGTCAATTTTACCCGATATCGAAACAAGCTCATTGCAGAAGTTGTATTAGCAATTTGCAAACTGGCAGTATTAATATCTGAATAAATAAGATTATTATTTAGATTTGACCACGTCAAACCTGAGTTTGTTGATATTTCCCATTGATAAGTGGATACGGTATTAGTTACAATGGTTATCGTTGCAGTCTGAGACAAACAAGAAGGTTGGGTTGTAGGTTGTGAAATTATAAGTATTGGTGCAGCGGTATAATAATCAGAATTTGGTAAAAAACTTGAAGTTGATATGGCTGCTTCAATTTGATCATTACATAAATCCCCATCACTATCACTATCTACAAAATTATATAATTGGTCGGCATCTAAATTTGAAATAATATAATTGATTGCGCCACTTTCACTACCATTTTCTATAACATTATACAAACCATTTGCACCAAAGACCGTCGCGTTTCCATCGATTTTTCCGTCATGATTATCATCAGGCGCATTCGATCCAGATTCGATTATGTCAAAAACAGTATCGTTATCTGAATCAAGATCTAAATAATCTGGAAAAACATCCATATCAGAATTTGAGAGCAAAACATTGTTTTCATATATATCGTCCAAACCATTTCGATTTAAATCAATAGAAGATGGCGGTACATAATTTTGACTGGAAAATTCAATATTGTCAGGGATCCCGTCATTATCTGAATCCAAATCAAATTGGTCAGCTATCCCATCACCATCTGAATCTTTGGGTATACAAGTTGCTTTTATTGAAAAAGAAGAATTATTTATACCAGTTTCTGAATTATTTATATGCGTAAAATTCAAATTAGTAATTGCATTGGCTCTAAAACTAAATGTTCCCGTTCCTGCAGCAAGAGGCAAAACACTTTTTAATTTAAATCGAATTTCGAAAGACGAATATTCTGTAATTCCGCTTTCATAAATTCCGTCGTAATTGGTATCGATTAATAATTGATCTGTTGGATTTAAAACAGTTAAAGTTTTGGAGATATTTGTTTTAAGTATAAACTTTGAATCTGAATTTGATAAACTTGAAGTACTTGTTACATTTATATAACCAAATTCCAACGAAATTGGTTGTGCAAAGAAAATATCATAAACTATCTTATCATTTTTGGCTGCCAATTGTGTAGTAAAACTTCCATCCGAATTTCCACTAAGCGTTCCAAATGTGCTGCCTGATAATGCTGGTATTGGGGTAACTGTCTTGATGAATGTATTGGTATAACTTCCTAAATTTGTATTTCCAGATGTGCTACTTAAATTTAAATTTAAATCACCTAAAGATTCAGTGCAATTAGCTATGCCATCATTATCATAATCTAAATCTACATTATCGTTAGCTAAGTCATTATCACTATTTGCAGGACAATTACTAACAGGAATTGTGTCGGAGATTTCTGTCGTGCCACATGCGCTAATGGTAGCTACTACATAGTAATTTCCGGGCTCGTTAACTCGTGGTGTGTACGAATTAAAATTTCCACCAACGGGTGTATTATTATAAAACCAACTAAATTGGTCATATCCAGTTTGTGAACTTACAGATAACTCTACATTTGGGATGCAGCCTACTTGGTTAGAAATGCTACTTGTTTCAAAAAAGATTTCTGGCTTGAAGGCAAACCCCGAATAATACCCGCCAAACATTGCTGCACCAGAAGAACCAAAGGCTGCTAAATACAATTGAGTTGTCGAAAAAACAGACACATTGCCAGTAAGCCCTGATATTGAATAAGTTACATATTGATTATTTCCTGCAACAATATTTGGACCTAGAATTGTGCACCCTAAAGTCGCTAATCCTGCTAAAGTATAATTCGTTGCATTTACTATAAAATTGATTTCAGACCCTGTTTTTGTGGTAATGGTAATTCTACCAGAAAAAATTTTGTCTCCAATTTTATTTATCTGAGGTATGTTATCAATAGATTTTGGAGTTTCGCAACTTATTGGTGGAACAAAAAACATATTTTGGTTTGCAAAATCCAGTCGACCGTCTTCTCCAACACTTTGGTAAACAAAAACGTCATTATCAGTTCTTAAATATAAATTTTTAGTAATTGCATTATAATATGTTCCGTCTAAGGCCAAATAGTTTCCAGCCAAGATTATAAAATCAGGATTGTCTGTATCCAAATTGCCATTCAAAAATACTTTGGTATCTACTGTTGCTATAATTAATGGTACTTCTACTTCAAATTTTTCGGAATTTTTAATAAAAATATATTCTTTTCCAGTACCATTTCGTTCCGTCGAAACGATTTGATCAATGCCATAATCTGTATTTTGGTTTGCATTAGATCCTGTTGTAGAACCACAATTGACAACAATATCTTTATTAGCAAAAATTTTGGCTCCTATCAGTCCATCTCTATTTGCAAATAGCGAACCTTGTGTAGCTATAACATAACTCTGACCACTATTGAGAATTATATCAAAATTTGCATTTCCGTTTGCTTCATTATTTAGGAGTTGAACACCATTTTTTATATTACTAAAACTTACGGTTGTATTGTTTTCTGTTGCTAAAACGGTAGCAAAAGTTATTACATTATCACTAAAAGCACCAAGCGTTTTGTTTAGAAATCCCCCAATACTGTAGCTTCTACCCAGTCCTGCAAGTCCTTTAGAGGTAATTTGTCCAGCTTGAAAACCGGTGCCTCCATTAATTCTTACAGTAGCATAAATTAAATTTTCAGCTTCAATTATAAATCCTTTATTGGAGATTATTGCGCCAACATTATCTTCGTTAACTATAAATTGGGTTTCTGTACCATAACCAATATCTAGACTGTACGGCGTATCTCTGGATACAACTCCTTGTATAGTAGCACCTCCCAATTGTTTTATTTTAAAATCTATGGCTGTAGTACTTGGTGTGGAAATATATAAAAACTGCTCTTCAGCAACTGAATATTGATTGAACGAGGTTGTTATTGGTGGGATATAATGGGTCTTGCTTAATTGAGCAAATCCGCTCAATGACAAAAATATACACAGTAGAATAAATTTTATTTTCATGATATAAATTTAGATAAAAATCTATCTTTTCAAAGCAAAATGGCCTTTTATTTTTTTTTGATTTTCGATAGACAATACAAACCAATAATCATCAGCAGGAAGTTGTTTTTCATTAAATTTTCCATTCCAACCAATATTTGGATCAAAATTGGTTATAAGTTTACCAAAACGATCAAACAATTCTATTCGAGAATTTGGTCTTTTATCAATGTTTTGTATTTTCCAAAAATCATTAAATCCGTCTCCGTTGGGAGTAAAAAATGTTGGATAGAATAATACAAAAATCGGGAATAGCGTTTTTTCACAACCCTTTTTATCATTGACTACGATTGTATATTCGCCTGAACTAACCTCAGTAAAAAAAGGCGAATCTTGATAAATATTTCCGTCAAGCGAAAATTCATACGTGCCATTTCCGGTATAATTAACCAACACGGTATTTGAATTGCCGTTAAAATCATCGATACTAATATTTTGAATTGTTGCACTTTCAGAAGCTTCAACCTGAAATTCTTTGATGGCTTTGCATCCCAAATTATTGGTAACTTCCACTGAATAAATTCCTGCATTTGATACTGAAATTTGATTGCCTGTTGCTGCATTTATAGGTGTCCAAACATAACTAACATAGCCGCTAGGAGCTGAAATTGTTTTTGGAACTCCAGAACATATTCCAACTATTTCTGTATCAAAATTTGGTGGTGTAAATAGATTAACAATAATAGTTACAGTAACGATTCCGTAACAATCAGATCCATTGGCAATAGCTGCATAAATATCTTGTTGCAAAGGTATTGTGTTTAAACAAGGGAATAATATGGCATTAGTTTTAAGCAAAGCATCCGTATAAGTTAGATGATAACTTACATTTAGGCCCATGGGTAAATTCTCTAATAATTGATTGGTAATGGCATCAAAATCGACTTGCGATAATAAAGTAATTCCGTCTTGAATGTCTTTTAAATCACAAAAACCTACCGTAATTGGTTGAATTAAATTGTTTGAAATTTGTAAAGTTATTTTTGCAATAGAGATACAATTAAACTGATTTTTAATTCGTACAAAAATAATTTGATTTACAGAAGTATTTGTAAACTCCTGTGGTTGCAAAATTTGGGAGTTATTATCTAGCGCATCTTGCATGCTAATAAAATAATTTACGACCGTTAATTGATTGTTATTTCCAGTAATGTTATCTTTTACTTTTGTCAAATCATAAGTTGTAATTCCGTTAAAATCTAAATCACATTGTAGCAAAATCGTGTTAAAAACAATTGGTAATGGCACGTATTCAATAATAATCTCGTCGGTTAGGATGCAACTTGCACTAATTTCAACTGCTACTTTATATATTCCAGAATCGCTAACTTCGTGGGTTGGCGTAGCGACAGGCAATCCAGAAATCATGTCCAAAATAGGGTTTCCGTTTTTAAACCATTTATAAGATTGCGCATTAGGTTGCGATGCATTTAAAATTGATATTTCGCCAGCGCACAATGGATTTTGATTTGCAATCAACTTGTCAATACCCAAATTTGTGCCAATATTAAAACTACCACCTTTTAAGAAAATTGCCGAATCATATAAATTATTTCCTTGATCGGCGATAACAATTTTGATGTGATAAAGTGTTCCAGCTGTAACATTGGATGCCGCTACTAAAGTTTTTGTTTGCCCATTGAAATTTGTGGGATGTTCGCTACCATTAAATGCATCAAAAAATTGCTCGTTAGCAGTGGGACAAATGGTACCTGGACCACGAACATTGTTGACAGTTACGGGCAGTATAGTTCCAGGAACAAGGGCCAAATTTTGATAGGGGTTTGATGTGTTGGCTTCTTTTAATAAAAATACAAAACCATCAGTAAAAACGCATTGATTTGAAGATGGATTTGACAAATATTGTTCGGACGAAAATATATATTCGAAACTTATATTGTTTGCAATTGGTCGAAAATCAAACTCCATAATTGTAGCATCTATAGAACTACTTACGCCCAAGGCAATTCGGAAATCCTCGTCGCCGAGCCAGGACAAAGCAGGATTGTTTTGACTCAAAATACTGGTATTAGGACCAACAGCAGAAATCGCCGTACCAGTACACAAAATGATACCATCGGCAAAAGGAAAATTACTTGTTCCTGATGTGAAATAGCCATAACTTTCATTGCCGCCTGTGCCAATTCCTGAAACTGAAATATTTGAAATTTGAGCGCAAGGATTATTAATCAATTTTTCAACAACAAGCTGATTGATGGTTAAATTTTCAGAGACGGTAATATATTGTGAGTAAGTGTTGGTAGAAAAACCAAATAGTAATATAAAAAAAATGAGAATTCTTAAATAGTTCATAGCCCACAAAGATACTACAAATCTCTTTTTTCTAATAATTTATAAGATAAGAAAACAAAAATTAATGTCCAAATGGCAACAATTGCTATTGATGAAAAATGAACTGCATAGTCAACATCTGTTCCGACTCCAATTTTGGCACCAGCTTTTTTAATTATTGACAATCGGGTAGTCGGATTTACTATTAAATTCGACATCGCTTCTAATGGTAAAAATTGGGTGATTGCATCGGCAGTTTTTTCTGATTCTGGAAAAATTTTAAAATTCAAAACACCAATAATTATTCCTTCAAGAATATTCCAAATAAATAAAAAACCCAGAGCAAACGCTGATTTTTTTACAAAAATTCCTAAAAACAAACACATCGAAAAAAAGCAAGTAAGTTTAAAGAAAAAAGCTAAAAGATATTCTAAATCCGAAAAAACGATTCCGATTTCGGTATACGAAGAGAATGAATATCCCAAAATTAAACTCATCACAAAAACGAAAATGGTTGAGGCTAATGCAAACAAAATAACGGTTAAAAATTTAGACAAAACAAATTCTTTTTTGCTCATTCCGTCAATTAAGTTTTGTTTTAAAGTACCATAACTATATTCGTTGGCCATCATCGAGACGATAACAATTGCTAGAAAAAACTTCAAAACAGCGGCAACATAAGTATTGAAATGCCAAATAAACGGAAAGTTAAAAATCCCCATTTCGGCAGGATCAACATGAATGGGACCAATGTCAAATTTGATGGAAGCAATCAAAGCTATAAACGAAAGCAAAACAAAATAGGCAATCGTCAAGATACGGCTGGCTTTGTTTTTCCAGATTTTTTGTAGTTCTATTGCGAGTAATCTTTTCATTTTTTATTTTGATATTGATTTTTGAATTTTATTTTTGAAATTTAAGAAGTAAGTTCCAAAAACTGCTCTTCTAAACTGTGTTTTCTTTTTACGAGATGTGTCAACGAAATATTATTTTCGAATAAATAACGATTCAAATCAGATGCTTCGATTTGTTTTTTTAAATAGACTAAAACTTTTCCGTTATCGGCAACAACTTTATCAACAGCCTCATGTTTTTGTAAAATGTTTTTTAAAATTTGATTATCATTTGAATTTAATTCGAAAAAATCTTCGTTATTGGTCATGCCGTTTACAGCTCCTGAATATAAGATTTTTCCTTTTTGCAAAACCAAAACATGCGTACATACTTTTTCGACTTCATCGAGCAAATGCGAAGCCAATAAAATAGTCGTTCCTTGCGAGGCAATCAACTTGATAATATCTCGAATTTGATGAATTCCTTGCGGATCCAAACCATTGGTTGGCTCGTCCAAAATCAGAATTTCTGGATCGTTGAGTAGGGCAGAAGCAATAGCTAGTCGTTGTTTCATTCCTAACGAAAACGTACTGAACCTGCTATTTTCTCTTTCTAATAAACCTACGAGTTCTAGTTTTTCTTGAACTTTCGAGTAATTGATGTTTTTAATTTTGCACACCAACTCCAAATTTTCTCGAGCGGTCATGTACGGATAAAAATTTGGACGTTCTATAATGGCACCAACTTTTTTCAAAGCTTCATGGGTTTGCATAGTGCCGCCAAACCAAGAATAATCGCCAGAAGTTTTGTTCACAACATTCAAGACGATTCCTAAAGTTGTCGATTTTCCTGAGCCGTTAGGTCCCAGAATTCCGTATACATTACCTTTATTAATTTCGAGCGAAACATTATTTACAGCATGAACGGAATTGTATTTTTTATGCAGATTTTTTATAGAAAGAATTGTTTCCAAAAGATGTAGTTTTAAGTAAGACGAATATACACTTTAATTGTTATTGACACTACATAAAAAAGCCACGAAATTATCGTGGCAAAATAAAAGTTTTTATTTTTTTCTAAATATTCCATTTCAGAATTACTATCCATTTCCAAGTGGCAGGATCACAAACACCAACGCAAGGAGTATACAAAAATATTTTTGGTGCAACCGTGTTAGTTTGCCAATAACCATAATCGCCCGTTTTTTGAAGATAGGCAAACGAATTCCAAACTTCTTGATAATTATAAGCGGTATCTTGCGGATTAAAAACATTCTGAAATCCTAAAGCTGGCAGCGGAATTGGCACTAAAGTATTCACAACAGAAAATGAACTTGCAGGTTGAAAACCTGATGGAAATAGAATTGAACCAGTTCCCATCCAAGGTATCGTTCCTTCAAAAAGCAGTTGGTTTAATTCGGAATAAAATAATTTTATAGAACCAAAATCACTACGCGTTACATATTGATTTGTAATTGTATAAGTTGACGTCTGATTCGGAAATGTAAATTCTTTTCCACCTTCAAAGGTGTTGGTCAAATAGTCTATTTTTAATAAAAGAACCTTATTCGGAATTGGCGGTGCTAAATAGCTATTTCTAATGGTTTGCCTATTTGAAACTTCGTTTGAGTCTGAAAATGATTCAATATCTTTTGTACAAGCGCTAAAAAAGTGATTACGATAATTGCGAAAAGATTTTTCATGATTTTAGATTTTAGATTACTACTAAAAGATACAAAAAATTGAAAAGGTTGCGTTCGAAATTCAAAGTTTAAAAAAATCCCCAACTAGTTAAATAATTGAGGATTAAATTTTTATTTTTTGAAAAATATCTTTATCGAGAAATACCTTTGTAATTATAAAGTTGAGATATAAGGTTGTTTTTTGAATATGATATTTTTGAACCTATATTTTTCTCATAAACTAATGAAACTTTTAATTTTAATTCATCGTTAAATATAGCATTTGTGATATTATCAATTAGCTCATCCAAATTATTTAATACTTGGTCAGCAAATTTTTTATCAACAAGTTGCAAAACGTCAATAAATGACTTTCTCAAAATCGAAAGCTCTGATTTAACAAAATCATTAATATCTTGCTTTTCATCTGTTGTTAAATCATTTGAATTAATTTTATTTTTTATTGTATTTAGTTCTTCATAAAAATTATTAATTAATTCCATATTTGGTTGTACAATAAGTTCTTTAAACCATTGTAATTTTATATTTTGTTCATTCAGAAGTGCGGTTGAATTGTCCGTCTTTGTGTCTTTTCTTATTTGATAAAAAAGAACATAACCTGCAAGAAATAAATTTGCAATTGCAATAATTACTTGTGAAACATCAGAAATATCAGACAAAGAAAATTGCTGTTCAATATTGCAACATAAGTTTGTGCTAAGCAAGTGCATTTTCTTCTCTTAAAATGCGTTCAACCGCTTCTGATAAATCTGTTTCTATTTTGTATCTACCCTTATTTTCAAAACTAAATTTTTGATAAAAACCAATTTCTCCCAATTTCATAACAATTTTTTCGAAAAATTCTTCTAAAAATGACGGATTAATTGATGAAATATCTTCTGGAATGGTGATTATAATTTTTTCATACTTGGGCTCAAGTTCTTCAATGTTAGAATCATTTCTTACTTGAATTCCTCTAGGACGAGTAGTAAAGACTTTAGCACCTGCGGTTCTATAATCTTGTAAATTAATATTAAGAGATCTATTTTCCATTATTATTTTCGTTAGTATTATCAAACTTAATCAAAATTCGTGCTGAAATCATTGTTCCAGGAAAAAAATTGTGTGCAAAAGTAACAAATTTTTTGTTTGGCTCCTCATTTATTTCTCCTGACTCATTGAATGTTATCATTTTATATTTTCTATTCTCTCCAGTTTTTACTTTATTAATTATATTGTATGTTCCATCAAACATAATTCTAGTATTACCTGAAACGATTGTGAGACGCGAAATATTGTCATTATCCATATTCCCTTTCAATTTAAAAAAGTTTTCTATATATCTAATAGAACCATTTCCTCTTTTTTTATCTTTGCAGGTAACTCCTTCTTGAAGAGCATATAATGTCCAAAGTGTTTCTTCTTCAAAAGCTGCTTTTTTAAAAAAGCCTTTTTTTGTAAAATCTTCGGAAAGATCTGTCATTTGTTTAACTGCGGTTTTATTTAAGCAATCATCATTTTTGAACGTCTGATAAATTGTATCACCAAAATTAAAAATAGAAAAATTGAAAATACCATAATGTTCTACTTCAGTATGAGTTTCTTGAAAAAAACCAATTGAAAAAATATTTGGCATTGTGCTGTGCTCTAGCGAATTACTCATTATTTCGCCAATTACATGATAAAACTCTTTTTCAGCATCTATTGTTAATTCTCTATTTAATCTTGTAAGACAACTTTTTATGTATTCAACAATCTTAGTTAAATCAACTTCACTTTTACTCCAAACTTCAAGATTATTTTTATCATTTACAATAACTGGTAAATCTAAAACATCTTCATAATTTACTTTAAATCCTTTAATATTCCTGTATGCACCAATTGAAAATAAAACCTTTTTTATATTTTCATTTTCAAAATTTGTCGGTGTTATTCCATTTTTAAAAATATTATTATAACCAAGTCTTCTACATTGATTAAAATACGAAATAAACTCGGCAAGAATTAGATCCATGCAGATTGATGCGTCAACATCAATTCTTTCACATTCAGAATAATCAATATTTATACTATCGATATTATTCTCATGTAAAGTTACAAAAAGTTGTTTTAAAAAATCGAAACTTTTTTCATAATTTTCTATTAAAGAAAAGCATTTGGGTACAAATAAATGTCCATTTCCATTTTTATTTACTTTTGTTTTGGAAAAAAATTCAGGAATTGATAATAAATACTGTATGTTTTCTGGATAATCTGGTTTTGGAAGAAGCTTTTTAGTATTGAAAGAATTTATTTTTTTTATTCTTTTATAAATAGTCCCTTCTAATTCTGCCTTTTTTTTGATGTTAAGTTGATGCTTTAAAAATCCTATTCTTTTAGTTTTTAATTTTTTCTTGCGAGCTTTTAATTTTAAAAATTTTTTCCAAGATTTTTTGGAGTAATAATATTGTTCCCGCTTATTTTCCATCTAGTTGGCTTATATTTTATATAATTTTCAAATATAAAAAAAATCCTTAATTACTTTCATAATCAAGGATATAATTTTTTGTTGTTGACATCTAGCTTTTCTGTTCCTTATTAAAATACACCAAATAATAATACATTTGTTTTTCTTCGTCCCAGCCTTTTTCTACATATTTTTCGGCGCTTTCTGGATTGATGAAATCCATTTTTATCTGAATATGTGTGTCCAAATTAATAATGTTTTTTATTGATTTTCGAGCATCCGTTACCGCTGCATTAGCAATCGGAAAACTGGTAATATCTTCTATAGAATATTTTTCGCCTTTATCAACTTTGTAGTTTTTGAACTCCGAAATCAAATCCGGATTGTCTATAACCTCGTTCATAAAGTTGGTTTCTTCAAAATCGTCGTTTTTGGCAAAATAATTTACCGAACGGTTCATAAACATGACTTCTTCCTTTTTGTCTTCGGCAGGAAAAACAACATCTTTTGCAAATCCTTGACAGAATTTTAGGTATTTTTTGGTTATAAAGTTTTCGTCTTCAAAGGCATCAACCGAAAGGAAATGCTCCAACCAATAACGCGCATCATAACGATTAGAATCAACAGTTAAAATCTTGTAACCTTCTTCTTTTTTGTAATTAAAAACAATACAACCTTTGTCCAATTTGTTAAGGTTAACGCCTTGTTGCAAAATCATTTCGAGATGCGAAGTTTTTTCTTCAAATTGCAAAAAATCACTCTGGATTTCACTTTTAAACACACCAATGGCATCAACAACATTATTATCAATATTCAAATTTGTTAAATGCACTACATACACCTCGCCATTTTTGATATGCGGATGATTGGATTGCTCGAACAAATGGGTTGTTATTTTTTTCGAAACTTCATGAATTGTATCTGGTTTTTCGAAAACTTCTCCAGCAAATTTGTACATTTCATTATATTCCAAATCGACATCATGAGCAAACTGAAAATAGTTTTCTTCTTTTTCTCGAAACGGTTTCAAGAAGAATTCCTTCATTAAAGGTACAATTTCGTCGTTTAGCGAAAACGTATTTTCAGACAAGAAAATAGCTTCGTTGCGACTTTTGTTTCCAACTCTGTGGATGGAAAGGCTTTCGATATGGGCGTTGAATAGGTTTATCATTTTTATTTTGTAAGTTTAAATTGTTTAAACTTGTTTAACTAGGTTTAAAAAGTTTAATACAGTTTCTGTGTTGTAAAATTATTATTGAAATTTAGTTCCTTTGAAATCTTTATTATTGAGGTAAACTATAAAATTATGAATCTTGACAGAAAGTTTTTCATAATCAGATATTAAAATATTCAAGGCTTCTTCTTGAATGTATTCGTTATCAAAAACGCGATACAATTGTGAACGAGTTTCACCTGCTGAACCTTTTGCAATAGACAGAAATTGTTTAAACTCCGCATTACCATTTTGTTCAAAACCTTCTGCTATATTGTCCATTATCGAACCTGAAGAACCTTTAATTTGATCTTTGAGTTTATAATCTTTTATTAAGTCTGTTGTTTTTGAAATATTAATAATTTCTATTGAAAGTCTTCTGGCTTTTTTCCAAATATCTAAATCTTCAAATTTTTTGATTGTTGCCATATTTTCAAAAACTGTTTTTAAACCTAGTTAAACAAGTTTAAACAATTTAAACTGAATGTATTAATTCCAATTTTCTTCAAACCCATAATCTTCATAGCTATCATCACCTAGCATATCAAGATCATCTTCATCGAGATCATCTTCAAATTCGTTATAATTTTCGGTGTCCATATCGGCTTCAAAAGATTTTTCGCCCGAATCTTCAGGCATTTCCCCATGCGAGAATATAGTTTCAGGATAAGTAGCTCCAGCCGAAATTGCTTCTACAGCGGCTAACTCAACCAGAAAAGTCCACATATTTATGAAATCATAAACATAAATAATCTTGGTATTTTCTTTATCCAAAATATCCGAAAGTTGGTAATCGCTCATGATTTTCATTTCACCAAGCACATCGCCTGAATCAAAAAGTGAAATTTCATCTTCTTGATTCCATGTTTCATCGCAAGTATAGAATGAGCCAATTTCCATTCCGTCAAAACCAAATGAATTGAAAATCGCATTGTGCAAATCTTCTAATGTGTCATCGGCAAGTATAGCAATATCTCGAAAAACATCATCTTCGTTATCAAGAATTACTCTGAATTTATAAACCATAATCGTATTTTTAATAGGATCACAAATGTAAAATTTAATTTTTGATATTAGATTTGTCATTTGTGATTTGTTGAAAAGATTTTTTTGGTAGTTATTTTTAAAATTATGTTAAACAGCAAATTTAATTTTAAATAATAGCTAAATTCGCAGTGTGAAAATTATTGCAAAATTTCTTCTATTCTTTTTTTTAGTAGCTCAAGCAGCTCCTACGATTATAAGTATGCTAGAATTTGAAGAAGAAATTTCTATAAGTATTATTGAAGAAAACGAAAAATCTAAAGAAGAGAAAGAGTTAAAAACTGAATATATAATTACAGAATCCAAATCTCATTTTGTTTTTAATGAAAAATCATCAAATAAAATTCCTAATGATTATTTAATTAGCCATTATAAGTACTTCACTACAGTTGATATTATTCCGCCAAAAGTTTAAAATAGATTACATTAGCTCAAATTATTTGAGAACTTTTTATTTTAAATTATAAAGGTATTATGTCAAAAAAAACAAATCTTTTTGCCAACCTTAATGCTGATTTTGCATCAGGATTAGTGGTTTTTTTGGTGGCTTTGCCACTATGTTTAGGAATTGCGCTTGCTAGCGGAGCACCTTTGTTTTCAGGAATTATTTCGGGTGTTATTGGTGGAATTGTCGTTGGTTTTATAAGTAAATCGCATATTTCAGTTTCTGGACCAGCTGCTGGTTTAACAGCAATTGTTTTAAGTTATATTACATTATTAGGTTCGTTCGAACTATTTTTAACAGCCGTATTGATTGCAGGAATTTTGCAATTGGCATTAGGTTTTTTAAAAGCAGGGACAATTTCTAATTATTTCCCTACCAATGTAATAGAAGGTATGTTGGCCGGCATAGGTGTAATTATTTTTTTAAAACAAATCCCGAAAGCATTAGGATCTGACGTTTCGGTTGGTTCTGGACTTAAAATCTTTAGTGATGTAGCCGCTGCATTTGGCGATATTAAAATGGGTGTAGTTATAGTTACAGCTATTTCTTTAGCGATAATTTTAATTTGGAACAAAATTCCAGCTTTGAGTAGTATCAAACTGTTACCAGCAGCATTAATTGCGGTAACGGTTGGCGTTTTGATAAACGAGTTTTTATTTAAAGGAACTTCTTTAGAAATTACTCAAAAATATTTGGTTTCATTACCAGTTCCTACAACAATCGATGAGTTTAAAGCGATTATTGTAACTCCGAATTTTGCAGGATTTACAAATCCAACGGTTTGGATAGCCGCTTTTACAATTGCAATTGTTGCATCAATCGAAACTTTGTTATGTATCGAAGCTTCCGATAGAATGGACGCTCAAAAACGATATACCAATACCAATGTAGAGCTAAAAGCACAAGGAATCGGAAATATTGTGAGTGCACTTCTCGGCGGATTGCCGATGACATCCGTAGTTGTACGTTCTTCAGCCAATAATAATGCAGGTGCTAAATCTAAGATGTCGACCATTATTCATGGTGTTCTACTATTAATAAGTGTTTTGACAATTCCAGTTATTTTAAACAAAATTCCATTTGCAACATTAGCCGCAATACTTCTATTAATAGGTTACAAACTAGCAAATCCAAAAGTTTTTAAACATTTCTGGCAAGGCGGAAAATACCAATTTTTGCCTTTTATAGCTACTTTTGGTGCAGTTGTATTTTTAGATTTACTAAAGGGAGTTGCACTCGGAATGATAATTAGTGTGCTTTTTATTCTGAGAGGAAACATGAAACGGGCTTATAATTTTAAGAAAGACGATTATAAGGAAGGCGACATTATTCATATTGATTTGGCACAAGAAGTTTCTTTCTTAAACAAATCGGCTATAAAATCTACTTTGGCGGATATTCCTGAAAACTCAAAAGTGGTTATCAATGCTTCAGAAACGGTATATATTGCTCAGGATGTTTTAGACTTAATTAAAGAGTTTAGCACCATCAAGGCCAAAGAAGAAAGTTTAGATGTTTCGTTAGTTGGTTTTAAGCCGGAATATAATTTAGAGAATACTGGTGAAGAAGAAAAACATGTGTTTGTGGAGCACAAATAGGAATATCTTACAATGAAAATACACATAATACTGGTATTCGCTTTTTTTATTTCTAGCCTATCTTTTTCTCAGAAATCAGATACTGGAAATTGGTTTATTTATTTTGGAAATCAAAAGATAAATCAAAAATGGAATTGGCACAACGAGATTCAATATCGAAATTTTAACTTTATTGGCGATACAAATCAACTGCTGTTGAGAACCGGAATTGGATATAACCTTACTAAAAAAAACAACAATATTCTGTTAGGTTATGGCTTTATAAATACCCAGAAGTATCTACCAAATTCAGACCAGAAAATAGATTTTAATGAACACAGGATTTTTCAACAATTTATAAACCGACCTAGTTATAATCGATTTTTTTTGCAACATCGTTTTCGATTAGAAGAGCGGTTTTTACCAAATGATTTTCAGATGCGGGTTCGCTATTTATTAGGTATTAATATTCCTATAAATAAAAAAAGTATCGAAAAAAATACGGTTTATTTTTCTGGTTATAACGAAATTTTTATCAATGCCGAAAAACCAATTTTTGATAGAAACAGACTTTTTGGAGCCGTAGGATATGTATGCAACAAAAACATCAAAATCGAAGTCGGATTTATGGCACAAACGCTCGAAAAATCCAATCGAAATCAATTTCAAATAGTACTATTTAATAATTTACCTTTATAAAAATATATAAAAAATGAAAACCCATACACAAGAAACACAAGCAGACATGACGCCTCGTAAAGCTTTACAATATCTCGAAGAAGGCAACGATAGATTTATAAAAAACTTAAAAACCAACCGAAATTTATTGCAACAAGCCAATGAAACTCGCGATGCACAATATCCTTTTGCAACTGTCTTGAGTTGTATTGATAGTAGAACTTCTGCCGAATTAATTTTTGACCAAGGTTTGGGCGATGTTTTTTCGGTTAGAATTGCAGGAAATATTGTAAATACAGACATACTCGGAAGCATGGAATTTGCTTGTAAAGTTGCAGGATCTAAGCTGATTGTTGTTTTGGGACATTCCAAATGTGGTGCTATAAAAGGCGCTTGTGACCATATTGAAATGGGAAATTTGACCGAATTATTGTCAAAAATTCAACCTGCAGTTTATCAAGAAAAAACCACTAAAACAAATAGAACTTCCAAAAATGAACCGTTTGTAGAAAATGTTGCAAAAATAAATGTGAAACGAAGTGTAAAAAGCATTATCGAACGAAGTAACATTTTGGAACTAATGATCGAAAAAGGTCAAATCGGAATCGTTGGAGCAATGCACAATATAGAAACTGGTAATGTTACTTTTTATAAAGATGTAATGTATATTAAGGACGATTTAAACCCTAAATTTTCACTAGAAAATATAAGCATGTAATTTTTTTATACTATTTATGATGAATGAAATAACTTTCGACCAAAATCATGTGTTGCATGAACTGAAACATTTCTTGCCTACGCAAACGCCATTAAAAGATTTTATTCATCATAATTCTTTGCACGCTTTTCAGCAAACCAAGTTTTTTGACGCTATTTTCAAATCATCAAAAATCTTTGGACACCAAGCAACAATGCCACTTTCAGATTTTAGAAAATTGTATGAAATTGGCAGAATTCGTCCAGAAATTTTAGAAAAAGCCATTACAAATCGCATAGGTAACGATCAAAATTCGGTTTGGAAAAACAATCTTGTTTCCAAAGAATATAACGATCATAACGAACAACGAATAGGACTACTTCGTGCAAATTGGAAACAGAGTTATCAAATCGATTTAGATAATTTGGTGCAACCCTTTTTATTCCGATTTTTGTGTAGTTATCTCGATCAAGGAATTGCAATTTGGGATTTCCCAATTGGAAATAAAGGTTTTTTAGAAGCTGTTAAAGAACTAGAAACCAATAGTTATTCTAGTATTTTAAAAACCAAACGAGCCAAAGATTTATTGCTGCATGCCTCAACATCAATCGAAAGTTTATTGCAGGTTGTAGTTGGTGATTCCGCTTATTTTGAGCAATATTTATTCGATCAACAATTTAGCCATCGAGGTTGGAGCGGATTGATAGCAGCAGTTGAGAATGCTCCAGATACTTTGCTAAGTCCAAAGAAAATTTCGTTACATGATTTAATTGTATTCGAATTAGTATTAGAAATTGATAATCTTGACAATCAATTGGGTTCTACTTGGAAACCAATTGCTGAAATCGCAGACCAAAATCCAGTAAATTTATTTGACGAAATCGAAAAAACCGAACTTCAAGAAGTTTTGAAAATTTGGCAAGATGCTTTCGAATGGAGTTATTATGACGAAGTTTTGGCGGGAATTCAGCAATTAAGTATTTCAAAAAAGAAAAACGAAGTTTTAGCAAACACCTCAAAATCATTTCAGGCCATGTTCTGCATCGACGAGCGTGAAGACAGCATTCGACGCCATGTGGAAGCCATCGACAAAAATTCGGAAACGTTTGGAACACCAGGATTTTTCTCGGTTGAGTTTTATTTTCAAGCATTTGGAGCCAAGTTTTACGACAAGTTATGTCCAGCACCTGTAACTCCAAAATTCCTTATAAAAGAATACGACGCTACCGAAAAAAGAGCGCATGATTTATTATATACCAACAAAACGCATCAATTAGGTACTGGATTTTTAAGTTCGATATTTTTCGGGTTTTGGTCTATTTTTCGATTGGTAAAAAATCTAGTTTCACCGCAAGCAAGTCCGGCTATTTCAAATGCATTTTTGCACATGAGCAGTCAAGGAAAGCTGACAGTCGAAACCGAAAACAAAACCGAAAACAACCTTCAAATTGGATTTACTATTGACGAAATGACAACTCGTGTTGCCAGTTTACTCAACGGAATTGCGTTGAGTAAAAACTTTGCTCCAATAGTTTATGTTGTTGCGCACGGAAGTAGTTCGGCCAATAATCCGCATCATGGAGCACACGATTGCGGTGCTTGTAGCGGAAGACCTGGATCTGTAAATTCAAGAGTTTTTGCAACTATGGCAAATAATCCAAAAGTACGATTGGAATTGAAAACTATTGGAATTGATATTCCTGCAACTACCCAATTTGTTGGCGCATTGCATGATACGGCTTCTGATGAAATCGAGTTTTATGATGTAGCGTTTTTAGATTCTGAAAATAGTCAAAGACATATTCAAAATACTGAAACTTTCGAAAATGCTTTGGATTTGAATGCCAAAGAGCGTTCGCGTCGTTTTGCATCGATCGATACAAAAGATGATATTAAGAAAGTACGAAAAGCAATCAAACAACGTTCAGTTTCTCTTTTTGAACCTCGTCCGGAATTAGGTCATGGAACCAATACGCTTTGCATTGTTGGAAAACGAAATTTGACCAAAGGTTTGTTTCTTGATCGACGCGCTTTTCTAAATTCCTATGATTATAAAAACGATTTAGATGGTAAATTTTTAACCGGAATTATGAAACCGCTTGGACCAGTTTGTGGCGGTATCAATTTGGAATATTATTTCTCAAGAGTAGATAATTATAAGTTGGGTGCAGGAACCAAATTGCCACATAACGTAATGGGACTTTTTGGTGTTGCCAACAGCAGCGACGGCGATTTGCGTCCGGGATTGCCTTGGCAAATGATTGAGGTTCACGATCCTGTACGTTTGATGATTATTGTAGAACATTTTCCAGATGTAGTATTAAAAGTCATTCAATCGGTTCCTGAAATGTACGAATGGTTTATTAATGAATGGGTGCATTTGTCGGTTATAAATCCAGAAACAGACGAAATTTTCTATTTTAAAGAAGGAAATTTCGAAAATTATAAGCCGATGACCAATCAAATTCATTTTTTCAAAGATGTTCACACACTTTTGGAAGATGCAAAAGAGATGGAAAGCAACAAAATTGAACACGCTACACAAGAAAATTTACCAATTTATTTTTATAACTAATTATGGAACAGTTACTTCAGTTTTTCATTCTTCTACCATTATTAGGTTTTACATTAACTTTATTTTTTCGAAATAGAAACGAAAACGCCATTGCTGGTGTTGCCATTGTTACTTTGGGAATTCAATTGTTGGGTTTATCGCTATTTATAACTAACTGGGTTTTGCAAGGTTGGAATGTTTTAGACATAAAACATTTTACTTTTTACAAAGAAGGAAATGTCGAAATATTTATCGATTTGTTTTTTGACAAGATTACCGCAGTTTTTGCTTTTGTGGGTACATTAATTACTTTTTTGGTAGCTATTTTTAGCCGTTTTTATTTGCATCGAGACAGTGGATTTAAGCGATTTTTCAATACTTTATTATTGTTCTTTTTTGCGTATTCGATTATTGTTTTCTCAGGAAATTTCGAAACCTTATTTGTAGGTTGGGAGTTTATGGGTATAACTTCATTTTTACTAATTATCTTTTATAGAGATCGTTACCTTCCAGTAAAAAACGGATTAAAAACCATTTCGTTATATCGTCTTGGGGATGTTTGTTTGATTCTCGCCATGTGGATGAGCCACCATTTATGGCATGAAAACATTACTTTTTTGAAGATTAACGACGCTAGATTGGTTGCATTGCATTTTCAAGAGCACAGCTATTACGCTTCGTTTATTTTGGTGATGATTGTAATTGCTTCGGCGATCAAGTCGGCACAATTTCCGTTTTCGTCTTGGTTACCACGCGCTATGGAAGGCCCAACAACGTCGAGTGCTATTTTTTATGGTTCGCTATCGGCACATATTGGTGTTTTTATATTGTTGCGAACGTATCCTTATTGGGAAACAGTTTTGAGTGTCAAAATTTTGGTGGTTTCAATGGGATTAGTAACAGCAATTGTTGCTACATTGATTGCTAGAGTGCAATCGTCTGTCAAAACGCAAATTGCATATAGCTCGATTGCTCAAATCGGAATTATGTTTTTTTCGGTTGCCATGGGTTGGCACACTTTTGTATTAATTCACTTTGCGGGAAATGCTTTTTTAAGAACTTATCAATTATTGGTTTCTCCATCGGTTTTGGGTTATATGATTCACGATCAGTTTTTTAGTTATGTTCCTAAGCAATATGGAAAAGCTAATAAACTAACGAATTCTATTTATTTATTGAGTTTGAAAGAATGGAATTTGGATGCTTTTCAATTCAAATTTTTATGGTCGCCATTCAAATGGGTTGGAAGAAAACTGAATTTTTTGAGTAGCAAATCGGTTTTAATTTCCTTGGTAGTGATCTATTTTATTGGTGTTTTTTGCTTTTTGAACGAAGAAATAATTCCGAAACAAATTGATGAATTAATTCATTTGGTATTTGCTTTTATTGGTATGTTGTTGGTTTTGAAAGCATTTGCCAAACGCACTGATGCTATTACGGTTTGGTTTATGATAATTGCCAGCCAGTTTTATATCTTACTGTCGATTGCATTTTTGAATGATGAATACGAATTTATGGAAATTGTATTATACATCAGCGGTTTATTGATAGCAGCAATTACAGGATATTATTCTCTTTATCAATTGAAATCTATCGAAAAAATGATCGATTTAAACGATTTTTATGGCTACAATCACGAACACCCAAAATTTGGATTTTTGTTTTTGTTATCATGTTTAGCATTTGTTGGATTGCCGTTTACGCCAACCTTTATTGGTGTTGACTTGATGTTTAATCATATTGATAAAGACGAATATTTTCTTATTGCAATAACTTCGATTAGTTTTTTATTCATCGAAATTGCAGTTTTACGAATGTATGCTCGATTATTTTTGGGACCAAGCAAGAAACAAAATCATCCTATTGCTTATAGATCGTCGTAGCCGATTAGAAAAAAATTATAGCGAATGTTTCATTTTTGATCCATTCGCTTTTTTTTTACAATTCAGATTCAAAAATCGACATTTCGGTAATTTGTATTTTATATATGATAGTTGCTGTTGCACTTTTGTTTCAATAAAAACAAATAATATGAAAGCTATTCTTCACATCGCACTTCTTTTAACTTCAATTTTTTCATTTTCGCAAACCACCATTTCAGGAAAAATTCTAGATCAAAAGAAACAACCAATTCCTGGCGCTAATATTTTTATAGAAGGATCGTATGACGGCGCAACATCTGCGGAAAATGGAGATTTTAGTTTTACAACTGCAACAATCGGCAATCAAATATTGGTTGTAAGTTTCATGTCATACGAAACTGCAAAATTTCCGATAACTGTTGCGACATATCAAAATCGGACTTTTACACTTCGCGAAAACGTAAATACGCTCGATGCGGTAGTAATTACTGCTGGAACCTTTGATGCTGGCGAGAAATCGAGAGTTTCTGTTTTGAAACCATTGGATATAGTGACAACAGCTGGCTCAAATGCCAATATTGTTGCAGCGCTACAAACTTTGCCTGGCACTAATAATGTTGCCGAAGATGGACGCCTTTTTGTGCGTGGCGGCGAAGCAGATGAAACCCAAACTTTTGTCGATGGCATTCGAGTTGCGCAACCTTATGGATCAACATTGCAAAATTTGCCAACTCGTGGTCGATTTTCACCGTTTCTTTTTAGTGGTATGTCGTTTTCTACAGGCGGTTATTCTGCTGAATATGGCGAAGCATTATCGAGTGTTTTACTTTTAAATACGAAAGAGGAAGAAACCAAAAAGAAAACGGAAATTTCTTTGATGACCGTTGGTTTGGGATTAGCAAACACCCAAGTATGGGGCAAGAACTCTTTGAGCGTCAATACTTCTTATATCAATTTGGCACCATACCAAGCAGTTGTGCCGCAAAATGTGTCTTGGAATAAACCAGTACAATCGCTATCTGGCGAAACGGTTTATAGACGAACTTTTGGTAAAGGAATTTTCAAACTATATGCGGCTTTTGATAGTTCAAATTTTGATATCAATCAAGAAAGTATCAATGCTGTTCAAAAAATTCGGGTAGCACTTACAAATGATAATTTTTATTTGAATTCCTCTTATAAAGGTAATTTTGGAAGTGGTTGGCAACTAGCAACTGGTTTGAGTTATGGTTATAATAAGAATATACTAATTTTTGCAAATGACAAGATCAATTCAGTTGAGCATTCCAATCATTTAAAATTTAAACTCAAAAAATCTTTTTCTGATCGTGTAAAACTATCTTTTGGTGGCGATTATTTTATCACAAAATTTGATGAAAATATTAATTCAACTTTTAACTTAGATTATACTTCGAATATTGCTGCAATATTTGCTGAAACTGATATTTTCTTTTCAAAAAAGTTGGTTGCTAAAGTTGGATTGCGAGCATCAAATAACGATTATTTGAAAGAAATGGCTGTTTCGCCTAGAATTTCATTAGCGTATAAAACCGGAAAATTTTCCACATTTTCAGCAGCTTACGGAAGTTTTGAACAAGCGCCAAAACAAGAATATCTAAAATTTGCTGATTATTTATCGAACGAAAAAGCAGCGCATTATATTTTGAATTATCAATACAGTAAAGACAAACGCACTTTCAGATCAGAAATCTATTTGAAAAGTTACGACGGTTTGGTTAAATACGATACTAAAAGTCCACAATTTAATAGCAATTATAGCAATTCAGGCTATGGTTATGCCAAAGGATTAGATCTTTTTTGGAGAGATAATGCGAGTATTAAAAATTTAGAATATTGGGTTTCCTACTCGTATATCGACACCAAAAGAAATTATAAAAACTATACCGATAAATTTACGCCAAGTTTTGTTGCCGATCATTCGCTGTCGATTGTTGGAAAATATTGGATAAGCGACTGGAAATCGCAGTTAAGTATTACGCAAAGTTTGTCAAGTGGTCGCCCGTTTAACAATCCAAACGAAACTACTTTTATGAATGGAAAAACCAAAGAATACAGCAATTTAAGTATGAGTTGGGCGTATTTACTGTCTAGTCAAAAAATCTTATATTTTTCTTTATCAAACGTATTGGGAACGCAAAATATTTTGGGTTACGAATATTCAAATACAAAAGTTAATGGCGTTTTTAATCGGAAAGAAATTATTCCGACAGCCGATAGATTTGTGTTTTTAGGATTTTTTTGGACGATTAGCGATGATAAGAAAGATAATCAATTGAAGAATTTGTAACTACGTTAAAAAAGTTAAATTAACAGGGTTTTGTCTTGTGTCATATAAGCGTAATATATCGATTCTTACATTAGTTTCTCGATAAAAAATAGAGTTATGTTTTGTAACGACGCATTTTCTAATGTTCAGGTCAAGATTTATTAATGGAAAAATTTCAGGATTATTTTGAATTTTGTCAACACAATAATCTAAATTTTCAATAAATTCTTGGCATACTTTTTTATTCCATTTGGTTTCTAAATATTTAAGTAAATATGCAAAATCATTTTCAGCTAATGAAGACCATTTTATTGGTTTAAGCATATTTTTTTGAATATTTTGTAATTATATTTTGATGTTCGATTCCTTCGTTAGAATTCATTTCATCAATAGCATCAAGTAAACCTTTTTGTTTTGCTATACTCAATGTGTTCCATTCATGGTTTTCAACTTCAACATCTTTTAGTAAAATATGAATTTGATTTAGAAGGTTTTCATCATTTACAAATGCCAATTTATCAATAAGGTTCAATTTCAATTCGGCTGTATTCATGATTTAAATTTTATCAAATGTACAAAATATTTTAGTTTATAACAGTTCGTCATCAAAAAATTACAGTTCAGTCAGATTCAATTTTTATAGCGATGAAGTCAACATAAATTTACATCAGAATTAGAAACAAAAATAATAACAATTTCAAAAATCAATTTCAATAACAAATTAAATCAAAATCACTATGAAAAATTTAATCGTAACATTAGGAGTAATTACTTCAGGATTTTTATCAGCTCAAAAAGCAACTTTAGAAGTCGAAATGCAAAATTTCAAAAACAATACTGGTCTTGCAAAAGTAGGTTTGTACAACTCTGAAGGAACTTTTCTTGAAGCAACTTATAAAAAATTAGATTCTAAAATTAAAGATAAGAAAGCAGTAGTTGTATTCAAAGATTTGCCTATCGGTGAATATGCTATATCAATGTATCAAGACGAAAACTTGAATGACGAAATGGATAAAAATTTCTTCGGAATTCCGGAGGAAGATTACATGGCTTCTAATAATGAAAAAGGTTCTTTTGGACCACCAAAATACGATAAAGCCAAATTTATTATTAAAGGAAATTCTAAAATCGTAATCAAAGTAAACTAAATTACAATTCAGAAAGTAAAATCAACAATTCGGTCAAAATCAATTTTCTAGAAGTTTCAATCATCATAAATTTACATCAGAATTTACAATCACAATTTCAAAAATCAATTTCAACAAAAATTAAAAAAAAAACATCATGAAAACACTTATCACAACAATCGCAATTCTAATTACAAATTTAATTTTTGCACAAACACAATTCGAACAAGGCATGGGACAAGCTTTAGGATTATGGAAAGAAGGAAAAAATTCAGAAGCTGTATCCCTTTTTGAGCGAATTGCAGCTGCCGAAAAAACAAGTTGGTTGCCCAATTATTATGCGGCAACAGTCAATACTTTTGCATCGTTTGCTACTAAACACAAAACCCAAATGACAGCTATGCTCGCCAAAGCTCAGGAAACTTTAGATATCGAAATCGCAAAAGATCCTAACAATGCCGAACTATTGGTGATGCAAGCAATGATTCACACCGCTTGGATATCGTCAGATCCGATGGTTTATGGTATGACTTTATCTGCAAAAGTTGCCGAATTGTATGAAAAAGCCGAAGCAATCGCACCAACAAATCCGCGAGTAGTTTTCTCTAAAGCAGATTTTGCCATTGGCGGTGCCGCATGGACTGGTGCAGACGTCAAAGTTTTATGTAAAGATGTGCAACGATCTTTAGAACTTTTTGCTACTTTTAAACCTGAAAGCCAATTTCACCCAAATTGGGGCTTGCAACGAGCGGAACAAGCTGCAAAAAGATGTACTAAATAAAATAATCTATTCGTAAGATGAACCGAATTTACAAAGAGTTTCCGAAAGCATTAAAACTTACTGTCATCATTTTTATAGTAATCAAAACGATTGATATAATAACAGGTTCAGCCTTGCATTTTGACAAACAATTGGGCATATATTTTTTATTTACAGCATTGTATACCATGAGTTTATATATTGCAAACAGTGCTGTTTTTATTTATTTAGATAAACTATTTGCGGATCGGTTTTCGCAAAAAAGATTGATTATTGGTTTTTTGGGTTCGTTTTTTTCTTCATTAATAGTCGTGTTTTTTATTCACATGTTTGAAGTTGTAATTTTTGAAAGCCAGACATTGGAGTATTTTTTAGAAAACGAAAATGCCCGAAATTATATCGTACCAGTTGTTATTACTTTTTTTGTAACCTTATCGCTTTATGCCTTTCATTTTTATAAAGCGTATCAAGATAATAAAGTTAAAGAACAAAAAATTATTGCAGGAACGGCTTCCGCCAAATACGAAAGCCTTAAAAACCAAATCGATCCGCATTTTTTATTCAACAGTTTGAATGTTTTAAGTTCGTTAATCGAAGAAAATCCCGAAAATGCGCAGCGATTTACAACGTCATTATCAAAAGTGTATCGCTATGTTTTGGAACAAAAAGACAAAGATTTAGTTTCGGTAGAAGAAGAATTATCGTTTGCAAAAACCTATATGAATTTGCTCAAAATGCGATTCGAAAATAGTTTGACCTACGAAATTCCGACTGAGCAACTGAATCCAGAAGCCAAAGTAGTGCCACTTTCATTACAACTTTTGCTGGAAAACACAGTAAAACACAACGTCGTTTCTGAACAAAAGCCGTTGCATATTAAAATTTATATCGAAAATGGATTTTTAGTCATCGAAAATAATCTTCAAAAGAAAGAAGTTTTACAGGATAGAAAAGGAGTTGGTTTGCAAAACATTGTAGATCGATATGCAATAATATCAAAGAAAAAAATGATTGTAGAACAACTAGAAACAAATTTTAAAGTAAAATTACCAATATTAACAAAACAAATAGCAGTTATGGAAACTCAAAATATTTATACAGAAAACAATAGCTACTCTGAAGCAAAGAAAAAAGTAGAAGATTTAAAAGAATTTTACACCAGTTTAATTTCGTATTGTGTCGTTATCCCATTTTTAATTTTTATTAATTTGCGGTATTCTCCACATTTTCAGTGGTTTTGGTTTCCAGCATTTGGTTGGGGATTTGGATTAATAATGAAAGGACTACGTGCAAGCGGCTTCTGGAATAACTGGGAAGAAAAAAAAATTCAGGAATATATGAATAAAAAGTAAATTCAAATTAAAAAAAACATACTAAAAATTTAAAAATGGAAAATTTTAATAATAATTCAGAACAATACCAATTAGCCAAAAAAAAGTTAGGCGAACAATACGGATTTTATGTTCATCTACTAGTTTATTTAGTAGTAAACGGATTTATCATTGTTGCAAATTATAATCATGACGCAACATTATTTAACGCAATTTTCAGTTGGTCTACACTTGGAACAGGATTATTCTGGGGAATCGGATTAGCATCGCATTGGGCGAGAGTTTTCGGTAGAAGTATTTTTTTTAGTAAATCTTGGGAAGAACGAAAAATTCAAGAGTTAATGAATAAAGAAAAAAAATCAAATTGGGAATAAGCTTTCAATAGCAATATCAATTTCAATTACAAAAGTCAATTTTAAAAAGGAGAAATAAAAAATTCGTGAAAATCGTTTTAAAATCTTCGTCATCCGCGTTCTAAAATTTAAAAGCAAAAATGAAAACAATAATCATCGAAGACGAAAAACCAGCAGCAAGGTTATTACAACGCAAACTTGAAAAATTAGAGATAAAAGTTGATATTATGCTACATTCTGTAGAAGAATCCATAGAATGGTTTTCGAAAAACGAACATCCCGATTTGATTTTTCTCGACATTCAACTTTCTGATGGATTATCGTTCGAAATTTTCGAAAAAGTAGAAATTAAATCGGCAGTAATTTTCACTACGGCTTATGATGAATATGCGTTGCGCGCCTTCAAACTCAATTCGATTGATTATTTACTGAAACCTATCGACGAAGACGAATTATCAATTTCAATTTCAAAGTTCAAAAATCAATTTCAAAAAGCAGAAAACAAAACTGTTAATTTGGATTTTGAGCAAATCAAAAAAATGTTGCAAAATCCATTCGAAAAAACATATAAAAGCCGTTTTACTGTTAAGATTGGTCAACAACTGAAAGTTTTTACGCTCGACGAAATAGAATGTTTTTTTAGCGAAAATAAAGGCACTTATATTCATACCATCGACAACCGCAATTATTTGCTAGATGTCATTTTGGAAGTTCTTGAAAGCGAACTCGACCCAAAAAACTTTTTTCGAGTGAGTCGAAAGTTTATTATCCCGTTAAAATCGATTAAAGAAATTCAGGTGCACAGCAATTCGCGATTGAAAGTTATTTTGCCAAGCTACAAAGATGATGAAGTTATTGTAGCTCGAGAGAAAGTGCAAGATTTCAAACTTTGGTTGGAGTAGTTTTATTTTGATTTTTTACTTAAAATAGCATTGTCAACAAAACGTTTGATTTCGATTTTTTGAGCGCCATACAAGTCAATTTCAGATTTCCCTGATGCATCAATAGCAATTTTTTCTGCACAGTTTACCTCGCAATCTGAAGAATCTTCGGTAGTCAAATCGATATTTTTAGCAATAAGTTTTTTAGCAATAAGTTTTGAATCATTATCTAATCGAACTTTCATATCTTGAGCATCGCCTTCTATTGTTGCTTCTGCTTTTTGATACAAATCAACATTCAATTCTGTTGATGAAATCAGACCTTTCAGCACTGAATTTTTACTTAACTTCAATGTTGTTTTGTCGGTTTTAATATTTAATTCAGATTTTGATTTATCGTTGGCTTCCAACATAAAAATTTTAGATTTTATATTTCCAAAAAACTTACAATTTTCAGATAATTTAAAAGTAATATCATCCAAAACAATATCTGAAAGTGCTGTTATTTTGGCATCATTTCGACCTGTTACCATTTTGAATTTTTCAGTATAATTAACTCGAATACTAAATTTTTTATAACTCGAAATCTTTCTAACCAACGATAAACGAAGTGTTGTTCCGCTTAAATCAATCCCGATGGCATCGTGCAAATTATCGTCTGCTTCAATCTCGATACCGCATTTTTCGCCTTTTACCAAAAAAACTTCCAATTGGTCGGCAACTTCCAGCATATCGAATTCGCCCACATCTTTTTGTTCCATAGTTACAATTTTGGAACCTTTTACTTTGTCTTTTTTCTGAGCAAAGACAAAGGTTGTTGATAAAATAAGTACAAATAAAAGTAGCGTTTTTTTCATTTTAAATTTTTGATTTGAATGCAAATATAACTTTTTTTATTTTTTATTCAGATTTGGAAGAAAATAACAAATAACACCAATAATAGGCAAATAGGAACATATTTTATAAACATATTGGATAGAAGAATAATCTGCCAAAATCCCAAGTAATGCCGAACCCAAAGCGCCCATTCCGAAGGCATAACCATAGAAAAGTCCCGATACCATTCCGATTTTCTTGGGTAATAATTCTTGTGCATAAACAATTATTGCTGGAAATGCTGATGATATTATGATTCCGATGACGATCATTAAAACATCTGTCCAAAATAAATCGACATAAGGCAGTAATAAAGCAAACGGTGTAGCGCCAAATACCGAAAACCAAATCACATATTTTCGGCCAATTTTATCGCCCAAAGGCCCGCCAAGTATTGTTCCTGCTGCATAAGCCAATAAGTAAATAAACATGTGATATTGTGCACCTTTGATGCTCAAATGAAATTTATCTATCAAATAAAACGTATAGTAACTCGACAAACTCACCGAATAAAAAAACTTAGAAAAAATAACAACCAATAAAACTCCAATAGCAAAATTGACTTGTTTTGGCGACAGATTATTTTCGGTTACAATGCCTTTGGAATAATTTCGAAGTTCCAAATGATCGCGATACCAAAAAGCAATTTTACTTAAAATTCCTAGTCCGATCAGTGCCGCAATAACAAACCAAAGAATGTATTTTTGCGAATTTGGAACTACTATTAAAGCTACTAATAAAGGGCCAAGTGCTGTGCCAAAATTCCCACCAACCTGAAAAATAGACTGTGCCAATCCACGTTTTCCGCCTGAAGCCATATTGGAAATTCGTGCTGATTCGGGATGAAAAATTGCTGAGCCCAACCCGATAAACATAACCGAAACTACAATCCAATAAAAAGTAGTTGCATACGACAACAACACGATTCCAATTAACGAAAAAAGCATCCCATAAATTTGCGAAAATGGTTTCGGAAACTTATCGGTATAATAGCCCACAAAGGGTTGAAAAAGTGACGCCGTAAGCTGAAAAGCAAAGGTTATTAATCCGATTTGGGTAAACGAAAGATTATAATTTTGTTTCAAAATGGGATACACCGAAGGAATAATCGCTTGAATTAAATCATTCAGTAAATGCGCAAAACTTATTGAAAATAGAATTGAATACGCTGTTTTTTGAAGTAATTCTGTTTTAGAATCTTCAACCGAATTTTGAATTAGCACAAGTTTGTTTTTAAGTTTTGCAAATTTAAATATTTTGATTGGATTGGCATCTTATTTTACACAAATTCGAAACGTTTTTTTATGTAAATTTGTTTTTAAAATTACCAAATTCAATTTGAATCCTTCGAATAAAAAATCGGCTCTAAACGAAATAAAGGGTATCGACGCACCTGAAATTTTCAGTAAATCGTCTGTACAAAAAATTACGGGTTTTAGAAAAGTGCAACCGTCTTCAAATCAATTAATTGAAGGGATTTTGAAACATGATATTGTTGCTTTGAGTCGAGCCATTACATTGGTTGAAAGTACGAATACAGCTCATTTACAAAAAGCTAACGAAATTATAAAAGGCTGTTTATCGTCTGCAAATCAATCAGTTAGAATAGGAATTACGGGTGTTCCTGGCGTTGGAAAAAGCACGTTTATCGAGGCTTTTGGTAATTATCTCACTACTATTGGAAAAAAAGTTGCCGTTTTGGCAGTCGATCCAAGTAGTACTATTTCGCACGGAAGTATTTTGGGCGATAAAACTCGAATGGAGGATTTGGTAACCAATGCCAATGCTTATATACGACCAAGCGCTTCAGGCGAAACACTTGGAGGCGTTGCACGAAAAACTCGTGAAGCCATAATCTTGTGCGAAGCTGCTGGTTTTGATACTATTTTAATCGAAACAGTAGGCGTGGGGCAAAGCGAAACTGCCGTTCACAGTATGGTCGATTTCTTTTTGTTGCTCAAAATTTCAGGAGCTGGCGATGAGCTTCAGGGCATAAAACGTGGCATTATGGAAATGGCTGATGCAATTGTCATTAATAAAGCTGATGGCGATAATATCAACAAAGCAAATTTGGCAAAAACCGAATTTAACAGAGCCTTGCATCTTTTTCCTGCTCGAATTTCAGGTTGGATTCCATCAGTTTCTACTTGTAGTGCCTCTGAAAAAATAGGAATTGGAGCCGTTTGGGAAACAATTGCTGATTATTTAAAACTTACGAAATCAAATCATTATTTTGACGAAAAACGAAAAGAACAAAATCAATACTGGATGATGGAAACCATTCAAGAACGTTTGCAATCGCATTTCACCAATTTTCCAGAAATGGAATTATTGATTGAAAAAACGAAGAAACAAGTTCAGAATAACGAAATTTCTCCGTTTGAAGGCGCTAGTAAGTTGTTGGAAGTTTATTTTAAATAAAACAAGCCAAACATATTCCCAAAACAATCATGGTTATTTTGGCGATATTAAATTTATGTCCTTCGCTACTTTCAAAAATGATTGTTGACGAAATGTGAAATAAAATCCCAATAACAATTGCTGTCATTGCCGTATAAACATTCTCGGAAATCGTAATCGAATCCGAAAGTAAGGTTCCCAACGGCGTCATGATCGCAAAAGCAAACATAAAGGCAAATAAGGCCGTTTTATTTAGTTCGGCATTGATGAAAAAAGTCGTCAAAATGATGGCTATTGGCAAATGATGAATCGCTATTCCCAATGCCAACTCGTGATGATGCCCAACGGGAAAACCTTCCAAAAAAGCATGAATACACAAACTTATAAATAGCAACCAAGGCATTTTATTTATCTTTTCATTACCATGAACATGACCATGCTCGGCACCTTTTGAAAAAAATTCTAACAAAATCTGAAACAAAATCCCAACCATAATAAAAACGCCAATCGCATGATTATGGCTTTCGTATACTTCTGGTAACAAATGAATTACGGTTAACGAAAGCAAAAAAGAACCACTAAAAGCTAAGAGTAGTTTGAGATTGGTTTTATTTTTGGGTTTGACTAGAAATGCAATTCCAAAACCCAGAATAACCGATAAAAAAGGTAAAATATAATTCATTAATTTTTTTACTATTAATTGTCACACTGAGCTTCTCGAAATGAATATCATTTAAAAATCATAATCAAGCGTTCGCTGTCGTTTTTATGAAATTTCTTGAGTTTATAATCGCCAAAAGTATCCAGCAAGAAAATTCCAGCTTTATCCATCAATTCCTGAAAATCTAATAAAGTGAAAGCCCGAACTTTTTCGGTAAAATGAAATTTCTTACCTATATCATCAAAATCGATTTCTTTATAGATATAACCATCTAGACAATAGCGTTTGATGTGAAAATCAATGTCGTCAACGGTTTTGGTTTCGTTTTCGACCAAAGCTGCAATTACTTGATTTACATTCATAAAATCGATAACACCAAAACCATATTCCGACAAGCTTTCTTTAATCGAAATTAAGGTTTTCAGGTTGTCTTCTTCGTTTTCGAAATAACCAAAACTAGTAAACAAATTGAAAATGGCATCATACTTTTCAGCAAACGGATTGCGCATGTCATGAACCTGAAAATGAAGCGTATCGTTCGTATTTTTCTTCGCGACCTCGATACTGTTTTCAGACAAATCTACACCCAAAACGTCATATCCCAATTGGTTCAAATAAATAGAATGTCTGCCTTTGCCACAAGCCAAATCCAATACTTTCGAACCTTCGTCCATGTTGAGATAGTGCGTCAAATTGTCCATGAACAATTGCGCTTCGCGAAAATTTCGCTCTTTATAAAGAATATGATAATACGGACTGTCGAACCATGACGCAAACCAGTTTTCAGATTTACAATCGTTATTTTTTGATTCAGAATTTAGATTTTCGGACATTTAAAAGGAATAAAGAATTCTCAACTTGCAAATTTAGTGTATTTTTGCCATGTAGTTTCAAATAGCAGTTTGGAATTTGGAATTTATTTTTATTGGAATTTAATTTGTTTATGGAAAATTTTAAAATGGTCGCCAAAACCTTCTTTGGTTTTGAAGAAATATTGGCGAAAGAGTTAACCCAACTTGGAGCCCAAGAAGTAGAACAAGGCGTTAGGATGGTAAGTTTTAAAGGTGATAAAGGTTTTATGTACAAGGCAAATATTGCTTTGCGAACCGCCTTGAAAATTTTAAAACCCATTTATTTTTTCAAAGCCAATAACGAGCAAAGTTTGTACAAAGGTATTTCAGGAATCAATTGGTCGCATTATTTGAAAGCCAATCAGACTTTTGTGATTGATGCTACGGTGCATTCTACCAATTTTAATCACACTGAGTTTGTGTCACAAAAATGTAAAGATGCTATTGTCGACCAGTTTCGCGAGCGCACAGGGCAACGTCCAAGTATTGACAAAGCACGACCGGATTTGCGTATTAATATTCATATCGACAAAGATCAAGTTTCTGTGGCGCTGGATACTTCGGGAAATTCGTTGCACCAACGTGGTTATCGAACTGCGACTAATATTGCACCAATAAACGAAGTTTTAGGAGCTGGAATGTTGTTGCTTTCGGGTTGGGACGGACAAAGTGATTTTCTGGATCCTATGTGTGGCTCGGGAACTTTGTTGGCCGAAGCGGCTATGATTGCCTGCAATATTCCAGCTAATATAAACCGAAAAGAATTTGCGTTCGAGAAATGGAACGATTGGGATAACGAACTTTTTGACCAAATAACCGATTCGTTATTGAAGAAAATTCGGGAGTTTCATCATACCATTATTGGTTATGACAAAGCCCCAAGTGCCTTACAAAAAGCGATTGAAAACATTAAAAATGCCAATTTGGACGAATATATAAAAATCGAAGAAAAGAACTTTTTTGATACTGAAAAAACTTCTGAGGACAAGTTGCACATGGTTTTTAATCCGCCGTATGACGAACGTATCAATATCGAAATGGAACGCTTTTATGCCAATATCGGCGATACGTTGAAGAAGAATTATTCGAATACGGATGCTTGGTTTATAACCGCCAACTTGGAAGCCTTGAAGTTTGTAGGATTGAAACCATCCCGAAAAATTAAACTTTTTAATGCTAGTTTGGAAGCCCGATTGGTTAAGTACGAAATGTATGCTGGAAGTAAGAGGACGAAGTTTCAGGTAGAAGGCAGTTAGCAGTTTTCAGTCTTAGTTTCGAGAAGGCAGTTTTCAGAAAGCAGAAATCAGTTTTTATGTTCAATTTTCAGTAAATTGAGACTAGATAGTGTTTTAAATAAAAAAGCCCTCAAATTTTGAAGGCTTTAATTGAAGTAATAAAAAGTTATTCAATAATAATTTGATGCGTTTCCACCTCACCGTTATATTCCAATTTTAAAATATAATTACCATTTGGAATATCTTCTACATTGAACGAAGCAACGGCATCAATAACTTCAATTTCTTGAATTTTCCTGCCTAGTAAATCATATAAAAATGCAATAACTTTTGTTGAAGCTATATCAGAGTTTATATTAAGATTGATAACATTATTAGCAGGATTTGGGTAGATTTTGGTTTCTAGATTTTCGATAGGATTTGATAATCTTGGCATGGGTCCGCCTGCGCCACCAGTATGAGTGACACTAATACTTTTTGCACTGCCACGACCACAAGCGTTTACTGCCATAACCTGAACAACTCCTGATACACCAGAATAACCAGTAAATACTTGTATAGAAGTATCAGTACTGTTTTCTAGTTGTGCCCAATTTTGTCCAAAATAATCAAATATTGGAACAGTATCGTAAGGATAAGGTAGCCACCATACATAAGAGGAAGCTCCCGCAACAGGAGTTGTTTGATAATTTTTTAATGAGCCGTTACCAACACTCGAGGGTCCAGTTAGTGTTGTTGGTGGTGGCAATAACCCTATAATTATAGTTTTAGATTTTGTTACTGTTTCACCGCAGGCATTAGTTATTGTGGCAACTAAAGTAACGGTACCATTACCACCTTTTGTTAAGGTTACAGTAGGTCCGGATCTTGCACTTAAAACAGCTAAAGAAGACCCTTGCACACTCCAACTTGTAACAGATTGTCCTGCTGGTAAAGTACTAATAGAATAAGTTGCAGATGTACATAAACTTGACGCTCCATTAATTGTTGCCGTACTAGTAAATGGTGCTCGGCTTACAATGCAAGAAAGTTGTGGATATGCTAAACCATTAATTGATGGTGTTACATATATAGATGACGGTAAAGCTGTACCCGCTGGTATTTGTAGCGTTCTTGATGTTGTCGTGGTGCTTACTTGGTTCCAGCCACTATAAAGCCAAGAATAAGTAACATTAACACCACTTGGTATATTTGAGGGCGTTACTGTAAAAGTTCTATTGCCTGTTTCTCCACAGGCAATACTAGTGGTAGTTGGTGACAAAGAAAAGGAAGGAGATGATTTTGTAACAGGATAAAAACATGTAGTTTGAAATCCACCATTATAAGTATAACGACCATATACAGTACCACCCGCAGATGGAAAATCAGAAGATTGCAATACCTTAGAAAAAGTACCTGTCCAATTTGTTCCTTGAATAAAAGCACTATTGTTAACAATAAGTCCATCAAGCTCAACCTCTGTGCTTGAATTATCGTATTTTCTATAAAGTTTAAAAGTGGCAGTCTGTCCAACATCAAAACTTGCCGCTTTCGTTACTTTAAAATCGAATACAATTGTAACGGTAGTTCCTGTTCCAAACGCAATTGTACCACAATCACTTATTCTGTTACCATTTACGTCAACATTTTGCATATTTGCAACAGGATACTGTGCGTAAAATAAATGCATAAAACATAATGCGATAATTGTTATTAATTTTTTCATATTTATGTATTTTAAATTTTAATATTTTTTTAAATGAATTTGTAAACCAAGACCTAAATTGAAAGAAGATTCCTTAGAACTATCACCACTTGGAAATTTTGAGTTTACAATAATGTAATCAAGTGTACATTCAAAAGCTACACTATTGTTAAAAAAGAATGAAGGTCCAGCCTTAATAATATAATTGTGACCTTTTAAATAATCATTACCAATTGTTTGACTGTAACTTACTTGGGTTAATACATTTATTACTTTATCTGGTTTTAGCAAATAATATCTTGTAAATGCGCCAATATTATAATTATTCCCGCTACTATCTTCATTTTCAAAATAGTTATATGATGGGGATAAGCCCATAGCTAATTTATCTATTACAAAATAACCAATTGTTGGAAAAAGAGATATACTTTTCCCACTTAACACCGAAGTATTCCCAGTCCTAATTGAATTAGATTCAGATTTATATGTAGATAAATTTCCACTTCCACCAACCATCCAATTACCTATGGTAATTTGTGCGTTAACAGATAAAGAAAATAAAAGTGTTGCGATAAATAATGTTTGGATAGTCTTCATGATTATTTGGTTTTATAAGGTTTACGATTGTGTTTTGCAGTTTTAGTTGGCGGACTGTGGTCTCGAATTAAGTTTTGATGAAGTTGTTTCATAACTGCGTATTGTTTTATAAACAAACAGCGCAGGCTAATTCCTAAACTTACTCGTTCTCAGGGAGTCGAAGCCCTTGCACAAAGCAAAAAGGAACGCCTGCGCATAACGCAGACGTTTCATCTTTTTACTCCCCTGTGCAAATTTTTCGACTTTCGAGAACAGGAAATATTAAGCGAAACGCTATTTTATATTTTTAATTAACTCATAGTAATTTTTTGTTATTGTAAATGTATGAAATGTTTTATTATAAAAAATATTTCTTACAAAATTTTTTAAAATGTTTTTTTAAAGTTAGCAAAGGAATTTAATTTTTAAATTCTTTTAAGTTCTAATTGATTGTCCGTAAACACTCATAATTCCAAAAAAAGTTTTATATTTGTAGAAAAAGATATGAATTTATTCAGTTTTACAGCAAATTTTGGAAGCGAAGAATCGTGCAGAATTCATTTTAAAGAAGAAAGAGATAAAATCGG
>JANOPO010000036.1:0-19712 GCA_031422015.1 Flavobacterium sp. | reverse complement strand
ACATGGCAGACAAAAAGATGAAATCATTATTACAAATGGGAGCTCTAGCAGCGATAAAACACGATTCACAACTCAAAGAATATTACAATAAAAAGAAAAGCGAAGGTAAAAACAGTATGCTAGTGTTAAACAATATAAGATATAAGATTATAGATAGAGTTTTTAGTGTAATTAAAAGAGAAACACCATATATCAACACCTATAAATTTGCCAGTTAAATAAAAATCAAATTTACTTGCATATCATCATAGAATACGCAACTAGTAGTAAAAATTAAAATTTTAGCTTTTAAGAAATACCATCAGAAACTTTATGTTGCGATTTGCTCCGCAAATCGCAACATAAAGTAAGAAACAAAAAATAGTATGAAAACCCAAAAACATTTATTCCAACTAGATTATAACGCACATTATCTAAACTGCGCTTACATGTCGCCACTACTCAAAGTTGTTGAAGAAGCAGGCATCAAAGGCATGCAACGCAAACGAAATCCGTTTTTGGTAAAACCCATACATTTTTTTGAAACAGCCGAAATCACACGGAAAAATATTGGACAACTTATAAATGCAGCTCCCGAAAATATTGCAATAATTCCATCTGCAAGTTATGGCATTGCAAATGCTGTTGCGAATCTACCAACTGATAATGGCAACAAAGCAATTATTATAGAAAACGAATTTCCGAGCGGGTATAACGAAATAAAACTTTGGTGCGAAAAAAACAACAAACAACTTGAGATCGTTCCAGAACCAACAAATTTAAAATCTAAAGGAGCTGAGTGGAACAGCAACATTCTTAAAAGTATCGATAAAAACACTGCAGTTGTTATGATCTCATCCGTGCATTGGACAGACGGAACCAAATTTGAATTGCAAGCAATCGGTCAAAAATGTCAAGACAATAATGTAGTTTTTATCGTAGATGGCACCCAATCAGTTGGTGCAGCAGTTATCGATGTAGCGTTATACAAAATTGATGCACTCGTTGTTGCAGCATACAAATGGATGTTAGGACCGTACAGCATCGGTTTTGCTTATTACAACCATCGGTTTGCAAACGGTCTGCCAATAGAGCAATCTTGGCTCAATCGAAAACAATCCGAAGATTTTACAAAACTGCTTCCGTATCAAGAAAACTATAAATTGGGAGCCAATCGTTATAATGTTGGACAATACAGCAACTTTATTTTATTGCCAATGCTCAATGCAGCCGTTGAACAACTTTTGGATTGGGACGTAAAAAATATTGAAACATATTGCGAAAATTTGAGCAAACCACTAGTCAATTTTCTAGAAAAAAGTAACTATTCTGTTGAACAAAAAAAATATCGAAGCTACCATTTATTTGGTATTTCGCTTCCTGCAGCTGTCGATTTGGAAATATTATTAAAAAATTTGGAAACTAACAAAATATATGTTTCAGTGCGTGGTAAATCGATTCGGGTTTCCATCCATCCATTTAATACTGTTGCTGATGTCGAAGCTTTGCAACGGGTCTTGGCAAAATATAATTAATTCCATAACTTACAATCTCAATATAGTAAAACTCGCGTTAGGGAAAGTAGCGGCATCCTTTTGTGGTCTCGTTTTTAGAACGAGAGAACAAAAGATATAGCGAATTGCCCGACCCGAACGGTAACGCCCAACTACTTTGTAAATAAATTGATATTAATTGCTCAGAATCAATAAATAAATAGTACTTTTGCACTCGAATACGAAAATCGTAATTTATACATAATAATCATTTATAAGATATTAAAATGTACTTAACTAAAGAAGGTAAAGCGGAAATTTTCGCTAAACACGGAGGAAAAGCAGAAAACACAGGAAAATCTGAATCTCAAATCGCATTATTCACATTCAGAATTTCGCACTTGACAGAGCACCTTAAAAAAAATCGTCACGATTACAACACAGAGCGTTCACTAGTTTTGCTAGTAGGAAAAAGAAGAGCACTTCTTGATTACTTGAAGAAAACAGAGATCAACCGTTACCGTGAGATTATCAAAGAATTAGGTATTAGAAAATAATACATACAAAAGAGGTGCGCATGTGCCTCTTTTTTTATTTAAAGATTGAAGAATTTCAAGATTTAAAGATTAGGAAAAATAGAAATTGCAACGATTTTTAAATATTTCAATCATTAAATTTTTAAATTATATTAAAAAAAGTTTGGTTTTTCATTGGAATACAACAACTACAACAACACAACTATTTGCTGACAGGCAAAAAACCAATGTAAAATTAAAAAAGGAAAAATTTATGATTCCACAATTATTTGTAGAAAAAATCGATTTAGGTGATGGCAGAAACATCACAATCGAGACAGGTCGTTTGGCGAAACAAGCCGACGGTTCTGTAGTAGTAAGAATTGGTAACACTGTAATCTTAGGAACAGTTGTATCATCAAGAAAAGCAAGTCCAGGTATCGATTTCTTGCCGTTAACGGTAGATTATCGCGAAAAATTTGCAGCAGCAGGTCGTTTTCCGGGTGGTTTCTTTAAGAGAGAAGCACGACCAAGCGACAACGAAGTATTAACCATGCGATTAGTTGACCGTGTTTTGCGTCCGCTTTTTCCATCTGATTATCACGCAGAAGTTCAAGTTATGATTCAGTTAATGTCTCATGATGAGGATGTTATGCCAGATGCATTAGCAGGATTGGCAGCATCAGCAGCATTGGCTTTGTCTGATATTCCTTTTGAAACTTTAATTTCTGAAGCTAGAGTAGGAAGAATTGACGGAAAATTTATCATCAATCCATCTCGTGCTCAATTAGAATTATCGGATATCGACATGATGATTGGTGCTTCAACCGATTCAATCGCCATGGTAGAAGGCGAAATGAAAGAAATTTCAGAAGCAGAAATGGTAGAAGCCATTAAATTTGCGCACGAACATATCAAAAATCAAATTGCTGCTCAAGAACGTTTGCAAGCTGCCTTTGGTAAAAAAGAAGTTCGTATGTACGATCAAGAAAAATCGGACGAAGGCATCCACGCCAGAGTGAAAGCAGCAGCATATGATAAAATTTATGCGGTTGCCAGCAAAGGTTCAGCAAAACAAGAACGTTCGGCGGCATTTGCAGAAATCAAAGAAGAAGTAAAAGCATTATTTACTGAAGAAGAATTGGCAGAAAATGGCGATTTGGTTTCTAAATATTTTTATAAAGTAAACAAAGAAGCTGTTCGTAACGTAACTTTAGATTTAGGAACTCGTCTTGACGGAAGAAAAACTACAGAAATTAGACCAATTTGGTGCGAAGTAGATTATTTGCCATCGGTTCACGGATCGGCATTGTTTACTCGTGGAGAAACGCAAGCATTGGCAACAGCAACTTTAGGAACATCTAGAGAAGCCAACCAAATTGATTCACCATCTGAACAAGGAGAAGAAAAATTCTATTTGCATTATAATTTCCCCCCATTTTCGACAGGAGAAGCGCGTCCGTTAAGAGGAACTTCAAGAAGAGAAGTTGGTCACGGAAACTTAGCTCAAAGAGCATTGAAAAACATGATTCCTGCTGATTGTCCTTATACAATTCGTGTGGTTTCAGAAGTTTTGGAATCTAATGGTTCGTCTTCAATGGCTACAGTTTGTGCTGGAACATTATCATTAATGGATGCAGGAATTCAAATGATTCGCCCCGTTTCTGGAATTGCAATGGGATTAATTACTGACGGAGATCGTTATGCAGTTTTATCAGATATTCTAGGTGATGAAGATCATTTAGGCGATATGGACTTCAAGGTAACTGGAACTTCAGAAGGAATTACTGCTTGTCAAATGGACATCAAAATCGACGGATTGAAATACGAAATTATGGAAGCCGCATTAGCGCAAGCTCGTGATGGTCGTTTGCATATTCTAAACATTCTAACTGAAACTTTAGCACAACCAAAAGCTGACGTAAAAGCGTATGCTCCAAAAATATTGATGCGTACTATTCCAGGAAACTTCATTGGTGCGTTAATTGGGCCTGGTGGAAAAGTGATTCAAGAATTGCAAAAAGCAACAGGTTGTACAATCGTTATTAACGAAGAAAATGAAATGGGAATTGTAGAAATTCTAGGAACTGATCCTGCTGGAATTGCAGCTGTATTGGCTAAAATTGATTCGATTATCTTCAAACCACAAATGGGCGAAGCCTATGAAGTGAAAGTAATAAAAATGTTGGATTTTGGTGCCGTTGTTGAATATACTGATGCGCCAGGAAACGAAGTTTTATTGCACGTTTCTGAACTAGCGTGGGAAAGAACCGAAAATGTTGCTGATGTTGTTAATATGGGCGATGTATTTCAAGTTAAATACCTTGGTTTAGATCCTAAAACTCGTAAAGAGAAAGTGTCTAGAAAAGCACTTTTGCCAAGACCTGCTCGCGAAGAGAATCGTACTCCGAGAGACGAAAATCAAGCACCAAGAGAAACAATTAAAATTACGCCGAAAACAGAGGAGTAATCTAATTTTTTGACAGAAAACTAAAATCCAACTTGAGTACTTAAGTTGGATTTTTTTTAGCAAGTATTTGAAATCAATAGTTGTTATTTTAGTTAATATTATATGTATATTTTTAACTTTTGTTATGGTTTTATCGTTCTCAAAAAAATTAATTTTACATATAAAATTTATAGTCATAAATGACAAAAACCGTTGGTATAATTGGATCTGGAATTGGAGGACTCGCCTTATCAATTCGTCTTGCGAATCAAGGATATAAGGTAACTATTTTTGAAAAAAATAAGTACCCTGGTGGTAAATTAAGTGAAATAAATATCGATGGATTTCGGTTTGATAAAGGTCCATCTTTGTTTACAATGCCTTCGTTAGTAGATGAATTAACTAATTTGAAAGAAAGTGAATATAAATTTGAATATGATAAATTAGATGTAATAACTAATTATTTTTATTCTGATGGAACGCAACTTAAAGCTTTTGCTGATGTAGATAAGTTTGCTGAAGAAGTACATTTAAAGCTAAACGAAAATAAAGAAACTGTTTTAAAATACATAAAACGTAATGCTTTTTATTTTAAAACTACCGAAGATTTATTTTTGAAACAATCGTTACATCAGCTTAAAAACTTCATTAATTTTAAGACGATAAAGGGTATTTTACTTTCTCCATTTTTAGGTTTGTTTAGTACTATGAACGAAAAAAACGTAAAAACGTTTGCAAATCCAAAAACGGTACAATTATTCAATCGATTTGCAACTTATAATGGTTCAAATCCATATAAAGCACCTGCATTAATAAATATGATTTCGCATTTAGAGTTTAATCTTGGAGCATATTTACCAAAAAAAGGGATGCATCAAATTACAAAACATTTGGTCAAACTAGCCGAAGAAGCCAACGTAACTATAAAATATAACGCACCAGTTGAAAAATTAGAAGTTACTAACAACAAAATTAAATCCATAACAAGTAATAATGTTAGTTACCCATTTGATATTGTGGCAAGTGATGTAGATATTCATGTACTATACAAACATTTATTACCAAGTTCATTTACCCCAAAAAAGCTAATTAAACAAGAAAAATCAAGTAGTGCCTATGTTTTTTATTGGGGAATAAACAAAGAATTTGCATCATTGGGATTGCATAATATTTTGTTTAGTGACGATTATAAAAAAGAATTTGATAATTTATTTTCAAAACAGTTTCCAACCGACGACCCAACTATTTACATTAATATTACCTCTAAACATTGCAAAGATGATGCACCAATTGGCTGCGAAAATTGGTTTGTAATGGTAAATGTACCACATAATAAAAGCACCAGTATTGATTACGCCGTATCGCTTAGAAAAAACATTATTGACAAAATTAATACAATGTTAAAAACAGATATCGAAAAACACATTGTTTCAGAAACTACCTTAAGTCCGATTGATATAGAAAACCAAACTTCTTCTTTTGGCGGGTCGCTTTACGGAAATTCTAGCAATAACAAATTTGCTGCTTTTTTAAGACACGCCAATTTTTCATCGAGTATCAAAAATTTGTACCTTGTTGGCGGAAGCGTGCATCCTGGTGGCGGCATTCCGCTTTGTTTCTACAGCGCAAAAATAGCAAGTCAGCTTATAGTAGATCAAGAAAAAAAATGAAAGAAAGTTACAAATCCTATTTTTTATATTTTTTAATACTAGTGTATATATCTGGTTCGATTGGCTTTGTGGTTAATTCAACATTTTTTAGTCCTTTTACTCCCTACACACTTTTATTTACTTGTTTTGTTTTCATGATTCATCAACCAGTATCTGATAAAAAATATATTTCAGCATTTTTATCGATCGCAGTTTTGGGCTATATTATCGAATTGATCGGTATAAAAACAGGTTTGCTGTTTGGTAATTATTCCTACGGAAATGGTCTAGGTTTAAAATTACTGGATGTGCCTTTAATCATCTCCATCAATTGGGCGATGCTTATTTGTGCCGGAATTGTAACCGTAAGGAAAGTTTTTAGAAATAAATTTATCGTAATTAGCGTTACAGCTTTATTAGTTACTTTTATTGATTTGATTATTGAACAAGTAGCACAAAAGCTCGATTTCTGGCAATTTGATGGCGGTTTGGCTGGTTTACATAATTATTTAGGTTGGATTGGGGTAGTTGTTTTTACATCCTATATTTTTTATCCAGCCATTATCAACGGAAATAGTAAAGTATCGTCAATCGTTTTGATATTGCAAATTATATTTTTTACCTCTTTATTTATATTTATTTAACATGGAAATAGTAGTTAGTATTAGCATCATTTTAGTCACTTTTATTTTGACAGAATTTTCAGCTTGGGCAAATCATAAATATATCATGCACGGTTTTATGTGGTATTTTCATGCCGACCATCACAAAAAAGACCATAAAAGTTGGTTCGAACGAAATGATCTTTTTTTTATAACCTATGCAGTGCCAAGTTGGTTGTGTATTATGTTCGGTATGATGAACAATTACGCCTGGTATACTTGGGTAGGATTTGGTATTTTGCTCTATGGTTTGGCCTATTTTGTTGTGCATGATTTAATAATTCACCAACGATTTAAAATATTTACAAAATCTAAAAATGTTTATGTTTTGGCTTTGCGCCGTGCACACAAAATGCATCACAAAAACATAGGAAAAGAAGGCGGAGAAAGTTTTGGAATGCTAATTATTCAAAGAAAATACATTCAAGCTGCTTTAAAACAATCTAGATTGGCATCAGCTTAATGCAAATAAAAGTATAATTTTAGTTTAAAAAGCATCATTGAATCTAGTGTTTTATATCGAAAATAATAATTTAAACCTTTAAATGGAAGTTGAAAATAGTGTTACTTGTACAGTTTGTAAAAAAAACGAAAGTTGTTTTTATATTTCAACCAATGCGCTAATGCACGAACCAAATAAGGAGCTTTATATTTTTAATATTTGCGCTAATTGCGAAACAGTTTTTCTAACAAATCCTGTTACTCCTGAAAAGTTAGACCATTACTATACTGAAAATTATTTGCCTTATAGAGGTTCATTAGCTTGGGGAAAGTATAGAGCGTTTGTGGAAAAAAGTCAGAAAGATTTAGATTTTAGACGCATTAATTTCGTGAAAAAACATTTAAAAAATAACGATTCAAATATTACTTTACTTGATGTAGGTTGCGGCAATCCGAGTTTTTTGGAAAATTTACAGAAAAATTCAAAGGTAAGTTGCACCGGAATTGATTTTTCTGATTCAGGTTGGAAAGATAAAAACTATCCTAATCTACAACTTAATAAAGTTTCAATTGAAAAATTTGTTGTTGACAAACAATTTGATATAATTACGCTTTGGCATTATTTAGAACATGATTATAACCCAAATCAAACAATAGAAAAGCTTTATAATTGTTTGAATCCTGGAGGAAAACTTATTATTGAAGTGCCAGATTATAAAAGCATTAGCGCAAAAATACAAGGTTCGTATTGGCAAGGATGGCACAGTCCAAGACATATTTCATTGTTTACCAATAAAAGTTTTGCTGCTTTATTTACCAAAGACAAATGGAATATTACAAAGCACTTGCGATACGGCACACTAGATGCATTTACGTTATGGTGGCTAGGCAAAATGGAAAAAAAAGCAATTGATTGGTCTGGCAAAATGTCGGATCATTTTTGGAGACTGGTGTTTTTAAAAATAATTACAGCTCCTGTATTTGCATTTGAAAAACTTTTTCCTTTTGGAATACAGATTTTAGTGGTCGAAAAAAAATAATCAGAATTTAAAATATTACAATTCTAAACTAATGAGCCAAATAACAACTTGTACTTTCTTTAAATTAGAAAATTTTTCTAATAAATTCTGGGCTTTTGCACAAATGCAATTAGGACATGCAAATCTCAAAAACATCGAAGGATTAGTTTTTTATAAATTGATGGGCTCCGGTGCCGAAAACGGATTTAGTTCAAAACCAAACTTCGGGACTTATGCCTTATTATGCATCTGGGATTCTGAATCGAAAGCGGATACATTTTTTGAAAATAATCCGTATTTCAAAAAATATAAGTCCAAAAGTTCTGAATCATTTACTGTTTTTGCACAATCTGCTGAAGCACACGGAAAATGGGACGGAAAGCAACCGTTTATTTCACAAGCAACTTTAGCGATTGACAAACCCGTAATGGTCTTAACGCGTGCAAGCATTCGAATTACTAAATTGATATCTTTTTGGAGAAAAGTAGGTAACGTTAGTAAAAGTTTAGAAGATTATCAAGGATTGGTTCTATCTATTGGTGTTGGCGAATGGCCATTAATACAGCAAGCAACATTAAGTATCTGGAAAACCCAAGCCGAAATGATTGACTATGCCTACAAAAATGAAAAGCACAAAGAAGTCGTTAAACTTACAAGAACCCTCAAGTGGTACAAAGAAGAAATGTTTGCAAGATTTATTCCGTATAAATTTTCAGGACAGTGGAATGGCAAAAATGTAGAGAATTTATTAAAAATCTAGTTATTTATTTTTGAATTTTAAAGGCTAATTTTATCTGTTTTTTGAATATTTTTCATTGATCCTAAAACTCGTAAAGAGAAAGTGTATAGAAAAGCACTTTTGCCTAGACCAGCTTGCGAAAAATCGTGCTCCGAGAGACAAAAATCAAGCACCAAGAGAAGCAATTAAAATTACGCCAAAATCTGAGGAGTAATTGCTTCCAAATAAAACTCTGACAGGGTTTTGAACCCTGTCAGAGTTGAAAATACAACCCAAATTCATGAACTTGAATTGGGGTTTTTGGTTTTAAGGCAAAATAATTTATATATTTGTTATTGAAATTAAATGCAACATAATGGTAATCACAATAAAAAAAGGAGCAACAAAAGAAGAAGTTGAAAAACAACTAGCGAAATTAAAACCAAAGAAAAAGAAAGTTGGCTTGAGGGAATTTCTAGGCAAACCAATTTTTGATGAAAAGGTTGATGCAGTTGCTTTTTAAAAAATGTTACGTGATGAATAAATCAAATTCATTTTTTGTTGACACTAACTTTCTAATAAATGTTACGCAAGACAATCCTCTGATACATCCATTCTAGGATGCAGATATCATTATTTCATATATTACTGAAATAGAACTATTAGGAGTTTTTAGTATAAGTCAATCAATTCGAATTAACAAACAAAATTTAATTGATAGTTGTACTTTAATTGAAATGAATTTAGAAATAAAGAAAATCACTATCAACCTCAAACAAAAATACAAAGTAAAACTTGCCGATGCTATAATTGCAGCAACAGCAATACATTTAGAGCTTCCTTTTATAACTTCTGATACCGATTTTAAAGCTATTAAAGAATTAGATTTGATATTTCTGGAAAAATAATTTTCTAAATTTGAAAAAAATAAAACCCCAATTCATGAACTTGAATTGGGGTTTTTGGTTTTATCTATGTTTTGACGCAACCTTTTTGGATTTTAAATACTACTAATTATAAACCTGAAAAAATTGAAGTCATGAAAAGTTTAAAATTTTTATTATTCACCTTAATTATAATGTCTTGTTCTAAAGATAAAGAAATTGAAATTAAAGATGAAAATACTTTAGAAAACTACAGTACTAATTATTCATATGAAACAACAACAAATGGTATCGGCTGTGGAATAAATGGCAGATTTAAAGTAATTCCAGGAGAAAAATACAATTACTTTTTATCTACTAATCTTGGTAACTCGAATATAAATTGGCAAGTTCAGAGTGGTTTGATGACAATTACTTCTACAAATGGCAAAAATGCTCAAGTTCAATTTAACTCCGACTTTAATACAGGAATAATTCGTGTAACAAATATAAATCCAAATCTTGGAGATTGCTCAGTGATTTTAGAAATTTCAAGTTATAAACCAAATACTTTGTAATCATGAAAAACTTAAATATTTTAGTTATTTGTCTTTTTTCAATTTTCTTCTCTTGTGTAAACGAACCTATTGGCGAAGGACTTTTACTGACTTCTGAAACAATAAAAAAAAATTCAGAGTTATTCAATCTTCTAAGAAAAGTAAGTTCTGATGAAGGAGACAATCCAATAGAAAAAATAGTGTGTTTGGATTTTATTTATCCGTTTAAAATTCTAATTTATGATGAAAATTTAGAACAAATTGGAAGTCAAATTTTAAGTAGTGATATTCAATTTAGTGCTTTTTTAGGAGGTTTACCGGACAACCAATCAATTAGTATAAGCTATCCAATAAAAACAACGCTAGAAGACGGAACAGTTTTTTCTGTAAATAGCAATACCGAATTAAAACTAGCCATAGACAGTTGCTCAAAAGAAGACATAATAGGTTATTGTAGCAATTTGTTTGGAAATCCAATTGGGAGTTGCATCTGGAAAATACCTTACAGCGAAGGAAAAGACAATAAATATGCAAGTGGTTTTTTTGAAGTTGACGAAAACGGAAACTTAGATTTTAGCTATAATAATATAAACTATAGCGGAACGTGGATTTTCTTATTTGTAGATAACAAACTGCATCTTAATATTAATCTTGAAGGAACATCACAAGTGGCTCAAAACTGGAATAAAGATCGAGAAATTGAATTTTTAGGAAACGAAATTATTATAAAAAATAATCCTAAAAATATAATTTTAAAACAATCATGCCAATCCATTACAAATTACACCATAGGCGCAACAGGACCAGCTGGCGGATTAGTTTTTTATGACAAAGGAAGTTATACCAATGGCTGGAGATATATGGAAACCGCTTTGATAGACAGCGATGCTTCTGAATGGGGATGTTTTGGAAGTGTTGTTACAAATACAAATAATTCTGAAATTGGTGCTGGATTATTAAACTCTGTTTTAATAGCAAATTATCATGACAATCTGAGTAACTACTATATTAATCCAAGTATTTGTAATTCTTTAAATAATGGTACGGTAGCTTCAAAAAAGGTGCTGCTTTATCAAATAAACAATACCAATGATTGGTTTCTACCATCAGAAAACGAACTATCTTTGATGTACGAAAATCTAAAAGTTGAAAATCTAGGTTCTTTTTCAAATTCAAATTACTGGAGTTCAACACAGGCAAATAACAACAATGCAATTGCAATAGATTTTAGCAGTGGCGGAATAAAAACAATATCCAAGTCAACTAGCACGAATGTAAAAATAAGAGCCATTCGTTATTTTTAAAAATAATCATTCACACCATTTGACCCAAGAAGTCCTCATAAAATCCTGCATCAAGCAAAACAGACAAGCACAAGAAGCGTTATACAACCAGTATAAGAAAACGCTTTTTGTGTTGAGTTTGAAGTATTGTGCGAACCAAGCTGAAGCCGAAGATAATTTGCACAATTCGTTTATTGAAATCTTTACAAACATTAAAAAATTTGATAATAAAGGGTCGTTTGAAGGTTGGATGAAACGAATAACCATAAACAAAGCAATTAATAGTTACAAAAAGAAATACCAACTCGTTCCTATAAAAGAAGATTTAGCACAAGACACTATAATTGACGAAGACGAAGTTGCCTTTTCTTTAGAATACATTTTAGCATTAGTGCAAGAGTTGCCACATCAATACCGATTGGTTTTTAGTTTGTATGAACTTGATGATTATTCACATCAAGAAATTGCGCAAATGCTATCTATTTCTGAAAATACTTCAAAATCAAACTTGCACAGAGCTAAAGTTATTTTGAAAGAAAAAATAAAATCAAAAAATTCATTCCATACTTATTCATTAAAAAATGGGAAATAAAAAAGACATCGGTTCTGTTTTTAGAGAAAAACTAGGTCATTTGGATGCTTCGCCAAGCGATAATGGTTGGGCTGCGCTGAATGCCGAACTCGACAAAAAAGAGAAAAAAAGACGCCTATTGCCGCTTTGGTTTTGGTATGTTGGCTTGTTTTCGGTTGGAATTTTAGTAACTGGCTTGATTTACACCAATATGAATTCTAAAAATAATCTACAAAAAATAGAAGATGATACTTCAAAAAATAACAAAAGTGATTTGGATGAAAATAGTATAACTTCAAACGGCGCTATAAATTACAATGAAACTAAAATAGCCAATACTATCGAAGAAAATTCGAAGGAAGCGACATTAAATGAAAATTCTAAAAGTACAAAAAATTCGATAAAAACTGTAAATAACACACTTACTACAAACGAAAAAAGCAACGAAAATGCTTCTAATAAAAACAAAAAAAATTATTCTAAAACAAATTCCGTTTCGAAAAATAAAAGAACAATAACTTCAAAAAGAACAAAATCGAATGCTTTCAAAAGCAAATCGGGCAATTACCTAGTTTCAAAAATAAAAAATAAATCAAAATCAAAGATCTCAAAATCAAATTCTGCAAAAGATAAGAACGATGCCATTTTATTAAAATCTATAAGCGAAAACAGTGAAATCTTGAAAAATTTTGAAGAAAGCGCAACACAGCAAAATTCAAAATTAGCTCAAAATGAAAATGCAGCAAAAAATGAATTTCTAAATTCAATAATTGAAAGTGAACAACTAACCGCTAAAGAAAAATCGATTGTCAAAGACAGTAACAAAAAGAAAAAAATAGTAGCCGAAAAACCAAAAGATTCTGTTCCAATACAAGATTCTATAAATCGAGGTTATACTGTTTTTGTATACGGATCACCAACAGCAGTGGTTTTTGCAAACAAAAATTCATATCTAGATGACCGATTAAAAAATAATTCTAAAACGACCGAACTAACCCTAAGTTATGGCGCCTATTTGTGTTTTGAAGGATCAGAAAAGTTTAGTATCAGACTTGGAGTTGGCAAAAACAATTTGAAATTATTAACTAAAAACATTCCAATTAACACTTTCAATTATTCGAATATTGGTTATTCAAATGGATTTTCAAATGCAATAATTTTTAGCAAATCAAACAATAGTTCATCTATGAATATTACTCAAAATTTGTCTTATTATGATGTTCCTGTCGAAATGAAATATAAAATAATGAATCGTAAAATAGGTCTAAATGTGATACTTGGTGCAAATTTTATTTTTCTTGATAAAAATGAAGTTTTTGCAGAAACGGATTCTGGTTTTAGTAGTAAAATCGGAGAGACTTCAAATTTGCTAAAAAATACTTTTGGAGCAAGCGCTAGTTTAGGAGTCGATTATAAAATAACAAAAAAAATAAAAATAAATGTAGAACCCATGCTAAAATATCAATTCAAAAACAGTCAAATAGATAATTCTTACCTATTCGATTTTAATATTTTAACAGGATTAGAATTCAAGATTTTTAACAAAAAATAGTTTTTTATTAGTTTGATAAAACCCCAATTCATTAGCTTGTCTTGGGGTTTTTGGTTTTTTTCCCTCATTTTGTAACTTTTCTACAACTTCCTTCGTATAACCAATTGTACACGTATCAATTTAAGGCGAAAATACAATGAGACAATTAAAAATTACCAAGCAGGTTACCAATCGTGAAACCGCATCGTTAGACAAGTACTTACAAGAAATCGGTAAAGTAGACCTTATTACTGCCGACGAAGAAGTAGAATTGGCTCAAAAAATCAAAGCCGGCGACCAAGCTGCTTTAGAAAAATTGACCAAAGCCAATCTTCGTTTCGTAGTTTCGGTTGCCAAACAATACCAAAATCAAGGTTTAACACTTCCTGATTTGATTAATGAAGGAAATCTTGGCCTAATAAAAGCAGCACAACGATTTGATGAAACTCGTGGTTTCAAATTTATATCCTACGCCGTTTGGTGGATTCGTCAATCGATTTTACAAGCATTGGCAGAACAATCTCGTATCGTTCGTTTGCCATTAAACAAAATTGGTTCTATCAATAAAATCAACAAAATGTACGCTTTATTAGAGCAATCTAACGAACGTCCACCATCTGCTGAAGAAATTGCCAAAGAACTAGACATGACCGTTAACGACGTGAAAGAATCCATGAAAAATTCTGGTCGTCATTTATCAATGGATGCGCCTTTAGTTGAAGGAGAAGATTCAAACCTTTATGACGTTTTACGCTCTGGCGAATCACCAAATCCAGATAGAGAATTAATTCACGAAAGTTTACGTACCGAAATCGAACGATCACTAGAAACTTTGACACCTCGCGAAGCAGACGTTGTACGTTTGTACTTCGGTCTTGGCGATCAACATCCAATGACTTTAGAAGAAATTGGTGAAACATTCGACCTAACTCGTGAGCGCGTACGCCAAATTAAAGAAAAAGCAATCCGCAGATTAAAACATACCTCAAGAAGCAAAATCTTGAAAACCTATTTAGGATAACACTTCGACATCCTGCGACAACTTCAGGATGACAAGTGTGACACTATAACCGCAGACGACAGTCTGATTAACTGTTCGTTTTTTGATTGATGATTGAAACTCCGGCTGATTACCGGAGTTTTGTTTTTTGCAAGGCAAACAAAACACACGGTCTGTTCCCTCGTTAAAAAACGAGGTCGGGTTTCCGAGGTTTTTTATTATCCCCCAACCCCAAAGGTAAGTTTGCTTCTCCATAAATTTATATTCTTATTTTGGGCGTGACCCGAAAAGGGTCAGGCCATACGCTATATCTTTTATTCCACTGCGTTCCATAAAAGGATGCCGCTGCTGTCCTTCACGCAAACCCTTTCAACCCGAAACATTTTCATCCTTAGCGAACTTTGTGCAAAACTTTGTCACCTTTTGTAGCAAAAAAAATTCAAATTTTCTCAAAAACATCAAAATAAAACTACATTTGTAATATAATTCACTCTTTTAAACCAAAAATTATTAAAATGAAAAAAGTACTCCTACTAGCAGCACTAATAAGCATTTTTGCTTGCAAAAAAGAAGCAGATAAAACCGACGAACCCGGAATCATGGATGCTGTCGAAGGAATCAATAATCTAAGCAAAGCTGGCGATGCCATCAAAAACAACGAAAAGAAAATAGAAGCCCTCAAAAAACTACAACCCATTTCCAAAGAAATCATTAAAGAAGTTTTGGTGGAACAGTTGGGCGACCTCAAAAGAAGCTCGTTTACCGGTGGTGGCTTGGTCGAAGGACTGGCCATGGGGATAGCAAGTTATGGCGAAAACGAAAAAACCGTAAGCCTAACAATCATGGATGGCGCTGGAGAAGCCGGAAGCGGCATGATCTCCGGAACCTACATGATACTGGCCATGGATACCGAAACCATAGACAAAACAAGTACTCAAAAAACTGAAGAAATAGACGGCGTAAAATGCCTGACCAATTTCGATTCCAATCCAGAGCAGCTACATTCGCTAATCACTTTTATACACAAAGACCGCTATCTAATAACCGTTGAAGGAAATAAAATGCAACTCGATGAATTAAAAAAATACCTAAAACAACTCGATTTATCCAAACTTAAATAATCGAAACTCATAATAATCAAAAAGCTTCCATGTCAAAAACATAGAAGCTTTTTTACTTTGGTAAACTTTGCGCAAATCATTGATTTAGTGGTAATTTTCATGCATATTCAAAATTCTAAGACAATTAAAATAAAAGTTTACGGCAATATACAAATAATTAATTTAAAAAATGTAAAATATATTTTACATTTAGTAAAAAATATTTTACATTTGTAAAAACTTATCACTATGAATTTACTTTTCAATCACAAATTTAAACAGATTTCAGGCTGGGTATTCTACCTTTCTATTCCTGTTTCCCTTTACTTGCTTTTCACAGACACATATGATAAATTATTTGTTATAAAAGTTTACTCTTTATTTTCCTTTGAAAAAACTATTATAACCGAACATACAGAAAATATTATTGGTTCAAATGGATTTCACTGGATTAAAAATGGCTTGCTTGATGAAATACTAACAACCTTAATTATTGTCGCTGGTTTAGTCAATTCTTTTTGTAAAGAATTTGTCGAAGATGAATTGATAGCAAAACTAAGATCTGATAGTTTAATGTTATCAATTTATTTTAACTATGGCATTCTTATTCTTGCAAATATTTTAATATATGAACTTACATTTTATTATGTGTTAGTCTTTAACTTATTTATGATTATTCTATTTTTTAATTTGATTTTTAAATTCAAATTATACCAACATTATAAAAGTTAAAGATGAATAATAAATTAAAAATGTATCGAGTTAAATTTAACTACACCCAAGATGACCTTTCAAAAAAATTGAAAGTATCAAGGCAAACAATTAATGCTATAGAAAACAACAAGTATTTTCCATCCTTAGAGTTAGGTTTACAACTTGCTAAAATTTTGGATTGTAAAGTTGATGACCTTTTTAGTTTAGATTAATAATTATCAGATTAAGACAAAGAAAAAATGAAAATGAAAATAATTTTCACAGTAATGATTATGCTATATTATGCAATATCATTTGGACAAGTACAAGATAACACAACAAAAACGAAACGAATTAACGCCTATCTAACCGAACTTGGAAAAGCTGGGTTTTATGGAAGTGTACTTGTTGAAATAAACGGGAATAAAGTCATTTCAAAAGGATATGGTTTCAGTGATAAAGAAAATTCAATAAAAAACGATTCAACAATAATTTTTAGCACAGGTTCTATTACAAAACAGTTCACTGCAACCGCTATATTAAAATTAGAAATGCAACATAAATTATCAACTGATGATAAAATTTCGAAATATTTTGAAAATCTACCAAAGGATAAAGAAAATATTACAATTCACGATTTACTTAGACATCAATCAGGCATAGAAAGCAACGTTGGTGACGACTTTGATAAAATAAGTCAAATTGATTTCATTGATAAAGTAATTAGTTCTTCTTTGCTTTTTGAAAGTGGAACAAGATTTTCTTATTCCAATATTGGATATAGTTTATTAGCTATAATCATTGAGAAAGTTTCAGGAACTACTTACGAAAATTATTTGTATAAAAACTTATGGAAACCTGCTCAAATGGAAACAACAGGATATTCAAGACCTAATTTTAATATTAATAAAATTGCTATTGGTTACTACAGAGATGGTAAAGTTTGGGGAAAATCAAATGATAAAAATTGGGATATTGACGCACCTTACTGGCATCTAAAAGGAAATGGCGGAATACTTTCTACAACAGAAGATTTATACAAATGGCATAAGGCATTGATGACAGAACAAATTTTATCAAATGAGAAGAAAGAAAAATTATACCATCCAAGATTGAGACCCAATGAAAATGAAAATCCATATTATGCTTACGGTTGGGATATTTTTAAAACAAAAAGAAATACTTCACAAGTTTGGCATAACGGTACAAACAATATTATATATGCAGATTTATTAAGATATATTGATGAAAAAGTAACGATTATAATGCTTTCCAATAAATCGCATCCTAATTTTGATGGACTAAATAGAGAACTCGCAAAAATTATTTTTGATAAAAATTATAACCCAACCATTCCTATTGCTGACAATGAAGCCAATCAAAAATATTCTCAAAATATGATTGAAATAATTTCGAGTCAAGGAATTAAAGCAGGTAAAGAAAACTATAAAAAAAGACCTGCTAACATAAATATGTTAGAATACATACTAAACGCAAAAGGTTACGAATTTTTAGCTCAAAAAAATTATGATAAAGCAATAGACCTTTTCATAATGAATACTCTAGCATTTCCAAAATCTGCTAATAGTTTTGACAGTTTGGGAGAAGCATATATGAACAAAGGAGAAAAGACTTTGGCTATCAAAAACTATGAGAAAAGTTTAAAATTTAACCCAAATAATGGAAATGCAAAAGATATTCTTTTAGAATTGAGAAAATAACAACAATTGAAGCTCTACTGTTAACAGGCGGTTTGTCTCGTTTTTTGGACAAGAAGTTTTGGATTCTGAATTTATACTTTTTTTTCGTGCTTTTGCGTACAGTGTTTTACTGAAAATTTAAGCTAACCAGATCCCAAACTTCTGCAAGCCACGAGAAGAACTTCGTACTAATCTTTATGCTCTTTGTGGGTATATTTTGACTTAATTATAAAACGAAAACCAAAAAGTAATTAAGAACTCATCATAAAAAAATTGAAAACTTGAAACTACTGTGTAACCTTTATGCTTAAATCATATCTTTGTCAAAACTACATAACTACAAAATGAAAAACACAATTATTGCCCCATCGGTACTCGCAGCCGATTTTGCCAACCTACAACGCGATATCGAAATGATTAACAATTCCGGAGCCGATTGGTTTCATATCGATATCATGGACGGCGTTTTTGTACCCAACATATCTTTCGGGATGCCCGTGCTAGAAGCCATAACCAAACACGCCAAAAAAACCATCGATGTGCATCTAATGATTGTTGATCCAGATCGATACATCAAAACCTTTGCTGCATTAGGATCGAATATTCTAACTGTTCATTACGAAGCCTGTACACATCTACATCGAACGCTGCAAGCCATAAAAGCAGAAGGCATGAAAGCCGGAGTAGCACTAAACCCGCATACCAATGTCGATTTGCTTGAAGATGTTATTAACGATATTGATATGGTGTGCTTGATGAGCGTAAATCCTGGTTTTGGCGGACAATCCTTTATAGAAAATACCTATTCCAAAATTGAAAAACTAAAAGATCTGATAACCCGCAAAGGTGCCAATACAATTATCGAAATTGACGGAGGCGTTACCGATAAAAACGCTTTGCAATTAGTAGAAGCTGGCGCCGATGTTTTAGTTGCTGGGAACTTTGTTTTTAAAGCTGAAAATCCTTCGCAGACTATTTCAGATTTGAAAACACTATTGGAAAATTAAGTATACTAAATAGTTGCCAAAAGCAGAATTTAATGAACACTATATTACTTTCCTCACCACTACAAGGTTTTACAGATTTTCGATTCAGAAATGCTCAAAATAAATTCTTTGGTGGAATAGATACCTTTTATGCGCCCTACATTCGTCTTAACGGAAAACTGATTATAAAATCATCTTACGAACGCGATTTATTGCCCGAAAACAATTCGAGTTTAGAATGTATTCCGCAAATAATAACCAATGATGCCGATGAATTTTTATTTGTAGCAAAATATGTTTTGGCACTTGGCTACAAAGAATTAAACTGGAATTTGGGTTGCCCCTACCCGATGGTTACAAAGTGCGGTTTGGGCTCTGGTTTATTAAGCGACTCTGAAAAAATTAGACAAATTCTCGACAAAGTACATTCCGAGTCGGATATTATTGTATCGATGAAAATGCGTTTGGGTTATGACACCACTACCGAAATATTGGACGTTTTA
>JANOPO010000035.1:0-1642 GCA_031422015.1 Flavobacterium sp. | reverse complement strand
TCTATTAAATGTTAAAGACGAAAACGGAGATTATTTGATAAAAGGCAAAAAAGTTACGGGATTTTCTAATACAGAAGAGAAAGCAGTAAAATTAGAAGATATAGTTCCATTTATGCTTGAAGACGAACTAAAAAAGAAAGGTGGAATTTATTCTAAAAAAGAAGATTGGACAAGTTATGTTGTAAAAGACGGAGTGCTAATCACGGGTCAAAATCCGCAATCTTCAGAGGCAGTTGCTAAAGAATTGTTGGCGGTTTTGAAAAAATAATCAATCGTGGATTACAAAGATTACTACAAAATATTAGAAATTGATAAAAAAGCCACACCAGCCGAAGTGAAAAAGGCGTATAGAAACTTGGCTAAAAAAAATCATCCTGATAAGAATTTAGGAGACAAAAAAGCCGAAGAACGTTTTAAATTAGTTAACGAAGCCAATGAAGTTCTGGGTAATTCAGAAAAACGAAAACAATATGATGAGTTGGGCGAAAATTGGCAACAAAACCAACAATCACAAAACCAACAACGAAATCCAAAACAGCAATATCATCAAGGAAATCAAGGATTTGATGGTGGCAATCAAGAAGATTTTTCAGATTTTTTCGAACAGTTTTTTTCACAACAACGTGGCGGAAATCAACAACAAAATCAAGCCCGAAAAGGCAGTGACTATGAAACTGAAATGGAAATTTCACTCGAAGAAGCATTTACTGGAACAAGTCGAATTATTCAACTCGAAAACGAAAAACTTCGAGTTACTACAAAACCTGGTGCTTATACAGACCAAAAATTGCGCATTAAAAGCAAAGGCGCAAAAGGCAGTTCAGATGTCAATCGTGGTGATTTATTTATTAGAATTCGAGTTGCAAATAATCCAAAATTTATTCGAAAAGGCGATGATTTGTATCAAACAACAAACATAAATTTGTATGATGCCGTTCTAGGAAATGAAGTAATAATTGAAACTTTATCAGGTAAATTAAAAATCAAGATTCCAGCAGGAACTCAAAACGAAAAAACCATCAGACTAAAAGGAAAAGGAATGCCAGTTTATGAAAAATCAGGAACTTTTGGCGATTGTTATGTTTTAATTCAAATTCAAATTCCCGATAAATTGACCGATAAACAAAAAGCACTTTTCGAAGAATTGAAAGCAATTTCTTAAACTTTTATCAAATGAAAAACCATCACGTTATTGTTCCTTATGCAACCGAAAATTATTTGTCATTTTTAAAAGAATTGAAAGAATCAATTTTGCATTCTAAATTGCAATATTCGAGTATCGATTTGCAATTAATCCAAGAAATGTCCGACAACGAAATTGAAGAATCAATAAAAAATGCAATTGCAATTTGTCATTTGGTTGGAATAGAAAGTAAATTTCATTTCAAGAAAATTTATGTTTTTGATGTTGATTACAATACGATAAACATCGATTGGCGAATGAGCAAAAAAGGATTCAATTTGGTGATAATGCAATTACAAAAACTCAATCAAAAAAATGCTGTTTGGTTGTGGCAATTGGCTGATTTTTAAAACCTGATTTAAATAAAAAGTTTGCCACAGATTTCACACATTTTATTCTATTCTTATTTTTAATCTGTAAAAATCTGTGAAATCTGCGGCTAAAAATCATAAATACTTC
>JANOPO010000034.1:0-33657 GCA_031422015.1 Flavobacterium sp. | reverse complement strand
AATTATTTTTTTTTGTCGTAAAACAAAAATAATCAACTTTTTTATCTTTCCCCTTCGGGGTTTTCTTTTTCGGCTACGCCTTCAAAGAAAACCCCGAAGGGGATGAAATGTCATCAACAATGTAGTGAAACTTTACATCTAACGATTTAATTCGGTTATAAATTTTACTGTTCAGATAAATTTTATCATTGTGTGCAGAAAATATTGAAGCGTAATCTTCTTCTATTTTTTGCAAAGTTGGGTTCGTGTTTGCACCAGTTAGGTTTCCGAAAATTCCAGTGGCACGATTTAAATCAACGCCCGAAATTTCGAGTGCCAAAACTGTATTTTGAAAAGTTGCTTTCGCTTTGATATTTGCAATTTTATCAATTTCGGCATCGTGAACCTTTAATCCATATTCAAATGCAGGAACAAAATCCGAATCTTTTATTTTATCAAAATGCGGTGCTTGATATTGTAAAGTGCTTTTTTGTAATAACGGATTGGTCATTTTTATTGATTTATCTTGCGCAACAATCGTTTGCATTTGTAAAGATGTAAGTATTAATAATGAAGATTTGATTATTGTTTTCATAGTGTCATTTAGAGAAACGAAGCAATCTCTTACTTCTATTTTTAATTTATATTTAATTTATTTTTAATTGTAAATCGCAGATTTATCAGATTCGCAGATTTTACAATTATTAGCATTTTACATTTTGCTTTTTGCCTTTTGTTAATTGTTTTTTTAAATTTCTTTTCTACCACGAATAATATCATCAAAACTTGCACATTTTACAAATTCTTCTTCGCCATCAACTATCATTGGTAAATAAACAAATTCTACTTCTGACAAATCTTCTTTTAAATGAAATTTCATGTCTTCTAGATAAAAAAACCATTCTTTGTCATATTGAACTTTATTGATTGTAGCATCTTTAATCAATAATTTTTCTTTTAACGGCGTCATACTTTAATATTGCAGATTTCAGATTGCAGATTTCAGATTGTTTTTTCCAAAACTATGAAACCTTAAACTTTTAAACTTTTTAATATTTCAACAATTCTAATAAATCAACTTCAAATCGAACTTTTGGCAAATATTGATATTCCAAAGCTTTCACAAACGGAATTGGTGTTTCTAAACTTGCCACTCGTTTTACTGGAGCATCTAGATATTTGAAACAATTTTCCATAATCAATGCCGAAATATCGCTAGCAATTCCACCAAACATCGAATCTTCTTGAAGAATTATACATCGACCTGTTTTTTTAATCGATTCGAAAATTGTTTCAGAATCTAATGGTTGCAAAGTTCGTAAATCTATTAAATCGGCTGAGATTTCTGGATTTTTAGATAATATTTCTAAAGCCCAATGAACACCAGCTCCAAACGAAATTATGGTTACTTGATTTCCTTCTTTAATTAACGATGCTTTTCCAAACGGAATCGTATAATAATCTTTAGGAACATCTTGATAAACAGATCGATACAATTGTTTATGCTCGAAAAACATGACCGGATTTGGATCATTGATTGCTGTGTTCAGCAATCCTTTGGCATCAGCAGGAAATGCTGGATAAACGACTTTTAGACCTGGTGTTTTTGTAAACCAAGCCTCATTGGTTTGCGAATGAAATGGTCCAGCTTGTGTGCCGCCACCGCAAGGCATTCTGACAACAACATCGGCATTTTCGAGCCAACGATAATGCGATTTTGCCAATAAATTCACGATCGGATTGAAACCAGTCGATACAAAATCGGCAAATTGCATTTCTACAATTGCTTTGTATCCGTTAATTGATAATCCCATCGCGGCAGAAACTATCGCACTTTCGCAGATTGGCGTATTTCTGACTCTTTCTTTTCCAAATAAATCTACAAAACCATCAGTAATTTTAAATGCACCGCCATATTCGGCAATGTCTTGACCCATAATTACTAAATTTGGGTGGCGTTGCATCGATTCTCTTAAACTGTTAGAAAGCGCATCGATTAATCTTATATTTTCCGTTTCTGACGATGGATTTACAGCTTCGAATTCATACGGTTTGTAAACGTCGTTCAATTCTTCTAATAAATTGGCAACAATCTCTGGTTCTTGTTGAACTTTTGCCCAGTCAACATCGATTTCGGATTTGATAAATGCTTTGAATTGTAAATCTAAATCTTCAGATAAAACGCCAATATTTTCTAAGTATTTCTTGAAATTTTCTACAGGATCTTTTTCTGCCCACAAATCCATTAACTCTTGCGGAACATATTTTGTGCCACTTGCTTCTTCATGACCACGCATTCTGAAAGTCTTGAATTCTAACAATATAGGTCTTGGATTTTCAATCATCGAAACTTTCAATTGTGATATTAAATTGTAAACCTCAAGAATATTATTTCCGTCAATAATATGAGATTCCATTCCGTAACCTTTGCCTTTATCTACAAGGTTTTCGCAACGGTATTGTTCGTTTGTAGGTGTTGAAAGTCCATAACCATTGTTTTCGATTACGAATAAAACTGGCAAATCCCAAACTGCTGCAATGTTCAAAGCTTCGTGAAAATCACCTTCTGATGTGGCACCTTCACCAGTGAAAACTGCGGTTATTTTTCCGTTTTTCTTTAATTTATTGGCTAATGCAATTCCGTCGGCAACCCCCAATTGTGGACCAAGATGCGAAATCATACCTACTATATTATATTCTTGTGTTCCAAAATGAAAACTTCGATCACGACCTTTGGTAAAACCATTGGCTTTGCCTTGCCATTGCGAAAATAATCGGTGAAGTGGAATGTCACGACCAGTAAAAACTCCAAGGTTTCGATGCATTGGCAAGATGTATTCGTCTTTGTCTAAAGCAGCAGTTATTCCAACAGAAATGGCTTCTTGACCAATTCCAGAAAACCATTTTGATACTTTTCCTTGACGGATAAGTATGAGCATTTTTTCTTCGATTAGTCTTGGTTTAAGTAATCTTTTATACAGGTCTAGTAATTTTAGATTAGAAAGGTTTTGTCTGTCGAAATTCATTTTTTTTTGTTTTAGAAAGTGTAAAAGTATGATTTTTTTGATACAGATTGCACAGATTTTCATAGATTTTTTTCCTCTAGTTTCTAACTTATAAAATTAAATATTGAAAATGAATGTTGTACAGAAATCGATTGCCCTAGCCGTGACCTGCCTGCCCGCAGGCAGGTGGAAGAGAATCTCGTCTTTTGGGACGAGAGGAATGAAAGCGCGATTGCCTGCCTGCCGCAGGCAGGGCTCCAAACAAATATTAATTTGTTGATAACTTTGTTTTTTTTGATAAATAAATTTTCTTTACATTTGTTTTCAATAGCATTCGTTGCTTTAAAGTTATTAACAATAATATTTTAGTATGCAAAACATTCCTAGTGTTGACTTGCGTGATTTCCTTTCGGGTAACCCGGAACGTAAACAAAAATTTGTAAATGAAATCGGAAAAGCTTTCGAAGAAATTGGCTTCGTAGCGTTGAAAGGTCATTTTTTAGATGACAAATTAGTTTCTGAATTGTATGGCGAAATTAGAAATTTTTTCTCATTGCCATTAGATACTAAATATGGATATGAAATTCCGGGAATTGGTGGTCAACGTGGCTACGTTTCATTCGGAAAAGAACATGCAAAAGGCAAAAAAGAAGGCGATTTGAAAGAGTTTTGGCATTTTGGTCAGTATGTTGACAAAGATTCGAAATATGCGGCTGAATATCCTGATAATGTAGAAGTTAAAGAACTACCAAGATTTAATGTCGTTGGCAAAGAAGCCTATCAAATGCTCGAAAAAACGGGGATTACTGTTTTACAGGCGTTAGCATTACATTTGGGTTTAGACGAACATTATTTTGACCAATATGGCTATGAAGGAAACTCGATTTTGAGACCAATTCATTATCCGCCAATTACTTCCGAACCTGAAAACGCAATTCGAGCTGCGGCACATGGCGACATCAACTTGATTACCTTATTAATGGGTGCGCAAGGCAAAGGATTGCAAGTGCAAAATCATGATGGACAATGGATTGATGCTATGGCAGAACCAGACGAATTGGTAATAAATGTTGGCGATATGCTTTCGCGTCATACAAACAATAAACTGAAATCGACCATCCATCAAGTAGTAAATCCACCAAGAGAATTGTGGGGAACTTCGCGATATTCGATTCCGTTTTTTATGCATCCGGTTAGTGATATGCGTCTAGATGTTTTAGAAGATTGTATTGATGCTGAAAATCCAAAATTGTACGACGATATTTCTGCAGGTGAATTTTTGTACGAACGATTGGTCGATTTGGGATTGATTAAATAATAACATTTTTAAAATTTAAACCATTAAGAAATTAAGGTTCATTAAGAATATTTGACTTAATGAACCTTAATTTCTTAATGGTTTTAAAAAAAATAAAAACGATGGACTTACAAGACCAACTAAAAAACCTTTTTCCTGATCATGTATCTTTACCTGAAGAAAAAACTGTCGAAATCGAACACAAATTATACGTTCAAAGCGAACCCATGATTTGCAAATTCGAAAAACGAAAAGGAAAGCCAACTACAATAATTTCGGGTTATGAAGGCGAAGAGGAAGATTTTAAATTATTAGCAAAAGAATTAAAAAATAAACTAGCTGTTGGCGGAACATTCAAAGATGGTGAAATCATTATCCAAGGCGATTATCGTGATAAAATAATGAAATTGTTACAAGAAAAAGGATTCAAAACAAAACGAGTTGGAGGATAGTTTTGAGTTTTCATAATACAATAACAGTTTTCAGTAAAAAAATTATAACCTTAGTAACTTTGTTACTTTGAAACTTAGCACCTTATAAAATGATACAATCATCAGAATTAATACTCAATCCCGACGGAAGTGTTTACCACTTAAACCTGCGTCCAGAAAATATTGCCCACGATATTATTTTTGTAGGCGACCAAAATCGGGTAGAAAAAATAACACAATCGTTTGATTCCATTGAGTTTTCTACTCAAAAACGAGAATTCAAAACCCAAACAGGAACTTTAAAAGGCAAACGAATTACAGTTATGTCGACCGGAATTGGACCCGACAACATTGATATCGTAATGAATGAGCTCGACGCTTTAGTCAACATAGATTTAAAAACTCGCGAAATCAAACAAAATTTAACTTCGTTGAATATTATCAGAATTGGAACTTCGGGTTCGTTGCAAGCCGATATTCCTGTAGATAGTTTTGTTTTGAGCAAATTCGCGATCGGTTTAGACAACATGCTTCGCTCCTATTTGATTGATGTTATTACTGAAACCGAAATGCAAACCGCTTTCGAGAAACATACCAATTGGGATTTACAAAAAGGAAAACCTTACGCAATTTCGTGTTCTGAAATATTACAAAACAAAATATTTTCAGATAAAATGCATACAGGAATTACAGGAACTTCAGGCGGATTTTATGGCCCGCAAGGTCGTGTTTTGCGTTTAAATATTCAAGACGAAAATTTGAATGATAAATTAGAAAGTTTTAATTTTGAAGACAACCGAATTACCAATCTCGAGATGGAAACCGCTGCAATTTATGGCCTTAGCAAACTTCTGGGGCATAACTGCTTATCATTAAATGCTATTATTGCCAATCGTGCTTCGGGAACATTTAGTGCAGACCCGTATAAAGCAGTTGATGAATTGATTGCATATACTCTTGAAAAAATGATAGATTAGATTATTCAATTACTTTATAATTCGATTATTTGACTATTTGATTAAAAATGAATCTACGTTTGGTTTTAGAATAATTATTTCAAAATTAAAAACAATATAAATACAACACAGATTCGAGGAATTTAAGAAATTATTAAAATTTCTGCAATATATGTTTAAAATATAAAACAAGCTAATCCAAAAAAATCCAAGAAAAAACCCTGTTTTTGATTTATCAAATGCGTTTCATTTGCATTCCAAAAATATAACCAATGAACCTACAACTAGAAACAGATCGACTTCTTCTTCGTCCATTTGAAAAATCGGATGCCGAAGCGCTATTCGATATGGATAAAAATCCAGAAGTACATAATTACTTATGGCAAAAACCATTGACCGATATTCAGGAAGTATATGATTATATCGAAATGGTTCAAAAACAATATCGAGACCATAATATTGGGCGTTTTTCAGCCATTATCAAAGAAACTGGGGAGCTAATTGGTTGGACAGGAATAAAATATGTAACCGGTCATGTCGAAAACGGAAATACCAATTTTTTCGATTACGGCTATCGACTCAACCAAAAATTTTGGAACAAAGGTTATGCTACTGAAGCTTCAAAAGCTTGGCTAAAACATGGTTTCAACGAAATGAAAATCGATAAAATAAATGCATATACACACGCTAAAAACGGCGCATCTAATCATATTTTGCAAAAAGTGGGCATGAAATTTATGGAAGATTATCCCGACGATGATGGCGTAATCTGGAAATGGTGGCAAATGGGAAACTCTAAATTAGAAAATTTATCAATTAGAAAATGAGATAATTTAATTCTGCTCTCCAAATTTTCTAATTATCTCATTTTCAAATTATCTAATTAACTTGATGAAAACAATAAAAATAGCGGGCGTTCCAGAGCATTTCAATCTTCCTTGGCATTTATGCATCGAAAATGGCGAATTCGAAGCCGAAAATATCGATTTGCAATGGATTGATGTTCCTGAAGGAACAGGAAAAATGTGCCAAATGCTTCGTAGTGGAGAAACTGATGTTGCTGTCATTCTAACCGAAGGAATCGTTAAAGATATTGTGGCTGAAAACGATTCGTCAATTGTTCAAATATATGTCGAAAGTCCGCTCGTTTGGGGAATTCATGTCGATTCAAAATCTAATTTTTACAATTTAGAAGATCTAAAAAACAAAAAACCGGCCATTTCTCGGCTCGGTTCTGGTTCGCATTTAATGTCTATTCTCAACACACAAAATCAAGGTTGGGAAACTGAAAATCTAGATTTCGAAATCGTAAATACCATCGATGGCGCTATCGATAGCTTAACTTCTGGAAAAGCTGATTATTTTATGTGGGAACGTTTCATGACAAAACCATTAGTTGATGCTGGCATTTTCAGAAAAATTGCAGATTGTCCGACGCCTTGGCCGTGTTTTGTGATAGCAGTTCGGAACGAAATCATCCAAAAATATCCCAATCAAATTCTTGAAATACTTAAAATTATAAATTTAAAAACTTCTCATTTCAAACAAATAAAAGATATTGACCAGCTTTTATCTAATCGCTACAAACTCAAAATTGAAGATATTCAGGATTGGCTGACTATAACTGAATGGTCTCAAAAAAGTTTAGACGCCAAAAAGTTAAACAAAATTCAAAATCAACTCTTTGATCTCAAAATTATTGATAAAAAAGCTACTTTTGCAACCATTGTGAAAGCTGTCTAGCTTTTTCAAATCAAAAATGATACAGGAAACAACCCAGAAAGTACAACAAATTTACTCCAAATTTCAGGTCAATAAACCTTGGGATACGATCATCATTTTTGTACTTAATATTCTCATCACAATTCCGATTTTCATCTTTGCGCATCAAACCTTGCATGATCCAGCTTGGATTTTACAACTCGATCGAATTTTACTTTTTATCCTAATTCTAGTAGCCATTCAGCTCGTTTTGAGAGCCATGAGAAAAGTAATTCTCATCGCAATTTTCTTGTACTTGGTTTCGCTTTTTATTGGAACCGTTTTTGGCGGATATGGCTTTACTCGCGTTTATGACGACTATAAATATATGTTGTACAACATGTCATACAACCCAAACCCGCAAGAGTTTATTATCTCAAAACTGTTGCCATTTCCCAACAAAACCAAAACATTGCAAGCCATTGAATACGAAAATTCTCGAGTACGTGATTTTGCTATTGGTGCTACGCTACAAGACTTCAAAAACGTAAAAGGATATCAAAAACACCGCACGATAATTCAGAGTTTTGCCGTTTTCAAAAAAATAAATTCGCAGTGGAATTATGTTTCAGATCCCAAAGGGCGCGACTATATTTCCAAAGCAGGTGCTTCCCTAAAATATCTTTCTGGCGATTGCGACGATCATTCCATTTTGATGGCGGCCGCAATAAAATCAATCGGTGGCTCGGTGCGACTGGTGCACACCAACGCTCATATTTATCCTGAAATTCGAATTGGTACTAAAGCCGACCTCGAAACCGTCAATTATCTCATCAAAAAAATACTTTTCAAATCCGAAAGTAAGTCAAAGTCAATACATTATCACACTGACGAATACAATCAAATTTGGCTCAATCTTGATTATACAGCCAGGTATCCTGGCGGCCCATTTTTATCCGAAGAAATTTTAGGAATTTTAACTTTAGATTAGTTTTTTTTGGAGCTATTTCCCGCTATCCGTTCCAATCTTTTTATGAGCTTGCTTCGCCGCTCAAAAAAAGGATTTCCACTTCAAACTAAGTTCACAGAACTCCTATGGGAATATTAAAAATGTGAAGTAATCGGCTACGATCAATATTCGTTTTCAAAACTACCATTCAATTTCCTTCAAACCTTTCGTTTTTAAGTATGCATTTGCTTCACTAAAATGCTTATTTCCAAACCATTTGCCTTGATTGGCGCTCATCGGCGAAGGATGACCGCTTACTAGAACTAAATGTTTTGTTTTGTCAATTTTAGCTCCTTTTTTCTGTGCAAAATTTCCCCAAAGCAAGAAAACTAAATTTTGTTTTTCATCAGAAATATTGGCAATTACAGCATCCGTAAAAACATTCCAATCCAAGTGTTTGTGACTATTCGGCATATCTTTTCTAACCGATAATGAATTGTTTAATAATAAAACGCCTTGTTTTGCCCAACGTTCTAAATTTCCAGAAGTTGGTTCAAAAATCGTATCAATATCAGCATTAATTTCCCGAAAAATATTGCGCAACGAAGGCGGAATTTTAACACCATCCTTTACCGAAAAACATAATCCGTTGGCTTCGCCATCGCCATGATACGGATCTTGACCCATAATCACGACTTTCAAATCATTAAAATCACAAAAATTAAAAGCATTAAAAATTAATTCTTTTGGCGGAAAACAAGTAGTTTCGGAATATTCGTTTTCTAGATCAACCATCAATTTTTTAAAATAGGGTTTTTCAAACTCTAATTCTAAAAATAGATTCCAAAATTTATTTTTAAATGCGAACATTTGCTAATTTTTTACAAATATAGCAAGTTTATAAATGCGAAACTTTGTAACTTTGAGCCAATGCAAATTAGAACCTTTGCCGCTCTTAAAAAATGATATCCATAACAGAAAAAACACTTCAAGATTTACAATTTCCAACCGTTTTAGAAACCATTTCGGCTGGTTGCAATACTGATATTGGAGCTCAGAAAGCATCAGAAATTGCGCCTTTCAAAGACAAAGAAACTTTACTAAAAGCGCTTTTGCAAACTTCGGAATACAAATCATCTTTCGAAAATAACAACGCAATTCCCAATCATGGCTTTGACAATATTTCGCATGAAATCAAGTTTCTAGCTATTGAAGATAGTTTTTTGGAAGTTGGTAGTTTTCGTAAAATCTCAGCAATTTCTACAACATCTAATTTTTTATTAAATTATCTAAAAAAATTTGACGAATACTATCCAAATCTAAATTCAAGAGGATTACAAGTCGAAATCACAAAAGATATCGTAAACATGATTGACGATGTTTTAGACAAATATGGAGAAGTAAAAGACAACGCCTCACCCGATTTACTCAATATTCGACGTGATATGAATGCTGTTCGAGGAAAAGTAAATCAAAGTTTTGGATTTGCAATGGCACATTACAATTCATTAAATTACCTAGACGATATCAAAGAAAGTTTTGTCAATAATCGTAGAGTTTTGGCTGTTTTGGCCATGTACCGACGAAAAGTAAAAGGTTCAATTTTAGGAACATCCAAAACAGGAAGTTTGGCTTTTATTGAGCCCGAAACCACGTTACACTATTCTAGAGAATTAAGTAATCTCGAATATGAAGAAAAAGAAGAAATCCAGCGTATTTTAAAGCAATTGACCAATTCGATTCGGCATTTTTTACCTTTACTAGTCAAATACCAAGATTTTTTGAGTGATATTGACGTCGTGGCTTCCAAAGCTAAGTATGCGCGAAAAATTAACGGAATTCTTCCTGAAATTACTGAAAATCGAAGGCTGTATTTTCGTGATGCTTTTCATCCAATTTTGCTTTTAACGAATAACGAAAAGAAACAAATTACGCATCCGCAAACCATCGAACTCGAACAAAACAATCGAATAATTGTAATTTCCGGACCTAATGCGGGTGGAAAAACCATTTCGCTCAAAACGGTTGGTTTATTGCAATTAATGTTGCAATCGGGTTTATTGATTCCGGTTCATGAACGTAGTGAAACGTTTCTTTTTGATCGAATTCTTACCGATATTGGCGATAATCAATCTATTGAAAATCATTTGAGTACCTATAGTTACCGACTTAAAAACATGAATTACTTTTTGAAGAAATGCAATGCCAAAACCATGTTTTTGATAGACGAATTCGGTACAGGTTCGGATCCCGATTTGGGTGGCGCACTGGCAGAAATTTTCTTAGAAGAATTTTACCATCGAGAAGCATTTGGCATAATTACAACGCATTATTCTAATCTCAAAATTTTAGCTAATGAATTGCCTTTTGCAACCAATGCCAACATGCTTTTTGACGAACGCACGTTGGAACCTCTGTATAAATTGGCTTTGGGTCAAGCTGGAAGTTCGTTTACGTTTGAAGTAGCACAGAAAAACGGAATTCCGTTTGGGCTAATCAATCGAGCCAAAAAGAAAATCGAAACTGGAAAAGTGCGTTTTGACAAAACCATTGCCAACATGCAAAAAGAACGCTCGAAGATGGAAAAAACCTCGCAAACCTTAAAAGAAGAAGAATCGAAGGCGCGCGAAGAAGGCAAAAAAATGGAAACCATTAATATCAAAATCAAAGAAAAGCTCGAAAGTTATCAGGAATTGTATGATAGCAATCAGAAATTAATTTATATCGGACAGAAGATTGATGTAATTTCGGAGAAATATTTCAATAATAAAAACAAAAAAGAATTGCTTGCCGAGTTTTTGAAAATTGTAGAAATGGACAATTCTAAACGAAGAAAAGCCACGGTTAAAGAAGTTTTGATTAAGAAAGAAAAGGAAAAAATAATCCAAAAAGAGGTTGCAGTTAAGGTTGAAGAAATTCGAGAAAAGAAAATAGAAGACAGAAAAAAGAAAAAAGAAATTGAAATAATAAAACCAAAAGTAACTTTAAAAGTGGGAGATCGAGTACGCATGCACGACGGAAAGGCAATTGGAACTATTGACAAAATCGAAAAGACGAAAGCTGTAGTCAATTATGGAGTTTTTACCTCAAAAGTGAATTTGGAATTGTTAGAATTTGTACAAAATAGATAAAATGGAAATTTCAGATTTACCAAAAAACAAAAAAATAATTCTTTTTGATGGTGTTTGCAATCTTTGCAACGCATCGGTGCAATTTATCCTAAAACACGACCGAAAAGATATTTTTAGATTCGCTTCTTTACAATCTGAACTTGGAGAAAAAATTATAAATCATATTGGGATTGGCGCGCAAAACATTGACAGTGTAATTCTTTATGATCCTGGCAAAGCTTATTATTACAAATCGGATGCTATTTTACAGATCGTAAAAAATCTTGGTGGAATTATTCATTATGGAACTATTTTTAGAATTTTGCCTACAGGATTAAGGAATTTTATTTATGATTATATTGCCAAAAATCGTTATCAATGGTTTGGCAAGCAAGATTTTTGCTTAGTACCAACTCCTGAATTTCAGACCAAATTTTTAGCATAAAAAAGCCAAATCAATTGATTTGGCTTTTAGTAAAATAGTATTGCTAAGATTATTCAACAATCAACTTTTGAGATTTTAGACCTTTATCAGTAGCTATTTTTAGCATGTAAATACCTGCTGCTAAATCTGCTACTGAAATAGTTGCTGCAGATAAATTTATGGTATTAACAACTTTAACGATACGTCCGTTAATGTCAGTAATTTCAACAGAATCTAGAATACTGTTTTTATCAGAAATGGAAATAAAATCAGTTGCTGGGTTTGGATATATTGAAACATCTGTAGTATCAAATGCAACTGCATTAGTTGCAAGCAGTGTGTCAGTTGATGTTGCTTTAACAGAAATATTGTCGAAACATCCTATAGTTCCAGCCGTGTTTGGGATGGCGGTAGTACCACCCGTTACAGCCAGCAAATCAATCTGACCAATATCCAATCCTGTTCCAGCACCTAAAATAAATCCATTAATATTTAAACTAGGTACTCTCCATTTTATTTCGCCAGTAGTTTTGTTAAAACTGAAACCTATTTTTATCCAAGTATTATCTGTCGCCACAATTTGAAAAGGCGTTGCGGTTGCAAGTCCAAAAGCAAATAGACCCACAGTTCCTGCATTATTAAATAATGTAATACCTCTTAAAGAATTTACATATTCGGCAGGAGTTGTTGTTCCTGGCAAATTTATACTAACATTTTTACCAAAAGTAAATCCACCAATAATTCTCGGTACAGCCTCAGTGCTGTATACGTATACAGCAAATGAATTTCGACTTGCAGATGTTGCACCCGTATAAAAATCGTATTCTACATTGAGGATATCGTTTCCAACATCTCTTGCTGCCCATTCAGCAGTTAGAGATTTTCTTAAAATTCTGGTGCTACTTGTAGCAGCTGTAGTTCCTGCATTTTGGTTATGTCCTTGCAATTGAAAAACATTACCAAAAGCTCCACCATTATCAACTATTTGAAAATCGTCATTTGTACCTGTTGTAGCTAAAGCTATTCGAGTTAACCAGTTGCCTTGTCCGGGAGTAACGCCTGTTAATTCGGTTCCGACATTTCCAACATTTAATAATGTGCAATCTTCAATTAATAAATCCTGTGAAAATGTTGCAAAGCAATTGAAAATAATAAATAATAGTAGTAATTTTTTCATGTTTTAATTTATTTAAATTTTTATAGAAGTAAGAATTTAAAACTATAAAACAAATTAATAATTTTTTAAATAAATTTTTTCTTAAATTTAATTACATACGAAAAATCTGAAAATAATTAACGATGTAGGTTACTTATTAGCTTATATAGATCATAAAAAAACCGTTTCAAATTTTCGAAACGGTTTTTAAAAAATTATACTTTTGGTATTTTAACGACCAATCTAAATCCTTCACCATGTATGTTTAATACCTCAACATTTGGATCTGGTTTCAAATATTTTCTTAGTTTGGCAATATATACATCCATACTCCTTGAGGTGAAATAATTATCGTCCCGCCATATTTTTGTCAATGCCAATTCTCTTGGCATAAGGTCATTTTCATGAAGAGCTAGCATTTTTAGTAGTTCATTTTCTTTTGGAGATAATTTTATTGACTCTTCCTCTTTAAAAGTTAAAAATCTTAGTTTAGAATTAAGATGAAAATTGCCTATTTGAAATTCAAAGCGTATTTGATCTGGTTTCAAATCGCTCGACTTTCTTTGAATAATAGCTTTAATTTTCATCAATAAAACTTCGGAGTCAAAAGGCTTATTGAGATAATCATCCGCTCCTACTTTATATCCCTTTAGCACATCCTCTTTCATAGATTTGGCCGTCAGAAAAATAATTGGAACTTCCTTATTTTTTTCACGAATTTCTTTTGCTAACGTATAACCATCTTTGTAAGGCATCATGACATCCAAAATACACAAATCGTACGTGTCTTTTTTAAATTTTTCGAAGCCTTCCATTCCATTTTTAGCTAAGATTACTTCAAAATCGTTGAGCATAAGATAATCTTTAAGTATCGCTCCAAAATTTTGATCATCTTCTACTAGTAAAATTTTTTTGTTGTTTGTTGTTTCCATTTTTTAATAATTTGATATATTTGGGTTGGTTAGTTAATAAGTGGTATTTTAATTATAAAGGTACTCCCTTTTCCTTTCTCACTTTCAACAATGATAGTACTGTTATGATCTTCTATGATTTGCTTGACATAGGATAGACCAAGTCCGTGTCCTTTAACATTGTGTATGTCGCCTGTATGTTCTCTATAAAACTTCTCGAAAATTCTTTTTTGAGCATTTTTACTCATTCCAAAACCTTCATCTTTAATTTTTATAATTATAAACTCTTTTACGTTTTCGGTAGTTATAGTAATAACGGGATTGTTTGGCGAATATTTGATGGCATTATCGAGTATGTTAACAAGTACATTTGTAAAATGAGAATCATTAATTAAAACACTTGATCGAGTTGCATTGAGATGTTGAGTTATTTCACCTTGACGATCTTCAATTATAAGGTTAATATGTTCTACCGCTAGACTTATAATATCATGCAGATTATAATTTTCTTTAGAAATATCAAGTTCTCTTTTTTCTAACTTAGAAATCCGCAAAACATTTTCTACTTGTGCATGCATTCTTTTATTTTCTTCGCGAATCATTTGTAAATATTTTTTTACTAATTCGTTATTATCAATCACTTTAGGGTTCTTTATTGCATCCAAAGCCAAATTAATAGTTGCGATGGGAGTTTTAAACTCATGAGTCATATTGTTGATGAAATCTGTTTTAATCTCTGCAATTTGCCGTTGCTTAATTAATTGATTGAGGGCACTTGTGTACGCTATTAATATGATTAACGTAAAAATAATTGACAAAATTGTGATACCCAATAACTCAGAAAATAAAAATTTTTTCTTGTGCGGAAAACTTACCATTAATTGATATTTATCAACTCCATCATTATTAGTAAATATTGGTATAGATGAAGTATTTGATTTTTCAAAATGAAATTTATCCGACTTGATTTTTGTAGCTAAACCATTTGAATAAATTCCGAATTCAAAAGGCGATTTTACATCATATTCGTCTAAATAAAATTTTAGTAAAGCTCGTAATTTTTTTATTGAAACTCTATCCTGTATTGGTCTTGCAGATGCAATGTCTTTGAAAAAAATTTCAAATTGAGCGTTATCTAAAATAGCTAAGGTTCCCGTTTTTTCTGACTTGAAATCAGGTTTAGGATTCAATAAAATTACGGAGTTGTCAATTTTATCGTTTTTATATATTTCGGTTTTCCGATTTGCAGTAAAACTTTTCAGTTTTGTACTATCGGATTTTTTATCAAAGAACGAAGATGAAAGATTGAAATCTTCAGAAATTATATTATTAGAATAAATTATTGTTTCGTTAGTTTTAGAGTTTCTTTGGTAATAACCAAACTCCATAAAATCGCTTTTTTGAGGATTTTTGCCAATACTATCCTTTAGTTTGTTGTATTTATCAATATAACTGAATGCTTCTTCTTTTTGAATTTTGTCAACAACATTGCCAATTACTTGAGCAATATGAAATCGAAATTGTTCCTCATTATTTTTCAAAGACGTATTAAACCAATAAACCTGCACCAATATTATTCCGATTAATGATAAACTCATTAATAAAACCAAAAATCGAAAAAATATTTTATTCATGTAAACAAATTTAGTATTTTAACAAATAAAACAAGAATGCATTAACCAAAGATTAACATTTAACGCAAAATTTATTGAATTGTTATAATTTTAAGAATTTCATCAATTCTAGTTTTAGCTATTTCTATGTCAGAATTATCTATCGTATAATCACTTTTTGAAATTCTTTCTTCGTCTGAAATCTGATTGTTTATTCGAGCTATAATTTTTGATCTAGTTGTATGATCTCTTTTTATAATACGTTCTATTCTTTTTTCTAGTGGCGCTGTAATTGTAATTATAATATCGCAATCTTTATAACTTCCGCTTTCAAAAAGTATTGCCGTTTCTTTTACAACAAACAAATAATTATTGTGATCATGTATCCATTTTTCATAATGTTTCTTGACTTCGGGATGCACAATGCTGTTAAGAAGTTTTAGCTTTTCGGGATTATTAAAAACAATTTCAGAAAGTTTTTCTCTATTAATGGTTTTATCCTGATTTAAAATTTCTATTCCTAATGTTGCAACAATTTTTGAAATAACTTCCGGAAATTCCATAACTTTTTTGGCTTCCGTATCTGATACAAAAACCGGAATTCCTTTAGAAATCAGATGAGTTGCTATTGTAGACTTTCCTGAACCCATGCCACCAGTCAATCCTATAATTTTAGTTGCTTTATCAGAATTTTCAAAAAATAATTCTGCAAAAGCAGTTTGAGGTTTTTTTCTAAATATATTAATTTTTATAAATGACTCTAAAAATCCCAAACCATAACCATAAAATTGTATCCAAACTGCTTTTACTGAAGTAAGTCCAACATATAAATTTTTATTTACAATTGATGCTACTAAAAAGATTATTAAAAAATAAATAAAATAACCCTTTAGAGGCAAATCGATTGCAAAAACTAATAAGACAATAGAAATAAAAAAACCGATAATAAAAAATGTTGGAAACCAATAGGTGAGTTTTGCATATTCTGGATGCCAAATATTTAAAATTGGTCGTGCTTTTCCAAATTTTGAAACTTGTAATTCATATTTATCCCAATCTAATCGTCGTTTATGATATACGAATGCTTTTTTAAATAATCGTGACTTATATCCTAGCTTCCATAATCTAATAGATAAATCCGGATCTTCCCCTGGATGAATATTTCCAAACCCTTTGGATGCAAGAAATGCGTTTTTTGAAATTCCCATATTAAAACTTCTCGGCTGAAAAGCACCAACCGCTTCGCTACCGCCTCTTAATCCGCCTGTAGTTACTATAGAAGTCATAGCAAAATTTATTGCTTTTTGGATCGTACTAAAAGATTTTGCGGATTTATCAGGTCCACCGAAAAAATCTACAAAACCAGATTGTAACTCGTTAATGACTTCTGTAAAATAATTTTCGGGAATTAGGCAATCTGAATCGAAAAGGATAAAATAATCCCCATTTGCTTTATTCATCCCAAAATTTCTGGAAGATCCAGGTCCAGAATTTTGTTTGAAATAATAAGTAATTTTTAGTTTATCTTCAAATGAATCAATAATAGTTTCACATCGATCGGTCGATCCATCCTCAATAATTATAATTTCTATCGCTTCTTTACAATTTGATTTCACCAAACTATCAAGCAATTCCTTTACTTCATTTGGTCTATTATAAACAGGAACGATTATTGAAAATTGCATGTAACTTTTAAAATTATTATTTTAACAAATATAAAAAAAAATCCACCAATTCAAGAATTGATGGATTTTAAAAAAAAATAAAAAATATTTATTGCTTGATAATTTTTAAAGTTTTTATTTGGTTATCAGAAGTAACTTTCACCAAATAAGTTCCTGAGGCTAATGCAGACATATCCACTTTTGCATCTGTAGTATTATTTGATTTTACAATTACCTCTTGTCCGATAAGATTCAAAACTTGAACTTTATCAATATTTTTCGAATAAGAAAGGTTTAAAATATCAACAACTGGATTTGGGTAGGTTGAAAATCCTGCGTTTTCAAAAGCATTGTTTGCTAAAGTAGCATCAAAACATCCTAATGTAAACGTTCCCTGAGATCCATTAAATCCAAAAACTCTTATAAAAATTGGAGTTCCCGCAGTTAATCCTGTTAAACTAAGTCTTGAAAAAAAATCTGCTCCACTGTCGTCATCACAACCCACTTGCACTAGATTAGTGCAATCGCCAGTATAGGCTAATACAACAGTATCTGTAAGAGCACTTCCTGAAGTACTTGCTGTTTCAATTACTACATTTCCACTTGCCGTGGCTATTGCCTGATACCACACATCTTTTCCGTTTTGTACAAAACCAAATACCCCACAAGTTGGTACTGGGTTTGTAGCTGTTCTGGTAGCACCTGTTGTATTAACAGTTATTGAGCTTGAAGCAAAATCTCCTGTGATAGTCATTGGCAATGCATTTTCGCATAAATCATTTGCAGGAGGACAAGCTATTTGATTTTGAGGAGCACTTACAACTGCACAATTACTATCTTGGTTATTTGTGACAGTAAAAATTACAGGAGTTGCATTTGGGAAAGGACCAAAAGTTACTACACCAGCAGCCGACAAACTTTGTGAAGGCGTTCCAGCATTATTTGTAACAGTTACTGAAGTAGCAGACCCTAAATTAGTCACATTAACATCTACCAAAAATTGCGCGCCATTGGTGCAATCTGAAATAACTGCGTAAGTAGCAGTAGCGTTGGAACAGGCCACAACAGACCATGCTAAAGTGAATGTACCCGATGCACCAAAATATCCATCTTGCACATAGTAAACAGTCTGATCGCTTCCAGTTGTATTTGGCCATACAGTAGTTGCAGTGTCAGGATCATCATAACATGCAATAGCTGTTGGTGTTGCACAATCACCATAAAATATAGACACTACCGAGTCGTATCCGTTAATAGTTTGCCCAATTGTAAGTGTTGAGCCACTTGGTACTAAAATAGAATAATACACATCTGGCCCTGGATTTGTACCGCTACATGTTGGTGTATTATCGTTAAGTGCCCCAACTGTACTACTCGATAATGGCGAGGTTTGTGTTGCTAGATCAATCGCATTTGCGCAGGTATCATTTGCTGGTGGGCAAGCCAATTGATTTTGAGGTGCGCTAATTACTGCACAACTACCATCTTGATCATTAGTCACTGTGAAAGTCACTGGCGCTGCATTAGGAAAAGGTCCAAATGTAACTATTCCGGGTGCCGACAAGCTTTGTGAAGGGCTTCCAGCACTATTAGAAACCGTAACTGAAGTTGCAGATCCTAAACTGGTAACATTTACATCGACCAAAAACTGTGCACCATTAGTACAATCTGAAATTACTGCATAAGTTGCTGTTGCATTAGAACACGCCACCAATGACCACGCCAATGTAAAAGCTCCTGAGGTACCAAAAAATCCATCTTGAACATAATATACAGTTTGATCACTTCCTGTAGTATTAGCCCATACGGTAGTTGCGGTATCAGGATCATCAAAGCATGCTATAGCCGTTCGTGTTGCACAATCGCCGTAAAAAATAGACACTACTGAGTCGTATGCGTTTGCAGTTTGACCGATTGTAAGTGTTGATCCACTTGGTACTAAAATTGAATAATAAACATCTGGGGCTGGTGCAGGACCACTGCACGTAGGAGTATTATCATTTAACGCTCCGGCAGTAGAACTAGATATCGGAGATGTAAGTGCCAACAAATCTATAGCACCAGCGCAAGTATCGTTGGCTGGTGGACAAGCTAAAAGATTTTGAGCTGGGCTGGTAACAACACAGTTAGCATCTTGATCATTAGCTATTGTAATTGTGATAGGACTAGCATTTGGATAAGGTCCGAAAGTAACTATCCCGGGAGCTGATAAAGCTTGAGACGGATTACCACTTGAATCAGTAACAGTAAGGGATGTGGCAGTACCTAAATTAGTAACATTTACATCTACCAAAAACTGTGATCCATTTGCACAATCAGGAACAATAGTATACGTAGCCGTTGGATTTGTACAAGTATTTTCGGATATATTTAGAGTATACGCAGCCGTATCAGGGGCGGGCCACGTTGATATTACTATATAATACGTTTGACCAGTTACCACCGTAAATTCTAGTATTTCCAGAGGACCGCCGACATTGGCATTCGTGTCACCAGCAACACAAGCAGTTCCTATAGAAGCACAACTCGTATATACAAACATTCCTACATAGGTATCCGGGGTTGTTAGTCTGATATTAATAGAAGCGTTCGCTGTTGCCGTATAGGCGTATACAACGTCATTACCATTTAAATAAGGAGCCGCAGTTGAACAGCCTGTTGCACCACCTGGCGAACCTTCATAGTTCAAATCTGCATAATTGGAGGTATTGTCCGTTGTGGTGTAAGGCAAGGAAACTGAAACCGCATCGCCACACAGACTAAATTGTCCAAACGAACTAGCAAAAACACCAAATAACAGCATTAATAACAATGTAATTTTTTTCATAATTTTTATTTTTTAGAACCGCAATGTAATTAATAAAAAAGAATTTTTTTTTTTTTAAAATGTTAAAATTTACTTTATATGATAAAAAAAAATGATTGTAACGATTAAAGTCAAAAATCATAGATAAATGAATAAAAATAGAATTTAAAAATTATTTTTTTTAAAATTATTTTACAAAAAAATAGTTAAGTTATTGTCGTAGTTATTAAAATTTAAGTAAAAACTGATAATATTTTTATACCTAAATCAAAACATCTTGTTGCAAATTTATTTTTTCAAAAAATACTTATTAGATCAGAATACAATAACACAATTAAAAAATTAATGCGCTGTAAAAATAAAAAAACCACTTACTGAATTGCAGAAAGCGGTTAAAAAGTTGGATGAATAATTTAAGCTTGTATACTTTTTATCATGAGCATTTCATCGGAATCAAGCTGATAGTTTACACCTTCAATACCAAAACCAAAAAGATTATGAAAATCTTTACGATAGCCAAGCAGATCGCCTATTTCTGCTAGATTTTCTGTTGTGGCTTCCACCCAAAGTTTAGCTACTTTTGCTTGCACATCATCACGCATTTCCCAATCATCTATTCGGATGCGACCTTTATCATCTGTTGGTATTTCTTTTCCAGAAAAAAGTCTTTGTGAAAATAACCGCTGAATTTGTTCAATACAACCTTCATGAATTCCGTCTGCTTTCATGATTTTGTACAATAACGAGATATATAATGGTATTACTGGTATCGCTGAACTTGCCTGAGTAACTAACGCTTTATTAACAGAAACAAATGCTTTCCCATTTATGGTCTTTAATAAATCTGTAATTTTAAAAGCAGTTGCTTCGAGATCGTCTTTTGCTGCTCCAATGGTTCCTTTTCTGTATACCGCTTCTGTAACTTCTGGCCCGATATAAGAATAAGCAACTGTTTGTGCTCCTTCTGACAATAAATTTGCCTCTTTCAATTGAAGCATCCACATCATCCAATCTTCGCCTCCCATCACTACGACTGTATTTTCGATATCATCTCCACCTGCGGGCTCTATTGACACTGAAGTAACATTACCTGTATGAAAATCGACTGTTTTATTAGTAAATGTTCCACCAATAGGTTTCAAAACCGAACGATGCAAAACTCCAGTTGTAGGATGCAGTCGCACGGGAGATGCCAAACTATAAATTATCAAATCAATTTGACCCAAGTCGGCTTTTATCAAATCTATAGTTTGTTGTTTTATTTCTTCTGAAAAAGCGTCGCCATTTATACTCTTTGCATATAAACCTGCTTTTGTTGCTTCATTTTCAAAAGCTGCCGAATTGTACCAACCAGGCGAAGCTGTTTTGCCTTCTGTTGGCGGTTTCTCAAAGAAAACTCCTACCGTTGCTGCGTTGCAACCAAAAGCACTCGAAATTCTAGAGGCCAATCCGAAACCTGTTGAGGCTCCTATTACTAAAACTTTTTTTGCTCCAGTAATTTTTCCTTTCGATTTTACGAAATCAATTTGATTTTTTACATTTTGCGAACAACCCGCCGGATGAGCTGTTGTGCATATAAATCCTCTCATTCTTGGTTCTATAATCATATTTAAAAAGTTTAAAAGTTTAAAAGTTTAAAGTACTTAGACTTAAAACAAAAAAACATATTTATTAATTCAATAATTCTTTTGCATGGACCAATGCCGAGTCGGAAATAGTCGATCCCGATAGCATGTGAGCAATTTCTGATATGCGCTCTTCGTTGGATAATAATTTTACTTCGGACTGGGTTTGATTGTCTTTTATGCTTTTGAAAACCTTAAAATGAGCAGAACCCTTTCCTGCAATTTGAGGCAAATGCGTAATCGAAAAAACTTGCATATTATGACTCATGTCTTTCATTATTTCTCCCATTTTATTTGCTATTTCGCCAGAAACTCCAGTATCAATTTCATCAAAAATAATTGTTGGAAGTTTAGAATATCGAGATAATACTGATTTGACTGCTAACATAATTCGAGACATTTCGCCTCCTGAAGCAACTTTTTTTAGTAATCCAAAATCCGAACCCTTGTTGGCAGAAAATAAAAACAGAATTTCATCTTTCCCATTTATAAAATACTCCTGTTTGCTTAGTAATTTGATATCAAAACGAGCATTTGACATGCCCAATTGATCTAATACTACAGAAAGTTTATTGGTCAAAACCGGTATCGACAATTCTCTTTTTGTATGTATACTTGAAGCTAAATTATTTAAAACCCCTTCTACTTGAAATAGCTGCTGTTGCAATACAGCAATTTCACTTTCAAGATTTGATAAAGATAAAACTTTGTTGTCCAACTCATTTTGTATAACTAGTAATTCTTCGACTGAATTTACTTGGTGTTTTTTCTGTAAAGAATAAATAAGTTGCAATTTTTGATTTGTTAATTCTAATTGTTCTGGATCTCCAAAAACTGTTTCGGATAGCTTACTCATTTCTGAATCGATATCATTAAAGTCTATCAAAATACTTGAAATTCTATCAAATAGTTGCTTATAATCTGTTGAAAATGTTTGCAGCTTTTGCAATAAAACTTTAATTTCTTTTAAATTAGTGGTTACGCCAATTTGATCATCAGCAGAAATTGAAATTGCCTTAGCTAAATTTTCTTTGATAAACTCTACATTATTAAGTTTTTCAAATTCATTTTCTAATAGTTCTTGTTCTCCTGATTTTAATTTCGCAACAAATAATTCTTCCAATAAAAAAGTGTTATAATCTTGTGCTTTGATAATATCTTGTAAAACCTCAGATTTAGATTTTAAATCGAGTTTTAATTTTTTAAAATTTTTTAAATTTTTTGAATATTCATTCAATTCATCCGTATTTAAAGCGACTGCATCAATGATTTGAAATTGCATTAAATCGTCAGAAAGTTCTTGTGTTTGATGTTGCGAATGGATATCGATCAAATAAGAGCTTAATTCTTGAAGTTCTTGGAGATTTACAGGAGTATCATTAATAAAAGCTCGAGATTTTCCGGATGGTAAAATTTCACGTCGAATTATTGTTTCATCTTCATAATCTAAATCATTTGATTCGAAAAAAGTTTTAAGATTGTAATATTTTAATTCAAAATGAGCTTCAATAATGCATTTTTCATTTTTATTTTTTAAAGTTGAAAGATCTGCACGTTTACCTAAAACCAAACCTAATGCACCTAACAAAATTGATTTTCCTGCACCGGTTTCGCCAGTAATTACTGAAAATCCATTAGAAAACCTGACCGAAAGTTTTTCGATTAATGCAAAATTTTCTATGGATAATGCTGTAATCATTTTTGAAAATTAAATAAATATAATTAAAATTTGATCCCAGCCCATTTGCTTGCGTTTGTGGGAGAAACACGATTCAAATTATCAACTAAATCAGTAATTGAGATGCTCGGTCCACCTGAAAAAATGGCAATTAATTCGTCAGACTTGGCATCAAAGAAAGTTCTAGTCAAAAATGCATTTGGACGAACTTTTTGAAGTTCAGTAATTGTTGCAATAGCGGTTTTAACTTTTTCTTTTGCACTTTTAAGATCAGTCGACATCGTATCTAAAGCTTCATAATGATATTGATACATAGCCTGACGATATGGGCTGTAAGTTGGAGACAACATATCATTTATTAAAAAATAACGATTATTGTTACCCGAAGATTGGCTCCAACCTGCAAAGCCGCTACTTTGAGCAACATTGGCTATTTCTTGCGCAATAGATAAAGCATCTGATCCACCATTAAGCCCAAATGTATCACCATCCATGCCAATAATTAATGCGCTATAAAAAGATATTACAGACATAAGGTTGGAATCAAATGAATTAGGATTAAAATTTAGGTTTTGAAATTCATTGTAAACAAAAGCAAATTCTTTATCATTAAAATTTAAAACTGGCGAATTATAAGTAGAATTAAACGTTGGCCTCGACGATTGTACCTGTAATGTCGCAGTAAAAGAATCAGTGGTTGCGGTCAAGATATCAATAAACATTGAGCAATTTATTTTTTCGTTATTGACAACTTCTTTTCCTGTAAAATTAGTTTTGTTTATAAAATCTGTTAAGGAGCGTTCTAAAGTTTTAAAAACTTGACGGTTACTTACTGTTCCTACTTTTATAGCATTTACAGTAACGGTACAATTTAACTCTTGCGATTGCGAAAATCCAAGCGATAGTAACAACAAGGCCAATATTTTATACTTCATAATACGAAATTATTTTGTTAATGATATCTTGTGCAACAGCCTCTTTTGATTTTAAATCCATAGGTTGAATAGTTAAATCAGCATCTATAAATGTAACTTTATTGGTTGGTTTGCCAAAACCTGCACCTTCATCTTGCAACGAATTTAAAACAATCAAATCTAAGTTTTTTTTCTGAATTTTCACTAAGGCATTTTCAATTTCATTTTCGGTTTCTAACGCAAAACCTATCAGATATTGATTTTTCTTAATTTCGCCAAAGGATGCCAATATATCTTTGGTTTTTTCTAATTCAATGCATAACGTAATTTCTGCTTTTTTTATTTTCTGATTTGCAATATTTTTTGGTTTGTAATCCGCAACTGCTGCTGCACAAATGGCAACATCACAATTTGCATAATGTTGGTGGCAGACTTCATACATTTCTTCGGCACTGGTCACACGCAATAATTGAATCGAACTATTTTTTGTATTGAGATGAGATGGTCCAGATACCAAAACCACTTCTGCTCCTAAATTTGCAGCACAATCTGCAATATCAAAACCCATTTTACCTGTTGAATGGTTACCAATAAACCGTACGGGGTCAATTGCTTCATAGGTTGGACCTGCGGTAATCAATATGTTTTTTCCTCGTAGTGGCAGTTTTTTTTCTAGATCGGCTTCTAGAAAAGCGATAATATTTTCGGGTTCCGCCATCCGACCTTCGCCGGATAAACCACTGGCAAGTTCACCATTTTCGGCAGGAATTATAATGTTTCCAAACCTATGTAAAGCTTCAAAACTTGAAATTGTTGACGGGTGTTTGTACATATCCAAATCCATTGCTGGTGCAAAATATACGGGACATTTGGCAGATAAATAGGTCGCAATTAACAAATTGTCGCAATTGCCAGTTGCCATTTTTGATAAAGTATTGGCCGTCCCTGGAGCTATAACTATCAAATCGGCCCAGAGACCGAGCTCAACATGGTTGTTCCATTGTTCATTTTCATCATCTTCATTATAAAAGGCGGAATGAACCGGATTTTTGGACAGCGTTGATAATGTTAAAGGGGTTATAAAATCTTTAGAAGCAGGTGTCATGATCACCTGAACATGCGCACCTGCTTTGATAAATAGTCGAACTAAATTTGCTGTTTTATAGGCGGCAATTCCACCAGAAACGCCTAGTATTATTTTTTTGCCGCGTAAAACTGACATTACGATTTTTGATTTAAGACCACAACTTTACTAGCGCAGATTTTACAAACCACAAATTCTAGACTGGTTTTTGCGGTTTTTATAGTCATTCTGGTAGCTGATTCGTGCAATCTGATTACTAGCTTATTTTGAAGATTCTCTGTGATAGATATCACCGTCTAACCATTCTTGAACTGCTAATGCATGAGGCTTAGGCAATTTTTCATAAAATTTAGATACTTCAATTTGCTCTTTATTTTCAAATACTTCTTCAAGACTATCATTATAAGTTGCAAATTCTTCTAATTTTTCAGTTAATTCTTTCTTTATTTCTGAATTAATTTGATTTGCTCTTTTAGCCATTATAGTGATTGCTTCATACACATTTCCAGTTGGAGCTTCAATAATAGTTTTATTATAAGTGATTGTGTTTACTGGTGCTGTTGTCTTTTTTAAATCCATGACTTTTATTTATTTTGAAATTGTTTTAAATCGTTTTCTATTCTTGATAACATTGAATCCGCACTTGATTTTTTAGCTGGATTTGATTTGAATTTAATTAAGGTATTATAAGCTATTTTGGCATTATCAAGGCGCTCTTCCATCTTGGAAGGAATACTATTAATAGCCAGATTATATGCAGAATCTAATTTGTAATATAAGGCATCTTCTTTTAGATTAGTTCCAGGAAAATCTGCAATAAAATTATCTAAAGCTATCAACGCCGCTTTATGATCTGATATTGTGTTGTACTGTTTTGCGTTTTCAAAAACCTTTTTTTCTATTTTTCCTGTTAGCTTTTTTAAAGTTTCATTAGCTTCTGCTAAAAAACTAGAATTTGGATAGGTATCAATAAAATCTTGTAATTTAGTAATGGCTTTATTAGTATCTGTCTGATCTATACTATAAACTGGAGATAAATTGGCAAAACTTTTAGCACCAAGATAGGCACACTCTTCTACTCTATCGCTTTTTGGATAGCTAGAAGCAAAACTTTCGAATTGATAACCTGCTAAATAGTATTGTTCTGTTTGGTAGTATGATTGTGCAAACATATAAAACATGTTTTCGGCTTGTGGTTTTCCTCTGTATGCGGGAGCAACCTGCTCAAAAAGACGAATGGCTTTCGAATACTTTTTTTTGTCATATTGTTGTTTAGCAACTGCAAATTTAGTAGCCACATCATCATTTTTGATGGCTTTTTGGTATTCGCTACATGAACTTAGAAGTACAGAAAAAAATAATATTGTAATAAATTTATTCATCAAATGGTATATAAGTGTTGATTTTAAAGTGTTATTTATATTCTTAAATCTTTTGCAAAAATAGTTATTTATTTAGCCATTACAAAATTATTTTTAGACGAAGCAAATTAGCTGAAAATTTAGGCAACTTAAATTTCAATTTTTTTTACAAAATACTTTAATTTAGCTGCTAATTCGGCATCTACCGTAACTAGTGGCAAACGAACGACATGCTCGGAAATACCAAGTAGACTAAAAATTTCTTTAATCCCAGCAGGATTTCCTTGTTCAAATATCATATCAATACAATCAGCAAATAAATAATGAATTTTGTAGGCATCATCTACTTTACGATTAAGTCCAAAACGTATCATATCTGAAAACTGCCTCGGAAAACCTTCACCAATTACAGAAATTACACCACTTCCGCCAGCCAAAACCATCGGAAGTGCTATCATATCATCGCCTGAAATAACTAAAAAATCTTTTGGCTTGTTTTGAATAAGCTTCATAGCTTGAACTAAATCTCCTGCTGCCTCTTTAATGGCAACAATGTTCTTGAAATTGTTAGCCAATCGGAGTACGGTTTTGGGCAACATATTACTTCCTGTTCTGCTTGGCACGTTATATAGTATAATTGGTAAGGGAGAATTTTCAGCAATTTTCTTAAAATGTTGATAAATTCCTTCTTGATTTGGCTTACTATAATACGGAGAAACGGACAATATAGCATCAAATCCCGTAAAAATTCGAGTATTTAATTCATGAACAAGTTCAGCGGTATTATTTCCTCCAACACCTAGAACTAAGGGCAAACGTTGCTTGTTTGCATCAATAACCGTTTGGATAACTAAGTCTTTTTCTGCCTGTGATAAAGTTGCAGGTTCGCCCGTTGTGCCTAACACAACCAAATAATCTACACCGTTGTCAACTTGATAATTTACAATCCTACGAAGTGCCTCAACATCTACTGAAAAATCTTTTTTGAAAGGAGTTACAAGTGCAACACCGGTTCCTATTAATGATTTCATTTGTTTATAATTTTTTTAGGATTTTTAAATACTTTAGTAATTCTGCAACAAAAACCTTATAATTTTCGCAAGTTGTATTAACAATAAAATGATTGATACGCTTATCTACTGCTGCAAAACCAACTTTGAAAAAAGCTTTTGAGTCATTAGTAACTACAAGTAATGGTAGTTTCTCGTAGTCGTAATAATTGATTAGCAAATCAAATTTTCGGTCAATAAAACTAGCAACTTGATTATTATTGATTCTTCCTGACCACTGTAAATCCCTGTCACTAAATGCTGAAAAAATTAGCTGGTCGTTTGTAAAAATTTTGTCTTTAAAAATCAAAACTGTTATATTGTCTTTATCAAATCCACTTATAATCAATTCGTTTACTAACGCCTCAGAAATTTTAAAACTGGTTTCATCTACGATAATTCCAATTTTCTTGATACTATTTATCTTGTAATCAGGCACTACGTCAAGTAACTTTTTTTTAATCTTACTTTTTATAAAAAAATTCCTCAATTGTTTTAAAAACATAGTATTTTTGTTGAAATACAAATTTAATATAATATGTCATATTTCCGATGGTAAATCTAAAAAACTATAAATTCACACTCCCTAATTTTGTTTTATTTTTAACATTTTTCCTGTTTTTATCATGCCAAAACCAACGTTTGTTTATTACTAAAATTGAAGGTAAAAAAATTGGAATTACTGAAAAATTATCTCAAAACGAAGTAATAGATGCCTATGTAAAACCATATAAAGATCGAATAGATACAGATCTAAACACGGTTTTAACTAAAGCTCCGCAAACTTTCGATAAAGTTGGAATATGGCAAACATCGGTAGGAAATTTATTTGCAGATATTACATATAAGCAAGGAAATCCTATTTTTTTTCAACGTGAACAGAAACAAATCGATTTTGTATTATTAAATAATGGTGGCATCCGATCAATAATACCAAAAGGAAATGTAACTACCAAAACAGCGTTCGAGTTGATGCCTTTTGAAAACGAATTGGTAGTAGTTGGATTAAAATCTGAACAAATTTATGAATTGGTCAACTACTTCATCGCAGAAAAAAAACCGCATCCCGTATCTGGAATATCTTTTATAATAGAAAACGAAAATAAGTCGAAAAATATCCTAATTCAAGGAATACCTGTTGTTGAAAATCAAATCTATTATGTAGCCACCAACGATTATCTTGCTAATGGAGGCGATAATATGGAGTTTTTCAAAAAAGGAATCAAACGTTATAATCTTGATTATAAACTGCGAAATGTTTTAATAGATTATTTCAAAACTGTTGTTGAACTTCCTGTTGCAACAGATAAAAGAATCATAAAAGAATAGCATGAAAAGAAGAGAATTTATTCAAAAAACAAGTGCAAGTGCAACATTGCTTGGCTTAGGACTAACTCTAAGTAGTTTTGATAACTTTCAAACAAAGCATCTTACCGTTTTGCACACCAATGACGTACATAGCTACATTGATGCGTTTCCAGCCGATCATCCGCGTAATCCAAATATGGGTGGCGTTTCTAGACGCGCAGCCCTAATAGAAACTATCAGAAAAGAAAACTCAAATGTGCTTTTATTAGATGCTGGAGATATTTTTCAAGGCACACCCTACTTCAACTATTATGGTGGAGAGCTAGAGTTGATATTAATGAGTATGATGAATTATGACCTTGCAACTTTAGGAAATCATGATTTTGATAATGGACTAGAAGGTTTTTTATCGCAAAAACATCATGCTAGTTTTGATTTCGTAAACGCAAATTACGACTTTAAGAATACCATTCTTGATACTCAGATAAAACCCTATAAAATTTTTAATAAAGCTGGAATAAAAGTCGGTGTTTTTGGTTTAGGTATCGAATTAGCTGGTTTAGTCGATAAAAAAAACTATAAAGAAACTGTATATAACAATCCTGTCGACATTGCTTTGGATGTTGTGAAAAAATTAAAAAACGAAGAAAAATGCGATTTAATAATTTGTCTTTCGCATTTAGGATATAAATATAAGGACGATGAAAATAAAATTTCGGATTTAAAACTAGCAACTTTAACTCGTGATATCGACTTAATTATAGGCGGTCACACACATACTTTTTTGGACAAACCAACGATAATAAGAAATTTGGATGGCAAAGAAGTTTTAGTTAATCAAGTTGGTTGCTATGGCATCAATTTGGGCAGAATTGATTTTTATTTAGATACTGATAAAGCATTAAAAGGCGCTGGCAAAGCAATAATAGTATAAGCCTTAAAAAACTAATTGTATTTTTATTTGTAATCCGTAAATTATAATACATTTGTAACTTTTTTTAATTAAATTTTATGAGTTCGCACAATCACAAAGACCTTCACAGCAAACTTTCAGCAGCTGGATTACTAATTACGCTCGGAATCATCTATGGTGATATAGGAACATCTCCTTTATACGTAATGAAATCAATTATTGGCACAAGCGCAATTAGTGCCGATCTGATTCTTGGCGGATTATCTTGTATTTTTTGGACATTAACGCTCCAAACCACTTTAAAATATGTTATTATAACGCTAAGTGCTGATAATCATGGCGAAGGAGGAATTTTTGCCTTGTACGCGCTTGTAAAACGAACCAAAATTCAGTGGCTCATTGTCCCCGCAATTATTGGAGGGAGTGCCTTACTAGCTGACGGAATTATTACCCCACCGATTTCAGTATCATCTGCCGTTGAAGGATTACGAATTTTTAAACCAGATATTCAAACCATACCTATAGTTATTGCTATTTTATTTGTATTATTTTCTATACAACAATTTGGCACTAAGCTAGTTGGGAAATTTTTTGCGCCAATGATGTTAATTTGGTTCTCGATGCTCGGTATTTTAGGAGTAATCCGAATGATAACGAATCTTGCCGTTTTCAATGCATTGAATCCTTATTACGCCTATAAATTACTAACATCAGAAGTTGCAGGCCAAGGATTTTTTATTTTAGGAGCTGTATTTCTATGTACGACTGGAGCCGAAGCATTATATTCAGACATGGGACATTGCGGACGTAAAAATATTCGTATAAGTTGGATTTTCGTTAAAATTACTTTAATACTTAATTATTTCGGTCAAGGCGCATGGTTACTAGCTCACGAAGGCAAAACCCTAGCCGAATTGAATGCCAACAACCCAAATCCGTTTTATATGATTATGGCCGATTGGTTTCAGCCTATCGGAATTGTAGTTGCAACTTTAGCCGCCGTAATTGCCTCGCAAGCCTTAATTTCAGGATCGTTTACATTAATCAACGAAGCAATGCGTCTCAATTTTTGGCCAAAAGTTCGAATCAAATTTCCGACCGATGTAAAAGGACAATTGTATATTCCGTCACTAAATTGGTTGCTATTTGTAGGCTGCGTTTTTATTGTATGGCGTTTTGAAGAATCCAGTCACATGGAACATGCATATGGTTTGGCGATTATTCTGTGTATGATTATGACAACCATTTTATTGAATTTTTATTTAATTATGAAGCGTGTTAAGTGGTATTTTATCGCACCATTAATTCTTTTGTATTTAGTAATTGAATTGGCATTTTTAAGAGCCAATATAGAAAAATTTGTCGATGGCGGCTATGTAACTTTATGCATAACAGCAGTACTAATTTCAGTGATGTCAATATGGTTTTTAGCCAGAAAAATTAGTAAAAACTATACAAAAATTGTCAAAATTGATGATTATAAAAAAGTTTTGGCCGAATTAAGCGTAGACTTATCGATCCCAAAATACGCTACCCATTTGGTCTACATGACCAACTCGCAACGCTTGGACGAAATTGAAGAAAAAGTAATGTATTCAATCCTTCAAAAACGACCGAAAAGAGCTGATATTTATTGGTTTGTGCATGTAAACATTTTAAACGAACCTTATAAAAAAGAATATCGTGTGAACGAAATTGTAAAAGACGATATCTACAGGATTGATTTTTATTTAGGTTTTAGAGAACCAACCAAGATCAATTTGATGTTCAAAGACGTCATAAAAGATATGGTAAGTAATGGCGAAGTTGATATTACAAGTCGCTACGAATCGCTTAATAAAAATAATATTCTGGGCGATTTCAAATTTGTGTTATCTGAAAAATTCTTATCTAATGATAGCGATTTGACTTTCTTCGAAAATATCGTCATGAATTTCTACTTCTTTATGAAAAAATTCAGTTTGTCCGAAGAAAAAGGATTCGGTTTGGATAGTAGTTCTGTAAAAGTAGAACAATTCCCGATGGTCTTACATCCACCTGAAAAAATCAATATGCACCGTATTCATCACAATCCGACGTAAAATATGAGCGTTTCCCGAAACTGCGTGTCTAGCTGTGCGTTCCCGCTTTTTTTTAAAGGCAAGAAAAATGCCTTTAAAAAAGAGCTGCACTTCCATCTCTAACGCGAAAAAAAAGAAGTATTCTCACAAAAAGAATACTTTTTTCGTTTGTATAAAAGCAATACCTTTGCCAACTGATTAAAATACAAAATGAGATTACACCGAAATTTAGTTTATACCACCATTGACGCCTTAAACGCCATTTTTAACGAAGGCGAATATGCAGATAAAGTTGTGGCGCGCTCACTCAAAAAAGATAAACGTTGGGGAAGCTCCGATCGTAAGTTTGTGGCCGAGACCATATACGAAGTCGTACGTTGGAAACGATTATATGCCGAAATTGCTGAAGTAAAAGAACCGTTTGATCGTGACAATCTTTGGCGCATGTTTTCGATTTGGGCCGTTTTACGAGGTTATCCAATTCCAGACTGGAGACAACTAGAAGGAACTCCAGAACGAAAAATAAAAGGACGATTTGACGAACTTTCCAAAATTAGAGCCTTAAAAGAATCTATTCCCGATTGGATGGACGAACTGGGCGTGAGAGAATTGGGCGAAAAAATTTGGGCTAAAGAAATTACGGCACAAAACCAACCCGCAAAAGTTATTTTACGGGTAAATACGCTTAAAACTACAAAAGAAAAACTCCATGCTATTTTGATGGATTTGAACATCGAAACCGAATTTCTTAAAGATCAACCAGATGCACTAGTGCTCAAAGAAAGAGCTAATGTGTTTTTGACAGATGCTTTTAAAGAAGGCTTTTTCGAAGTGCAAGATGCCAATTCACAATTAGTTGCCGCATTTTTAGACGTAAAACCTGGAATGCGCGTGGTTGATACTTGTGCAGGCGCTGGCGGAAAAACGCTACATATTGCTTCATTAATGGAAAATAAAGGACAGTTGATTGCCATGGATTTGTATGAAAGCAAACTCAAGCAACTTAAATTACGTGCCAAACGCAACGGTGCTTTTAATATTGAATATAAAATTATTGACTCAACAAAAGTCATCAAAAAATTGCAAGAAAAAGCAGATCGAGTTTTGATTGATGCGCCTTGCAGCGGCCTGGGCGTTTTAAAACGAAATCCAGATGCCAAGTGGAAACTTCAACCTGAATTTATTGATACTATCAAAAAAGTGCAGGCAGAAGTGTTAGAAAGCTATTCACGCATTGTAAAACCAGGCGGAAAACTCGTCTATGCTACGTGCTCGATACTTCCATCAGAAAATCAAGAACAAATTAAACATTTCTTGACGACAGATAACGGAAAAAACTTTAACTTTGTTAAAGATTCTAAGATTTTAGCACACGAATCGGGTTTTGATGGATTTTATATGGCATTATTAGAACGAAAAATGTAAAATTGATACGTTTAAATTTTTTAGATATATAATTAGCGCCTGTTTTCAAATTGAACATAATATTAAATTTGTTTGAAACAAAAACTTTTAGAAAAAATTATTGATTGTCCGTAAACACTCATAATTCCAAAAAAAGTTTTATATTTGTAGAAAAAGATATGAATTTATTCAGTTTTACAGCAAATTTTGGAAGCGAAGAATCGTGCAGAATTCATTTTAAAGAAGAAAGAGATAAAAT